>NZ_JBHLWP010000001.1:0-339139 GCF_042432755.1 Massilia consociata
GCGAATAGCCCATCAGGGTCCAGCACCTGGAGCAGGTGCAGCAGTACGAGACCGGATATACGTGAGCAGTCGTACCTCACGGCCTGAAGACGGATTGTTTGCAAACGAGGAGGAGTCCATATACGGGACATCAGTGGGCCGGACGCAACGGATCGAGCAGGCCGCGCAGGGCGTTGTGGTCGAGTTCATACATGAGGGCCAGCAACTGGCCCAGCTCGCCGCGCGGGAAGCCCTCGCGGGCGAGCCAGCCCAGGTAATGGCCGGGCAGGTCGGCGATCTTGCGGCCCTTGTATTTACCATAAGGCATTTCACGGACCAGCAGCAGGGATAGGTGTTCGGAATCCATCATACGGGACGTACTTTAGCAAACAACAGGGACGTTGTAGCATGGGGCAAGCAGGGGAAGGCCAAGGAGGGCACATCGTGGACAAGGAATTTGACCTGGAGCGCTTCGTGCAGGCGCAGGAGCCGGTGTACGGCACCGTCCTCAAGGAGCTGCGTGCCGGGCACAAACGCTCGCACTGGATGTGGTTCATCTTTCCGCAAATCGCCGGGCTGGGCCACAGCGAAATGGCGCAGCGCTACGCGATCGCCTCCGGCGACGAGGCGGCGGCCTACCTGGCGCATCCGGTGCTGGGCAAGCGCCTGCGCGAATGCGCGGGCATCGTGGCCGGGCTCGACGGCTTGAGCGCAGAGGAGATCTTCGGGCATCCGGATGAGCTCAAGTTCCGCTCCTCGATGACGCTGTTTGCCGACGTGGCGCCGGACGAGGCGGTGTTCCAGGCCTGCATCGACAAGTACTTCGACGGCGAGCCGGACGATGCGACGCTCGCCCGGCTGTAATTCAATACCGTGAGTCAGTACGGTGAGTTCAGGACTGCGGCGCCGCCAGCGCAGACAGGATGCCGTGCAGGCGCCCGATGTCGACCGGCTTGACCAGGTGGTGGTCGAAGCCGGCGGCGAGGATCTGTTCGCGGTCGCTGTCCTGGCCGTAACCGGTGATGGCGACCAGCACCGCGTCGCGGGTCGCCGCCTCGGCGCGCAGGCGGCGCGCGAGTTCCCGTCCGTCCATCTCGGGCAGGCCGATGTCCAGCAGGCAGACTTGCGGCGTGTCGCACCGCGCCCGCTCGAGCGCGGCGTGGGGCGCGTGTTCCACCAGCGTGTGGTAGCCGGAGGCCTCCAGCAGCATCGACAAGGTGTCGGCCGCATCGACGTTGTCGTCCACCACCAGGATCCGCAGCCGACCGTGGCTGCGCGCCGCGTCCGGCGCCGGGGCGGGGGGCGGCGCAGGCGCGGCTGCGTCGCCTTCGGAGACGCAGGGCAGGCAGACGCTGAAGCGGCTGCCCTGGCCCGGCCCCGCGCTGTCGCAGGCAACCTTGCCGCCGTGTAGCTCGACCAGGCTCCTGACCAGCGCCAGCCCCAGGCCGAGGCCGCCCAACGAGCGGTCGGAGCTGCGCGCGGCCTGGGCGAACAGCTCGAAGGCGCGCTCGCTCAGTTCGGGCGCCATGCCGATGCCGTTGTCGCTGACGTCGATGCAGGCCCGGCCGTCCGTCACATCGGCACGCACGGCGATCCTGCCGCCTTCCGGGGTGTACTTGGCGGCGTTGTTGAGGATGTTGGCGACGACCTGCACCAACCGTTTCTTGTCGCCCGTGACCAGGGCCGGCCGGGGCGGCAGCGATAACGCGAGTTCGTGGCGGCGCGCGCGTACCAGCGGCATGACCTGTTCCACCGCGTCCTGCAGCACCTCGCCCAGGTCGACCGGCACACGCTCCAGTTCCACCAGGCCGCGGGTGACGCGCGAGACGTCCAGCAAGTCGTCGATCAGGCCGGTCATGTGGCCCACCTGGCGGGCGATGATCTCGCTGGTGCGCCGCACCAGGGTCTCGTCCAGCTTCATGTGCTGCAGCAGCTGGGCCGCGGCGCTGATCGGTGCGATCGGGTTGCGCAGTTCGTGTGCCAGCATCGCCAGGAACTCGTCCTTGCGGCGGTCCGCCTCGCGCAGCTTTTCCTCCGCCGCCTTGCGCTCGGTGATGTCGCTGGCGGCGCCGATCCATTCGGCCACCCGGCCGGCGGCATCGAACATGGGCACGGCGCGCGATAGCGCCCAGCCGTCGCTGCCGTCGATGCGGCGCACCCGGTGCTCCAGTTCGAAAATGGCGCGGCTGCCGATCGCCTTCGCCACCGCGGCATGCACGCGTTCCTGCTCGTCCCGCGGCACGTAGTCCTGGAGCCAGAACGGGCGCGGCCCGGTGGCGTCCTTCAGGAAGCCGCGGCCGTCGAGTTCGCGCAGTTCGGTCCAGTCGGCGTTCATCCGGTACACCACCTGGCCGGCCGTGGTCAGCGCCCGGAAGCGCTTTTCGCTCTCGCGCAGCGCCGCTTCCGAGCGCATTCGCTCGGTCACGTCGTTGGTCGTGTGCAGGATGCAGGCGATGCGCCCCTCGTCGTCGAAGAGCGGGGTGCTGACCGCGCTCCAGAAGCGCTCCTCGAACACGGTCGTTCCGTCCGGGCCTTCGACCGGGATCGGATAGCGGATGGCGGGCAGCATGTCGGGGCAACCGGTCTCGATGGCCCGCGCCAGCGAATTGCGCAGGTCCACTTCGCCGAGGCCGGCAGGATCGTTCGGGTCGGCGGGGAAGGCGACGAACAGGCTGACGCCCACCAGTTCCTCGCGCCGGCGCCTCGATGCTTTCAAGAAAGCCTCGTTCACGGCAAGGACGACGGCATCCGGCGTCGGCGACAGCAGGTAGGCGCCGCCTGGCGAACGGTTGAATGCTGACTCGAAGACGGCAAGGGAAAGCATGGATCGGTTTTGGGCGCGCATTGGAAGCGGACATTATAGAGATGAATGTCCTTTCGTGATGCAAATGCAACAATCGCTTGTGTGCGACGCTGGCGTGCCGTGCGAAGCCAGGCGCAGTCGTGTTGCGTATAATCCCGGTCAGTTTTCCCCTTCCTTACCAGAAAAGTAGAAAAGAACAACTCATGGCTTCTTCCGACAACATCAGCATGGCGGTGTTCTGCGACTTCGAAAACGTCGCCCTGGGCGTGCGTGATGCCAATTATGAAAAATTCGACATCAAGCCGGTGCTCGAGCGCCTGCTGCTCAAGGGCAGCATCGTCGTCAAGAAAGCCTATTGCGACTGGGACCGCTACAAGGCCTTCAAGGCTCCCATGCACGAAGCGAACTTCGAACTGATCGAAATTCCGCATGTGCGCCAGTCCGGCAAGAATTCGGCGGACATCCGCCTCGTGGTCGACGCGCTCGACCTGTGCTACACCAAGTCGCACGTCGATACCTTCGTCATCATCAGCGGCGACTCGGATTTCTCGCCGCTCGTCTCCAAGCTGCGCGAGAACGCCAAGCAGGTGATCGGCGTGGGCGTCAAGCAGTCGACCTCGGACCTCCTGGTGGCCAACTGCGACGAATTCATCTTCTACGACGACCTGGTGCGCGAGAAGAATCGCGCCGCCGCCAAGCGCAAGGAAGAACTCGATTCGCGCAAGGGCCAGCCGTCCCCGCGCCGTCCGAGCGACGACAAGCGCAAGGAAGAACTCGAGGCGCGCAAGGTGCAGGCGCTCGAGATGGTGCTCGAGACCTTCGACGCGCTGGTGCTTGAACGCGGCGACACCGGCAAGATCTGGGCCTCGCTGCTGAAGGATACCCTCAAGCGCCGCCGCCCGGACTTCTCGGAAACCTATTACGGTTTCCGCACCTTCGGCAACCTGCTGGAAGAAGCGCAGACGCGCGGCCTGTTCGAGTTCGGCCGCGACGAGAAGTCGGGCACCTATGTGTACCGCAGCGCCAGCGCGTCGATGCCGGCGCCCGAGCTGGTCGTGGTGCCCGAATCGCCGGACACCCTGGACGTGTCTCCCCAGCCCGACGCCGTGCAGGCGGAAGCCGAACCGGCAGCGGAAGGCGCGCGCGAGCCGCGCCGCCGCAGCCGTGGCGGGCGCAAGGGGCGTGCGGAAGCCGCCCCGGTGCCGGAACTGACCGCGCCCGACGCCGACCTGGCCGTCCCGCCGGCCGCGGCGGCCGCGGAACAGGAAGCCGGGCAGGAGACGGCGCCGCCAGCCGTGCCCGGTGCCCCCGCGCCCGCCCAGGAAGATGCCGCAAGCGCAGCGCCTGCGCGGGAAGCCCGCGAAGCCGAAGCAGCCGCACCCGCCGAACTGGCCGAACCGGCCGAGGCCCAGGCGCCGGTGAAGGAGCGCCGCCGCGCGCCGCGCAAGCCGGCAGCCAAGAAGGCCCCGGCAGCGCAGGCCCCGGCAGCGGCCGAGGCGGCGCCGGCAACCGAAGCCGCCGCGCTACCCGAGCCGGACGCCGCGGCCGCACCGGCAACTGCCGCCGCTACCGCGGCCGCGACGGCGGACAGTCCGGTCGCCACCCCCGCCGGCGCCGAGGAGGCCCCCGACGCAGCGGCCGGCGACGGCAGCGACGCCAGGCCGGCCCGCAAGAAGGCAGCCCGTCCGGCCCACAAGTCCCCGGCCCGCAAGCCGGCTGCCCGCAGCCGCCGTCCGGCCAAGCCGAAGACCGCGCCGGAGAATGGCTGAGCGCGGCTGACCCCCGCTGACCCCCGCTGATCCGCGCCGGGACATTGTCCTGCCCGGCCGGACTCCGCCTGGCGGGACCGCACGGCGCGTGCGACGTGCGCGCGCCGCCGATGCAATAATGGCATCGCCCGCAGCGCGGGACCGCCGGGGCGCCGTCCTGGGGAAGCGAAGGTCGAAGGAGCCTGCCATGCGCGTGCCTGCCGCAGTGTTTTCCGCCGTATTTTCCGCCGTATTTGCCGCACCTTTGCTGCTGTCCGTGCCGCATGCCGCGCAGGCCGCGCCGCCGGCCGACCACCCCATCCTTGGCATCTGGAAACTGAGCCTGCCCGACCTCGGCTGCTCGGAAACCTACCGCTTCCGCGCCGACGGCACCACCCTGGTCACCAGCGCCGAGGAAGTGTCGGAAAGCGTCTACCGCATCCCCGCCAAGCCCAGCGCCAAGGGTTTCTACCGGCTGGAAGACCGCATCGTGAAGGACAACGGCAAGAAGGACTGCTCGGGCGCCATCATGAAGGTCGGGACCACGGCCACCAACTACATCCGCTTCCATCCGTCGGGCGCGATCTTCCTGATGTGCGCCGACGAAACCATGAACACCTGCATCGGGCCGTTCGAGCGCGTGCAGGGCGAAGAGGCGTAGGCGGGCGTAGGCGGAGTAGAAGAAGGCATAACCAAGAGGTATAGCCAGGAGAAGGATGCAGCGTTTCCGGTGGGATCGCTTCAGTGTATATTGCTGGGCGAAACGACAACCGCACTGGAATTTCATGTCTCCGGCACTACTTTTCTGCATCCTCATCGGCTATTTCCTCCTGTTGCTCGGCGTCGCCTGGGCCACCTCGCGCAACGCCAACAACGACAGCTTCTTCATCGGTAACAAGAGCAGCAACTGGATGCTGGTCGCCTTCGGCATGGTGGGCACCACCTTGTCCGGCGCGACCTTCATCAGCGTGCCCGGCGCCGTCGGCGTGGACGCCTTCGGCTACGCCCAGATCCTGATCGGCTACGTGATCGGCTACATCGCCGTGGCCTACATCCTGCTGCCGTTGTACTACCGGCTCCAGCTCACCTCGATCTACCACTACCTCGACGTGCGCCTCGGGCGCCGCGCCTACCAGAGCGGGGCGGGCTTCTTCATCATCTCGCGCCTGCTCGGCGCCACCGCCCGGCTCTACCTGGTCGTGAATATCCTGCAGGCGATCATCCTGGACAGCCTGGGCGTGCCGTTCTGGATCACGACCCTGGTCATCCTGGGCATGATCCTGATGTACACCTACCAGGGCGGCGTCAAGACCATCGTCTGGACCGACACCCTGCAGACCGCCTGCATGCTGTTCGGCCTGTTCGCCTGCGTCTGGTTCCTGCTCGGCGAACTGGGCATGTCGATTCCGGACAGCCTGAACGCCATGCAGTCGCAGGGCCTGGCGCGCGTGTTCACCACCGACTTCGACAGCCCGAACTTCTTCCTGAAGCAGATCCTGGCCGGCGCCTTCATCGTGCTGACCATGACCGGCATGGACCAGGAAATGATGCAGAAGACGATCTCGGTCAAGACGCTCAAGGATTCCCAGAAAAACCTGTTGACCCTGACCGCGGTGCTGGTCGTCGTGCTGATGAGCTTCCTGTTCCTGGGCGGCCTGCTGTACCTGTACGCTCCCAGCGTCGGCGTGACCGCTACCGGCGACAAGATCTTCCCGGCCGTCGTCATGGGCCATCTGCCCGCCACGGTGCAGATCATCTTCTTGATCGCGCTGATCTCGGCCCTGTTCCCGAGCGCCGACGGCGCCATCACGGCGCTGACCTCCTCGTTCTGCATCGACATCCTCGGCATCAAGCGCCGTACCGACCTGACGGAAGAGGGCAAGGAAAAGCTGCGCCGCCGCGTGCACCTGGGCTTCGCGCTGCTGTTCCTGATGCTGGTGATGGGCTTCAAGATGGCCGACAACCCGAGCATGATCGTCGTCATCCTGAAGCTGGCCGCCTATACCTACGGGCCGCTGCTGGGTCTGTTCGCCTTCGGCATGCTGACCCGTCGTTCGCTGACGGACCACCTGGTCCCGTACGTTACGATCGGCGCGCCGATTCTTTGCGCCCTCCTTGAGTACAATCAGGAGCACTTGCTTGGTTCCTACCGTCTCGGACTGGAATTGCTTATGGTAAATGGCATACTCGTGTATGCCGGCCTGTTCGCAGTCTCCCGGAAAGAGAAGACCGGGCCTGCTGCCGTGGCGGCGTGAGCCGACGTTTTACTGACTAACGGAGTATCGATGGCCTTCAAACCCCTGAGCGCGCTGCGTCGCGGCTTCGGCATGCTGTGGCGTGCAGTCGACGTGTCCCGCCGCACCTTCATGAACCTGCTGTTCCTGCTGTTCGTGATCATCGTCTTCATGATCCTCACGTCCGGCGGCGTCAAGCCGATCGGCGAGAAGAGCGCGCTGGTGCTCGAACTGAAGGGCGACCTGGTCGAGCAGTACCAGTCGAGCTTCCAGGACACGGTGCTCGACAGCGTCGGCGGCGACAGCAAGCGCACCGTGCGCCTGCGCGACCTGCTCACCGTGCTCGACAATGCCGCCAAGGACAAGAACATCACCACCGTGGTGCTGTTGCTCGACCAGATGAACGGCGGCGGCCTGGCGATGCTGCGCGACGTCGGCGCCGCCATCGACCGCGTCAAGGCATCGGGCAAGAAAGTGGTGGCCTGGGGCGGCATGTACGACCAGAAACGCTACCTGCTCGCCTCGCATGCCGACGAAGTGTATGTGCACCCGATGGGCATGGTGCTGATCGAAGGCTTCGGCGGCCGCCGCAACTACTACCGCGACGCCCTCGACAAGCTGGGCGTGACGGTCAACCTGATCAAGGTCGGCACCTATAAGAGCTTTGCCGAGCCCTACATCGCCAACGGTCCGTCCGAGGCCGCGCAGGAAGCCGACGCCTACCTGTACAACGCGCTGTGGGCCGACTACACCGCCCAGGTCGAGAAGAACCGCAAGCTGGCCACCGGCACCGTGGCCGGCTGGATCGAGACCCTGCCGCAGCAGCTCGAAGCGGCCGGCGGCAGCGCCGCCAAGGTCGCGCTGCAGGCCAAGCTGGTCGACGGCATCCGGACCCAGGACGAAATTCGCGCCATGCTGGCCAAGCGCGGCGCCTGGGACGAGCGCATCAAGTCCTTCCGCCAGGTGGGTTACCACGACTACCTGGGCCGCCACCAGCCGAAACCCTTCGGCGACGCGGTCGGCGTGATCGTCGCGGCCGGCAACATTACCGAAGGCACCAGCGGCCCGGGCGTGGTCGGCGGCCGCACCACGGCCAACCTGATCCGCCAGGCGCGCGAGGACGAACAGGTCAAGGCCATCGTGCTGCGCGTCGATTCCCCCGGCGGCAGCGCCTACGGTTCCGAACTGATCCGCCGCGAGCTGGAGCTGACCCGCGCCGCCGGCAAGCCGGTGGTGGTGTCGATGGGCAGTGTCGCCGCCTCCGGCGGTTACTGGATCTCGATGGCGGCCGACGAGGTGATCGCCGACCCGGCCACCATCACCGGCTCGATCGGCGTGTTCACCATCCTGCCGACGGCAGAGAAGGTGAGCGACAAGCTGGGCATCCATACCGGCGGCTACACCACCACCTGGCTGGCCGACGCCTACAACCCGCTGCGCCCGCTCGACCCGCGCTTCGGCCAGCTGGTCCAGAGCAGCATCAACCACGTCTACAGCGAGTTCACCACCAAGGCCGCGCAGGCGCGCAAGACCACCGTCGCGAAGATCGACGAAGCGGGGCAGGGCCGCGTCTGGACCGGCGCCCAGGCCAGGGAACGCGGCCTGGTCGACCGTCTCGGCAGCTATCGCGACGCGCTCGACTCGGCGGCCAGGCGCGCCAAGCTGGACGGAGATTACCGCGTGGCCTACGTCGAGCGCCCGGTGACCCGCATCGAGCGCTTCCTGAACATGATGGGCGCCTCGACCGCGCAGGCGATCAACATCCAGGTCAAGCTCGGCCTGCTGGAGGCGGCGCTGCCGGCCGGCCCGATGGCCCAGGTGGCCGACGACATGGCCTTCCTGAAGGACGTGGCCGACGGACGCAGGCCGTTCGCTGCCGCCGTCCACTGCATGTGCCAGTCCCCATGACGCGCAATGCGGCCGGTTTTGTAGCCAGTTTGTAACCGGCTGCGACACCAGGAAAACGGGTGCGGAAGCGATTCCGCACCCGTTTTCCGTTTACTCCCTCCTGTTCTCCCCCTATTTCCCGGGTATCGGTGTAAATCGGCGTAAAAGCCGTCCCGCGTTTGTAACAACGGCTGGTACGCAATGTACGTTATGAAACATAAACTTGCGGGACAGCGTGCTAACCTTTTTGCGACCACATTGCACGAACCGCATTCCGGCCACAAGAACAAGGAAGAGCATGGACCCGAACTTTCCTCCCAAGTCTGCCCTCACCAGCCCGCCCCCAGTCTCGCCGCAGGAAAAGCGCCGCAAGCGCTTGATCGGCGCCGTGATCGCGGTGCTGGCGATGATCGGCCTGGCCGTGCTGGCCTGGCGCCTGACCCACCAGCCGGCCGGTGGCCCGGGCGCCGCCGGCGCGCCGGGGGCGGCAGGGCGGGGAGCGAGCGGCCCTGCTGCAGCCGGCCCGGGCGCAGGCGGCCGGGGCGGACGCGGCGCGCCGGCCACCACGGTCGGCGTGGCCACTGCCGAGCAGGCCGACATCCCGATCCACATCGACGCCCTCGGCACCGTGGTGGCGGCCGCCACGGCGACGGTGCGGCCGCAGGTGTCGGGCGTGCTGCAGAAGATCCAGTTCACCGAGGGCCAGCTGGTCAAGGCCGGGCAGGTGCTGGCCACCGTCGATCCGCGCCCGTTCGAGATGGCGCTGCTGCAGGCGCGCGGCCAGCGCCAGCGCGACGAGGCCCAGCTGGAAAGCGCGCGCCTGACCTTGTCGCGCTTCCGCACGCTGCTGGAACAGGATTCGATCGCGCGCCAGGAAGTCGACACCCAGGCCGCGCTGGTCAAGCAGCTCGAAGGCACGGTCATGACCGACCGCGCCGCCGAAGGCATTGCCCAGCTCAACCTGGGCTATACCCAGGTGCGGGCGCCGATCGCCGGCCGCGTCGGCCTGCGCACGGTCGATATCGGCAACCTGGTGGGCGGCAACGATGCCAACGGCATTGCCGTCATTACCCAACTGGCGCCGATCGACGTCGAATTCGCTGTGCCCCAGGACCAGGTGCCGGCGCTGCAGGGACGCATCGCGCAGGACGCGAAGCTGCCGGCGACGGCGCTGGACCGCACGCGCAGCGACGCGCTGGCCACCGGCTCCTTCATCGCGCTCGACAACCAGGTGGACGTCCAGACCGGCACCGTGCGCGCCAAGGCGCGCTTCGCCAACACCGACAACAAGCTGTTCCCCAGCCAGTTCGTCAACCTGCGCCTGCAGCTGGACGTGATCGAGGACGCGGTGGTGGTGCCGGTGACGGCGCTGCGCCACGGCGCCAACGGCGACTTCGTCTACGTGCTCGACGCGAAAGAACGCACCGTGTCGCAGCGGGCCGTCACGCGCGGGCAGGCGACGGTGGACAGGGTGCAGATCAAGACGGGCCTGAAGGTGGGCGAGCAGGTGATCACGGAAGGGGCGGACCGGCTCCGGGATGGGGCGAAGGTGACCTTGCCCGGCGATCGTCCGGCAGGGGCACGCGGCGGACAAGGCGGCGCCGGTGCCGGGCAGGGCGAGGGCCGCCGGCAGCGCGAAGGCGCGCAGCAATGACGGCGGCGATGCACACGACATTGGGCTCCCGCCTGCGCGGGAGCGACGGTTTGAGGGATAACTGATGAGTCCATCGGCGCCATTTATTCGAAGGCCGGTCGCGACAGCATTGCTGATGCTGGCCATCGTGCTGGCCGGCCTGGTCGGCTACCGCTTCCTGCCTTTGTCCGCGCTGCCGCAGGTGGACTTCCCGACCATCCAGGTGCAGACCCTGTATCCGGGCGCCAGTCCGGAAGTGATGGCGCGTACCGTCACCGCGCCGCTGGAGCGCCAGTTCGGCCAGATGTCGGGCCTGACCCGCATGAGCTCCACCAGCGCGGCCGGCGTTTCGGTGATCACGCTGCAGTTCGGCCTCGGCCAGACGCTCGACGTCGCGGAGCAGGAAGTGCAGGCCGCGATCAACGCGGGCAGCTCGCTCCTGCCGACCGACCTGCCGGCGCCGCCGGTCTACGCCAAGGTCAACCCGGCCGACGCGCCGGTGCTGACCCTGGCGATCACTTCCGATACGCTGCCGCTCACCGAAGTGCAGAACCTCGTCAACACGAGACTGGCGCTGAAGATCAGCCAGGTGTCCGGGGTAGGGCTGGTAACGCTGTCCGGCGGGCAGCGGCCGGCGGTGCGGATCCAGGCCGACACCGAGGCGCTGGCCTCCTACGGCCTGGGCCTGGACACGCTGCGCAGCGCCATCACCGCGGCCAACGCCAACAGCGCCAAGGGCAACTTCGACGGCCCGACCCGCTCGTATGCCATCAACGCCAACGACCAGCTGCTCACCGTCCCCGAATACAGGAACCTGATCGTCGCCTACCGGAACGGCGCGCCCGTGCGCCTGGAAAACGTGGCGCGCGTGGTCGACAGCGCCGAGAACGTGCGCATCGGCGCCTGGGCCGGCCTGAAGCCGGCGATCATCCTCAACGTGCAGCGCCAGCCGGGCGCCAACGTGATCGCCACCGTCGACGCCATCAAGGAGCGCCTGCCCGAGCTGCAGGCCGGCCTGCCGGCGTCCGTGCGCATGGACGTGCTGAGCGACCGCACCGCCGGCATCCGCGCCTCGGTCGAGCACGTGCAGATGGAGCTGCTGCTGGCCGTGGTGCTGGTGGTGCTGGTGATCTTCGCCTTCCTGCACAGCCTGCGCGCCACGGTGATTGCCAGCCTGGCGGTGCCGATCTCCCTGGTCGGCAGCTTCGGCATCATGTACCTGATGGGCTACAGCCTGAACAACCTGTCACTGATGGCGCTGACGATCGCCACCGGCTTCGTGGTGGACGACGCCATCGTCATGATCGAGAACATCGCGCGCTACATCGAGAAAGGCGAAGAACCGATGGCGGCGGCCCTGAAGGGCGCCACCCAGATCGGCTTCACCATCATTTCGCTGACCGTGTCGCTGATTGCCGTCCTGATCCCGCTGCTGTTCATGGGCGACGTGGTCGGCCGCCTGTTCCGCGAGTTCGCGGTGACGCTGGCGGTGACGATCCTGATCTCGATGGTCGTGTCCCTGACGCTGGTGCCGATGATGTCGGCGCGCTGGCTGAAGAGCCACCAGGAAGAGCGGCCGGGCCGCTTCGCCCGCAGGAGCCAGGCCTTTTTCGATCGCGTCATCCGGCGCTACGACGTGGCGCTGGGCTGGGTGCTGGCGCGCCAGGGCCTGACCATGCTGGTGGCGCTCGGCACGCTGGTGCTCACCGCGCTGCTGTGGATGATCATCCCGAAAGGGCTGTTCCCGACCCAGGACACGGGCCAGTTGCAGGCGCGGATCCAGGCGCGCCAGTCGATCTCGTACGCGGAGATGGCGAAGCTGCAGCAGGCCGCGGCCGCCGAAATCCTGAAGGACCCGGCGGTGGAATCGCTCAGCTCCTACGTGGGCGTGGACGCGGCCAACAACACCATGCTCAACACCGGCACCATGCTGATCAACCTGAAGCGCGAGGGCAGGGGCGACCAGGAAGAGACCATGGCGCGGCTGCGCGCGCGCGTGGACAACGTGGCCGGCGCGACGATGTTCCTGCAGCCCACCCAGGACCTGACCATCGACGCCGAGAGCGGGCCGACCCAGTACCGGCTCTCGATCGAGGGCGCGGACAGCGCCACCGTCAACCAGTGGGCGCGCAGGCTGGCGGCCGCCATGGCCGCGCGCGAGGAACTGCGCAACGTCACCACCGATGCCGGAGCGACTGGCGCCGCCGCCTTCATCGACATCGACCGCGACACCGCCTCGCGCCTGAACATCACGGCGGCCGCGATCGACGACGCGCTCTACAGCGCCTTCGGCCAGCGCATCGTCTCGACCATCTTCACCGAGACCAACCAGTACCGCGTGATCCTGGAAGCCCAGCAGGACGAGGCGATGTCGCCGGCCAGCCTGGCGCGCCTGCAGCTGCGTACCGGTTCCGGGCAGCCGACGCCGCTGTCGGCGGTGGCGACCATCCGCGAGGCGGAGGCGCCGCTGCAGATCACCCACGTGGCCCAGTATCCGGCGGCCACCGTCGGTTTCGACACGGCCGGCGGCACCTCGCTCGGCACCGCCGTGGATGCCATCCGCGAGGTGGCCCGGGAGATCAAGCTGCCGGCCTCGGTGAGCATGCGCTTCCTGGGCTCGTCCGGCGCCTACGAGGCGTCGCTGTCGAACCAGCTGTGGCTGATCCTGGCCGCCGTGGTGTGCGTGTACATCGTGCTGGGCGTGCTGTACGAGAGCTACGTGCACCCGCTCACCATCCTGTCGACCTTGCCATCGGCCGGCGTCGGCGCGCTGCTGGCGCTGTGGGTGACCGGGCAGGGGCTGGGCGTGATCGGCATCATTGGCATCATCCTCCTGATCGGCATCGTCAAGAAGAACGCCATCATGATGATCGACTTCGCCATCGAGGCCGAGCGCGACGAGGGCAAGAGTCCGCTGGACGCGATCCGCCAGGCCGCGCTGCTGCGTTTCCGCCCGATCCTGATGACCACGCTGGCCGCGCTGTTCGCCGCCGTTCCGCTGATGCTCGGCACCGGCGAGGGCGCCGAGCTGCGGCGTCCCCTGGGCCTGGCCATCTTCGGCGGGCTGATCGTGAGCCAGCTGCTGACCCTGTTCACGACGCCGGTGATCTACCTGGCCTTCGACCGCCTGGCCCGTAGACGGACAGGAAAAGCCCCGAACAAGCCGGCGCAGGTGGGCGCATGAACCTGTCGCGGCCCTTCGTCGAGCGCCCGATCGCCACAGTCTTGCTGACGCTGGGCATCGCGCTGGCCGGCATCGCCGCCTTCTTCGTGCTGCCGGTGTCGCCGCTGCCGCAGGTGGATTACCCGACCATCTCGGTGTCGGCCTCGCTGCCGGGCGCGAGCCCGGAAACCATGGCCTCGAGCGTGGCCACGCCGCTGGAGCGGCGCCTGGGCGTGATCGCCGGCGTCAACGAGATGACCTCGAACAGCGGCAACGGCTCCACCCGCATCAGCCTGCAGTTCGACCTGAACCGGAAAATCGACTCGGCCGCGCGCGAGGTGCAGGCCGCGATCAATGCGGCCCGCGCCGACCTGCCGGCCACCCTGCGCAGCAACCCGACCTACCGCAAGGCCAATCCGTCCGACGCGCCCGTCATCATCCTGGCGCTCACCTCGAAGACCCGTTCGCCCGGCCAGATCTACGAGTCGGTGTCGAACCTGGTGCAGCAGCGCCTGGCGCAGGTGAAGGGCGTGGGCGAAGTGGAGATCGGCGGCGGCTCGCTGCCCGCCGTGCGGGTGGAGCTGCTGCCGTACGCGCTGAACAAGTACGGCCTGTCCAGCGAGGACGTGCGCGCCGCGATCCAGGCGACCAACGCCAACCGCCCGAAGGGTGCCATCGAGGGCGGCGGCAACCGCTTCCAGATCTATTCCCAGCCCGCCGGCGGCAGCCAGGGCAGGCCCCAGGCCGCGGAATACCGCGACCTGGTCGTGGCCTGGCGCGACGGCGCCGCCATCCGCCTGCGCGACGTGGCGGAGGTGATCGACGGCGTCGAGAACGTCAACACGCTCGGCCTGTTCAACGGCCAGCCGGCCGTCATCGTGCTGGTGACGCGCCAGCCGGACGCCAACGTGATCGAGACCGTGGACGGCGTGCGCGCGCTGCTCCCCTCGCTGCAGGCGCAGTTGCCGGGCGACGTGACGCTGCAGGTGGCGTCGGACCGGACCAACTCCATCCGCGCCTCCTTGCATGAGGTCGAGTTCACCTTGGTGCTGTCGATTATCCTGGTGGTGCTGGTGGTCAGCGTCTTCCTGCGCAGCGTGCGTGCCACCGTGGTGCCGGCGGTGGCCACCATCGTCTCGCTGCTGGGGACCTTCGGCGTCATGTACCTGCTGGGCTTCAGCCTGAACAACCTGTCGCTGATGGCCTTGACGGTCGCCACCGGCTTCGTGGTCGACGACGCCATCGTGGTGCTGGAGAATACCTCGCGCCACATCGAGGCCGGCATGGACCGCATGAAGGCGGCGCTGCTGGGCGCGCGCGAGGTCGGCTTCACCGTGCTTTCGATCTCGCTGTCGCTGGTGGCGGTGTTCATCCCGCTGCTGTTCATGGGCGGGCAGGTGGGGCGCCTGTTCCGCGAATTCGCGGTGACCTTGTCGGTGGCGGTGCTGATCTCGCTGGTGATCTCGCTGACCACCACGCCCATGATGTGCGCCTGGCTGCTGCGCCGCAAGGATGCGCAGGCCGGCAAGGCGCGCCAGCCGGGGCGCCTGGCGCGCTGGTCCGAGAACGGTTTTGCGCGCGTGCTGCGCAGCTACGGGCACGCACTCGACTGGGCGCTCGACAGCAAGCTCCTGGTGATGATCGTCCTGGTGTTCGTCGTCGGCCTGAACGTCTACCTGTTCGCGGCCGCGCCCAAGGGCTTCTTCCCGCAGCAGGACACCGGCCAGCTCAACGGCGGCATCCGCGCCGACCAGAGCATCTCGTTCCAGGCCATGCAGGGCAAGCTGCGCCAGCTGGTCGACATCATCCGGCGCGACCCGGCCGTGGACACCGTGGTCGCCTTCACCGGCGGCGGGCGCGCCGGGGGCGGCTTCATGTTCATCAACCTCAAGCCGATCGACGAGCGCAAGGAGGGCGGCCAGGCCGTGATCGCCCGCCTGCGCCCGCAACTGGCGCAGGTGACCGGCGTCTCGATCTTCCTGAACCCGGTGCAGGACCTGCGCATGGGCGGACGCTCCAGCAATTCCACCTACCAGTACACGCTCAAGAGCGACAACGCGGCCGACCTGAAGCAGTGGGCCACGCGCCTGGCTGAATCCATGAAGCGCCAGCCGGCGCTGGTGGACGTCGACACCGACCAGTCCGAGAACGGCGTCGAGACCTTCGTGACCATCGACAAGGAGACGATGGCGCGCCTGGGCATCGGCACCCGCGACGTCAACAATGCGCTGTACAACAACTTCGGCCAGCGCCAGGTGGCCAACATCTACGACGAGCAGAACCAGTACCGCATCATCATGGGCGTGGCCCAGCGCTACGCGCAGTCGCCGGAAGCGCTGCGCGACGTGTACGTGCCGGCGCGCGGCGGCGGGACGGGGGCGGCCGGCGGCAGTGCCGCCGCGTCCGGCCAGCCGGGTTCGGGCACGCCGTCCGCGCCGGGCAACCTGACCGCCGCGCGCGACCCCTCGAGCGGCTCGGCACTGTCGTCCAGCCCCACCACCATGGTGCCGCTGATGGCGATTGCCAGTTTCGCCGAGAGCTCGACGCCCACGTCCGTCAACCACCAGGACGGCGAACTGGCCACCACCGTCTCTTTCAACCTGGCCGCGGGCTACAACCTGGAGGATGGCCAGGCGGCCGTCAGGCAGGCCGAAGCCGACATCGGCATGCCGACCAATGTACGCGGCAGCTTCCAGGGCACGGCGCGCGCGGCCCAGGAGTCGAGCAAGGAACAGCCGATGCTGATCCTTGCCGCGATCGTCGTCATCTACATCGTGCTCGGCATCCTGTACGAAAGCCTGATCCATCCGGTCACCGTGCTGTCTACCCTGCCGTCGGCGGGCGTGGGCGCGGTGCTGGCCCTGTTAGTGTTCAAGATGGAGTTCTCGATCATCGCGCTCATCGGTGTGTTCCTGCTCATCGGTATCGTGAAGAAGAATGCGATCCTGATCATCGATTTCGCCCTCGAAGCCGAGCGGGCGAGGGGCCTGAGCGCCGTGGAGGCCGTGCGCGAGGCCTGCATCCTGCGCTTCCGCCCGATCCTGATGACGACGCTGGCCGCCGCCCTGGGCGCGCTGCCGCTGGCGATCGGCTTCGGCGAAGGCTCCGAGCTGCGCCGTCCGCTCGGCATCGCCATCATCGGGGGGCTGCTCGCCAGCCAGATCCTGACCCTGCTCACCACGCCGGTCGTTTACGTCCTGCTCGACAAGCTGCGCACGAAGAAGCCCGACGAACGCGCGCTGACCCGCCATCCGCTCGATGACGAACCGACCCCTGTAAAACCATGACCTCCATGCGAACCGCCTCTACCTTTACCTTCACTTCCGCCTCCACCATCGCCCTCGTCGTTGCCGCCGGCCTGCTGGGTGGTTGCGCCGCCGGTCCCGCCTACCAGCGGCCCACGACGCCGGAGCCCGCCGCGTTCAAGGAGGCCGAAGGCTGGGTGCCGGCGGCGCCGGCCGACGCCCTCGAGCGCGGGCCCTGGTGGCAGCTGTTCGACGATCAGGTCCTGAACGTGTTGGCGGCCGGGGTCGAGGTCTCGAACCAGAACGTGGCGGTAGCGGTGGCGAACTACGCGCAGGCGCGCGCGCTGGTCCAGCAGCAGCGCGCCGCGCTCTTTCCCGGCGTGTCGCTCGGCCTGGGGGGCGAGCGCGGCGGCGTGCGCGGGGAGGGCGCGGACACCGCCTATCGCCTCAACCTGGGGGGCAGCTGGGAGCCGGATGTATGGGGACGCCTGCGCGCAGGCGTGACGGGCGCGCAGGCGAATGCCGAAGCCACCGCCGCCGACCTGGCCAGCGCGCGGCTGTCGGCCCAGGGCGAACTGGCGGCCAATTACTTTGCCGTGCGCGCGCTCGACGCCCAGCGCGCGCTGCTCGCACGCACCATTGCCGGCTACGAGCGCGAGCTGCAGATCACGCAGAACCGCTTCAATGTCGGCCTCGCCGCCCGCACCGACGTGCTGCAGGCCGAGACGCAACTGGCCAACGCGCGCAACGATGCCTTGGGCTTGAACCGCCAGCGCGCCCAGTTCGAGCATGCCATCGCCGTGCTGGTCGGCAGGGCGCCCGCCGACTTCACCCTGGCCCCCCTGCCCGAATGGCGCGTGCACGTGCCGAGCATCCCCGTGGGCGTGCCGGCGACCCTGCTGCAGCGCCGTCCCGACATCGCCGCGGCGGAACGCGACGTGGCCGCCGCCAATGCCGACATCGGCATCGCGCGCTCGGCATACTTTCCGAACATCGGCTTGAGCGGTTCGCTCGGCACCGGCGGCAGCCGGGTGTCCGACCTGTTCTCGGTGTCGAACGCGGTGTGGTCGTTCGGGTTGTCGGCGGCGCAGTCGGTCTTCAACGCCGGCGCCACGCGCGCCGGGGTGGCGGGCGCCGAGGCGCGCCACCAGGCGGCCGTCGCACGCTACCGCCAGACGGTCCTGAACGCCTTTGCGGACGTCGAAAACCAGCTCACGGCGGTGCGGGTGCTCGAGCAGCAGCAGGAACTGCGGCGCGTGGCCTCCGAGGCGGCCGACAAGGTCGAGCAGCAGATCATGAACCGCTACCGCGCGGGCCAGGTCGGCTACAGCGAAGTGGTGCAGGCCCAGGCGACCGCGCTGAACGCGCGCCGTTCGCTGGTGCAGGTGCAGGCGGACCGGCAGACTGCGGCAGTCGCGCTGATCCAGGCGCTGGGCGGCGGCTGGCGGGTTTCAGCCCTGGACTGAGCCCGAGCCCGTACTCGTCGTCGTGCCCGGGTCGCGCCCGCGGCGCCACCGGCGCCCGGCACGCGTGGCGGCGAGCAGCAGCAGGCCGCCTGGCAGCAGCATGCCGAAGGCAGGCTCGCTGACCGGGGGAGGCGAGATCGCGAAGCGGGTCTGGTCGGTCCAGAGCCAGGTCTGGGTGCTGGTGTAGAACGGCGGCCGGTAGCCGGTTTCGCTGTACTGGTAATGGCTGAGCCCCGTGACGGTCGTGTGCGAGCTGATGCTGGCTTCGTCGGAATAACCGTATTCCGCGTCGAAGAACAGCCGGCCAAGTGCCAGCTCGTAGGTGAACTGCTTGAGCTCGCAACGGGAAAGGTAGCAGCCGCCTCCGGGCCTGGCGAAGAAGTCCTGTCCCTCGTACCAGAAACCGGTGAGCTCTTCCAGTTCGAGCAAACCGTCGCCGTCCGTATCCTCGCCGTCGAAGGCACCGTCGAGCCGGAAGGCCGGATCGAAACGGTTTTCTTTTTCCAGCAGGAAGCCGGTATAGCTGAACGACCAGAAATCCTGGGCCTGCGCGGGCACGAGCAGGCCGGCGGCGAACAGGGCAGGGAAGAGGCGCTTATGCATGATGAGCTCCTTCGGGCCGACAGAATGGCGGCGTGGGTGGCATTCCAGCCTAGCATACGGCGCGATCCGGGTACGCCCGTACGACGATAAAAGGTCGGGCCGCAGGCAAACCCTTGCATTCGGCCGCGACCGTGTTGGAATGCGGCCACGACAGTAGTGGGTGACAGGGGACGGGAGCTGGCCTTGTTCCGTCAATACGCCAGAAAACCACGGTCTTCACAAGCTGACAAGGCTATACTCTCGGATTGCTTTTTTTCATCTCGGGGTTCATCTTGTTCAAATCGATCGTCCTGCACACCGCCGTGCCCGTTGCACTGCTGGGCATGGTAACTGCCGCCGTGGCCGATGAAGGCCAGTGGCAACCGCACCAGTTGCCGCAACTCAAATCCGAACTGAAGCGCATCGGCATTACCATGCCGGCCGAGAAACTGGCCGACCTGACCAGGCATCCGATGAGTGCGATCGTGTCGCTGGGCGGCTGCTCGGCCTCGTTCGTCTCGCCGGACGGCCTGGTCGTCACCAACCACCACTGCGCCTACGGCGCCATCCAGCGCAATTCGACCCCCGAGAAGAACTACATCATCAACGGCTTCCTGGCCAAGAACCGCGCGGACGAGCTGCCGGGCGGGCCGAACACGCTGGTGTACGTGACCGAGAAGGTCGAGAACGTGACCGACCGCGTGCTCAAGGGGCTGAGCCCGTCCATGAGCGGCCGCGAGCGCCACGAGCTGGTCGCGTCGCGCATCAAGTCCCTGATCGCCGAATGCGAGACCGACAAGTCGGTGCGCTGCTCGGTGCCGGCCTTCCACCGCGGCCTCGAGTACTACCGCATCAAGCAGCTGATGATCCGCGACGTGCGCCTGGTGCATGCGCCGTCCGACCGCATCGGCAACTTCGGCGGCGACATCGACAACTACGAATGGCCGCGCCAGACCGGCGACTACGCCTTCCTGCGCGCCTATGTCGGCAAGGACGGCCGCCCGGCCGACCCCTCGCCGGACAACGTGCCGTATAAATCGAAGGATTTCCTGGTCGTATCAAGCGAAGGCCTGAAGAACGGCGACCCGATCCTGCTGGCCGGCTATCCGGGCCGCACCAGCCGCTACAAGCTGCCGAGCGAGATCCGCTTCGCGCGCGACGTCGACTTCCCGGCCAAGGTGGCCAGCATCACCGCCGACCTGTCGGTGATCTCGGCCGCGACCATGGGCAACCCGGCCTGGAACGTGCGCTACGCGAGCGTCGACAAGAGCCTGAACAACGTGCTCAAGAAGACCCAGGGCCTGCTGGACGGCTTCGCGCGCAAGGACATCGCCGCGATCAAGGACGTGCAGGACGCGGAATTCCGCGCCTGGCACAAGCAGAACGGCAATGGTTCGAAGAATCTCCTCAGCGAGCTGGATAGCGTGATCGCCCAGGACATGGCGGCCTCGCGCCAGGAGGCGGCGTGGCTCGAGGCGACCCACAGCGACCTGCTCAAGAGCGCCCGCACCCTGTACCGTCTCGCGCTGGAGCGCCAGAAGCCGGACGCGCAGCGCGAAGCCGGCTATCAGGAACGCGACCTGTCCTTCATCAAGGCGCGCCTGACCCGCCTCGAGCAATCCTTCGTGCCGCAGGTCGACGAAGCACGCTGGGGCGCCGCGCTGGCGCGCTATGCCCGCATCGACGCCAAGCTGCGCCCGCAGGGCCTGGACGCGCTGCTGCCGGCCGCCAACGCGCTGCCGGCCATGTACAAGGCGACCGAACTGGAAGAAACCGCCAAGCGCCTGGCCTGGATCGGCAAGGATCCCGAGGCCTTCCGCAAGTCGAACGATCCGTTCATCCAGCTGGCCGTGCGCCTGCACGACACCGGCATGGCGCTGGAAAACCGCCGCAACGACATCGACGGCAACCTGGAACGCGTGATCCCGCAGTACATGTCGGCCGTGATCGCATGGAAGAAATCGCAGGGCAAGCCGGTCTACCCGGACGCCAACTCGACGCTGCGCGTGACCTATGGCACCGTGTCGCCGTACTCGCCGCGCGACGGCCTGGTGAAGGGCCCGTTTACGACGGTCGAGGGCATCGTCGAGAAGGCGACCAACAAGGATCCGTTCATCGCTCCGGCCCCGCTGCTCGATGCCATCAAGGGCAAGCGCTACGGCGTGTTCAAGGACCCGGTGCTGGGCAGCGTGCCAGTCAACTTCCTGTCGAGCGCCGATACCACCGGCGGCAATTCCGGTTCGGCCGTGATGAACAAGCGCGGCGAGCTGGTGGGCCTGAACTTCGATTCGACCTATGAATCGATCACCAAGGACTGGTACTTCGACAGCGCCATCACGCGCGCGATCCACGTCGACATCCGCTACATGCTGTGGGTGATGAAGGAAGTGGACGGCGCGCACAACCTGCTGAAGGAAATGACGATCAAGTATCCGAAGAAGTGATCGGGCAGGCGAGCTGACGAGGCCCCGGCGGTACGCCACCGCCGGGGCCTTTTTGCTGTTACCATCCGGCGTCTTCTTATTGCACCGCATGAACGATACCCTGACCCTCGCCGGACTCACGACCACGCCGCTGGAACTCGTTTCCTTCCTGCTTGCGGCGACCACCGTGGTCCTCAATATCCGCCAGAAGCACTGGGCCTGGCTGTTCTCGATCGCTTCCTCAAGCACCTACGCCGTCGTGTTCTTCGATGCCAAGCTGTATGGCGACATGGGCTTGCAGTTCGTGTTCATCGCCGCCTCCGTGTGGGGCTGGTACCAGTGGCTGCACGGCGCCGGCAACCAGCCGCTGGTCGTCACGCGTCTGAGGCGTGGCGGCTGGGGCTGGGCCATCGCTGGCTGGGCGATCGGCTTCGTGCTGCTCTCGCAATTCCTCGACCGTCTCACCGACACCGACGTGCCGCATGCGGACGGCTTCCTGACCGCCGGCAGCCTGGTGGGCCAGCTCCTGCTGGGCCGCAAGAAGGTCGAGAACTGGCTGATCTGGATCGTGGTGGATGTGCTGTACGTCGGCCTGTACGTCTACAAGGGCCTGATCCTGACGGCGGTGCTGTACGCGGTGTTCGTGGTGCTTGCCTACACGGGCTGGCGCGCCTGGTCGAACATTGCGCGGAGGGATGCATGAGCGCGGCCGGGGCGCCGGATCCGAACCCGGGCCTGCCGGTCCAGCGGGTAGCGCTGCTCGGTGCGGAATCGTCCGGCAAGTCCACCCTGGCCGAGGCGCTGGCGGCGCACTACAAGACCGTGTGGGTACCGGAATACCTGCGCGAGTTCGTCGACACCCATGCCCGCGTGCCGTTCGAGAGCGACCAGTACCCGATCGCCCGCACCCAGCTGGCGCGCGAAGACGCGCTGGCCGGGCAGGCAAGGCGCTTCCTGTTCTGCGACACGACGCCCCTGATGACGGCCCTGTACAGCCGCCAGTACTGGGGCCGGGTGGACCCGCAGCTGGCGCGCCTGGACAGCCGCCACGACTACGCCTGGACGTTCGTCACGGCGCCCGACAGCCCATGGGAACCGGACGGCCTGCAGCGCGAATCGGAAGAGGTGCGCCAGGAGGTGCACCGGATGCTGGTGGAGACGCTGGTCGCGAGGGGCATTCCCTACGTCCTGCTGGAAGGCGACCTGCCGTACCGGGTACGGCAGGTCGAGGCACTGCTGGGCCAGCCTTAGAAGTCGAACTGGGCCGACACGCGGAAGGTGCGCGGCGCGCCCGGCAGCAGGTAGCCGCCCAGCGACTGCGTCACGTCGCGCCAATAGAACTTGTCGAACACGTTGTCCACGCGGGCGCGGAGGGTCGTGTTGACATTGCCGAGCCGCACGGCGTAGGACGCACCCAGGCCGGCCACGTGGTAGCCTGGCACGATCGCACGGTTTTCCGGATCGAAGGCCTTGCTGCCCGAATACTGCCACATCGCATCCACCTTCAGGCCGGCGACGGCCGGCACGGCATATTCCACCCACGCGGTCGAGCGGAATTCCGGCACGTTGGTGACGCGCTTGCCTTCCACGCCCGGGTCGCCGGTGCCGGTCTGCTTCGCATCCAGCGCCATCAGCGACAGGCTGTAGTTCAGGTCTGCATTGACCTTGCCCTGCGCCGCCAGTTCGATGCCGCGGTGGCGCTGCTCGCCGGCGCGCACGAAGGCATTGGCGGCGTTCACGTATTCCAGCCCCTGGCGGATGTCGAACGCGGCGGCCGACACCATCACGGCATTGTTGACGATGCCTTTCACGCCCAGTTCCACCTGCTTCGAGCGGCCCGGCGGCAGCGCGGCGTTCTCGTTGGTCGTGCCCATTTCGGCGATGCCGCCGTGCTGCAGGCCGTGGCTCAGCGAGCCGTAGACGCTCCAGTCGCGCGCCGGCTTGTACACCAGCGCCACGCTCGGCAGCACGAAGGAATCGTTCGCATGCACCCACGGCTGGTCGATCTCGGCCAGTTCGTGGCGCTTGAGCTTCACCCAGCGCAGGCCGGCGTGCAGCGTCAGCTGCTCGGACAGGGTGGCGACGTCCTGCACGAACAGGGCGTGCTCGCGGTCGCTGCGGCGCTCCATCACCGGGCCGGTACGCGGGCTGCCCGGCGCCGGGTCGACCAGCAGGTTGTTCCAGATGTTGCTGTAGCCGGCGTAGTCGTAGACGTATTCGCCGAAGCTGTCGTGGCGCTCGGAGACGGCCGTGCCCACGGTGAGCGCGTGGCGCACCGCGCCGGTAGTGAAGCGGCCCTGCAGCATGGCCTGCACACCCCACGGGGTCTTGCGCTCGCCCACGCTCTGGTAGTCATAGACGTCGTAGTCGCCGTTCGAGCAGTAGCCCGGATAGAATCCTTCGCCCTCGTTGCTGCAGCCGTAAGGGAAGGCGGTGTAGTCGTCGCGCTTGAACCAGTGCTTGTTGGCGGTGATGGTCGCGTTCCATTCCGGGTTGATGCGGTACTCGAAGCGCAAGCCCAGGTTGCTGCTGTCGGTTTCCACCGGCTTGGTCCACAGCTGGTTGTTGAGCAGGGTCTTCGGCGATACGCCGGTCGGCAGCGCCTCGTTGCGCAGCAGCTGGTAGCCCGGCGCGGTGATCTGCGACTTGTGCTGGTGGTCGAGGTCCAGTTGCAGCAGGGCGCTTGGCGCGATCTGCCAGTCGAAGGCGAAGGATGCGAACTGGCGCTCGCCGTCGGCGCCGCGCACGTAGGACTTCAACTCTTCCGCGGCGGCATTGATGCGGTAGCCGAAGCGGCGGTCCTCGAAGCGGCCGCCCAGGTCGATCGCGCCGTGCACGGTGCCGCGCTCGCTCACCTCCACGGTCGCCGAGCGCAGCGGCGCATTGGTCGGGCGCTTGGTGGCGAAGTTGATGATGCCGCCCGGCGCCGCGACGCCCGCCTGCAGGCCGGCCAGGCCGCGCAGCACCTCGACCCGTTCCTTGTTCTCCAGCGGGATTTGCGCATCGGCCGGGATCACGATGCCGTCCTTGCGGTAGCTGCTGGCGTTGTCCAGCGCGAAGCCGCGGATCGAGAACTGCTCGGCATAGCCGATCGCGTTGTACGCGTCCCCGATCGAGGCGTCGAAGCGCGCGGCGTCGGTCACGTTGCGGATCGACAGGTCCTGCATCTGGGTGCGGGTAATGGCGGTGATCGCCGCCGGAGTGTCGAGCAGGGGCGCGTCGGTGAAGCCGCCGATGCTGGCGCGGTCGCTGGCGACCCAGCGGCTGCCGGTGACGACGACCGAGGCCACGCCCGCGGTTGGCTGTGCAGCCGGCTGTGCGGCCTGTTGCGCCGATGCGCTGATGGAGAAGGCCTGCAGGATGGCGCAGGCAAGGACGGATTGCTTCAGGTTGAATGTCATGGTTTGCTCGTCTTCGCGCGCCACGGTGTCGGATGCGGCGCGCTGCTTTCATAAAAGCCGGAGCCAACGTGGGGGAAGGGCAAACAAGAATGGGAACTGCGTTGCGCTTTCCTTCGCTGGCATTATCCAGATCAGGTACGGAGGGTATCTCTCACCCGGCAGCGCAGCGTGAAGCGCGCACCAGGACCCCTAGCGAGGCGGCAGTGTACCACGGTCCCGGACGGACGTGGTGAATGTGGCAATGATGGGTGCGGGGGCGATGCAGCGACGAGCCCGCCTGTGCAGGGACTTACGGCTTGCGCTCCGGGTCTTGTTGCACGAGCGGAAGGGTCACCTGGAACGTGCTGCCCTGGCCCAGTCCCGCGCTGTGTGCGGCCACGCTGCCGCCATGCAGCTCGACCAGGCTCTTGACCAGTGCAAGACCGATACCCAGGCCGCCCCCGGTACGGCCGGGGCTGCGCGTCACCTGGGCGAACGAATCGAACACGTGCTCCAGCAGCGCAGCTTCGATGCCGATACCATTGTCGCTGACCTCGATCCGGGCCTGGTGCGGCCCCGCGTGCAGCGCCAGCACGATGCGGCCGCCTTCGGGCGTGTATTTTGCCGCATTGGCCAACAGGTTCGCCACGACCTGCACCAGCCGCTTGTGGTCACCCAGCACCACCGGATGACGGTCGGGCAGCTCGGTCGCCAGCCCGTGGCGGCGCTGCGCGATCGCGGGTCTGGCCTGTTCCAGGGCGTCGTTGACCACCATGGACAGGTCGACCGGGACGCGCTCCGTCGTCATCAGGCCTTGCCGCACGCGCGACATGTCGAGCAGGTCGTCGACGAGATGGGTCATGGCTTCCACTTGTCGTGCAATGATGTCGCCGGTACGGCGCTGCTGTGACGCATCGACACCCGAAGGGAGCCGCAGCAGGTCGGCGGCGGCCCGGATCGGGGCCAGGGGGTTGCGCAACTCATGCCCGAGCACCGCCAGGAAATGGTCTTTGTGGGCGTCGGCCTCGCGCAAGGAGGCCAATGCGTCCTCGAGCGCCCGCTCGGCCTCGCGGCGCGCCACGTCGGCACGGTTCAGGCGCACGGCCCCATGCCAGGTGACGACGATGATCAGCACCGCGATCCCCCAGACGAGCAGGGCAATCCCGGTATCGATGTCCACCGCGTCGAAGTGCAACGCAATCCAGATGATGGTACCCAGCAGGACCGGCAGGATAATTGCCGCCAGGAGCAGTCGCCGTGCAATCTGGGCCGAGGGAGCGTGACCCGTGACAGCCGCCATGATGCCTTCGGAGAAACGCGTCGCCAGGGAGCCGATCGAAAGCAGGATGAGCGCCACGACCGTCAGGATCGAGGTGCCGGTACCCGGCAATGAGTGATAAAGAAAGGTGTCCCGGAACAGGTAGCCTGCAAGCGTCAGCAGCGCCAGGAACAGCACGCCCAGCGCAAGCCATTGCGAGCGATGCACGTGGCGCGGGTAGGGTAGCGCCCCCAGGCTGGCGCCGAGTACCAGGAAAGCCGCCGCCGTGATCGGAGACGACAGTCTCCAGCCGCCGCGTCCTGCCATCAGGTCCGGGAGCCAACCGAGCGGCTGCACGGCGTACGCCAGCAGGATCATGAGCGCTGCCGCCATGAGCGCCAGCGCCGGCAGCAAGCCGGCATGTTTTCCGGCGCCTGACTGGCGCAGGACCAGCGCGCAGCAGGCCAGCAGGGTCATTCCCGCAGTCATGGGGACCATGGCCGGAAAGCCCCGGAATACCGAGGTGAGATGCTCGATCCCGGATGCCCAGCCCGACAGGCAGGCAAGCGCGATGACGGCGCAGGCGCAAGCGGTAAACAGCGGCAGGGCGGACCTGGAGGGGAAGTTCAATGCGTTCGGCTTTCGACTGAAGTGTAAGACCTGATGAGCATGGCTCGCCATCATAATCGAATGCATGCGCAAGCATCCAATCTGCGCTGGTACGCTACCCCGCTGTCCAATTCAAGGAGAGGGGTTGCCATGCTCGGCCAGGCCTCCTGGCGCGCAAGAGATTGGGGCACCCGCAGCAGCAGGCGCAGCTTGCGCAGCCATGGCCCAGAGGCGCAGGTGCCGTGCGCGCTGCCGGCCAGTGGGTCAGGCTTCGGCCGTCGCCGGCTCGGCCACGGTGCGCGCCTGCCTGCTCGCTGCCGGCACCATGTGCCGCAGCATCGTGGTGCGGGTGGAATCGCCGATGGCGCGCCAGAACTCGCGGCGCTGGGCGGCGCGCTTGCGATGCTTGGACGGCATGTCGGCCAGCGGCTTGAGGTAGAAGGGCAGGCGGATCAGGTAGCTGCGGCCCGGCATCTCGACTCCGCCCAGGATCTTCCAGAAGCCGTCGTAGGCGTTCTCGAAGTGCTTGACGTCGAGCGGGTTGTAGGCGATGTGCGATGTGCACTTGATGGCCACCACCTGGTCGATGCCCAGCGCCTGGGCGATGCCCTGCATGGCGGCGAAGCAGAAGAAGCTCGGCGAATTGTTGGGGAAGGCTGCCTCGAAGGCGTCGAAGGCCGCGCCGGAGTCGGTCCAGCGCCCCTGGTTGCGGGTGACGAACGGCACGATCGGCAGGTCGACACCGGCCAGCTGGCCATCCACCCAGGTGTAGGACAGGCGGTGCAGGTACTTGCCGTCGGCGACCAGCGACAGGGTGAGGTCGCCCTCGGCGTCGCCGCGCGTGGCCATCTCGAGGCGCATGACGAACAGGTGTTCGCCGTTTTCGTCCTGCGACGGGTGTTGCCACAGCGTGAGGCCGCCGCCGCCATAGACGGCCTGGTGGTAGGCATTGCCGAAGGTGGCGTCTTCGAAGCGGTAGTGCGACAGTACGCATTGCACCCGCTGGCGCGCGCTCAGGTCGGTGGACAGGTAGCTGCGGTGGCTCAGGTGGTGGAACAGGTCGTCGTGGGGCGCCGCCGCGACGAAGCGGCGCACCAGGTCGAGACGGCAGAGGGCCTGGTGCTCGCGCCAGTAGCGCAGCACGCGCAGGCTGCGCGCGATGCTGAGCATCCACGAGGCGGACGTGTACTGGCCTCGGCGGGCACGCCAACTTTTGGTCAGGTGAGCGACAATCATGAGAACGCTCCATTCAGCGTAAAGTTCCTGGCGCCACGGCGGCGCCACTGTCTTTATCTTCGAGTCCCGCCATGTGAAGCATGGCGAGATTGCGCAGCAGAAACCTCATTCTGCCACGCAAGTGTGCCGAATGCTAGCTACTGCCCGGATGCAGGAGTGGGAGAGAAAAGGAAGCAGTGGAAAAAGAAGCAATGGAAAAGGAAGCAACGGCGAACGGTGCGGTCATGTTGTCTCTCTCTCGGATAATAGTGACTTATTGTTTTCGCCCGGCAGGCACTACAAGACTATCATGTTTGTGCGGCGACACGCTTCCGATTCATCACTGATAATTGCGCCAGACCGAACGCGAACGGGAGGAGCGAGATGGTGTATGAACTTTTTTACTGGCCCGGTATCCAGGGCCGTGGGGAATTCGTCCGGCTGGCCCTCGAGGAAGCCGCGGCCGAGTATGTGGACGTCGCGCGCCGCGAGGGCGGGATGGACCTGCTGCTGTCCGCGCTCGACACCGAAGCCCATCCCTCGTTCGCGCCGCCCTTTCTGCGCGCGGGCGAGCTCACCATCGGGCAGGTGGCCAATATCCTGCTGTACCTTGGCGAACAGCACGCGCTGGCGCCGCGTACCGATCCGGGGCGGCTGTGGACGCACCAGCTGCAGCTGACCATTGCCGACCTCGTGGCCGAGATCCACGATACCCACCACCCGATCGCCACCTCGCTCTACTACGAAGACCAGAAGCCGGAAGCGATCCGGCGCGCCGCCGATTTCATCGAGACGCGCCTGCCGAAGTTCTTCGGCTACTTCTCGCGGATCCTGTCCAACCCCGAGCCGCGCGACTGGCTGGTGGGCGACAAGCCGACCTACGCCGACCTGTCGCTGTTCCAGGTGGTCGAAGGCCTGCGCTACGCCTTCCCGAACGCCATGAAGCGGCTCGAAGGCGAGTACCCGGCGCTCGGCGGCTTGCGCGACCGGGTGGCGGCGCGCCCCAACATCGCGGCCTACCTCGCATCCGACCGGCGCATCCCGTTCAACCAGAACGGCATCTTCCGCCACTATCCGGAGCTGGACGAGTAGTTCAGCCCCGGTCCCAGGCAGGGGCGAAATCCGGGCTGACGATGCGCCCGCCGCTGTCGAGGGCATCGATGGCGGCGATGTCGCCGGGGGCCAGCACGAGGCTGCGCGCTGCCAGGTTGCCGGCGAGGTTGGCGCGCTTCGTCGACGACGGGATCGCCGCGTACCCCTTGCCGAGCAGCCAGGCCAGCGTGACCTGAGCCGCGGTCGCGCCCAGGCGCGTCGCGATGGCCTGGATGGCCGGCTCCTCCATCACCTTGCCGTAGGCGAGCGGCATGTAGGCGGTGAGGTGGATGCCCGCCTCGCGGGCGAACGCGGCCAGCCTGCGGTTCTGCAGGTAGGGATGCAGCTCGACCTGGTTGGTGGCGATGTTGGCGGCGCCCACCGCATCGATGGCCTCGCGCATCAGCGCGATCGGGAAATTCGAGATGCCGATGGCCCCGGTCAAACCCTGCTCGCGCGCGGCCAGCAAGGCCTGCATCGATTCGGCCACCGGCACCGCGGCGCCGGGCGAGGGCCAGTGGATCAGCGCCAGGTCCACCCGCTCGAGGCGCAGCTTGCGCAGGCTCTCCTTCAGGCTCGGAACCAGCAGATTGCCGGCAAGGTGCGCGGTCCAGACCTTGGTGGTGACGAAGACCTCGTCGCGGGGGACCCCGGCAGCGGCCAGCGCCGTGCCGACTTCTTCTTCGTTGCCGTAGATTTGGGCGGTGTCGATGTGGCGGTAGCCGAGCTCCAGGCCGTTGCGGACCGAGTCGATGGCCTGCTGGCCCTGCAGGCGGAAGGTGCCGAGGCCAAGTTGCGGCATGTGCATGATGTGTCCTTTCAGTTTCGGTTTCAGTGTCAGTGCGTGACGGCGGTGCGGGGCGTGGCCTGGACCGGGGCGGCGTCGCGCCGGTCCTGCCAGCGGGCAAGGGTGGTGAGGGCGAGGGCGCCGAGCACGATCAGCGCGCCGATCCATGGCGTCGCCATCAACCCGAGCTTCGCGACGATGATCCCGCCGCCCCACGCGCCCAGTGCGATGCCGACATTGAAGGCCGCGATGTTCAGGCCGGAAGCGACATCGACCGCATGCGGGGCGTCGCGTCCGGCGCGCTGCACCACGTAGACCTGCAGTCCCGGCACGTTGCCGAAGGCGACCGCGCCCCAGGCCAGCACGGTGGCCAGCACCAGCGCCTTGTCGGGCGCGGTGAAGCCCAGGGCCAGCAGCACGAGGGCGAGCAGGGCGAATACGCGCTGCAGCGCCGGCAGCGGGCCCATGCGGTCGGCCAGCCGGCCGCCCCAGATGTTCCCGGCCGCCACCGAGACGCCGTACACCAGCATCACCAGGCCGACACTGGAGGCGGCGAAGCCCGAGACTTCCTGCAGGATCGGCGCCAGGTAGGTGAAGGCGATGAAGGAGCCGCCGTAGCCCAGCGTGGTGATGGCGTACACCAGCAGCAGGCGCGGTTTCTTCAATACGGCCAGCTGGGTGAGCAGGCCGGAAGGTTTGCTGCCGGCGATATTGCCGGGGACGAGGATCCAGCTGCCGATCATGGCCGCCACGCCAAGCAGCGACACGGCCAGGAAGGTCGCCTGCCAGCCGAAGTGCTGGCCGATGAAGGTCCCGAGCGGCACACCGGTCACCAGGGCCACGGTCAGGCCGGTGAACATCAGTGCGATGGCGCTGGCGGCCTTTTCCTTCGCCACCAGGCTGGTGGCGATGGTCGAGCCGATCGAGAAGAACACGCCGTGCGCCAGGCCCGTGAGCACGCGCGCTGCCATCAGCGCGGCGTAGTTCGGCGCCATGAAGGCGACCAGGTTCCCGAGGGTGAACAGGGCCATCAGGCCCAGCAGCAACGGCTTGCGCGGCACGCGGCCGGTCAGTGCGGTCAGCACCGGCGCGCCGATGGCGACGCCGAGCGCGTACAGGCTCACCAGCAGGCCGGCGGACGGCACCGACACCCCGAGGCTGGCGGCGATGGTGGGGATCAGGCCGACGATCACGAATTCGGTCGTCCCGATGGCGAAGGCGCTCAGTGTCAGCGCCCAGAGTGCGAGTGGCATGGTGTTCTCCTTGTAGGCCGTTGCTCGTGGATTGATGCAGAACCGGCAGTGTGCCCGTCCGGCCGGCAGGGAAAAATGCCTTGCCGTACAATTTACTTTTGACGTGGAGTCACAAATGATCGATGTTGGAGCCTTGATTGTATTTTCTGCGGTCATGGATGCCGGCTCGTTCTCGGCCGCCGCCGAGCGGCTCGGGCAAACGCCGTCGGGCGTGTCGCGCACCATCTCGCGGCTCGAGGAGCAGCTGGGCATGACGCTGATGCATCGCACCACCCGGCGTCTGCAACTGACGGAAGAGGGGAGCTGGCTGCTGGGGCGGGCGCGCAGCCTGCTGGCCGATCTCGCCAACACGGAGCTGGAAGCCGCCGCGCGGCGCTCCCAGCCATCCGGACTGGTGCGGGTCAATGCGGCCACGCCGGCGCTGGACCACCTGCTGGCGCCGCTGGTGCCGGACTTCCTGGAAGCCTATCCGCTGGTGCAGCTGGAGCTGGTCAGCGGCGAGACCTACGTCGACCTGATCGAGGAACGCGCCGACCTGGCGATCCGCATCGGCGCGCTGCCCGATTCGACGCTGAACGCGCGCCGGCTGGGCGTGTCGCGCCTGCGCGTGCTGGCCGCCCCGGCGTACCTGGCGCGGCACGGTGCGCCGCAGGAAGCCGCGGCGCTGAAGGCGCACCGCACGCTCGGCTTCACGGCGCCGGCCTCGCTCAACACCTGGCCCCTGGTGCATGCAGGCGGGGAAGGCTGGACCGTGACGCCGGCGGTGACGGCATCGAGCGGCGAAACGGTACGCCACCTGGCGCTGGCCGGCGCCGGCATTGCCTCGCTGTCGGATTTCCTGTCGCGCGCGGACGTCGCGGCAGGGCGGCTGGTGCCGGTGCTGGAAGACGTGACGCTGCCCTGGACGCAGCCGGTGTGGGCGGTGTTCTACAAGCAGGGGGCGCTGGCGCCACGGGTGGCGGCGCTGGTGGACTTCCTGGCGCGCCGCCTGCAGGACGTGCTCGATCGCTAATGGGCCGGGCGCGGGCCGGGCGGCCTGCCTCGGGTGTGCGGTACATTATCGCCTGTAAAAAAATCAACAGGAAAAACCCATGCACGGTCCCGATCCAGGCACACCCTTTCCCATGCCGGGCTTCCCGCAAGTCTGCTTCCTGAAGAACGTCATCACCCGGCCGAACATCGAGGTCGGCGATTTCACCTATTACGATGACCCGGACGGCGCGCACAACTTCGAGAACAACGTCTTGTACCACTTCCCGTTCGTCGGCGACCGCTTGCGCATCGGGAAATTCTGCGCGATCGCGCGCGGGGTGAAGTTCATCATGAACGGCGCAAACCACCAGATGAACGGCGTGTCGACCTATCCGTTCTTCATCTTCGGCAACGGGTGGGAGCATGGACGGCCGGCCGACAGCGAGTTCCCGTACAAGGGCGACACGGTCGTCGGCAACGACGTCTGGATCGGCTACGACGCATTGATCATGCCCGGGGTGACGATTGGCGACGGGGCCATCATTGCGGCACGCTCCGTGGTTGCGTCGGACGTGCCGCCCTATGCGATCGTGGGCGGAAACCCGGCGTGCGTCGTTCGGCAGCGCTTCGACGCGGACAGCGTGCAGCGGCTGCTGGCACTGGCCTGGTGGGACCGGCCCGTCGAGTGGATCGGCGAGCACGTCAACCTGATCCGCGGCGGCGACATCGCCGCGCTCGAAGCGGCGGCGCGGACCGGCGACCGAGCGGCGGCACCGGCGTACGCGTCCGGCCGGCCCGGATGCTGACCGACGAGTTTCCCGACTGGGATTATGATGGCGCTTTCCCAACCATGATCATATATATAAGGAACCCGCCATGAACGACAACGCGATCCTGCGCATCGCCGCTTTTTCGGATGGTGACGTGGGCGGCAACCCGGCAGGCGTCTGGATCGGGGACGCCTTGCCCGACGCCGCCGAGATGCAGCGCCTGGCGCGGGCCGTCGGCTTCTCGGAAACCGCCTTCGCCGCGCCGCAGGGGCAGGGAAGAGGGCAGGAGCAAAACCGGGCCTGGCGCGTGCGCTATTTCGCGCCTGAGTCCGAAGTACCCTTTTGCGGCCACGCCACCATCGCCCTGGGCGCGGCGCTGGCCGGTCGCTTCGGCGAGGGCCGATTCGACCTGGCGCTCAATGCCGCGGCGATCACGGTCGAGGGCCGTGCCGACGGCGCCAGGGTGGCCGCGGCGCTGCAGTCGCCACCTACCCGCAGCCAGCCGGCGCCAGGCGACTTGGCCGATGCCGCGCTGGCGCTGTTCGGCTACACCCGCGCCGACCTCGACGAACGCATCGCGCCGGCGCTGGCCCATGGCGGGGCGGACCACCTCGTGGTGGCGTTGAACAGCCGTGCCGCGCTGGCGCGCATGGCGTACGAGCTCGACGCCGGGCGCCGCTTCATGCACGCGCACGGGATCGTGACGATCGTGTTCGCCTGGGCCGAGACGCCTCGGCTGTTCCATACCCGTAATCCGTTCGCGTCCGGCGGCGTCTACGAAGACCCGGCCACCGGCGCCGGCACGGCCGCGCTGGCCGGCTACCTGCGCGACATCGGCTGGCCGCACGGCGGTCGCATCGACGTCGTGCAGGGCGAGGACATGGGGATGCGCTCGCGCTTGACGGCAGAGATCGGCCAAGAGCCCGGCGGCTCGATCCGGGTGTCGGGAACTGCACGCAAGATGTGAAATCCATGCGCCGCGCATGACGAGAAAAACGGTGCACGGCCATTGCGGCGAAGGTGATTTATCCACCCTGCATATGTGAATTGGGTAGTTCGGAATTGTTACCAGATTGTTACGTTTGCGCAAGGAGTGTGTAGGACAATTCTTGCATTCTTGTAGGAAAAATAGAGGGCAAAAAGTACTCCTCCTCAGCAATTCGGTTGATAGTGAACGGAATGATAATTTGTTCAGGACAAATTCTGTTTCACTCATTCAACCCCAAGGAGTACCTCATGTCGTTGTTCGACCCAGCCGTTTCCATCCCAGCAGTTCCGGCACGTGCCACACGTGAAGCACGTGCGGCGGGTCGCGCAGCCGAACGCCTGCCGTTTACCATCCGCCGGGTCGAAACCGAAGCGGACCTGCTCAAGGCAGTGCAGATCCGCCACGCCGCCTATGCGCGCCACGTGCCCGACTTTGCACGGTCGCTGGCGCAGCCGGAGGCGGCCGACTATGAGGGCGACACCATCGTGCTGCTCGCCGAATCCAAGCTCGACGGCTCGCCGCTCGGCAGCACCCGCATCCGTACCAACCTGTTTCGTCCGCTCGGCGTGGAAGAGTCGGTCGTCCTGCCGGACTGGCTGCAGGGCCGCCGCCTGGTCGAGGCGACCCGCCTCGGCATCGACGAGGGACGTGTCGGCCGTATGGTCAAAGTGGCACTGATCAAGGCATGTTTCATGTATTGCGAAGACAACGCCATCGATTATTCGGTAGCCACGGGCCGCCCGCCGGTCGACCGCCAGTACGAGCAGATGCTGTTCAAGGACGTGTTCCCGGAGCAGGGAACGGTGCCCTTGCGTCACGTCGGTAATATTCCCCACCGTGTGATGGCATTCGAAATTGCCAGCTTCGAGCAGCGTTACACCGAGGCGCGCCATCCGTTGCTGAACTTCTTCTTCAACACCCACCATCCCGATATCGATGTCGGCCCGGCCGTCCCGCCGCTGATCGCGCGCACGCGAGGAAAAGTTATGGAATACCCAACGTTGCAGGCGCGCGAATTCGCCGCGGCCTGACAAATATTGCATGACTGCACTACTGTAAAGCGGTATCCTTGCGCTTTGACGCTTCCGCCTGTACCACAGGAAGCTTTCGATCGCATTGATATCGCTTATGTCCAATCCAGCACCCCAACGTCGTTTTTCTTTTCCGGTCGCTGCACACGCGGCCGTGGAACGGGTGTTGAAGCTGTTCGCCTATTACTTGATTCCGCTCGGAATCGGCCTCGTTTCCCTCATCGCCCTCGTTTTCTGGCACGACCAATACCGCACGACCGGCGACGTGCCGTTGTCGATGCACGTCACGGTGCAGCAGGAAGCCAGCCTGAGCCCGGCCGCCGCGCTGGCACGCGCCAAGGCGTCTCCCCTGGATACCGGTCATGACACCCACCTGTCGGAGGCCCCGGTCTGGTTCGCCTTCGAACCGATGCCGCGCGCAGGCAGCCAGGTGGTCGAGTTCCCGTCGCGCCACGCCCTCGACGTTGCCTGCTGGGATGCCGGCAGCCTGGCTCCCCTCGGCAAGGCCACGCGCGCGGCCACCACCGGCGTCATCGAAGCCTCGAAGGCCGGCTTTGCGCTGAAGCTGGCGCCGCTGCCGGCCGAACTGCTGTGCCGTGCCAGCTTCGCCGGCCCGGCCCGCCTGTCGGTGCTGCAGTGGCCGGCGGACCAGTATGCGCTGTCGGTCGAGCAGTACCACCGCAAGTCGGGCCTGCTCGACGGCGGCATGGTGGTGCTGGCGCTGTTCGTGCTGATCACGGCCCTGATCAACCGCCAGCCCGTGTACGTCATGTTCGCCGGCTGGCTGATCCTGAACCTGCGCGTGGGCGCACTGTCGGCCGGGTGGGATATCCAATGGCTGGGCCAGACCATTCCCTCCGACTGGCTGCTGCGCAGCCGCTCGGTGACGATCACGCTGTACGGCATCGCCACCCTGACCCTGTACCAGGCGCTGTTGAAGGACAATATCGCGGCGCTGCGCTACGTGTTGCCCTTTCGCATCATGCAATGGCTGTGCCTGCCGATGCTGGCCGCGGCGCTCCTGCTGCCGTACGGGATGTACCTGCCGCTGCTGTGGCTTATCTGCACCTGCTGCTTCTCGGTGATGACGATCGGCCTGTTCAAGATCATCGCCGAGTCCCGCAACCGCGTCGCTTCCTGGTTTGCCGCCTCGTTCGTGGTGAGCTTCCTGGCCACCATCGCCGAAGTCGCCTCGGCCGCGCTCGGCATGCGCGAGCTGCTCGGCGTCATCAACAGCGTCACCGCCGCCCTGGCCTCGAGCCTGCTGGCCGCGCTGGCGGTGGCCGAGCAGATGCGCAGCGAAACCGAGCAGCGCGAGGCGGCCCAGCAGGAGCTGGAGCACGCCTACCAGGCGATGCCGGTGGGCCTGTTCACGCTCGACATGGTCGGCCACTTCCTGAGTGTCAACCCGGCCCTGCAGAAGATGCTGGGCATTTCCAGTTTCGTGCCCGGCCGTACCGCGTGGCGCCAGTTCTTCGCCGAAAGCACCTGGACCGCGCTGCACGAGCAGGTCCACGCCCAGGCCGAGGCCGAGATGGAGCTGGTCAGCCGCGACGGCACCCAGCGCTTCCTCGTCAGCGCCACCCTGGCGCGCGCCCGCATCGAAGGCGTGCTGCAGGACACCACCGAAAAGCACAAGGCCACCCAGCAGTTGCAATTCATGGCCAACAACGACCCGCTGACCAAGGTCTACAACCGGCGTGGCATCGAGCGCGAGTTCGCGCTGGCCGCGAACGGCCTGGCGAACGGCAAGCCGATGGCGCTGGCCTATGTCGACCTCGACCGCTTCAAGCTGATCAACGACCTGTTCGGCCATGCAGCCGGCGACGAAGTGCTCAAGCAGGTGTGCGAGCGCATGGCCACCATGCTGGCGGGCGGCCAGCAGATCGGCCGCGTCGGCGGCGACGAATTCGTGATCCTGATGCCGGAGACGGCGATCCCGCTGGCATCGATCATCTGCCGCGGCATCGTGGACCGTCTCGGCAACACGCCGTACCGGGTGGGCGACAAGGCCTTCCACGTGCGCGGCTCGGTCGGCCTGATCGAAGTCACGCCGGGCATTGCCATGAAGGATGCGGTTTCCACCGCCGACCGCGCCTGCCGCGAAGCCAAGCTGGGTGCCGGCGAGGGGCTGGTGGTGTACGAGCGCGGCGCCGAAGCCTTCCGCCAGCGCGCGGCCGAGCTCGACATGGTGGCGCGCCTGTCGGGCCCGAACGCGACCGACTGCCTGCTGCTGGAAATGCAGCCGATCATGTCGCTGAAGAACCCGCACGACTCGCTGAACTTCGAGGTGCTGCTGCGCATGCGCGAGCCGGACGGCCGCGTGGTGCCGGCCGGCGCCGTGATCTCCGCCGCCGAGAAGAGCGGGCGCGCCAGCATGATCGACCGCTGGGTGCTATCGACGACGCTGGCGTGGATCGCCGACAACGTGGCCCAGCTGGGCAATACCCGCTTCGTGTGCATGAACCTGTCGGGAGCCTCGCTCAACGACGAGCGCTTCGTGCAGGACACCTTCGATATCCTGAGCCGCTACGTGCATGTGGCGAGCCGCCTGTGCCTCGAGATCACGGAAAGCGTCGCGCTCCACGACCTCGACAACACGCGCCGCTTCATCGACCAGGTGCGCAGCTTCGGCGTGAAGGTGGCACTGGACGACTTCGGCGCGGGCTATACCTCGTTCTCCTACCTGAAGGAATTGCCGGCCGACGTGCTGAAGATCGACGGCAACTTCATCGTCAACATCAACGCGCACCCGGCCAACGTCGCGATCGTGGAAGCGATCGTCAGCCTGGCGGTGAACCTGGGCATGAAGACGATCGCCGAGTGGGCCGAAGATGCGGCCACCGTGCAGACCCTGGCCGAGATCGGCGTCGACTACGTGCAGGGCTGGGCGGTGGCGCGTTCGCTGCCGCCGGAGCGCTTGCTGCAAGCCCGCTCGTCGGCCGACTTCATCACCGACGCGGACGTGCTGGAGGTGCTGCGCGAGATCTGCACGCCGCTGCAGCCGCACCTGGCGAGCGTGACGCGCCTGCATGACGTGCATTGAGCGCCTAACAAAACCTCCATGACTGCGTTGCATCGCCTCGACGCACAGGCGTACTGTCTTCGGCGCTGCGCCTTGCCCTGAAGGTCTTGTTAGGCGCTCTCAAGCGGCCGGGCAGCGCACGCAAAACTGGATTCCGCCTGCGCGGGAATGACCTGTCGAAGGCGCGGCCTGCGAATCGGCTCCTGCCACTGCAAGCTGATCCGTCGTTCCCGCGAAGGCGGGAGCCCCATTTCAAAAGGGCTGGCGTTGCGCCAGATTCAATCCAGCGTCGCCAGCGTCTGCCTCCCACCCGCCGCATCCCCCAGCAGGAACTGCGCACGCGCCGCCTTGAGCGTGGTGACGTCGCGCGTCATCGGCCTGGTCGTGGCACGGGGCGCGGCCGGGCGGCGCTGCACGGCCGGCGGCGGCAGGGCGCCCTGCTCGGTGGCGAGCGGATAGGGCTGGACACGGGTGATGCCTTCGTCCGCCGGCGTATTGGCCAGGCGCACCATCGTGGCGCCCGCGTCGCAAGCCTGGTCGGTGAGGGTGATGCGGCCGGCGCCGTCGACACACTTGACGATGTTCGACCCGGCGTATGCCGCAGGCGCGGCCAGGACCGCGAGCAGGATGCTGAGAGAGAGATGACGTTTCATGGTCGGCTCCTTGACTGGAGCTTCCATTGTCCGTGTCAATTTTACAAGCTTCTGTTCGCTGCCTCACCCCCACACGGCCTGGACCGCAGAATCTCTCAGCCTTACGCTTGCGGCTGCTCTGCCACCAGCCGGGCCGCCGCGCCCTGGACCAGTTCGGCAAAGCGCGACAGGCCGTCGTTGCCGGTTTCCTCGAACAGCTCCTTGGCCGCGGTGCCCTGGCCGGCGATCACGTCCGGGCCAGTGCCACGTCACGGTAGGAGAGGGCGGTGGTAGCGGTCATGGCGGGCTCCCGAAAGTCGAAAGGCGACAGTATGGCGAAGCTGCGGTGCCGCCGCCCGCAGGGAATGCCGGCGCCCGGCCGAACGCTGCCTGCGCGACGCAATGCCCTTCGAGGATTCGCTTGACCTGTTGTTCATTTTATTCTCTAATTTCTGTATTAACAGAAATAAGGGAAATCATGAGCCTGAGCCCGACCGCGCAGAAATTCGTCCTCCATTGGGGAGAGATGGGAACCCGTTGGGGCGTCAACCGGACCGTCGCCCAGATCCATGCGCTGCTCTACCTGTCCGAGCGGCCCCTCACCGCCGAGGACATCGTCGAAACGCTCGGCGTGGCCCGCTCCAATGTCAGCAACAGCCTGAAGGAACTGCAGAGCTGGAAGCTGGTGCGCGTCAGCCATGTGCTGGGCGACCGGCGCGACCATTTCCAGGCCTTGCAGGACGTATGGGAAATCTTCCGGGTCATCCTGGAAGAGCGCAAGCGGCGCGAGATCGATCCCACGCTGACGGTGCTGCGCGAATGCGCCATCGAAGGCGAAGACGACAAGGAGCTCGACGCGGCCACGCTGGCGCGCATGCAGACCGTGCTGGAGTTCCTCGAGATGCTCAGCGCCAGCTTCCAGGATTTCCAGCACCTGCCGCCGCAGACGCTGCAGCGCATGCTCAGGATGGGCGGGCAGGTGGCGCGCTTCCTCCCGGCCGGCAAGGAGAAGCCATGAACACCGCGGCACACGCCGCTTCACACGGAGTCCGCCTGTCCGGCCTGGCCGAGGTACTCGCCGCCATGCGGCGCAAGCGCATCGGGACGGAGGACGGCGCCGCGCCGGACCTGTCCTTCGACACGCAGGCGCGCACCGTCCTCGTCACCGGCGCCACCGGCTTCATCGGCCAGCACCTGGTGCGTGCGCTGCTGCGCGACGGCCACGAAGTGATCGCCCTGAGCCGGCAGCCCGAGGAGGCGGCGCGCCTGTTCGACGGCAAGGTGCGCTGCATCGCCGCGATGGACGCGCTGCCGGCCGGCTGCCGTGTCGACGTCGTCGTCAACCTGGCCGGCGCGCGCATCCTCGGTCCGCGCTGGACCGCGGCGCGCAAGGCGGCCCTGCGCCGCAGCCGCATCGGGCTCACGCGCCGGCTCGTCGCCTGGATCGCCGGGGCCCGGCACAAGCCCTTCCTGCTGTTGAACGCCTCCGCGATCGGCTACTACGGCATCCAGCGTATCGGAGACGGGTCGGTGCTCGACGAAACGTCGCCGCCGCAAGCGATGTTCATGTCGGACCTGTGCCGTGAATGGGAAGAAGCGGCGGGCGAGGCCGCGCGGTACGGCGTGCAGGTGGAATGCATGCGCTTCGGCCTGGTCGTAGGCAGGGGCGGCGCGCTGCCCGCGATGCTGCTGCCGATCCTGCTGGGCCTTGGCGGCAGGCTGGGGAGCGGACGGCAGTGGCTGTCCTGGATCCACGTGGACGATGTCGTGCGCGGCATGGCGCACCGCTGGCGCCATGCGCTCGCGCATTCGCTCGATGGCGCGTCACCGGACCGCCGGGGCGCGACCAATTTCACCGCCCCGGAATGCGTCACCCAGGCGGCATTCAGCCGGACGGCCGCAGGCATCTGGCGCCGTCCCTGCTTCATCCCGACGCCTGGCTGGCCGGTGCGCCTGGCACTGGGCGAGCAGGCCGACCTGCTGCTCGAAGGGCAGCGCGTCGCGCCGCGGCGCCTGGAGGGCGAAGGCTTCGTGTTCCGCTATCCCGGCATCGAAGAGGCGTTTGCAAGCCTGAAATAGGCGTGGAAGCGCCTGTTTCATGCCTGATGCATGGTTTTAAGGGCCGCATTCAATCGTGCGACTGTCTCTACGGCAACTAATTAGACTGCGCGGAGTTTTTCGGCCATTGCTCCACGGCGAAAACTGTATACATCCGCCAAGTCCATATGCGACACCTTAGGGAGACATCCTGATGACCCAGCTGAATCAAGCCCTCGAACGCCCCACGGTCCCGACCCATACCCCGCACCTTCGCAGCCACATCAAGGCCGCGGCCGAGCACCTCCAGAACGACTCGGAAGAAATGCGCCAGTGTTCGCCGGAGCAGGTGCTGTACCACGAGTACATGCAGGCCGGGGCGCCGCACGGGCCGGCGCTGTATGCCGTCAAGGGCGAACATTGGAACGGCGTCAGCCCCAAATTCCTGGAGTTCATCAACGCCTTCCAGTTCCAGCGCAGCGACATGGGGTATGCCGAGTCGGGCTACGGCATCCAGCGCCACCGCAATTTCATGCGCCGCCTGATCGTCAACGAGCACCACCTCGGCGGGCGCAAGCCGGCACCCGGCCTGGACATCGATGTCGGCTGCCTGGCGATGACGACCCGGATGGCCATGTACGACATGGCCAAGGTCGCGCTGCGCCACGCGCAGGAGCACTACCCCGGCAAGACGCCGGTGGCGCTGGTGCCGACGCCGGCATGGGACTACCGCGGCATCTTCAGGGATGTCGGCTTCGAGGTCGTGTTCCTGCCGCTGGGCCCGAAGAACGGCTGGCTGCCGGACCTGCGCCAGTGGGACGCGATCGTGCGCGAGACGGTCGCCGACGGCAGCCGCCATGTCGCCATGGCCGTGACCAACCCGCAACACAACCCGACCGGCATGCAATGGCCGGTGGACGTGACGCACTACCTGCTGGAGCTGTGCGCCGCCCAGGGCGGCTTCCTGCTGCTCGACGACGCCTATTACTGCGTGCACGACCCGCGCGCGCCGGTCGTCAACCACCTGAAGGCGCTGCTCGACGCCTTCGACCGCAATGGCGGCGACAACGAGCTGGCGCGCTCCGGCATGTTCGAGCGCTGGGTCGCCACGCGGCCTTTCGGCAAGCAGTTCTCCTGCAATACGATGGGTGTCGCGGCCATCACCACCTCGCCGAAGATGCTGCGAGGCCTGAGCCGCGAATCGTGGATCAACCGCTACCACACCAATACCCACAACGCGGAACTGATGTGCGCCTGGCTGGCCACGCCGGAAGCGGCCGACTGGACCATCGAGACCGGCCTGTTCTACACCCGCCAGAAGGAACTGGTGCGCGCGCGCCTGAAGGAGCACATGGGATGGACGGACGCAGGCCTGTGCGTCGGCCCGTCGACCTCGTACATGCTGATCGAGATCCCCAAGGTGTACCAGGATGCGCACGGCGGCATCGACCGCTTCCGCGACGACCTGTTCTTCGCCACCGGCACCCTGGTCTCGGCCTCGCTGTTCAACCAGACGGCGCCGGTGCCGTATGTGCGCCTGCACCTGGGCAGCCATCCGGACGTGATCGAGGAGTTCCTGCGCCGCTGGCAGGCCGCGGGCCTGCGCTACGACATGCCGGAAACCTTCGGGGGCAGGGAAGCGCTGGCCAGGCCGGTGCCGGCGCCGGCGTTCCGGCAGGAAGCCTGACTTGTTTCGGGGCGAGTACTTAGCGAGTACTCAGATGCCGAAGGCCTTCAGTCCGGCATCGAGCAGCACGTCCAGCGGGTTGTTCCTGCGGCGGCCCGGCCGTGCGTTGCGCGGCACCTCTTCGTACAGGAAGCAGGCCTGCTCGCCGGCGAACCTGTCGTGCAGCAGGGGCTGCCTGCCCAGCAGGTAGGGAATGAAGGGCTCGGCGCGCACGGTGGCGTAACGGGTGTCGACGGAAAAGCCCAGGCTCGCCTCCTGGCTGACGGTCCGGCCGGCGCCGCTGCCCGCAAGCTCGAACCGCACGCCGCGGCATCCCTTGACCACCAGCGTGGCCGGACCCTCGAAGGCCAGGTAACGCAGTTGCAGCGTGAGCCAGGCGTGCAGCGTTCCCAGGCGCCAGTGGCTGCGGATGAGCGGCCGCTGTCCGGCCTTGACCACGACCCCGACCAGCGCGCGCGGCTGGAGCACGAAGGCCTGGCCCGCGGCCAGCTCCAGCAGGGCGACCTCGTCGAGCGCATCGCCCGTGGACGACACCACGACGTCGAGCGCCTCGGTGGCGCGCAGGCGCTTGAGCATCCACAGGCGCGCGGCGAGGCTGGTCAGCGGACGGCGCCAGTCGAACAGCAGGCGGGTGGCGATGCGGGCGCCGGCGGGCTGGCTCTGGCAGTAATCCGGACGGATGCGCAGCTCGTCCCCGGGCGCCAGCGCGACCTGCTGCGATACCGAGGAGATGCGCGCGCCGTCACGGTTGCCAGGGACCGGCGGCGCCGCAAAGCCCGTCCGGCCCGGGTCGATCACGATGGGCGGCCTGCGCGCGGCCAGCGGGGCCAGCACGAAGTAGAACAGCGCGCGCATCAGCGCGGGAACGAGCCACCATGCAAGCAGCAGCGCCAGCGCCACCGGCAGCAGCGGGCGCAGCACCTGCCAGGCGCGCCAGGCCTGGTTCCGCGCCGCCAGTTCCTCGACCAGGTGGAGCCGCTCGCGCAGCGGCGCGGCGGCGGCGGCGAGGCGCGCCTGGTCGACCTGGAACGCGCCCAGGGCGGGCGCGGACGGCAGTTGCCGCAGCAGGGCCTGCTGGGCCAGGAAGGCCTTGTGCGCCCGGTCGTTCCGGGCCCGCAGGGCCCTGGCCTGGGCATCGAGCACCTGCAGCTGCCGGTACGAGGGGGTGAAGAACAGCTTCGCCCACGGTCCCGCGGCCGCTTCGGCCTGGGCGCGGCGTTTCAGCTGGTCCTGCAGCGCCGCGTAGGCTGCCGCGTGTTCGCGCCGCAGCAGATCGAGCCTGTCGAGTGCTGCCTGGCGGTTGACCAGGACCTCGGCCCGCGCACGCAGGCCGAGCAGGTGGGCCTTTTCCTGGCCGCGCAGCTCGAGCTCGACCTTGCGCGTGGCCGACCGGGCCAACTGTTCCGGCAAGGCGTTGCCGCCCGCGAGCGCCGCGGACAGGAGCTGCATTCGTTCCCGCTCGTCCTCCTGCCGCAGGCGGGCCATTTCGTCATCGACGCTGCGGATCCTGGCATCGATGCGCTGCATGCCCGCGCCGGAGAGCTGCTCGAGCTCGCGCGCGAGCGTGGCCGCCATGGCGGCCTGGCGCCGCTCCAGGTCGGCCTGCGCGCGCTGCAGCGACGGCAGTTCGCCGACGATGCGCTGGACATTTGCCCACTCGCCGCGCAGCCAGTGGCCCGAGGCGAGCACGAGCAGGATGGCCGCGAACAGCAGCAAGTTGCGGCCGAGGCCGCGCAGGAGGGAGGAAAGCAGGTGGACCACGTTCCCGCGGCGCGGTCAGCCTGCCAGCGGCAGGGCGATCTGCACCAGCAGGCCGCCGCCCTGGCGGTTGCTCACCGTGAGTTCGGCGCCGTGGCGCGTGAGCACACGCTCGACGATCGCCAGGCCCAGGCCGGCGCCGTTGGCCTGGCCGCGCGCGCTGTCGAGGCGCGTGAAGGGCTTGAGCAGCTGGCCGATCTGGTCTTCCGGCACGCCCACGCCATGGTCGCACAGTTCGATCACGGCGCGCCGCCCGTGGCCGGTCGCTTTCACGCGCAGCACGATGTCGATCTCGGTGAGGTCCTGGCCCGGGGTCTTGCCGTACTTGCGCGCGTTCTCGATGATGTTGTTGACCACGCGCCGCAGGTCGGTCGCATTGCCCATCACGTGCACGCCCGGCATCAGGTCGATCCGCACGCGCAGGTCGCGGATGCGGCCCGCTTCGCGGCCGACGTCGGCCAGCATCTCGGACAGGTTGACGGCGGTGAAGGTCGCGGCGTCGGTCGGCTTGGCGAAGTCGAGGAACTGGCCGATGATCGCGTCCATCTGGTTGATGTCCGACTGCATGCCTTCGCGCGCGTCCTGCGGCAGGTTGGCCATCTCGACCTCCAGTTGCATGCGCGCCAGCGGCGTGCGCAGATCGTGCGAAATGCCGGCCAGGATCACGGCGCGGTCCTTCTCGACTTGCGCCAGGTCTTCGACCATCTGGTTGAAGCTGCGGTTGGCCTCGATGATCTCCTGCGAGCCTTTCTCCGGCAGCGGCGCGGGCCGCTCGCCCTTGGCGATGGCGCGCGCGGCGGCGGTCAAACGCGCCAGCGGCCGGTTGACGAGCGAGGAGATCAGCGCCGCCCCGATCAGGGACAGCAGGCCCACCAGCGTGGCCCAGCCCAGCCACTGCACGCCCGACAGGCCGGCCAGGCGCTCGCGTTCGAGCATCAGCCAGTATTCGTCCCCCTCGATGCTGAAGCTGATGTAGAAACCCGGCACCCCGTTCACGCCGCTGGAAAAGCGCGTCTGCTGGCCCAGGCGCTCGCGCACCATGGCTGCGATCTCGGGCATCAAGGGATTGTCCGGTGGCGGCTCGACGATGTCGTCCTCGTTCAGCGTGAAGATGCGGATGCCTTCGTTCGACACCAGTTCGAACAGCAGTTCGCGCCGCTGCTCCGGGGCCGAATGGATCAGTGCCGCCTTGGTGAGGGTGACGACGGAATTGACCAGCTGGGCGGTCTGTTCGATTTGCGGCCCGCGCTGGAACACGCTGATCATGCCGATCCACGAGCCCATCGAGGCCGCGGTGAGCGCCGACATCAGCAGGAAGGTGCGCCAGAACAGGCCGCTCTTGAACCAGGCGAAGCGTGCGGCGCGCCGCGCCGCGGAAAGCGGGGCGAACACTAGCGCGGCTGTCCTTCAGGGATGAACACGTAGCCCAGCCCCCATACGGTCTGGATGTACAGCGGGCTCGACGGGTCCGGCTCGATCAGCTTGCGCAGGCGCGAGATCTGCACGTCGAGCGAGCGGTCGAAGACCTCGTACTCGCGCCCGCGCGCCAGTTCCATCAGCTTCTCGCGCGACAGCGGCTGGCGCGCATGGCGCGCGAACACCTTCAGCACCGAGAACTCGCCGGTGGTCAGCGGCACCGTCTCGCCGTTCTTCTTGAGCGTGCGCGTACCCAGGTCGAGCACGAAGTCGCCGAACTCGAAGGTCTGCGGCGTCTCGCTCGGCGCGCCCGGGATCTCGTCCGGGCCCTTGCGGCGCAGGACGGCCCCGATGCGGGCCACCAGTTCGCGCGGGTTGAAGGGCTTGGGCAGGTAGTCGTCGGCGCCCATCTCGAGGCCGACGATGCGGTCCACGTCCTCGCCCTTGGCGGTCAGCATGATGATCGGGGTCTGGTCGCCGGCGCCGCGCAGGCGGCGGCAGATCGACAGGCCGTCTTCGCCCGGCAGCATCAGGTCGAGCACCAGCAGGTCGTAGCGCTCGCGCAGCCACAGCTTGTTCATGGCCGGCGCGCTCTCGGCGGTCACGACCTGGAACCCCTGTTCGGTGAGGTAGCGGCGCAGCAGGTCGCGCAGGCGCACGTCGTCGTCCACGACCATGATCTTCGCGGAATGCCCGCCCTGGGCGCCGGGTGTGCCGGTATTACCCGTGTTGTTCGTCGTCGCGTTCATAGTGCTTCCAGAAATTGTCAGATGAATGTCGCTATGGTAACGTCTTATCGCTTAGACATCTCGTCCAACTGCCTCAGCCATTACATTGTGTTACAAACTTTACCCAATCAGGCTTACACCCTGGGCGGTATGCACATACACTGGCGGCAAGTGGTCATCACAGCTTATCTGTTTATATGGCATCGCGGAAGAGGAACACCATGAACGACGCGTTTATCAAAACCCAGGCACCAACCGGCGAACGGCTGGCACGTCTCGTGCGCAGCGGGATCGTCGCCTGCGTGCTGGCGGGTACCGCTCTCGGTGCAATGGCACAAGGGCAGGACCGCGGTCCGCGTCGCGAAGAGGTCCAGCAGCAGCAAATGCGCGAACGTTACGATGCCCGCGCGCAGGAACCGCGCATCGACCAGCGCGCCTACGAGATGCAGATGCGCGAAGAGCAGCGCCGCGCCGTCGAGATGCAGCAGCAGGAGCGCGCCCGCGAGGAACGCCGGGGCGGGCGCATGACGCCGGACGAGCGCCGCGACCTGCGGCGCCAGATCAACGAAGCGGGCATGGACCTGTATCCGAACGCCCGCCGCCGCTGAGCGGCGGCTGGTAGAACGACGGCGCCTGCGGGCGCCGTTTTCATTGGCGGGCGCTCCTCGGGCCTGGTGCACCAGGAATTTTCGTTGCAATATGTCATTTTTATTTGCAACATGCTATGGTAGCGCTCACTTCCGAATCACCGAAGCGAGTGTGACCGTGTCCAATTCCGCAGCACCCACCGCCCAGGCCTTGCCGGCACGCGCTTCCGCCTCCGGCCCCGCGTCCGCGCAATGCATTGTCCGCCAGGCCGATGGCGTCCATGCGGACGCGACGGCGCCCAGGCCGGTGCTGCTGGCGGCCATCGACGCCATCCTGTTACAGAACCGGTATTTCGCCAGCCTCGACCATGCCGCGCTGACCAGGGCGCTGTACGGCCATGGGTCCGGACGCCCGCGCGCTGCGCGCGGCGAGGCCGTCGTGCGCCTGGCCGACGACATCCTGCCGTTCCCGCCGGCGCGCCGCGCCCTGTACCGTGCAATCAGGATCGCCGACGGCCAGGCCGAGTATTACTTCGAGCCGGTGTTCGTTCCCGGCCCCGATGGCGTCGAGCAGCCGGTCCTGCTCGACCTCGACGAATTCATCGCCGACATGTGGGTGAAGGGCATCCGTTTCGGCCTGGATGTCGAGGCGGTGCGGGGCGCCATCGCGAGCCGGGCCACCGGGCGCATCGTGGTCGCGCGCCAGCTCGCGCCGTGCCCGGGCGAGGATGCGCGCGTGGTCGAGGTCTCGAACGACCTGCACCGCAGCGATGCGCCACGCCAGCTCGCCAACGGCAAGCTCGACCTGATGCGCTTCCAGAACCGTTTTCCCCAGGTCCAGCGCGGCACGCGGCTGCTGCGCAAGTGCGCGCCCGTGGCCGGCAAGCCGGGCGTCGACCTGTCCGGCACCGTGCTGGCGCCCGCGCTTCCCGTGGACCTCGACCTGGCGCAATGGAGCGGGCCGGGCACCGCGGTGGAGCGCGTGGGCGACGGCGAGTTCGTGGTCGCGCTGCAGGATGGTTTCCTGCAGGTCGAGCCCGGCGGCACCCGGGTCTCGGTGGGCGACAGGATCGTCAGCCATGAGGGCGTGAGCGCCCGCACCACAGGCAACCTGCAGCTGGAAGGCGACTACGAGGAGTTCGGCGAGGTCCAGGAAAACCGTGTCGTCGAAGGCGGCAGCATCACGGTGCATGCCGACGTCTACGGCCACATCGCCTCGCGCGGCGGCCTGGTGCGCCTGGGCCGCAACCTGATGGGCGGCAGCGTCCGCAACGCCGACGGCCCGATCCACGTGCTGGGCGTGGCCGCCGGCGCCACGATCCAGTCCGTGAACGGCGAGGTGACCCTGCAGCGCGCCGAGAACTGCACGATCTCGGGAGCGGCGGTGACGGTCGAGGAGGCGGTCAATTGCGACATCGTTGCCGACGCGGTCCGGGTCACGCGGGCCGAAGGCTGCGCTATCGCGGCCAGGCGGGTCCATATCGGCCATGCCGCGCCGCGTGGGCACAGCGAGATGCGCGTGTTCGTGCTGCGCCCGGATTGCGCGCGCATCGACCAGGCAATGGCGATGATCCGCGAGCGCATTGCCCAGTTCGGCCGGCTGGCGGCGCAGCGCCGCGCCGCGATGCAGGAGGTGGCGCGCCAGCCGGACGTGGCCAGCTACGTCAAGCTGGCCGGGCGCGTGCGCAAGGGCGAGCTGCTGCTCACGCCCGAGCAGCAGCCGGCGTTCAAAAAACTGGGGGCGGGCGTGGCGCCGGCCCTCAAGCAGATGTCGGCCCTGTCGCAGGAAGCCAGGGAGATCGAGGCCGAGCAGGGCGCCGGCATGGAGGTGCTGGCGCGGCTGGAAACGCAGCGTGCGCAGCACGGCGGGGAGGTCGCGGTGGAGGTGCTGGCGATCGGCGGCGAGCTCCGGGTGCGGGCGCTGGACATCGCGCCCGATGCGCGGGCCGCGTACACGCTGCCGCTGCGCGAGCTCAAGGCCTTGCTGCACGAGGGCGGCAGCGGCGCAGGCGAACTGCTGTTCGCCGGCGCAGCCGGCAGCTTCGGCTGGACCGGCCCCGGCGCCTGAGCGCCCGGCACGGTTGCGGGTCCGGAGCCGGCAGCGTCAGTCGCAGGGGCAGCCCGCCTGGGCCGGCCTGATCTCCGTCGACTGGTTGAAGGTGGTTTTCCAGCCGTCCGGCTGGTGCGTCCACACACGCACGTAGCGCCCGCGGAAGGGCTTGGCCTCGCCGCTTGCCTGCTGGGTGCGGAAAGTGCCGGTGACCACCGCCGCGCTGCCGCGGTCGAGCAGCCGGACCTCGGCCGATTCGATGTCGTAGACGCGGTAGCGGAAGTCGTCGCGTTCCAGCGCGCTCAGCAGTTCGGCCTTGCTGCGCGCACGGCCGCGGCTGTCCACATGGTAGTAGTGGCGGTCCATCAGGGCGCGCAGGGCAGGGATGTCGCGCCGCAGGATGGCACTGGCGCGCTGCCGTTCCAGCGCAAGGAAGGCCGCATGGGTTTCGCTCCCGGCCGCGACGGCAGACTCGGTGGGCGGCCGGACGGCCGGGGTGGCCGCGCGTACCGGCTGGGCTGCCACGGGCGGGGCTGCCAGGAACTGGGCTGCCAGGAACTTGGCCGCAATAAGCGCGGCGATGCTGGTAAGACCTTTCATGGTGATTCCTTCGCAATGCGGACACAAGCGTACCGCACGGCCCCATGATAGCAGCGCGGTGCGCGCGTCGGTAGCCGCCCTGCGTCTTGCGCTCAGGCGCGCGCGACGTGGATCTTTTCCTTGATGTGCTTGAGGTTGGCGACGATGGTGAAGGTCATGATCACCAGCAGCGACCACGAGCTCCACTTGCTCACGTGGACGACGGACCAGGCGCCGAGCTGGTTCGGGTAGCGCCACACGCCCCAGAAGGTGCCGATGTTCTCGGCCAGCCAGATGAAGAAGCCGATCAGCACGAAAGAGAGCAGCAGCGGCATCCTGCGGTCCCGGTCCAGCGGCCGGAACACCACCATGGTGCGCGAGTACAGGCCCAGCGCGCACGCCGCCAGGTACCAGCGGTAGTCGCCGATGTAATGGTGGGTGAAGAAGTTCAGGTAGATCAGGATCGCGATGGTCCACGCCATCCAGTGCGGCGGATGGTGGCGGATGCGCAGGTCGAACAGGCGCCAGGCCTGCACGATGTAGCTGCCGATGGCCGCGTACATGAAGCCCGAGAACAGCGGCACGTCCAGTACCTTGGTATGGGCGAAGTCCGGATAGGCCCAGGACTGGATGGCGCCCGAGACCTTGAAGGCCTCGAGCGCGAAGCCGATCGCGTGGAACAGGCAGATCGCCTTCAGTTCGTCCATCGTCTCCAGGCCGGAGCGCACCATCCACAATTGGATGGCGAGGGCCACCAGCAGCAGCACGTCATAGCGCGGAACGCCGAGCAGGTCGGTACGCGGGGTGAGCATCATGGCGGCGAAGAACAGGCCGACGAACAGGCAGGCGCGCGCGTTCTTGAAACCGAAGTACAGGAATTCAGTCCCGCCGCGGCGCCAACCGTCGAGCTGGCGCGGGCGGGTGTCCAGCAGGACGTTGTCGAGCGCAAGGGTGATGGGAGCGGAGCCGGGCGTGTTTTTCATTGTTGTTCATTTAGCGGGACTTTCCCCGATGGTGTCACGGAAGGGTTGCCGGATCAATACATCGACCCCGGAGCGATGCGTGGACGTAACGGAATCGTGTGGCCGCGTGCCGGCCTCCACATCGGTAGAATGGGGACTAGCACATTCTCCTATCCGGACATGGAATTTTCCGACCGACGCTACCGCGCACTGTTCGACGCCTCGCCGAATCCCTACCTGGTCCTCGACCGCCAGCTCCATATCGTCACCGCCAACCGCGCCTACCTGGCTTCGACCGGCCGCACGCTGGACGAGATCGCGGGACGCTGGGCCTGGGATGCCTTCCCGACCGATCCGGTCACGCTGCGCCACATGCTGGCCTCCTTCGACCGCGTCCTGCAGACCGGCGAGCCGGACACCATGGCGCTGCTGCGTTTCGACATTCCCCGCGCCGAGGCGGACGGAGGCGGATTCGAACGCCGCTACTGGACGATCACCCACCTGCCGGTGTTCGACGGCGCGGGCGAGGTCGAGCTGGTGCTGCAGCATCCGATCGACGTCACCGGCGTCGAGCGCATGCGCGAGGCGGCGGGCGCCGCGGGCGGGCAAGGGACGTCGCTGCTGGCGGAGCAGACCGGCCTGATCGACCGCGCCCGCCATGTATACGAAACCAACCTGCACCTGCGCGCCGACGTCGAGCGCCTCAAGTCCCTGTTCCTGAAGGCGCCGAGCTTCATGGCGGTGTTGCGCGGCCCGCAGCACGTGTTCGACTTCGTCAACGAGGCGATGGTCGAGCTGCTCGGGCCGCGCTCCTTTGTCGGGCGGCCGGTGCGCGAGGCGCTGGCCGAGCTGGCGGACCAGCGCCTGTTCGAGGTGCTCGACGCGGTCTACGCCTCCGGCAAGGAGTACCTTGCGCACGACATCCCGATCCGGGTGCGGCGCGGGGCCGCGGGCGAGCTGGAGCGCCGTTATATCAACGTGATCTACCAGCCGATCGTCGAGGACGGCGCCATCGCCGGCATCTTCGTCGTCGGTTCCGACGTCACCGAGCAGCACCTGGCGCGGCGCATGGTCGAGATGCAGGTGCTGCAGATGAAGCAGGTGGAGCGCCAGCAGGCCTTCCAGCTGGCCCTGGCCGACCGCCTGCGGCCCCTGATGGCGGTCGAGGACATCATCGGGGAAGCCAGCGCGCTGCTGGGCGAGACGCTCGGCCTGGCGCGGGTGGCGTTCGCCGAATTGCGTTCGGCGACCGGGCCCGCCACCGTGCGGCGCGACTGGTGCCGGCCGGGCATCGCCAGCATCGCCGGGCTCAATTCGCCGCTCGAAGCCTTCGGCCCTGCCGTGGCGCAGCAGCTGCGTTCAGGCGGTGACGTGGTGATCGGCGACGTCGGGCAGGACGAGCGTACGCGCGAGATCCGGGCCAACTACGAAGCCGTCAGCGTGCGCGCCCACGTCACCCTGCCGCTGGTCAAGGCCGGCGAGCTGCGCATCATCCTCGGCATGCACAGCGATACGCCGCGTGCCTGGACACAGGACGAGGTGCGCATGGCGCGCGAGATGGCCGAGCGCACCTGGGCGGCCGTGGAAGCCGCCGGCGCCCAGGCCGAGCTGCGCGCCGAGCGCGACCAGTCGCAGTACATCTTCGACACCATGGCCGAAGGCTTCGCCCTGGTCGACCGGGACTGGACGATCACGCGGATGAACGCCAACGGCCTCGAGCTCATCCGGCGGCCCGCAAGCGACGTCGTCGGCCGCAACCACTGGGAGGCGTTTCCCGAGTCGGTCGGCACCGGCATCGAGCGCATCGGGCGCAGGGCCATGGAGGAGGGCGTGGCCGGCTCGGTGGAATACGCTTATCCGCTCGCCGGCGCGGAACCGGTCTGGATGGAAGTACGGGTGTATCCGGCGCTGAACGGCCTGGCAATCTTTTTCCGCGACATCACGGCGCGCCACCGCGCCCAGGAGCAGCTGCGCCTCGAAGCCCAGCGCAAGGACGAGTTCCTGGCGATGCTGGCGCACGAGCTGCGCAATCCGCTGGCGCCGATCGGCGCCGCCGCCGAGCTGCTGGCGATGGACAAGCTCGATGCCGATGGCGTGCGCCGCACCAGTGCCATCGTGGCGCGCCAGGTCGGCCACATGACGAGCCTGATCAACGACCTGCTCGACGTCTCGCGCGTCACGCGCGGCCTGGTGGCGCTGGAATCCGGGGCGGTGGACATCAAGGCCACGGTGGCCGATGCGGTGGAGCAGGTGCGCCCGCTGGTCGAGGCGCGGCGCCACCGGCTGGAGCTGCACCTGGCGCCGGAGCATGCGCTCGTCCAGGGCGACCGCAAGCGGCTGGTGCAGGTGCTGGCCAACCTGCTCAACAACGCCGCCAAGTACACGCCGGACGGGGGACGCATCGTCCTGCAGATGGAGGCGGGTACGGACAGCGTGCTGCTGTGCGTGGCCGACAACGGCATCGGCATGACGCCGGAAGTACAGGCCGGCGTCTTCGACCTGTTCACGCAGGCCCAGCGCACCTCCGACCGTACCCAGGGCGGACTCGGGATCGGCCTGGCGCTCGTCAAGAGCCTGGTCGAGCTGCACCGCGGGGAGGTGGCGGTGCACAGCGACGGCCCGGGGCTGGGCAGCCGCTTCTCGGTGCGCCTGCCGCGCATGACGCTGCCGGGCGCGGTTGCCGCCGGCGATGGGACCGGACGGCCGGCCTTGCTGCCGGCCGCCGTCGGCCGCAGGGTACTCGTGGTGGACGATAACGTCGATGCCGCCGAATTGATGGGAATGATGCTCAGGAGCGCGGGCCATCGGGTGCACATCGAACACCATGCGCAGCGCGCAATCGATGCTGCCGAGGAGACCCGGTTCGATGCCTGCATCCTCGACATCGGCCTGCCGGGCATGGACGGCAACGAACTGGCGCGCCGCCTGCGCGCCTTGCCGGCGACGCGCGGGGCACTGCTGGTTGCCGTCACCGGTTACGGACGGCAGCAGGACCGCGATGCCTCGAGGGCGGCAGGGTTCGACCACCACCTGGTCAAACCGGTGGACATCGCGCAGTTGCTGGCCCTGCTGGCGTTGCCGGCTTGACGAGGCGGGGCATGCCGTAGAATCGCGCCATGACGACCCTGCACCCGAAGAAGAACGAGCACGGCGGCCCCTGTGTGATCGCCGTCCCGACCCGGCCAACCCCCGCTGGCAGCTGGCATGATCCCGCTGCGATCGCCACCGTGGTCCCGGGCGGCGCCATGCCGGCAGAGCTGAACGGCATCGCGCTGCGCCCCTGGGTTGCGGCGCCGCGGGACGATGCCGGCTGGGACGCTGTCGCCGGGCAGGATGCCGGGGAGTTCGCCGAGCCCGCGTTCGTGCCGGCGCCCGGCAAGCGTATCGCGGCCGGCGTCGTGATCGAGGAGCCCGACGGGCGGGTGTGGGTGGTGCATCCGTCGAACGCCCACGGCGGCTACCCGGCCACCTTCCCGAAGGGGACGAAGGACGGGGGCGTCTCCCTGCGCGCCACCGCCATCCGCGAAGCCTACGAGGAAAGCGGGTTGCAGGTGGAACTGACCGCTTACCTGCTCGATGCCGTGCGCAGCATGAGCAAGACCCGCTACTACCTGGGCCGGCGCGTGGGCGGCTGCCCGTCCGACATGGGCTGGGAGAGCCAGGCGGTATCGCTGGTGCCGCGCGCGCTGCTGCATGCCCTGCTGGCGAACCCGAACGACGCACCGCTGGTGGCGATGCTGGTGACGGGATCAAAATCGGGTCAACCCTAGTACGGCTTGCTCTGGCAAGCTGGTTTAGTTGACTGCAGTCAACAATTTCACCCGGCCGGACGCTTACGATAGGTGTTGCCACGAAAGGAAACACCATGCCGAACCACACCATCGCCGCAGCGCAGCAATTCCTTGGATTCACCCTGGGCGGGCTCGAGTACGGGCTCGACTACGCCGCCGTGCAGGAACTCAAGGTATTCAGTGCGCTCGAACGCTTCTCGAACGACGGCGAGATCATCGGCGGCGTGGCCTTGTCGCGCGGCGTGATCATGCCCGTGGTGGATCTGCGGGTGGCGTTTTCGGCCGAGTTTTCCGTGCCCGACCCGGGCACCGACGTCATCGTCGTGCGGGTCCTGGCAGGGGTGGTCGGGGTGGTAGTGGAACGCATCACCGGGGTGGTCCGGCTGCGTCCCGAGCAGGTGGTGCCGCTGCCGGGGGCACGGGCCGATGCCGACTACCTGATCGGCCTCGGGATGGCCAAGGGGCGGCGCATGGTGCTGATCGACATCGAGCGCCTGATGTCGGTGGCGCCCGCCGAGCCGCGCCAGGTTGCGTAAGTTGCGCTTAAGGAATTTCCAAAAGAATTAGCTGCGCTTAATTATCGCAACCGAGTAGCGCAACCGAGCAGGCGCAACCGGGCAATCAGGCTGCCAGGCCTTCGAGCTGTTCCTGCAGGTCCAGCCATTCCGCTTCGAGCTGCTCCAGGTCGCGCGAAGCAAAGGCCTGGTCGGCCACCAGGGTCTTGAGCTTTTCCTTGTTCTCCGCTTCGTAGATGCTCGGCTCGAGCAGCTGGGCGTCGATCTCGGCCTTCTTCGCGTTCAGCTTGGCCATCTGCTCTTCCAGCCGCTTGACGCGGTTCTCGATCGGCTTGCGGATGGCCGCCAGGCGCTGGCGCTCCCCGGCTTCCAGGCGCTTCTGTTCCTTGCGGTCGACCGGCGCGGCATCCGGGGCTGCTGCTGCGCCCGCGGCCTTGGCATCCCTGGCCGGCGCCGGGGCCGGCAGGGTGTCGGTACCCTTGCCGAGCTTGGTCTGGAACAGCCATTCCTTGTAGTCGTCCAGGTCGCCGTCGAAGGGCTGCAGCTTGCCGTCGGCGACGATGATGAACTGGTCGGTGGTGGCGCGCAGCAGGTGGCGGTCGTGCGAGACCAGCACCAGCGTGCCCTCGAACTGGGCCAGCGCCAGCGTCAGCGCTTCGCGCGTTTCCAGGTCCAGGTGGTTGGTCGGTTCGTCCAGCAGCAGCAGGTTCGGGCGCTGCCAGACGATCAGGGCCAGGGCCAGGCGCGCCTTTTCGCCCCCCGAGAAGGGCGCGATCGGGCTCGTCACCATGTCACCCGGGAAGTTGAAGCTCCCGAGGAAGTTGCGCAGCTCCTGCTCGCGCACGGTCGGCGCGATCTTCGCCAGGTGCCACAGCGGCGACTCGTCGTGGCGCAGCATCTCGACCTGGTGCTGGGCAAAGTAGCCGATCGACAGGCCCTTGCCCAGGGTTGCCTTGCCTTCGAGCGGCATCAGTTCGCCGGCCACGGTCTTGATCAGGGTGGACTTGCCGGCGCCGTTCACGCCCAGCAGGCCGATGCGCTGGCCGATCTGCAGCGAGAAGTTCACGCGCTTCACGATCGCCTTGCCGCCAACCCGGTCGCCGTGCTCGTCGAGCAGCGGGTAGCCGGCGTCCACGTCTTCCAGCACCAGCAGCGGGTTCGGGGCGGAGAGGGGCTCGCGGAATTCGAAGGAGAATTCGGCGGCGGCGCGCAGCGGGGCCAGTTCTTCCATCTTGGCCAGCGCCTTCATGCGGCTCTGGGCCTGGCGTGCCTTGGTGGCCTTGGCCTTGAAGCGGTCGACGAAGGACTGCAGGTGGGCGCGCGTGCGCTGCTGCTTTTCAAAGGCCGCCGCGGCCAGCACCAGGTGGGCTGCGCGCTGGCGCTCGAAGGCGGAGTAGTTGCCCGAGTAGCGCTTGAGCTTGCGTTCGTCGATGTGCACGACGACGTTCACGATTTCGTCGAGGAAGTCGCGGTCGTGCGAAATGATGATCAGGGTGCCCGGATAGCGCTTGAGCCAATCCTCCAGCCAGATGATCGCGTCCAGGTCCAGGTGGTTGGTCGGTTCGTCCAGCAGCAGCAGGTCGGATGGGCACATCAGCGCCTGCGCCAGGTTCAGGCGCATGCGCCAGCCGCCCGAGAAGCTCGCCACCGGCTGCCCCATCTGCTCGAGCGAGAAGCCCAGGCCGAGCAGCAGCTGCTCGGCGCGCGACTGCACCGTGTAGGCGTCGGCATCGGCCAGGGCGCCATGGATCTCGCCCAGGCGCATGCCGTGGGCGTTGGTGTCCGGATGCGCTTCCAGGTCAATGAGTTCGGCCTGCAGGCGGCGCAGGTTGACGTCGCCGTCGATCGCGTATTCCAGCGCCGGGCGGTCGAGCGCAGGCGTCTCCTGGGCCACGTAGGCCATGCGCCACTTGGCGGGGAAGTCGATCGCGCCCTGGTCCGGGTGCAATTCGTTCCTCAGCATCGCGAACAGGCTCGATTTGCCGGCGCCGTTGGCGCCGATCAGGCCGATCTTGTCGCCCGGGTTGAGGGTGAGGTCGGCGTCTTCGAGCAGCGGCTTGGTGCCGCGCATCAGGCTGACGTTCTGGAAGCGGATCATTGCGTATTTCTGCGTTATGTAGGGTGGGCGGGTTTCCCGCCCACCCTACGGGTATCGTATTCAGGGCGAGCTGGTGATTACTGTGCCTGCAACTGCTCGGCCGTCAGCAGGAACACCGCGTCGTCGCCGGCGCTGGTGGTCAGCCAGGTCAGGCCCAGGTGCCCGAAGGCCGCTTCGGCGTATTCCGCCTCGTTGCCGATCTCGACCACCAGCACACCTTCCGGGCTCAGGCGTTCGGCGGCGCCGGCGACGATCTTGCGCACCAGGTCCATTCCATCCTCGCCGCCGGCCAGCGCGATCTGCGGCTCGCGCAGGTACTCCGGCGGCAGCTTGCCCATCGAGTTGCTGTTGACGTAAGGCGGGTTGGTGACGATCAGGTCATACTTCTTGAACGGCACGTTTTCGTACAGGTCCGATTCGATCGGGTTCACGCGGCCTTCCATCTTGTACTCGCGGATGTTGTGCTCGGCCACGGCCAGCGCATCCTTCGAGATGTCGACCGCGTCGATCACGGCGTTCGGGAAGGCGTCGGCCATCATGATCGCCAGGCAGCCGCTGCCGGTGCACAATTCCAGCACGTTCTCCACGGCTTCCGGGTCCTGCACCCACGGGCTGAAGGTCTGCGGGATCAGCTCGGCGATGAAGGAGCGCGGCACCAGCACGCGCTCGTCCACGTAGAAGTGGTAGCTGCCCAGCCAGGCCTCTTTCGTGATGTAGGCGGCCGGCACGCGCTCGGTGACGCGGCGCTCGATCACTTCCAGCACCTGCAGCACTTCGTCCTGCAGCAGCCTGGCGTCGAGGAAGGGATCGAGGCGGTCCAGCGGCAGCTTGAGGGTGTGCAGGATCAGGTAGGCCGCTTCGTCGAATGCCTCGGCGCTGCCGTGCCCGAAGAACAGCTTGGCCCCATTGAAGCGGGTGATGGCATAGCGCAGCAGGTCGCGCGGCGTGCTGAAGTTGGTGGTGGTCATGGCCTTGGCTCCCGGTGGTCGTGAGTGTTCTGTTATTGCGACGGTGCCAGCAGCTGTTCCAGCGTGCGGCGGTAGATGTTCTTGAGGGGATCGATGTAGCGCAGCTCGATGTGTTCGTCGATCTTGTGGATGCTGGCGTTCGGCGGGCCGAATTCTATCACCTGCGGGCAGATGCGCGCGATGAAGCGGCCATCCGAGGTGCCGCCGCTGGTCGACAGTTCGGTCTGCACGCCCAGCTCATCGTGGATGGCGGTGCACAGCGTGTCCGACAGCAGGCCCTTCGGCGTCAGGAAGGGCTGGCCGGACAGCGTCCATTCCAGCGTGTAGTCGAGCAGGTGGCGGTCGAGGATTGCATGCACGCGCGCTTCCAGGCCGTCGGCCGTGCTGGCGGTCGAGAAGCGGAAGTTGAAGTCGATCGTGACGTGGCCCGGAATCACGTTGGTGGCGCCGGTGCCGGCCTGGATGTTCGAGATCTGCCAGCTGGTCGGGGCGTAGTATTCGTTGCCTTCGTCCCAGACTTCCGCAGCCAGCTCCGCCAGTGCCGGCGCCGCCAGGTGGATCGGGTTGCGCGCCAGGTGCGGATAGGCGATGTGTCCCTGCACGCCCTTGATGACCAGGTGGCCCGAGAGCGAGCCGCGGCGGCCGTTCTTGATGGTGTCGCCCAGCACGTGGTTCGATGTCGGCTCGCCGACCAGGCAGTAGTCGAGCGTCTCGCCGCGTTCTTCCAGGCGCTCGCACACGACCACGGTGCCGTCGGTGGCCGGGCCTTCCTCGTCGCTGGTGATGAGAAAAGCGATCGAGCCCTTGTGGTCAGGGTGGGCCTCGAGAAACTCCTCGCAGGCCACGACCATGGCCGCGATCGAGGTCTTCATGTCGGACGCGCCGCGCCCGTACAGCTTGCCGTCGCGGCGGGTCGGCACGAAGGGGCTCGACTCCCACTGGTGTGCGGGGCCGGACGGCACCACGTCGGTGTGGCCGGCAAACACGAACACGGGCGAGGTCGTGCCCTTGCGCGCCCACAGGTTCGTCACGCCGTTCGACGCGATGGTCTCGCAGTGGAAGCCCAGCGGGGCCAGCAGTTCCTTCAGGCGTTCCTGGCAACCCTTGTCGTGCGGCGTGATCGAATCGAGGGCGATCAGTTCTTCGGTCAGCAGCAGGGTGCGGGATGGCTTCATGCGCTCTGTTCCGACTGAGCCTTGAACTTTGCCGCGTAGGCATCGGCCGAGAAGCCGACCGAGACCGGGCCCACGCCCTGCAATACCGGGCGCTTGATGACGGACGGGTTTTCCAGCAACAGCGCCAAGGCGCTGGCCTTGTCGGTCACCTGCGCCTTGCGCTCGTCGCCCAGGTTGCGCCAGGTCGTGCCCTTGCGGTTCACCAGCGTCTCCCAGTCGAGCTGCTCGAGCCAGCCGGCCACCAGTTCGCGCGTCAAGCCCTGTTTCTTGAAGTCGTGGAAGGTGAAATCGTGGCCGTTGTCCGCCAGCCAGGTGCGGGCTTTCTTGACGGTGTCGCAGTTGGGGATGCCGTAGAGGGTCGTAGTCATGGAGCGTCGTCGTTGCGCCCACGTTGCGGCGGGCGACTATTGAATTTAAGAAACGCGCGAGGATAGCACAAGCTTCGCAAGCGAAGATTGTACACAGATGAAGAAGAGGCGCCGCCTGAGTGCAGCGGCGAAAGGAGTTGGTAGGGTGCAAGGCTTTGCCGTGCGCGCGTTCAGCCGGCCCGAGCGCAGCGGCAACGCATCCGTGCGTCGGACGCGCGGCCGGCAAAGCCGACCACCCTACAAAGCACAGCGCCGTCCTAGGAGTTGAGGGTGAACTCGGTAAAGGAAGCGCCCTGCGGTTCGTCGGGCTTGTTCTGCTCTTCCGGCTGCGCCTGGCTCTCCGGTCCGTTGTTGAGCAGCCAGAGCAGGTTAGTGGCCGAGTCGGCATTGGCCAGCGCTTCTTCCTGCGTCACCAGCCCCTCCTTGACCAGCTTGAGCAGCGCGGTCTCGAAGGACTGCGAACCCGGCGACAGGCTCTTGTCCATCGCGTCCTTGATCTGGCCGATCTCGCCCTTTTCGATCAGGTCGGCGATATAGCGGGTATTCAGCATCACCTCCACCGCGGCCTGGCGCTGGCCGCCGGCGGCGGACTTGACCAGGCGCTGCGAGACGATCGCCTTCACGCTCGACGCCAGGTCCTGCAGCAGGGCGGCGCGGTTCTCGATCGGGTAGAAGCTGATGATGCGGTTGAGCGCGTTGTAGCTGTTGTTGGCGTGCAGGGTGGCCAGCACCAGGTGGCCGGACTGGGCGTAGGCCAGCGCCGCCGCCATGGTTTCCTTGTCGCGGATCTCGCCGATCAGGATGCAGTCCGGCGCCTGGCGCATCGAGTTGCGCAGGGCGGTGGCGAAGCTGCTGGCGTCGCTGCCGATCTCGCGCTGGTTGACGATCGATTTCTTGTTCTTGAACAGGTATTCGATCGGGTCTTCGAGCGTGAGGATGTGGCCGGTACGCTGTTCGTTGCGATGGTCCAGCATCGAGGCGATGGTGGTCGACTTGCCGGAACCGGTGGCGCCGACGATGAGCAGCAGGCCGCGCTTTTCCATGATCAGATCAAGCAGCACGGGCGGCAGGCCCAGCTCGCCGATCGGCGGGATGTTGGCCGGCACGAAGCGGAACACGGCCGAGATCGAGCCGCGCTGGCGGAAGGCGGACAGGCGGAAGCGGCCGAGGTTGGGGACCGACACGCCCATGTTGAGTTCGTTCTCGCGCTCGAGCTCGAGCATCTGCTCGGGCGAGGCGATTTCGGACAGCAGCGAGATGATGTTCTCGGGTTCGAGACGATGCTGGTTGATCGGGATGAGGTTCCCGTTGATCTTGATGTGCACCGGCGAGTTCACGGCGAAGAACATGTCCGAGGCGTTCTTCTCCTTCATCAGCTGGAACAGGCGGTCCATGGCCATGGCATCGTCTCCTAGTGTGCAGGTATTGCTTGAGCTGGTTGAACGCGTGGTCGGCTGGGCCGACCGCGCGTTCAGCTAACGCATTAGTCGCCGCGCAGCAGCTCGTTGATGCCGGTCTTGGCGCGGGTCTGGGCGTCCACGCGCTTGACGATCACGGCGCAGTACAGGCTGTACTTGCCGTCGCTTGAGGGCAGGCTGCCCGACACCACCACCGAACCCGAGGGCACGCGGCCGTAGGTGATCTCGCCGGTCTCGCGGTTGTAGATCTTGGTCGACTGGCCGATGTACACGCCCATCGAGATCACCGAGTTCTCTTCGACGATCACGCCTTCGACGATCTCCGAACGGGCGCCGATGAAGCAGTTGTCTTCGATGATGGTCGGGTTGGCCTGCATCGGTTCCAGCACGCCGCCGATGCCGACGCCGCCCGACAGGTGCACGTTCTTGCCGATCTGGGCGCAGGAGCCGACGGTGGCCCAGGTGTCGACCATCGCGCCTTCGTCGACGTAGGCGCCGATGTTGACGTAGGACGGCATCAGGACCACGTTCTTGCCGATGAAGCTCCCGCGGCGGGCGACGGCCGGCGGCACCACGCGGAAACCGCCCTTGGCGAAGTCTTCCGCGGTGTAGTCGGCGAACTTGGTCGGGACCTTGTCGTAGAACTGCGGGCTCCCGCCGAGGGTGCCCCCGCCACCCATTACCACGTTGTTCTCGAGGCGGAAGGACAGCAGGACGGCCTTCTTGATCCACTGGTTCACGACCCAGCTGCCGCTGTCTTTCTGCGCCACGCGCAAGGTGCCTGCGTCGAGGCCGGCGAGCACGTGGGCGACCGCGTCGCGCACTTCGGCACTGGCGCTGGACGGGCTGATCTCCGCGCGCTGTTCCCACGCGGTGTCGATGATGTTCTGGAGTTGTTGGGTCATGATGCGATTCTTTGGTTAGGTTGATTCGTTGGTGCTGCCGAGGCGTGTCGCTGGCTACAGGCCCTTGCAGAACTCGACGATGCGGTTGGCGGCTTCGAGTCCTTCGTCGACGCTCGCGACGAGCGCCATGCGGATGCGGTCGCGGCCCGGGTTGAGGCCGTGCGCTTCGCGTGCAAGATAACTGCCTGGCAAAACCGTCACATTATATTCGGCGTACAGGCGGCGTGCGAATTCGGTGTCCGACAGCCCGGTGCGGCGCACGTCGGCCCACAGGTAGAAGCCGGCGTCGGGCAGTTCGACGTCCATCACCTCTTTCAGGATCGGGGTGATGAGCTGGAACTTCTCGCGGTACAGCGCGCGGTTTTCCTGCACGTGGTGCTCGTCGTTCCAGGCGGCTATCGAGGCGGCCTGCACCGGCGGCGACATCGCGCCGCCGCAGTAGGTGCGGTACAGCAGGAATTTCTTCAGCAGCTGCGGATCGCCCGCCACGAAGCCCGAACGCATGCCCGGCACGTTCGAGCGCTTTGACAGGCTGGAGAACACGATCAGGTTGGCGTACGCGCTGTTACCTTCGCCATCGCCGCCGCTGCGGCCGAGCTGGTGCGCGGCTTCGAGCGCGCCCAGCGGCGGCGTCGAGCCGAAGTAGATCTCGGAATAGCACTCGTCGGCCGCGATCACGAAGCCATGGCGGTCGGACAGCTCGAACAGCCGCTGCCAGTCCTCCAGGCCCAGGACCGCGCCGGTCGGGTTGCCGGGCGAGCAGACGTACAGCAGCTGCACGCGCGGCCACACCTCATCGGGCACGCTGTCGTAGTCGGGCGCAAAATTGCGGCCCGGCTCGGAATTCACGTAATACGGCGCCGCGCCGGCCAGGTAGGCCGCGCCTTCGTAGATCTGGTAGAACGGGTTCGGGCTCATCACCAGCGGCGCTTCCTTCGAGCCGTCGACCACGCACTGGGCAATGGCGAACAGCGCTTCGCGCGAGCCGTTCACCGGCAGCACCATCGTGGCCGGATCGATGTCGGGGATGCCGTAGCGGTGCTGCAGCCAGCCGGCGATGGCCACGCGCAACGGCTCGCTGCCATGGGTGCTGGGGTAGCTCGACAGGCCGCTCATCGCATGCATGAGCGCCTTTTCGATGAAGGCGGGCGTCGGATGCTTCGGCTCGCCGATGCCCAGGCTGATCGGGCTGCAGGCGGCGTTCGGGGTGACGCCGGCGAACAGCTGGCGCAGCTGTTCGAAGGGGTAGGGATGGAGTTGGGCGAGATGTGGGTTCACTTGGGTAACCGGTCTGTGCGCTTTCGATATTCCGGCAATTATAGCCTTTGCATCGATATGCGATGGACGGCTGCTCAGGCCGCGCCCGGCAGTGCTCGAGCAGCGCAGCGCGCCGGCGCCCACAGCCGGCGATCGGTGACGAGGCATCAGCGCGCCAGGACCCGGTGCATCGCTTCCCAGGCATAACCGGCGCCGACCGCCGTCACGCGGTTGCGTCCGGCGGCCTTGGCGTCGTACATGGCACGGTCGGCAGCCTGGAACAGCGAGCGGCACTCGTCGAACTGGGTCGGCACGATGGTGGATGCGCCCACGCTGACGGTCACGAAGTCGGAGGTGGTCGAGCGCGGGCTGGGCACGCGCAGGCGCTCGATGTCGGCCCGGATCGCCTCGGCCACCTTGGCCGCGCCCTCGTGGGGCGTGTCGGGCAACAGCAGCACGAATTCCTCGCCGCCGTAGCGCGCCGCCAGGTCGGTGGCGCGCAGGGCGTGCGCCTGCAGCGTGCTAGCGATCGCCTGCAGGCACTGGTCGCCGGCGGCGTGGCCGAGCAGGTCGTTGTAGAGCTTGAAGTGGTCGACGTCGAGCACCAGCAGCGACAGCGGGCGGGCATTGCGCATGGCGCGCTGCCATTCGCGTTCGAGGCAGGCGTCGAACTGGCGCCGGTTGGCGATGCCGGTGAGCGGATCGGCCAGCGCCGCGCGCTGCAGCGCGTTCTCGGACTGCTTGTGGTGGGTGATGTCGTGCAGGACGGCCACCCACAGCTGCTCGCCCGAGGCCAGCGGCGACAGGCTCAGGTCCATCGCGCGCAGGCTGCCGTCGGGCTGGCGCAGCAGCACTTCGCGCGTGCCGCGGCAACGCGCCAGCGTCTCGTCGTCCGACTGGTCGAACCAGGCGGCGAAGTCCCTGGCCGCCGGTTCGGCGAGCAGTTCGGCCAGCGGCCTGCCGGCCAGTTCCCGCCCCGGATAGCCCAGGCAGCGTTCGCTGGCCGGATTCGTGTACTGGATGCGTCCGTCCTGACCGAGCAGCATCAAGCCTTCGTCCATGCCGTCGACGATCATGCGCAGGCGCTTGACCTGGTGCGTATGCGACTGGCTGGCCGAGCGGATCTGCAGCTGGGCCCGGACCCGCGAGCAAACCTCGGGCAGGCGCAGCGGCTTGGCGATGTAGTCGGCGGCGCCGTGCTCGAAGCCGGCCACGATGTCCGCCGTGTCGGAGCAGGCGCTGACGAAGATGACCGGAATGTCGGCGGTGGCCGCTTGGTGCTTGAGGCGGCTGCAGGTTTCCAGGCCGTCGAGGCCGGGCAGCATCACGTCGAGGAGGATCAGGTCGGGCTGGATGCGCTGCGCGAGGTCCAACGCGCGCTCGCCGGAGGTGGCGACGAAGGTGCGGTAACCCTGGCCTTGCAGGATGTCCTGCAGCAGTCCGAGGCTGGCGGGCGCATCGTCGACGATCAGGATCGCCGCCTGGTGCGCGGGTGCCGGGATGGCGAAGGCAGGGTGATTCATGACAGTCGTGGGTCAATACCGGTTCGGACTGATGAAGATCATACCTGTATCGCCTTCGCCTGCGGCAACAATCGTTCCTTTGGGATATGTGACTGTTGCAGCATCACAACTGGCGGTCGACCGCCGGCGGCTACCGGCGGTCGTGAACAGGCGGCCGGGCCGCCTGCCGTATTTACAGCATGTCGGCGATCAGCTTGCCCAGGATCGCGATGCCTTCGCGGATGCGTTCCGGCGGCACGGTGACGAAGGACAGGCGCAGCGTGTTGGTGGCCGGGTCGTTGGCGTAGAACGGCGAGCCCGGCACGAAGGCCACGCGCGCGGCCAGCGACTGGTCCAGCAGTTTCATCGCGTCGATGCTCTTCGGCAGGGTCACCCAGATGAACATGCCGCCTTCCGGCTTGGTCCAGGTGACGCCGCTCGGGAAGTGCTCGGCCATCGCGTCCAGCATCACCTGGCACTGGTCGCCGTACAGCTGGCGGATGGTCGGGATGTGCTGGTCGAGGAAGCCGTCCTTGACCACTTCGTGCACGACCATCTGGGTCAGCTGGGCGGTGTGCAGGTCGGCCGCCTGCTTGGCCAGCTCGAGGCGGCGCACCAGCGGCAGCGGGGCGCAGACATAGCCGAGGCGGATGCCCGGGGTCAGCACTTTCGAGAACGAACCCATGTAGATGACGCCGTCCGGGTTCATGGCCACCATCTTCGGCATCGGCTCGCCGCGGTAAGACAGCGCGCCGTACGGATCGTCCTCGATCAGCGGCAGGCCGAAACGGGCGCAGGTTTCCACCAACTCCTGACGACGTTCGACCGACAACGATCGACCGGTCGGGTTCTGGAAGTTCGGCAGCGAGTACAGCAGGCGCGCGCCTTGCGCCACGCCGGCGATCGAGCTTGGGACCAGGCCGTGTTCGTCGGTATCGACCGACTTGAATTCAGGACGGTAGACCGAGAACGCCTGCAGGGCGCCGAGGTAGCTCGGGGTCTCGACCAGCACGCGGCTGCCTTCGTCGATCAGGACCTTGCCCAGCAGGTCGAGCGCCTGCTGCGAGCCCGAGGTCATCAGGATCTGTTCCGGCAGGATGCGGCTACCTTCCGTGGAGAGCGAGTTGGCGATCCATTCCCGCAGCGGGGCGTAGCCGTCGGTCGGGCCGTACTGCAGCGCGACTTTACCGGCATCAACCAGCACCTTGTCGTAAGCGGCTCGCATGCGCTCGACCGGGAAGGTGGCTGGCGACGGCAGGCCGCCCGCGAAGGAGATGATCTCCGGACGCTGGGTGATCTTCAGGATTTCGCGGATGAACGAGCTTTGCAGCTGCTGCGCGCGTTCCGAAAACTGCCACTGGATGGGGTTTGGATTCTCGATTTTCATACTGTTCTCACAGACTCACAGGAAGGGACCGCACGGGTAGTGCCGGGCCATTATAAAGCACGCCGGGTAGGCGGCTTCAGGGACGGGCCGGGCCGGGTGAGCCCAGCCCGCGACGTTACTGCAATGGTGCGACGAATCGACTGCGGCTCAGGCAACTCAGGCGACTTCGGCGATCATCTCGATCTCGACGCAGGTGCCGCGCGGCAGCGAGGCGACGCCGAAGGCCGAGCGGGCGTGCTTGCCGGCTTCGCCGAACACTTCGCCGATCAGTTCCGAGCAGCCGTTGGTGACCAGGTGCTGCTCGTTGTATTCCGGGGTCGAGGCGACCAGGCTCATCACCTTGACGATGCGCTTGACGCGGTTCAGGTCGCCGCCCACGGCTTCCTGCAGGGTGCCGATCAGGTCGATGGCGACCGATCGTGCGGCGGCCTGGCCGTCCGCGGTGCTCTTGTCGCGGCCGAGGATGCCGGCGTTCGGCGAACCGTCGGCGTTCTTGGCGATGTGGCCCGAGATGAACACGAGGTTGCCGGTCTGTACGTACATGACGTAGGCGGCGGCCGGGGTGGCCGGCGCGGCCAGGGTGATGTTCAGTTCTTTGAGTTTATCGTAGACGGACATGGTTGTTATGGCTTCTTGAACCGTTGGTGAAAGAAGCCGGTATTGTACGTCCAGCCAGCCACGGCGCGGACGTTTACTGTAAGATGCCGGGCTGATTGATTGAACTATTCACAACATTGCCGGTGTGAATTGAGGGGCTTGAAATGCTTGTTGCTGTCCCAATATTGCTGCAATCCGCTTTTTGCGTAACCTTTAACCTGACTTACCACGAGGAATAAGATGGCAGTCGCCGAAAAAGAGACCCTTGGCTTCCAGGCAGAAGTAAAACAGCTGTTGCAACTCATGATCCACTCCTTGTACTCGAACAAGGAGATCTTCCTGCGCGAACTGATTTCGAACGCGTCCGACGCGGCCGACAAGCTGCGCTTCGAGGCGATCAACAACGACGCCTTGTACGGCAACGACCATGAACTGAAAATCAAGGTCGCGTTCGACAAGGATGCGCGCACCATCACGATCTCGGACAACGGCATCGGCATGAGCCGTGACGAAGTCATCTCGCACCTGGGAACCATCGCCAAGTCGGGCACCAAGGAATTCTTCAGCAAGCTGTCGGGCGACCAGCAGCAGGATGCGGCCCTGATCGGCCAGTTCGGCGTGGGCTTCTACTCGGCCTTCATCGTGGCCGAGAAGGTCATCGTCAATACCCGCCGCGCCGGCGCCTTCGCCTCGGAAGGCGTGCGCTGGGAGTCCACCGGCGAGGGCGACTACAGCATCGAATCGATCGAGAAGACGGGCCGCGGCACCGACGTGATCCTGCACCTGCGCGCCGGCGAGGAAGAGCTGCTGTCGTCGTGGAAGCTGAAGTCGATCATCCGCAAGTACTCGGACCACATCTCGCTGCCGATCGTGATGCAGAAGGAAGAGTGGGACGAGGAGAAGAAGGCCACCGTCCTGAAGGACGAGTTCGAGACCGTCAACCAGGCCAGCGCGCTGTGGGCACGCTCGAAGAGCGACATCACGGAAGAGCAGTACAACGAGTTCTACAAGCACGTCTCGCACGACTTCCAGGACCCGCTGGCCTACACCCACAACCGCGTCGAAGGCCGCAGCGAGTACACCCAGCTGCTGTATGTGCCGAGCCATGCGCCGTTCGACCTGTGGGACCGCAACAAGCGCGCCGGCATCAAGCTGTACGTCAAGCGCGTGTTCATCATGGACGACGCCGAGCAGCTGATGCCGACCTACCTGCGCTTCATCAAGGGCGTGATCGATTCGGCAGACCTGCCACTGAACGTCTCGCGCGAGATCCTGCAGGAGTCGCGCGACGTGCGCGTGATCCGCGAAGGCTCGACCAAGCGCGTGCTGGGCATGCTGGAGGAAATGGCCAACTCGGAAGAGCAGGCCGGCAAGGATAAATATGCGACCTTCTGGAAGGAGTTCGGGCAGGTGCTCAAGGAAGGCATCGGCGAGGACGCCACCAACAAGGACCGCATCGCCAAGCTGTTGCGCTTCGCCTCGACCGCAAACGACTCGTCCGACCAGACCGTGTCGTTCGAAGAGTATGTCAAGCGCATGAAGGAAGGCCAGGACAAGATCTACTACGTCACCGCCGACAGCTACAACGCCGCGAAGAACAGCCCGCACCTGGAGATCTTCCGCAAGAAAGGCGTCGAAGTGCTGCTGCTGACCGACCGCGTCGACGAATGGATGCTGTCCTTCCTGAACGAGTTCGACGGCAAGGAGCTGGTGTCGGTGGCCAAGGGCGGCCTGGACCTGGGCGGCCTGGAGGACGAGACGGAAAAGAAGGAGCACGCCGAGCTTGAATCCGGCTACAAGGACCTGGTCGAGAAGATGAAAAGCGCGCTGGGCGAGAAGGCCAAGGACGTGCGCGTGACCTGGCGCCTGACCGATTCGCCGGCCTGCCTGGTGGCGGACGAGAACGAGCTGTCGGGCAACCTGCTGCGCATGCTGAAGGCGGCCGGCCAGAGCGCCCCGGAATCGAAGCCGATCCTCGAGATCAACCCGAACCACCCGCTGGTGCAGCGCCTGAAGTACGAAGACGCGCAAGGCCAGCGCTTCGGCGACTGGTCGCACATCCTGTTCGACCAGGCCTTGCTGGCCGAAGGCGGCAGCCTGAGCGACCCGGCCAGTTTTGTCAAGCGCCTGAACGAGATGCTGCTGGCGACGGCAAAGTAAGCGCCTTTCTTGATCAGCCGTACACCGACCGGGGCCCTGTGCCCCGGTTTTTCATATGCACCCGTTGTTCGTAGGGTGGGCGGCTCCACCTGAACATGTGCCCAGCCTGCAGCTTTTCTGCCGCCCACGCGTTCAACCTGGGCTCGCATATCGAAGCGCGTCAATGGTCCGCATCCCTGGGTTGAACGCGTGGGCGGCGCTGATGTTACTTGCTGATCGAACTCCAGGGTACAGCCGCCCACCCTACGGTTCCCGTCTCCATCAAAGGTGACGGGTTTCGGCGGGCGGGGTAACCAGTTGTCGTTGCGGCCGTCGAGGTGGCGGACCGGGGCGGCCAGCAGTTCATCAAGCGGCAGGTCATCGAGGCAGGCCAGCACCACCGCATGGAAGGCGCCGAGCGCGAGCGAGGTGCCGGTCGAGAAGGTGTTGATGCCGCAGTTGCCGCAGAAGTAGTGGGCATCCTTGCGCGTATGGTAGCGGTATTCGCGCAGGCTCTCACTACCGCCGAGCAGGCGGAATGACGACGAGGGCACCTGGGCTGCCCAGAAGCGCATCTTGGTGCAGACGGTGCAGTTGCACTTGATGGTGCCGGCAGACAGGTCGATGTCCGCTTCGAACCGGACGCTGCCGCAATGGCAGCTGCCGTGGTAAGTCTTCATGCGAAATCCCGTGCCCGCATCTCGTACGCCGAGACATGTTGCGCATGCCAGGTCTCTTCGCCCCGGTAACGCATGCCGAGCCGCCGCATGACCCCGGCCGAATCCGTGTTCGCGGGATGACAGATCGCCACCAGCGAAGGGGCTGCCAAGTCGTCGAAGGCAAAGCAAGCCATGCGGCGCGCCGCTTCCGTCGCATAACCGCGTCCCCAGCGGTCCGGGCGCAGGCGCCAGCCGATTTCGTGCTCGTTGGCCGGGTCGTGGCCGAGATGCTGGATGCAGCCGGCGCCGACCAGTTCACCGGTCTCCAATTCGATGAAGCTCCACCACGAATGACCGAACTTTTCCCAACGCCCCTGCACGCGCGCGATGACGGCCAGGGTCTCCTCGGGTGTCTCGGGCCGGCCGCTGATGAAGCGCATGACCAGCGGGTCGGCGTTCAGCATGCGCAGGCCGTCGTAGTGGGCGAGGCACATCGGCTCCAGGCGCAGGCGCGCGCTCGTCAGCACGGTCATGGCGCACCCGAGCCCGCGGGGCGTGGCGGCAGCGCGGCGCTCATGCCCTTGTCAGCCCGCGATCCCGTCGCAGAATTCCTGCAGCAGGCGCTCGCCCTCGGGCCAAGGGCCATGGCCGGAATCCGGGTTCACGTGGCCGGCGTCGCCGATGTGCACCAGGCGGCTGCCCCAGCCGGCCGCGAAGGCGGCGACGCGCTCGGGCGAGACGAAGGGATCGTTGCCGCTCGCGACCACCAGGCTGGGGAAGGGCAGCGGCGCGAGCGGCACCGGCGCGAAGCTGTTGGCCGGCACCGGATAGCTCGGCGCCTCGACGTCGCTGGGGGCGACCAGGAAGGCGCCGGCCACCTTCAGGGGAGAGCCGCTGGCCGCCCACTGCACCGCCAGCATGCAGCCCAGGCTGTGCGCGACCAGGATCGGCGCGCCCCGGCAACCGGCAATGGCGGCATCCAGCTCGGCCACCCATTCGTCGCGGTCCGGGCAGTTCCAATCGCGGTGCTGGGCCTTGGTCCAGTGCGGATGGCGCTCGTGCCACCGGGACTGCCAGTGATCGGGACCGGAATTCCACAGGCCTGCCAGGATCAGTACGTCGCACTTCATCGCGCCTCCGCCGTGTAAGGATGTCACGCCGATTGTACGTCGAAAGCGCCCCCGGCTTCAGGCGCCTGCAAGCGTGACGGCGGCAGTGCCCTGGCTCACAGGGCGGTGCGCAGCGCGAACAGTTCCGGGAACAGCACGACGTCCAGCATCTTGCGCAGGTAGCTGGCGCCCGAGGTGCCGCCGGTGCCTTGCTTGAAGCCGATGATGCGCTCGACCGTGGTCACGTGACGGAAGCGCCAGAAGCGGAAGGCCGTCTCCAGGTCCACCAGCTTTTCGGCCAGCTCGTACAGCGCCCAGTGGTGCTCGGTGTCGCCATAGACGCCCAGCCAGGCGACCTTGACGCTTTCGTCGGCCTGGGTCGGCCGGGTCGGATCGGCCTTGAGCCGTTCCGGCGCAATCGGAAAGCCGCTGCGCGCCAGCAGCATCACGGCCTCGTCGTACACTGAAGGCGCGTGCAGCTCGCGCGCGAGGATGGCATGGGCCTCGGGCGACTTCTCGTGCACCGCGAGCAGGTTCGGGTTCTTGTTCCCGAGGATGAATTCCAGCTCGCGGTACTGGAAGCTCTGGAAGCCCGACGAGGCGCCCAGGTAGGGGCGGATCGCGGTGTACTCCGGCGGGGTCATCGTCGCCAGCACGTCCCAGGCGTGCACCAGCTGGTCCATGATGCGGGCGACCCGCGCCAGCATCTTGAAGGCCGGCGGCAGGTTGTCCTCGCGTATATGGCGGCGCACGGCGTGCAGTTCGTGCAGCATCAGCTTGATCCACAACTCGCTGGTCTGGTGCTGGATGATGAACAGCATCTCGTTGTGGTTGGGCGAGAGCGGGTGCTGGGCCGAGAGGATCCGGTCCAGGCCCAGGTAGTCGCCGTAGCTCATGGACTCCTTGAAGTCCAGCTTGGCGCCGTGCCATTCGGCCGGCTTGGTCGTGAGCTTGTCGTTCATGGCATTCTCTTACGTCACTGCGCTGCGTTCGAGCGCCGCATCGAAGGCCCCGCGGTCCAGGATGTCCTTCAGGATCGCGACCGCATCCCAGACGTCGGCAAAGCTGGTGTACAGCGGCGTGAAGCCGAAGCGCATGATCTCCGGTTCGCGGTAGTCGCCGATCACGCCGCGCGCGATCAGCGCCTGCATCACGGCGTAGCCGTGCGGATGGGTGAAGCTGGCCTGGCTGCCGCGGCGCGCATGTTCGCGCGGCGTGACCAGCCCGAGCGGATGCCCCGCGCAGGTCGCCTCGACCAGCTCGATGAACAGGTCGGTCAGCGCCAGCGATTTCTCCCGGATCGCGGCCATCGTGGTTGCTTCGAACACCTCCAGCCCGCACTCGACCAGCGCCAGCGATACCACCGGCTGGGTGCCGCACAGCGCGCGCCCGATGCCCTCGCAGGCGGCGAAACCGTGCGACATCGCGAACGGCTTCGCATGGCTCCACCAGCCCGTCAGCGGATGGGCGAAAGCGGCCTGGTGGCGCTGCGGCACCCAGATGAAGGCCGGGGCACCCGGCCCGCCGTTCAGGTATTTATAGGTGCAGCCGACCGCGAAGTCGGCTTCCGCGGCGTGCAGGTCGAGCGGCACCGCGCCGGCTGAGTGGGCCAGGTCCCACACCGCCAGTGCCCCGCTGGCGTGCGCATGGCGCGTCAGCGAGGCCATGTCGTGCTGATAGCCGGTGCGGTAGTTGACGTGGGTGAGCATCAGCACGGCGCAGTCGGCATCGACAGCGGCCGGGATCTCTTCCACCGAGTCCACGAGGCGCACCCGGTAGCCCTGCTGCAGCCACTGCGCCAGGCCTTCGGCCATGTAGATGTCGGTCGGGAAGTTGCTGCGCTCGGTGACGATGGTGCGGCGCCCGGCGCCCGGGCCGCCGGCCTGCAGGTGCAGTGCGGCGGCCAGGGCCTTGAACAGGTTGAGCGAGGTGGTATCGGTGACGACGACTTCGCCGTCCCGCGCCCCGATCAGCGGCGCCAGGCGGTTGCCGAGGCGCTTGGGCATGTCGAACCAGCCGGCCGTGTTCCAGCTCTTGATCAGGTCGTGGCCCCATTCGCGGGCCACGACGTCCTGGGCGCGGGCCAGGGCCGCCTTCGGGCGCGCGCCCAGCGAATTGCCGTCGAGGTAGATGACGCCGGGCGGCAGGTCGAAGCGCTTGCGCAGCGGGCGCAGGGGATCGCGCTCGTCGCGCGCCACGCAGGCGTCGCGGGTGATGTGGGTAGTCATGCGGTTTCCTTGTCTGGCAGGGCGCGCGCGCATTCACGCAACACGGCGCGTACCGGGCTGGCGTCCATCCCGGCGAATTTCAGGGGCAGGGCGACCAGCTCGTAGTCGCCCTCGGGCACCTCGTCCAGCACGATGCCCTCCAGGATGGCCATGCCCGCGGCGCGCACGGCGTGGTGGGCGTCGAGCGTCTTTGAATCCTGCGGGTCGAGCGAGGGGGCGTCGGTGCCGACCAGGACCACGCCGCGGCTGGCCAGCAGTTCGATGGCTGCCGGCGCGATGGCCGGGAAGGCCGGGTCCCATGCGTGTTGCGGGGCGCTGGCGTAGGTACGCAGCAGCACCCGGGGCGGCGCCGCGTCCAGCTTGCCTTCCAGGTGCGCCGGCTCGACGCTTGCCGCGCCCACGCAGTGGATCACGCGGCAGGGCCCGATGTAGGGGCGCAGGTCGACCTGGTCGATGGTCCGGCCTTGCGGGTCGTAATGGCTGGGGGCATCGGTATGGGCGCCGAGGTGGGTCGTCATCGTCATCCGGCTGACGCGGACCGGGCAGCCGTCCTTGATCTCCCAGGTCGGGGCGGCCTCGAAGGGCGTATCGCCCGGCCAGACCGGAATGGCAGCCGAGATCGTCGGGCTGATGTCCCAGAGTCGTAAAGATTCCATGCTTGCCTTGTGCGGATGGTTGAGGCTTGAAGTAACTCCCAGCCTCGCAGTGTAGCAAGTTCCGGTGTCCGCCGCCCCGTTTTGTTGGCTTGCAGATAATGTTTTCGGGTTTTCGGAATGTTCGCAAAATTTTTTAAAAAAATTCTCAATCAGCCCTCAAGTTCCTGCGAACCCTGCCGTTACCCCAACCAGAAGCGCGGAAAAGGTTTCGAAAAATATTTTTCAAAAAGCCTAAAGTTCCCGCGAGGCGGTCCGTTAAAGAGTTGGGCACGGTAGTTCGAGGTTGCAAAAAATAGTTTGCGAAAACCCTCAAGTTCTTCCAAAGCTTGACGTAAACCGTATCAAGTGCACGACAGCAACACCGTCAGCCACCACAATCAGGCCGCTTCGCGGCACCTCCCACGCCTCCGTTTTTCATAGGGGCGCCAGAGTGATCCAGCAGGGTTTGTCAGACAAACTCCTACGGGTCATGTCCGTCATTCGCGGACGAAAAATACAGACTTTGTCCAATACCTAAAAAGTTTCCTCACGGTCAGAATCTATCTCAACGGCAACATCACTTGCGGCAAGCTGAGGCAACAGCGAGCGCCGACAACAACGGATACGGAGAGATAGAAATGACGATGAACGACATGATGGCTGAAATCCGCGACGCGAACCTGAGCTACCTGATGCTGGCCCAGCAGATGATCCGCGCCGACAAGGTGACCGCTATCTTTCGTCTCGGTATCTCGGCCGACATCGCCGACCTGATCGAAGGCATGAGCAATGCCCAGATCCTCAAGCTCGCAAGTGGCAACATGATGCTGGCCCGCTTCCGCTTCGACGATACCGCCATCCTGTCGATGCTCACCAGCCACACCAAGGATCGCAGCCTGGCCCAATCGCACGCCGCCATCCTGATGGCTGGCCAGCCGGTCGAAGAGATCGTATAAAATCCCGCTGAACGCGGTCCCGTCGGGATCGCTCATCCAGTAATACCCAGCGGGAGCAGCACATGAGCAAGAAAAGCGTCGTTTCGGAAGCGCAGGAAATCCAGCTTGCGATCGAACTGATCAACCTGGGAGCCCGCCTCCAGTTGCTCGAAACCGAAGTCTCGCTGTCGCGCGAACGCCTGCTCAAGCTCTACAAGGAACTCAAGGGCGTCTCTCCGCCCAAGGGCATGCTGCCGTTCTCGACCGACTGGTTCCTGACCTGGCAACCGAATATCCACTCCTCGCTGTTCATCAATATCCATGAGTTCCTGGTCGAGCATGCCGGCGCCACCGGCATCCAGGCGGTGATGAAGGCCTACCAGCTCTACCTCGAGCAGATGCCGCCCGCGCCGGGCGAAGAGCCGCTGCTGTCGCTGACGCGCGCCTGGACGCTGGTGCGCTTCTTCCAGAGCGGCATGCTGGTGCTGGCGCCCTGCGGCAAGTGCAAGGGCAAGTACGTCGTCAATGCGCTCGACCTGAATGCGGACTACCTGTGCGGCCTGTGCCACATGCCTTCGCGCGCGGGCAAGACGCGCAAGGCGAAGGACGCCAAGGAAGCCGCCGATGCCGCTGATGCCGCTAATGCCGCCGCCGGCCGGGGCGAGTGAGCGTGGATTTCCGTAGGGCGGGCGGCTTTGCCGCCCACGCGTCCAGCCAGCTCGGACATGGACGCGCCGCATCCCCCTGGGCGATACTCGAACGCGCGGGCAGGAAGCCTGCCCGCCCTGCGTGAAGCCCGCGGTCGCGGCGCTGCTGCTGCAGGTTGCCGCCTTTCCCCTGACGCTCGTTGCCACATGGCTGCTCGCCACTGCGGGCGTGCCAATGTCCTACCTCGCCGTTGCAGGCCTCCAGGGCGCCATCGCCGCTGGCCTGACCTGGTGGCGCGGCCTGGCGAGCTGGTGGCGCCTCATCCAGTTGCTGTTCCCCCTGGCGCTGTTCGGGGCAAGCCAGCTGGCGGTCCCGCCGCCGGTCTTCCTCGCCGCCTTCCTGTTCCTGCTGGTCCTGTACTGGTCCACCTATCGCACCCAGGTGCCGTACTATCCGTCCGGCCGCGCCGTATGGCATGCGGTGGCCGGCCTGCTGCCGCACGCCGGCACGGTGCGCGTGATCGACATCGGCAGCGGCCTGGGCGGTATGGTGCTCGACCTGGCGCGGCGTCCCGGCATCGAGGCAACCGGCATCGAGCTGGCACCGCTGCCCTGGCTGGTGAGCCGGCTGCGCGCGGCCCTTGGCGGCAGCAGGGCGCGCTTCATCCGCGGCGATTACGACAAACTCGACTTTGCCGGGTACGACCTGGTGTTTGCCTACCTGTCGCCGGCGGCGATGGACGCCCTGTGGCAAAAGGCGGTGCGCGAAATGCGTCCTGGCGCGCTGCTCGTGAGTTATGAATTCGTCATTGACGCGCGTCTACCGGACCGTACCGTCTATCCCACAATGGGCGGCCCGGCCCTCTACATCTGGCACTTTTAGGCGACAAACCGGGCTGCGGCGGGCCTTTTTACTTGCCCGTAGGCCATTCTCCCGCTAGAGTGGTTCCCTGCGTCAACTTTGCCTGAAATCACTTAATTTGAGGATTGCCGGACCATCGGTCCCGGCCCTCTGGAGCGGAATTCCCTTGTTAGTCATTATCGGTTACATCGTCGTCTGTGCCTGCGTGTTCGGCGGCTTCGCCCTTGCCGGCGGCCACCTGGCATCGTTGTGGCAACCGATCGAACTCCTGATGATCGGCGGCGCCGCCGTCGGCGCCTTCTTTGTCGGTAACACCATGAAGTCGGTCAAGGCCACCGCGAAGGCTTTCCCGGGCATTTTCAAGGGTTCGCAGTACACCAAGGATATGTACATGGAGCTGATGGCGCTGCAGTTCGACGTGCTGTCGAAAGTGCGCAAGGAAGGCCTGATGTCGATCGAAGGCGACATCGAGGCGCCGGAAGCCTCGCCCCTGTTCTCGAAGTATCCGGCAGTCCTGGCCGACCACCACATCGTCGAGTTCATGACCGACTACCTGCGCCTGATGGTGTCGGGGAACATGGACGCGCTCCAGATCGAAAACCTGATGGACAACGAGATCGAGACCCACCACCACGAGGGCGCGATTCCGGCCCACGTGATCGCCAAGGTGGGCGACGGCCTGCCGGCCTTCGGTATCGTGGCGGCGGTGATGGGCGTGGTCCACACGATGGAGTCGGTGGGCCTGCCCCCGGCCGAGCTGGGCATCCTGATCGCCAAGGCGCTGGTCGGCACCTTCCTCGGCATCCTGCTGGCCTATGCCTTCGTGTCCCCCTTGGCGAGCGTGCTCGAACAGAAGCTGGAAGAGTCGACCAAGATGTTCCAGTGCGTGAAGGTGACGCTGCTGGCGAGCCTGAACGGCTACGCGCCGGCGCTGGCCGTCGAGTTCGGCCGCAAGGTGCTGTACTCGACCGAGCGCCCGTCCTTTGCCGAGCTCGAAGAGCACATCAAGAAGAAGAAGTAAGCAGCAATGCCGCTTTTCTCGATCCACATGACGAACACGCAACCGAGCGCACGGGGGGAGCATGGCTGACGAAGGCATGCGTCCGATCGTCGTCAAGCGCATCAAGAAGGTGCAGGGCGGCCATCATGGCGGCGCGTGGAAGATCGCGTACGCCGACTTCGTGACCGCGATGATGGCGTTCTTCCTGCTCATGTGGCTGCTCGGTTCGACTGCAAAGGGCGACCTGGAAGGCATCTCCGAATACTTCAAGACGCCGCTGAAGGTGGCGATGGCGGGCGGCTCGGGCGCGGGCGACTCGTCGTCGGTGATCAAGGGCGGCGGCACCGACCTGACCCGCCGCAACGGCCAGGTCAAGAAGGGCGACACCGACCCGAGCTCGAAGACCTACAACCTGGAGGCCGCCAAGGCCCAGGTGGCGCGCGCCGAGGCCGAGCGCCTGGAGTCGCTCAAGGCGAAGATCGAGTCGATCATCGAGGTCAACCCGCTGCTCAAGAAATACAAGAACCAGCTGCTGCTCGACATCACCAGCGAAGGCCTGCGCATCCAGATCGTGGACGAGCAGAACCGCCCGATGTTCGCGCTGGCGCGGGCCGAGCTGCAGCCCTATACCCGCGAGATCCTGAACATCATCGGCATGGTGCTGAACGAAGTGCCGAACAAGATCGGCCTGTCGGGCCATACGGACGCCACCCCGTATTTCAGCCACGCCGGCTACAGCAACTGGGAACTGTCGGCCGACCGCGCCAACGCGTCGCGGCGCGAACTGGTGCGCGGCGGACTGGCGGACGACAAGGTGCTGCGCGTGGTGGGCCTGGCCTCGGCCGCCCACCTCGACCGCCAGGATCCGTTCAACCCGATCAACCGGCGCATCAGCATCATCGTCATGAACAAGCACACCGAGCAGGCCGTCCAGCGCGACGCCGCCAGCCTCGAGGTGCCGGCGCAGCAACCCGAAGCGGCAGCGCGGGCCACGATGACCGCCGCCGGTGGAACGGATTCAGCGGTCAGCAAACAGCCGGTCTGGAGAAACGAATGACAAGAAAAAAGATACTGGGATCGCATGTGAAGCGCCTGCTGTCGGGCGTGGCCGTCCATGGCCGCCGTCACCTCAACGAGGTCGAGACCGACCTGCTGCAGACCGAACTGCTGCTGGAGGAAGCCATCGAGAAGCTGACCAGCAGCTTCATGGCCATCCATAGCGCCGTCGGCGCACGCCAGGAAGCCATCGACCGCCTGCTGGCCGGCGAGAAGCCCAGCGCGGAAGACAGCGCGCGCCTGTCCGACATGTCGGGCGAGATCGGCCAGCACGTGAACACGGCGATCACGAGCATGCAGTTCCAGGACATGACCAGCCAGCTGATCGACCGCACGCTGCGCCGCGTGGCCGGCCTGCGCGAATTCCTGGGCACGCTCAGCGAACACGGCGCAGACATCGCCCCGGAGACGGACAGCGAGGAAATCGTCGAGCGCCTGGGCAAGGTCAGCATGGCGCTGGCGATCCAGTCGCTCGAACTGCGCACCATCCTGCGCAAGTCGGTCGAACAGCATCACCTCGAGAGCGGGGACATCGAACTCTTCTGAGTCCGCTGCCCCACGGAATACATACGCAACTACGCAATACTGCGCGCCAATCAACATTCAACCGGCACAGTCCGGACCAAAACAGCAGGAGCAAAACATGGCAAAAACGATTCTCGCGGTCGACGATTCCAGTTCGCTGCGCCAGATGGTGGCCTTCAGCCTGAAGGCAGCTGGCTACAACGTGGTGGAAGCGGTCGACGGCCAGGATGGCCTCGACAAGGCCAAGCAGCAGGGCGTGGACCTGGTCCTGACCGACCAGAACATGCCGCGCATGGACGGCCTGGCGCTGATCAAGACCCTGCGCACGCTGCCGAACTACGCCAAGACCCCGATCCTGATGCTGACCACCGAATCGTCCGACGAGATGAAGGCCAAGGGCCGTGCCGCCGGCGCCAACGGCTGGCTGGTCAAGCCGTTCGACCCGCAGCGCCTCATCGAGGTGGTAAAAAAGGTCATCGGGTAAGCCGATGACGCAGCGGGCATTTCAGGAAACCACATCATGACGATCGACATCAGCCAGTTTTACCAGGTCTTTTTCGACGAGGCAGAGGAACTGCTCGCCGAAATGGAACGGCTGCTGCTGGGCGTCGATGTCGCTTCGCCCGACCCGGAAGACCTGAACGCGATCTTCCGCACCGCCCACTCGGTCAAGGGCGGCGCCTCGACCTTCGGCCTGACCGACATGAGCGAAGTCACGCATGTGCTCGAGTCGCTGCTGGACCGCATCCGCAAGGGCGAGATGGCCCTGACGGCGAACCACGTGGACGCCTTCCTGGCGGCCAAGGACAGCCTCAAGATGCAGCTCGACGGCCACCGCCATGGCGCGGCCGTCGACCAGGAAGCGGTGGCCAACGTGCGCATGGTGCTGCACGACCTGGCCGAGGGCCTGGTGCCGCAGGCGCCGCTGGTGGCGCCGTCCTACCTGACGCTCGAGCCGAAGGTCCATCACCCGCTTGAGAATGCGCACCGCTACAAGATCGAGCTGCCGCACGTGGAGCAGCGCGACATCAGCGCGCTGGTCGACGAGCTCGGCCTGATGGGCCGCGTGAAAGTGACGCCGCTCGACGGTGGCCGCAGCGCCCTCGTCATCACCACGCACGAGAGCCTGGACGACATCATCGCCATCTGCTCGTTCGTGCTCGATCCCGAAGACCTGAAGATTTTCGAGGCGCCTCCCTTGAGCCCGGAACAGAAGGCGATCGAGGCGGCCGAGCGCAAGCGCATCGAGGACGAGCAGGGCTGGGGCTTCTTCGACATGGACGAGGAACCGGCGTCGGCGGCCGGGGACGACCTGTCCGACGACGAGCGCGGCTACGGCTTCTTCCAGCCGATCGAGCAGATCCGCGCGGCGGCCGGCATCACCAGCGAGCCGCCTCCACAGGCGGCCGCGGTGCAGCGCCCCGATCCGGTCGAGGTGTCGGAGCTGGCAGCCGAGAAAAAGGCGGCCAGGAAGGATCCGGGCGCGGAATCCTCGTCGATCCGCGTCTCGGTGGAGAAGGTGGACCAGCTGATCAACCTGATCGGCGAACTGGTGATCACCAACGCCATGCTCGAGCAGCGCAGCGGCGGCCTGGACCCGATGGCGCACGAGCGCCTGCTGAACTCCATCAGCCAGCTGGGCCGCAACACGCGCGAGCTGCAGGAAGCCGTGATGTCGATCCGCATGATGCCGATGGACTTCGTGTTCTCGCGCTTTCCGCGCATGGTGCGCGACCTGGCCAGTAAGCTCGGCAAGAAGGTCGACTTCATCACGAACGGCGCCGCGACCGAACTGGACAAGGGCCTGATCGAACGCATCGTCGACCCGCTGACCCACCTGGTGCGCAACAGCATCGACCACGGCATCGAGATGCCGGCGGCGCGCGCGGCCGCCGGCAAGTCGGAAGCGGGGCGCCTGTTCCTGTCGGCCGGACACCAGGGCGGCAACATCGTCATCGAAGTGTCCGACGACGGCGCAGGCCTGAACCGCGAGCGCATCCTGGCCAAGGCGGCGCAGAACGGCCTGGCGGTGAGCGACAACATGAGCGACGAGGAGGTCTGGCAGCTGATCTTCGCACCGGGCTTTTCCACCGCCGAGCAGGTGACCGACGTGTCGGGCCGCGGCGTCGGCATGGATGTCGTCAAGCGCAACATCACGGCCATGGGCGGCAGCGTCGACATCCGTTCGGCGCGCGGCTTCGGCACCACGATCTCGATCTCGCTTCCCCTGACGCTGGCGATCCTGGACGGCATGTCGATCCGCAGCGGCGAAGAGGTCTACATCCTGCCGCTGTCCTTCGTCGTCGAGTCGCTGCAGCCGGCGCGCGAGGACATCCGCGACATCGCCGGCCGCGGGCGCGTGCTGAAGGTGCGCGGCGAGTACCTGCCGCTGATCCCCCTGTACCAGATGTTCGACATCACCCCGCGCATCACCGAGCCGAGCGAGGGCATCGTCGTGATCCTCGAGACCGAGGGCAGGAAGGCCGCCCTGTTCGTGGACGAGCTGGTGGGCCAGCAGCAGGTGGTGGTCAAGAACCTCGAAGCGAATTACCGCAAGGTGGCCGGCATTTCGGGCGCCACCATCCTGGGCGACGGCGGCGTCGCCCTGATCCTGGACGTGGCGGCGCTGGTGCGCTCGTCGCGCCAGCTGCTCGACGACGCCGTCGTTCACTGACACGAGGCGTCGTCCTCCGTACGACGCTGTCGATTAATCATCTTTAAAACGCAATAGGACGCGAACATGTCTACTGTACAGAACAACAAGCCGATCGATGGCGCCATCGAAGGCGCCGGCAACGAATTCCTGGCCTTCACGCTGGGCTCCGAAGAATATGGCATCGACATCCTCAAGGTGCAGGAGATCCGCGGCTACGAAGCGGTGACCCGCATCGCCAACGCACCGGAATTCATCAAGGGCGTGATCAACCTGCGTGGCATCATCATCCCGGTGGTGGACATGCGCATCAAGTTCAACCTGGGCACCCCGGTGTACGACCAGTTCACCGTCGTGATCATCCTGAACATCGGCGGGCGCATCATGGGCATGGTGGTCGACAGCGTCTCGGACGTGACCACGCTCACCCCGGACCAGATCAAGCCGGCCCCGGAGATGGGCACCGCGTTCAACTCGGACTACATGATCGGCCTGGGCACCGTGGACGAGCGCATGCTGATCCTGGTCGACATCGACAAGCTCATGTCGTCCAGCGAGATGGGCCTGATGGACAAGCTGGCAGCATGATTCGGCAGGGTGGTCGCTTCGCCGGCCACCCTACGAAAGGCCGGCACGAGCAACACAGAAAGCAACAGCAACGAAGAGGCAACACGTGCCGCAGCAGAAAACCGACACGGTCAAGGAATTCGATTTCACGCGCAGTGATTTCGAAAGGGTGCGCGCGCTGATCTACGAGCGTGCCGGCATCTCGCTGGCTGACAGCAAGCAGGAAATGGTCTACAGCCGCCTGGCACGGCGCCTGCGCGCCACCGGCATCCAGTCCTTCGCCCGCTACCTCGACGAGCTGGAAAGCGGCCGCATGGCCGCGGAATGGGAAGCCTTCACCAATGCGCTGACCACCAACCTGACCTCGTTCTTCCGCGAGGCGCACCACTTTCCGCTGCTGGCCGAGCATCTGCTGGCCCTCAGGCGCAGGCAGGGCGGCGGGCAGCCGCTCACCATCTGGTGTTCGGCCAGTTCCACCGGGGAGGAGCCGTACTCGATCGCGATGACGGCCTGCGAGGCCTTCGACACATTGACGCCGCCGGTGAAGGTGGTGGCGACCGACATCGACACCAACGTGCTGGCCACGGCGGCCAACGGGGTGTACCCGATGGAGCGCGTCGACAAGCTCGGTCACGAGCGCCTGAAGCGCTTCTTCCAGAAGGGGAAGGGCGGCAACGAAGGCATGGCGCGGGTGCGGCCGGAGCTGCGCCAGCTGGTGAGCTTCCGGCAGCTGAACCTGCTGGCCGAGGCCTGGGAGCTGGAAGGGCAGTTCGACGTCATCTTCTGCCGCAACGTGATGATCTACTTCGACAAGCAGACGCAGCGCAGGATCCTGGCGCGCTTCGTGCCCTTGATGAAGCCGCATGCCCTGCTGTTCGCGGGGCATTCCGAAAACTTCCTGTACGTGTCGGACTCGCTGCGCCTGCGCGGCAAGACCGTGTACGAGCTCGACAAGGTGGGCCGCGGATAGCGGCGAGACCATGAACAACCAGTTTGCCACCAACGTCTATTACGACCGCACCTTCGACTGCGACGCGGCCAAGATCCTGCCGGGCGAGTACTACTACACCGGCAAGAACATGCTGATCGTGACCGTGCTCGGCTCGTGCGTGTCGGCCTGCATCCGCGACCGCATCTCGGGCCTGGGCGGCATGAACCACTTCATGCTGCCCGACGGCGCCGACGGCGGCCCGGTGTCGGCCTCGATGCGCTACGGGAGCTTCGCGATGGAGATCCTGATCAACGACCTGCTCAAGGCGGGCGCGCGGCGCGAGAACCTGGAAGCCAAGGTGTTCGGCGGCGGCGCGGTGCTGCGCGGATTCACGGCGATGAACGTGGGCGAGCGCAATGCGGCCTTCGTCACGAACTTCCTGAAGACCGAGCGCATCCCGGTGCTGGCCTCGGACCTGAACGATGTCTATCCGCGCAAGGTGTACTTCTTCCCGAAGACCGGCAAGGTGCTGGTGAAGAAGCTGATGCAGACCCAAAACGATACGCTGGCAAAACGCGAGCTCGATTACGCCAAACGACTCAAGGTCGAACCGGTCGGCGGCGACATCGACTTGTTCTGAACTGAAAGGGACGACTCATGACAATCAAGGTACTGATCGTCGACGACTCCGCGCTGATCCGCAGCGTGATGAGCGAAATCGTCAACTCCCAGCCCGACATGGAAGTGGTGGCGACGGCGCCGGACCCGCTGGTCGCGCGCGAACTGATCAAGCGGCACAACCCGGACGTGCTGACCCTCGACGTCGAGATGCCGAAGATGGACGGACTGGATTTCCTGGAAAGGCTGATGCGCCTGCGCCCGATGCCGGTGCTGATGGTGTCGTCGCTGACCGAGCGCGGCTCGGAAATCACGATGCGCGCGCTGGAACTGGGCGCCGTGGACTTCGTGACCAAGCCGAAGCTCTCGATCCAGACCGGCATGCGCGAGTACACCGAACTCATCGCAGACAAGATCCGGGCCGCGAGCCGTGCCCGCGTCAAGCGCGCCGTGCCGGGCGCGGCGCCGGCGCCGCAGCTGTCGGCCCTGCGCAGTCCCCTGATCTCGTCGGAGAAGCTGATCATCATCGGCGCCTCGACCGGCGGCACCGAGGCCATCCGCGAGTTCCTGATGCAGATGCCGTCGGACTGCCCGGGCATCCTGATCGCCCAGCACATGCCCGAAGGCTTCACCTCCTCGTTCGCCAAGCGCCTCGATTCGCTGTGCAGGATCAGCGTGGTCGAGTCGCAGGGCAACGAGCGCGTGCTGCCGGGCCACGCCTATATCGCGCCGGGGCATTCGCACCTGCTGCTGGCGCGATCGGGCGCGAACTACATGACGAAAATCGAACAGAGCGCGCCGGTCAACCGGCACCGGCCGTCGGTGGATGTCCTGTTTCGCAGCGCGGCGGCAGCGGCCGGCAAGAATGCCGTCGGGGTGATCCTGACCGGCATGGGCAAGGACGGCGCCGCCGGCATGCTGGACATGCGCAATGCCGGAGCGCACAATTTCGCCCAGGACGAGGCGAGCTGCGTCGTGTTCGGCATGCCGCGCGAGGCGATCGCGCTCGGAGCGGCGCACGAAATCGGTGCATTGCAGGCGCTGCCGCGCATGGTGCTCGAACATCTGGCAACGCAAGGCAACCGGGCGTTGCGTGTTTGATCCGGATGCACCCGTATTGCTGCCATTTTATCGCCGTACGGCAACAAAAATGCTATTCTTGAGGCTGATTGCGAGCTTGCTCGGGAAGGTAAGCGTTCAGCGCTCATCCACTAACCAAAGTACAAGATTCAAACGGAGTAATTCATGGCTGATCCAAAGATGCGTTTTCTGGTGGTTGACGATTTCTCGACGATGCGCCGCATCGTCCGGAATCTGTTGAAGGAACTGGGTTATGCCAACGTTGACGAAGCCGAAGACGGCGTGATGGCACTGGCCAAGTTGCGCAGCGAGTCCTTCGATTTCGTGGTGTCGGACTGGAACATGCCGAACATGGACGGCCTGACCATGCTGCAGCACATTCGTGCCGATCCGGCGCTGGCCAAGCTGCCGGTGCTGATGGTGACCGCCGAAGCCAAGAAGGAAAACATCATCGCGGCTGCGCAGGCAGGCGCCAGCGGCTACGTGGTCAAGCCGTTCACGGCCGCCACCCTGGACGAGAAACTGAACAAGATCTTCGAAAAACTCGACAAGGCCGGAGCCTGAGATGCTTGAGCAGACTGCCGACCAGGCGCAGTTGCAGGCACCCCACGAGGAGGTCCTGAGCCGGATCGGGCACATGACGCGTGCGCTGCACGAAAGCCTGCGCGGCCTCGGCCTCGACAAGCTGATCGAGAAGGCGGCGAGCGACATCCCGGATGCCCGGGACCGTCTCGACTACGTGGCGCGCCTGTCGGAACAGGCCGCCAAGCGCGTGCTGGATGCGACCGACGCCGCCGGCCCGGTGCAGGATGCCATCGAAACCCGCTCGGCCGAGCTCGCCAAGGCCTGGCAAGTGCTGCTCGACAATGGCGCTACGGATGCCGACTGGCGTGCGCTGGCCCAGCGCACCGTTGCCGGCCTGGACGAGTCGCGCACCGGCGCCGTCGCGACCCGCGCCCAGCTGATGGACATCATGATGGCGCAGGACTTCCAGGACCTGACCGGCCAGGTGATCGGCCGCATCACCGGCATCGCCCAGAACCTCGAACAGCAACTGGTGCAGGTGCTGATCGACTTCGCGCCGAGCGAGATCAAGCGCGAGCTCGACAACGGCCTGCTCAACGGGCCCCAGATCAACCCGGAAGGCAAGAGCGAAGTCGTGGCCGACCAGGGCCAGGTGGACGACCTGCTCGACAGCCTCGGCTTTTAAGGCGCACCGGTCCGGCCCCGCCTGCCCGCAGGGCACGATGCCGGCCCAGCGCTTCGCGCCTTGCGTCGTGCGCTTCGCTTCACGTTTCACACCGCGCCTACATGCACCAAACAAATTTCATCGTCCGTGAACCCCTGCTCGATCCGAAGCAACGGGTCATCGGCTACGAGCTGTCGTGGCAGCAGAACGACGGCAAGCTTCCCACCGACCAGGAGCTGGAAGACCTGGTCGGCTTCGTCGCCGAACACGTCAACCATGCCGAGCACGGCTGGCTGCTGCGCGAGAAAATCCTGTTCCTCGACGCCGTCCCGGCCATGCTCTCGCTCGATGCCTTGCATGCGCTGCCGCCGGAGCGTACCGTCCTCACCCTCCACATCCGCAAGCTGACCGACCCGGCCGTGCGTTCGGCGGTGCAGGCCGTGCGCGTGGGTGGGGTGGGCGTGTCGATCCGCGGGGCCGACCTGAACTTGCTGGGCCGCAACCTTTCGCCCTACGCTTCCTACGTCGAGGTCCAGTTCACCGGCATCGACGTGGCCGCCCAGGCGCGTACCTATGCCGCCGCCAAGCATGCGGCGATGCGCATGGTGGGCCGCCCGGTGGCGACCTGGGCCGATTTCGACGCCTGTGCGGCGCTGGGACTGGATGCGTTCGTCGGCAAGCTGCACCTGACGCCGCGCCCCGGCAATCCGGTCAAGGGCATGAACCCGACCCAGAGCATCATCCTGCAACTGATGCAGATGGTGCAGAACAACGAGGACGTGCCGAAGATCGAGAATGTGCTCAAACGCGATCCGGCGCTGACCTACAAGCTCCTGCGGTACATCAATTCCGCCGGCTTCGGCGCCGCGCGCGAAGTGCAGTCGCTGCGCCAGGCGATCGGCCTGATGGGCTACGCGCCGCTGTACCGCTGGCTGGTGCTGCTGCTGGCCACGGCCAGTACGAGCGGCTACTCGCCGGTGCTGATGGAGACGGCGGTGGTGCGCGGGCGCCTGGCCGAGCTGCTGGGGCAGCAGGCCTTGCGCGGGGAAGGGGAGCAGCTGTTCGTGGCGGGCATGTTCTCGCTGCTCGACCGCCTGCTGGGCCTGCCGATGCAGGAAGTGCTGGAGACCATTCCGCTGCCGGAAGAGGTCGTGAGGGCGCTGATTGGCCGCGAAGGCCGGTACGGTCCCTACCTGGCGCTGGCCGAGGCCTGCGAACTCAATTCGAACCTGGTGGCGTCGCTGGCCGCCTCGCTCGGCATCAGCCCGCTCGAGGTGAACAAGGCGCACCTGTCGGCGCTGGCGTGGGCGCAGAGCGTGGCGGCTTGAGCTAAAAGGTCAGCGTGCCGCGCCGCGCGGCGCACTGGTCACGAAACGCTCCAGCGTCTCCTGCATCTGCATGGAAATACTGGCGAAGCTGCACCCCACCTGTACCTGGTCGCCGAGCAGGAAGGTGCGGAACGGTCGCAGCAGCCTGATTTCGAGGTCCGCCGTGAGAACCAGGTTCGGCCCGAGTTCCAGCCGCACAGCTTCCAGTTTCTTGCCCACGCGCAGCCCGAACACTTCCTCGGGCGTGGCGCGCATGCCGACGCCGCCTTGCGAAAAATCGTACAGCGGGAGCTCGTACTGCTTGCCCTGCACGCGGAAGCTGGCCATGTAATTGACGCCGACCGGTGTCTCGACGCGCCGCGCGGCGCGGCGGTTCAGCACCAGGCAGGACGGCGGAAACTCGGCCGCCACGTGCAGGGGGTGGCCAGGCAGCGCGTCCCATTCCTGGTCGAGCTCGAACTGCAGCTTGGCGTTGCCGCCGAGGGAGGCCACCAGGACGGCCTTGCCCGGGGCGGGCCGATCGCTGCCGCTGAAGTCGATCACGAAATGTGGCAGTTCCGGATCCACCGACTCGATGCGCGCCAGCCGGGGCTCGAGGCTGCCTGCCTGATAAACCGTGACGGGTTCGCCCGACAGCGACAGCGCCGTGAGCGCTTCGCCGATGTCGAACGGGTCCCGCATTTCGTGCGGTTGGGCCTTGTCGCCGATACGGCTGAGGACGTCTGCCGCCTTGGGCGGGCCTTTGCGGATGAGGGGAGCGGCGGGTGCGTTCACGACGACGGTTCCTAAGTGGTGGCCTAGTCGCCTGGATGAGCGACTACTGCACGGTCAAGTATAACATCCGGGCATCCCAAAGTTGCAATTTCGCAAGCAGACGTGTTGTTTTGCTATCGCCTCAGATCTCGAGGTTGTCGATCAGGCGGGTGTTGCCGAGCTTGGCGGCCGCGAGCACGACCAGGGGCGTGCCCGCTTCCAGGTCGGCGCTGCCCGGGGCCTGCAGGTCGGCACGCTTGCGGATCGACACGTAATCCGGCTGCCAGCCGCGCGCGGCCAGCGCTTCCACGGCTTGGCGCTCGAGCCCGGCGACGTCGCGCTTGCCGGCGCGCATGTCGCTGGCTACGCGGTTCAATTGCTGGAACAGGGCCGGGGCCTCCAGGCGCTCCTCGCTCGACAGGTAGCCGTTGCGCGACGACAGCGCCAGGCCATCGTCGGCGCGGAAGGTCTCGGCGCCGATGATCTCGGTCGGCAGCGCGAACTGGCGCGCCATGTTCCGGATGATCATCAGCTGCTGGTAATCCTTCTTGCCGAACACTGCCACGCGTGGCTGCACGCAGGAGAACAGCTTGGTCACGACCGTGCACACGCCATCGAAGAAGCCGGGACGGAACTCGCCTTCCAGTGTGTTGCCGAGGCCGTCCGGCGGGCGCACACGGTATTCCTGCGGCTCCGGGTACATGTCCTTCTCGGTCGGCGCGAACAGCACGTAGACGCCTTCCTTCTCCAGCTTCTCGACGTCGGCCTGGAAGGTGCGCGGGTACTTGTCGAAATCCTCGTTCGGGCCGAACTGCAGGCGGTTGACGAAGATCGAGGCGACCACCGGGTCGCCGTGCCTGCGCGCCAGGCGCATCAGCGAGAGATGCCCCTCGTGCAGGTTACCCATCGTCGGCACGAAGGCGGTGCGCAGTTGTCCGCGCAGCTGGTCGCGCAGTTCGTCGATGGAGGAGATGATTTTCATGTGTATGTGGTGCTAGTAAATTAGCCGGCTTTCAAGCCGGGGAATAGGCCAGTCGCACGTAGATCGGCGCGAACGGTTCGGCCTGCGTGATCTCGATCAAGGTTTCCTTTGCCAATTCGAGCATGGCGACAAAGTGTACAACCACTATCGGGACCGTGTGCTGGCCCGCAAAAAGTTCGGAGAATTCGACGAAGCGTTGCGACTGCAGGGTGCGCAGGATGGCGGACATGTGCTCGCGCACCGACAGTTCCTGGCGGCTGATGCGGTGGTGCTGGGTCAGTTTCGCGCGCCGCATCACGTCGAGCCAGGCGCGCTGCAGGTCCCATGGGTCGACCTCGGGCAATACGGGCGCCAGGCCCTGTTCGACGAACAGCTGGGGCCGCGTGAAGTCGCGTCCTTCCTGCGGCATGGCGCCCAGGGCGACGGCCGCCACCTTGATCTGCTCGTATTCCAGCAGGCGGCGCACCAGCTCGGCGCGCGGGTCGCCGACGTCTTCGATCAGGTCGTCCTGCCTCTTGGGAAGCAGCATTCTCGACTTGATTTCGATCAGCATCGCCGCCATGAGCAGGTACTCGGCGGCCAGCTCCAGGTTGCGCTGGCGGATCTGCTCGACGTATTCCAGGTATTGCAGGGTCACCTGCGCCATCGGGATGTCGAGGATGTTGAAGTTCTGCCTGCGGATCAGGTACAGCAGCAGGTCGAGCGGACCTTCGAAGGCGTCGAGGAACACCTCGAGCGCATCCGGCGGGATGTACAGGTCGTTCGGCAGGCGTGTCAGCGGCTCGCCGTACAGGCGTGCGATGGCCGCTTCGGCGGCATCGGCGGCCGCGTTCAGCTGCGCATCATCGGGGGGTGGTTTCCGGACTGGAGGCGTCCCGTCCTGCATGGGATCGGCCGATGTATCCGCCAGATGCGGCTCGGCCTGCTCGGGCAGCATGGGGACGCGTCCTGGCTCAGACCTTGGTCTGGTACGGGTAGGCGTTCTGGCGCAGGCGCGACTGCTTGAGGCGCTCCTGCTCGTCCAGCGACAGCGGGGCCTTGTCCCACAGCAGGGCGCGGCCTTCCACCTGGCGCTCTTCCATGCCGGGCGTCTTTGCCTTCAGTTCCTTGATGAACTTGGTGTGATCGGATTCGTACAGCGAGTGTTTTTTCGAAAAAATCATGATGCTCAGAAAGAGTTAGTGAACGCCGGGCAGATTCTTCCGTCCCGGCGCGTCCGCGTCAAGTCTGCTTGTGCAGTTCGTTCAGCTGGCGGGCGATGATGTCGTGGCTGAGCCACAGCACCGGGGCGATCTTCTCCGACGCGCCGTGGAACATCAGCGGGCCGGCGCCTTCCAGCACCAGCGAGGACAGGTGGTCGGTGATCAGTGCCTTCTTGTCCTTGTGCAGGGCAGTCATGGCTTCCGAGGTGCCGATCATTACGTCGGCCAGCTCGGGGGTGTTGTCCATCGGCCAGGCTTCGAAGTTGCGGAAGTGGGCGCTGGTGGCGTCGTTGTTATAGCGCTCGATGGTGTCGAGCAGCGACTGCAGCGAGGTGCCTTCGCCCAGCAGGTCCTGGCAGATTGCCCATTGCTTCTCCGCCCATTCTCCGCCGCCTTCCTTCTTCAGCGCATTCAGGAGCGGGAACAGCGACAGCTCGACGCCGACGAAAATGTCCGACGAATTGGTGCGGATTTCCGGGCAATTGAACACGGTCGCGTAGATGCCCTGGTTCCAGGCCGCCTGCGCGATCGACTCCAGGCGCATCTTGGCGTAGCCCTGGGTGTAGTTGGTGTAGGTCTGCCACTGGTACGCGCCGTTGATCAGGATCTCGGTGCCGTGGTAGCCGTAGGCGGTGTAGCGCACTTCGCCGCCCGCCGCGGTGACGCGCTCGCGGATCGTGCTCGATGCATCGATCAGGTACTTGAGCGTGTTGGCGGTGACTTCGTCGAAGTTCATCAGGATCAGCTTGCCCAGGTCGCTGTCGAGCAGGGCGCGCGAGGACATGAAGCGCTCGCCGCGGCCCTTGTAGATGCGGTTGGCAATGGCCAGGAAGGCCTTGATCTTCGGGATGCCGCCGGCCATGGTGTGGGCGAAGAAGACGTTGGCGCCTTGCGGGACCAGCTTGTCGACTTCAAGCATCGCCTGGGCGGCGCTGGTGGTGAAGCGGCGCACGCCGGCCTCGCGGCAGCGCTCGATCTTTTCCCAGTCGAGCTTGTCTTCCTGCCAGCCCTTCAGGGTGATCCCGGACAGCATCTCGGTCGGGTTCTGTTCGCCTTCCGGCGCGTCCATGTCGAAACCGGCCATCAGCGGCACGTTGATGATGCGGCCGCCGAGCTTCTCTTCCGCCTCGGCGTGTTCTTCCGCGGTCAGGGCGCGCAGCGCGCCGGTGTCGTCGCGGCGGCCGACGGTGATGCCGACAATGGTCATGCCGGCCTTGCGTGCCTCATCGATCAGGCCGTTCACATAGCCGCGGCCGAACAGTTCGCCGAACAGGACGAACACGTCGCCTTTGCGAAACACGTTGGCTTGGGGGATGTGGCGGAGCGGGGTCAGTTCAGTCATCTTGTTATCTACCTGTCTTGTATGGTCTGAAGAAGGCCTGCCGGCGAGGACCGTAGGGGCACGAGTTTCAGAAAAAACACGCCATTATAACGCTGCGGATGGGCGTGGGCGTTGATTTTGGCGGTTGGGAAGGGAGGTGCAAGCGGGCGATGGGAGTGCGCCATGAAATTGGGTTCCCGCCTTCGCGGGAACGACGGTTTTAAGCCGGCGGTAACAGTCAACGACCGTAGTCCGCTCCTTCAGCACGTCGTTCCCGCGCAGGCGGGAACCCAATGTATGCGTGAAACCAGTTAGCGAATGCGCATCCCCGGAGTCGCCCCCGGCATCGGATCGAGCAGGTACAGCCCCGGATTCGCCTTCTCGTCCGCAGCCGATGCGCACAGCACCATGCCTTCCGACACGCCGAACTTCATCTTGCGCGGCGCCAGGTTGGCGACCATCACGGTCAGCTTGCCGACCAGGTCTTCCGGCTTGTAGGCCGACTTGATGCCCGAGAACACGTTGCGGTAGCGGCCTTCGCCGACGTCCAGGGTCAGGCGCAGCAGCTTGCCGGCGCCTTCGACGTGCTCGCAGTTGACGATCTTCGCCACGCGCAGGTCCACCTTCAGGAAGTCGTCGATCGAGATTTCCGGCGCCAGTTCTTCGACATCCCCGGCGGCCGGGGCATCCGCCGCCTGAGTGGCTTGTTCGGCAACCGGCGCAGCAGCGGCCGGGGCAGCCGGGACTGCCGGCTTGTCGAACAGGTTCTCGACCATCTTCGCATCCACGCGCTGCATCAGGTGGCTGTAGGCGCCGATGGTGCGGCCCAGCATGGTCTCGTACACGGCCGCGCCGTGGGTATCAAGCCAGCTCAGTTCGCTTTCGCCGAGGAATTCGCCGACGCGGGCCGCCACGTGCGGCAGCACCGGCGACAGCATGATGGTCAGTTGGCGGAACAGGATCAGGGCCGTGGTGCAGACGTCGTGCAGTTCGGCGAGTTTCGACTCGTCCTTGGCCAGCAGCCACGGCTTGTGCTCGTCGACGTACTGGTTGACGACGTCGGCGATCTCCATGATCTCGCGCAGCGCGCGGCCGTACTCGCGCGCTTCGAAGGCGCCAGCGATTGCGGCCTGGCGCTCGGCGCCGTCAAGCATCAGGGCCTTGCAGATCCATTCCTTGGCGGTGCCGGACAGGGTGTCGGCCAGCTTGCCGTCGAATTTCTTGGCGACGAAGCCGGCGCAGCGGCTGGCGATGTTGACGTACTTGCCGATCAGGTCGCTATTGACGCGGGCGACGAAGTCGTCGCCGTTGAAGTCCAGGTCTTCGACTTTCGCATTCAGCTTGAACGCCAGGTAGTAGCGCAGCCATTCCGGGTTCATGCCCAGTTCCAGGTAGCGCAGCGGCGAGATGCCGGTGCCGCGCGACTTCGACATCTTCTCGTTGTTGACGGTCAGGTGGCCGTGCACCGCCACTTTCAGCTTGTCGATGATCGGGTGGCCCGAGAAGTTCAGCATGGCCGGCCAGAACAGCAGGTGGAAGGACACGATGTCCTTGCCGATGAAGTGGAGCTGCTCGGCGTCCGGGTCGTTCAGGAAGGCCTCGTAGTCGAGGCCCTGCTTGTCGAAATAATTCTTCAGCGAGGCCAGGTAGCCGACCGGCGCGTCCAGCCATACATAGAAGAACTTGCCGGGCGCGTCAGGGATCGGGATGCCGAAGTAGGGCGCATCACGCGAAATGTCCCAGTCGGCCAGCTTCTCGCCGGATTCGCCCAGCCATTCCGACACCTTGTTCACCATCTCCGGCTGCAGGCGGCCCGGGGTGTTCAGCCATTCCTTCAGGAATGCGAAGCAGCGCGGGTCGGACAGCTTGAAGAAGTACTGTTCCGACGGTTTCAGGACCGGGGTCGAGCCGGTGAAGACCGAGAACGGGTTGATCAGCTCGGTCGGCTGGTAGGCGGCGCCGCACACTTCGCAGTTGTCGCCGTACTGGTCCTTGGCGTGGCAGGTCGGGCACTCGCCCTTGATGTTGCGATCGGCCAGGAACATGCCCTTGACCGGATCATAGAAACGGTCGACGGTCTTGGTGACGATCAGGCCGGCGTCGCGCAGCTTGCGGTAGATGCCCTGCGACAGCTCGACGTTCTCCGGCGAATCGGTGGAGTACCAGTTGTCGAAGGCGATGTGGAAACCGTCCAGGTATTGCGGGCGGCCGGCGGCGATCTTGGCGACGAATTCCTGCGGCGTGATGCCTTCCTTTTCGGCGGCGATCATGATCGGCGTGCCGTGGGTGTCGTCGGCGCAGACGAAGTGCACCTGGCGCTGCACACCATTGTCGCGCTGCATTCGCTGGAACCGGACCCAGATGTCGGCCTGGATGTATTCCATCATGTGGCCGATATGGAAGGCAGCGTTGGCGTAGGGCAGGGCGGTAGTGACGAACAGCTTGCGGGTCATGGTCGAAGCGCTTTAGGTTTTAGGAAAGGAGCATTTTACCAGCGGATGGCCCTGCATGCGCAGGGGGAACTTCGCGGTTTTGCCGTTCCAATAATGGCGGGGAGCGCGCTGGAGGCAGAAGCGGTCGTGCATTTTGCGCTACACTTCGCCCCAATCACACTGGAGAAACACATGAGCATCACAGACAACGACGTCAAGGCAATATTGTCGGCGGTTATCGATCCTAACACCGGGAAGGATTTTGTCTCTTCCAAGTCGATCAAGAATATCAAGGTCGAAGGCAGCAATGTCGCCCTCGACGTCGAGCTGGGCTACCCGGCCGCCAGCCAGCTGGCAGGCATCCGCGACAGCGTCAGCGCTGCCCTGAAGTCGCTGCCGGGCATCGGTAACGTGACGGTCAAGGTATACAGCAAGATCCTGTCGCACGCGGTGCAGCGCGGCCTGAAGGTGATGCCGAACGTGAAGAACATCATTGCCGTCGCCTCGGGCAAGGGCGGCGTCGGCAAGTCGACTACCGCCGTCAACCTGGCGCTGGCCCTGGCAGCCGAAGGCGCCAGTGTCGGCGTGCTCGACGCTGACATCTACGGCCCCTCGCAGCCGATGATGCTGGGGATTAACGGGCGCCCCGAGAGCCGCGACGGCAAGACCATGGAGCCGCTGGAGAACCACGGCGTGCAGGTGTCGTCGATCGGCTTCATGATCGACCCGGACGAGCCGATGGTCTGGCGCGGCCCGATGGTCACCGGCGCGCTGCAGCAGCTGCTCGAGCAGACCAACTGGCGCGACCTCGATTACCTGATCGTCGACATGCCGCCGGGGACCGGCGACATCCAGCTGACCCTGTCGCAGAAGGTGCCGGTCACCGGCGCCGTGATCGTCACCACGCCGCAGGACATCGCGCTGCTGGACGCGCGCAAGGGCCTCAAGATGTTCGAGAAGGTCGGCATCCCGATCATCGGCGTGGTCGAGAACATGAGCACCCACATCTGCTCGAACTGCGGCCATACCGAGGCGATCTTCGGCCACGGCGGCGGCGAGAAGATGTGCCGCGACTTCGGCGTCGACTTCCTTGGTGCACTGCCGCTCACGATGTCGATCCGCGAACAGACCGATTCCGGACGCCCGACCGTGGTGGCCGATCCGGAAGGCCCGGTTGCCACCGTCTATAAAGAGATCGCGCGCAAGGTTGCCGTCAAGGTGGCCGAGAAGGCGAAGGACATGACCAGCAAGTTCCCGAGCATCGTCGTCAAGAACGACTGATTTTTACCGATCGGTAAATTTTCAGGTTTTTCATGCGACTCTCGGTAATCCGCGAGCGCCTGGCGGCGCTCGGCGCGCAGCCCCTGCACCAGGAGCGCGTACTGCGCGACTGGGTGCAGGGCGCTGCTCACGAACGCGGACGCCGCCCGGCGTCCGACTTCCTTCCCAAGCCCGTGCGCGAGGCGCTGCCCGCGCTCGATGCCGAGCTGGCCGGCCTGGTGCGGCCCGTCTCCAGCCACCCGGGCGAGGACGGCTCCGAGCGCCTGCTGGTGGGCCTGGCGGACGGGCAGATGGTCGAATCGGTGCTGCTGCCGCGCGATGGCGTGTGCGTGTCGAGCCAGGTCGGCTGTGCGGTCGGCTGCGCTTTTTGCATGACGGGCCGCGAAGGCCTGCTGCGGCAGGTGACGAGCGGCGAGATCGTCGCGCAGGTGGTGCTGGCGCGCGCCCGGCGCCCGGTGAAGAAGGTCGTCTTCATGGGCATGGGCGAGCCGGCCCACAACCTCGACAACGTGCTGGAAGCGATCGAGCTGCTGGGCGTCGAGGCGAATATCGCGCACAAGAACCTGGTGTTTTCGACCGTCGGCGACCTGCGCGCCTTCGAACGCCTGGGGCAGGGGCGCGTGAAACCGGCGCTGGCGCTGTCGCTGCACACGACCAGGCCGGACTTGCGTGCCGAGCTGCTGCCGCGCGCGCCGCGCCTGTCGCCCGAGGAGCTGGTCGAGCATGGCGAGCGCTATGCGCGCCTGACCGGTTACCCGATCCAGTACCAATGGACCCTGCTCGAAGGCGTCAACGATGGCCCGGACGAGATGGACGGGATCGTCGCGCTCCTGCGCGGCAAGTACGCCATCCTCAACATGATCCCCTATAACACGGTGCCCGAGCTGGCGTTCCGGCGCCCGAGCTGGGAAAAGGCGCGCGCGATCGCGGCGGCGCTGCACGCGCGCGGCGTGCTGACCAAGCTGCGCGATTCCGCCGGCCAGGACGTGGAGGGCGGCTGCGGCCAGCTGCGGGCACGGGCCGGCCGCACGATTGCGTTGCGGCGCGCCTGAGACCGCTAGCGCCGGAGCGTAGGGCGTCAAGACGCTTTTGCAACCACCACCGATCTTTTCCGCAACTTTCTGTCCGAAAATAAAGTTCGTCGAAGTTTCCCTGCCTACACTCGAATTTTGGAGCGTGGCGCATGGGAGTCCGATGAGCGAGAACAGCAGCCAGCGGTGGCGCGGCCGTTACCTGAACGCCGCCCACCTGTTCGTACCAGTCCAGCTGCAGCAGGATGCGGCGATGCTTGCGCGCGCCGAGAATGTCGTCAACGCGGCGCTGATGGCGGCCACCGCCGGCCCGCTGTACGCGCTCGCCTACTGGCTGCTTGGCCTCAGGATGGCGGCCGTCGAGGTCCTGGCGTGCTGCGTGTTCATGCTGATGGCGCCGCCCGTGCTGCGCATCACCGGCAGCATCGTGGCCGCGCGCGAACTGTTCCTGTGCGCGCTCTTCTTCAATTTCACGTGGCTGACCTGGTACCTGGGCGGCATCCATGCCCCCACGGCCAGCTGGCTGATCACGGCGCCGGTGGTGGCCATGTTCCTGGGCGGCGTGGCCAGCGGCATCTTCTGGCTGGCGATGAGCTGCGCGGCCGCCGCCGCGATCTGGGCCATGCCGGTGTTCGGTCTGCCGATGCCGGCCACCCCGCAGGTGGACATGCCGCTGCTGCACCTCATCTGCGACCTGGGCCTGTACGTGGTGGTGCTGGTGTTCGTGCTCCTGTTCGAGCTGACCAAGACCGAAGGCTTCGTCAAGCTGGAGCAGGCTTTCTCGACCATCAATGAACTGGCGATCCGCGACGAGCTCACGGGAAGCCACAACCGCCGTCACCTGATGGGCCTGATCGACCGGGAGAAAGAGCGCAGCGACCGCAACGCGCGCCCGTTCTGCCTGTGCCTGTTCGATATCGACTTCTTCAAGCGCATCAACGACACCTACGGGCATGCGGCCGGGGACATGGTGCTGCGCAGCTTCGCGCACGCGGTGCAGGGGCAGATCCGCGGCACCGACGCCTTCGGGCGCTATGGCGGCGAAGAGTTCATGCTGATGCTGCCGGAAACCCCGGCGCCCGATGCCCTGGTGCTGGCCGAACGCGTGCGCAAGGCGATCGCGGCCCTGCGCTGCGCCGGCAGCGCCGGAAACGGCGCGGAGATCACGTTGACCGTGTCGGTGGGCGTGGCCGAATACCGGTTGGGCGAACCGGTGGCGCAGACCATCGCCCGTGCCGACGAGGCGCTGTACGCGGCCAAGTCGCTGGGGCGCAACCGGGTCCAGTGCCACGACGACGACGAGCACCTCCCGGTCGTCCCGAAAGTGCAGGAGCCGAAGGCCGGACGGCGCGACGCGTTGGCGAAGGCGAGAGGCGGCCTGGGACGGCCGCTCGACGGCGTACAGTGCGACCAACTGACCGGGCTGCTCAATCGCAACCTGTTGCGCGACCGGCTGCGCCACGCCATGGACCGGGCCAACCGGAATCGCCGGCTGGTGGCGCTGCTGCTCCTGAACATCAACCGCTTCAAGGAAATCAACGACGAGCTCGGCTACGAGGCCGGCGACGCGCTGCTGGCGCAAGCCGGCGCCGCGGTCCGGGGTTGCCTGCGCGATTCGGATACCGTGGCGCGCTGGGGCGGCGACGAGTTCATCGCACTGCTGGAAGACCTGAGCTTCGAATCGGATGCCCAGGTGGTGGCCGAGAAGATCCTGGATCGCTTCGGCCTGCCGCTGCAGGTCGCCGGTCGCGAATGCTTCGTGACGCTGGCGGTGGGCGTGGCCCTGTACCCGGCGGCGGACTGCAACCTCGACGCGCTGCTCAAGCGCGCCGACATCGCCATGCGCGGCGCCAAGGGCTGGGGCGAGAACAACGTGCAGGTCTATTCGGGCGACACGGTGCAGCCGCAGAGCGAACGGCTGGCGCTCAAGAACGGCCTGCGCGAGGCGCTGGTGCAGGGCCAGCTGTTCCTGGAATACCAGCCGCAGATCGACCTGCTGGAAAAGCGGGTGGTCGGCGTCGAGGCGCTGCTGCGCTGGCAGCACCCGGTGTACGGGCGCATCGACCCGGGCCGGTTCATTGCGCTGGCGGAGGAAACCGGGATGATCGTGCCGATCGGCGACTGGGCCCTGCGTACCGCTTGCCTGCAGAACCGTGCCTGGCGCGAGGCCGGGCTCCCGGAAATCAAGACCGCGGTCAACCTGTCGGCGCGCCAGCTCAAGGAACCCGGGCTGGCGGCGCGGGTGCTGGCGATCCTCGCCGAGACCGGCATGCCGGCGCGCTGCCTCGACCTCGAGATCACCGAAGGCATGCTGATCGAGGACCTGGCCGGAAATTGCGCGCTGATGAACGCCTTGCGCCAGGCCGGTGTGCTGGTGTCGATCGACGATTTCGGCACCGGCTACTCGAGCCTGAACTACCTGTCCGAGCTGCCGGTCGACATCCTCAAGATGGATGGCCTGTTCGTGCGCCGCCTGGGCGCGGCCGCGGGACGGGGCCGCTCGTACGCGATTGCCGAAGCCATCGTCGCGATGGCGCACCGCCTGCACATGGACGTCATCGCCGAAGCGGTCGAAACGCCCGAACAGCTGGCCGACCTGTGCGCGATGGGCTGCGACGCCGCGCAGGGCTATCTGTTCGCCCGTCCGTTGCCGCCCGAGCAGGTCGCCGCGATGCTCGCGCGGCAGGCGGAGGAAAGCGTGCCCGAAGTGGCGTGAACGTGTCCTGAAAGCGGCCTGAACCCCATATAACCCATCGCCGGAGAACGCCATGCTGAATGAATCGATCCCGTTCGACCCGTCCCAGGACCTGGCGGCACTGGCCGCTTCCGGTGCGCTGGGCGGCAATGTCGCGCTGTTCGCGCAGCCGCGCGGCGCGGACCTGATGCGCCGTGCCGCGCCGCTCGAGCAATGGTGCGCGTTGCGCATGCGCCACGGGGTGTGGCCCTATGCGCGCACGCTGGAAGGCCCGCCCGAGCCGCTCGCTACCGTCGCTGGCGACGGCCTGCCGGCGGCGCGCGGCATCAACTTCGCATCCCAGGACTACCTGTCGCTGTCCTCGCACCCGGCGGTGCACGAGGCGGCCCTGCAGGCGCTGGGCGAGTGCGGGCCGCACAGCGCCGGCTCGGCGGTCCTGCTCGGGAACACGCGCCATTCGGGCGCACTGGAGCGTGCCGTTGGCGAACTGCTGCACTGCGCGCAGGTCGTGCTGTTCCCGACCGGATGGGGCGCGGCCTTCGGCGCCATCACCGCGCTGGTGCACGCCGGCGACCACATCGTCATCGACCAGCTGGCGCACGCGTCCCTGCGCCAGGGCGCGCTGGCCGCGACCCGCAACGTGTCCGTGCACCGGCACCTCGACTGCGACCATGTGCGCGAACTGCTGGCCGGCATCCGTGCCGTGGATCGCGCAGGCGCGATCATGGTCGTCACCGAGGGCCTGTTCAGCATGGACGCCGACAGCCCCGACCTGCCGCTCCTGCAGCACCTGTGCCGCGAATACGGTGCGACGCTGCTGGTGGACGTGGCGCACGACCTCGGCGCAATCGGGCCGGGCGGCGCCGGCGTGGTCGGGGTGCAGGGGATGCTTGGCAAGATCGACATCGTGCTGGGCGCCTTTTCCAAGACCTTCGCCTCGAACGGAGGCTTCGTCGCCTGCGCGCAGCCGAGCGTACGGCGCCAGCTGCAGATGTTCGCCGGGCCGCACATGTTCTCGAACGCGCTCTCGCCCATCCAGGCAGCAACGGTGCTGGCCAGCCTGCGCATCGCCACCTCGGCCGAGGGAGAAGGGCTGCGGGCCGACCTGCTGCGCAATGCGGTGGAGCTGCGTGCGCTGCTGGCGGACGAGGGCGTGCGCTGCATCGGGGGGCCGTCGCCGATCGTCCCGGTCTGGACCGGAACGGAAGCCGCCACCCGTATCGCCGGGATGCTGCTGTCGCGCGAGCAGGTGTTCGTCAACCCCGTCGAGTTCCCCGGCGTGCCGCTGGGCGCGGGGCGGCTGCGGCTGCAGCTGATGGCGCAGCATTCGCCGGCGCAGATCCGGCGCGCCGCGCAACTGGTCGCCGCCGCGGTGGGCCGCGCCCGAACCGCACCGCGGCCGGCGCCACGGCCCGCGCCTTTCCATCCGGCGCCGGAGAGCGGGCGTGGCTGAGCCGGATCCCGGCCTGCCGGCGCCGGTGACCCGCTGCCTGCGCAGGCACGCGCAGGACCGTGCCGACCAACCCGCATTCACTTTCCTGCGTGACGACGGGCGTGCCGACAGCTTGTGTTTCGGCGAGCTGGACGCGCGGGCGCAGGCGCTGGCCGCTGCGCTGGCGCGCAAGGCCGCTCCCGGCGAGCGCGTCCTGCTGCTGTTCCCGCCGGGGCTCGGATTCACCGTCGCCTTCTTCGCCTGCCTGCTGGCCGGCCTGGTGGCGGTGCCGGCGGCGCTGCCGCGCAGGCAGCGGCCCTCGGGACGCCTGCGCACGCTGCTCGCGGATGCCGCCCCGGCCCTGGTGCTGACGGAACGCCACGGCGCCGCGGCGGTCGGCGCCGCCATCGAAGGCAGCCCGGTGCCGGTGGTGTGCAGCGACGAATGCGCAGGCTGGGCCGGCAGCAGGGAGCGGGACGTGCAGCCGCCGCCGTTGCCCGTTCCTGGCGATGCGCTGGCCTTCATCCAGTACACGTCGGGGTCGACCACGGCGCCGAAGGGCGTCGAAGTCACCCATGCCAACCTGGCCGCCAACGTCGAGGCGATCCGCCAGGCCTTCGGCTTCGACGGCAGCACCGTCATGGCGAGCTGGCTGCCGCCTTTCCATGACATGGGTCTGGTCGGCAGCATCGTGGCGCCAATGGCGATCGGCTTCCATTCGGTGCTGATGGCGCCGGCCGCCTTCCTGCGCGAGCCGGTACGCTGGCTCGAAGCGGTGACGCAGTATCGCGCGACCTGCGCCGGGGCGCCCGATTTCGCATGGGACTTGTGCACGCGCCGCGTCAACGCACAACAGAAGGCGGGAATCGACCTGTCCAGTCTTGCCGTCGCGTACGACGGCGCCGAACCGGTGCGCGCAGCCACGTTGCAACGGCTGGCCGAGGCGTTCGCCGTCTGCGGGTTGCGGCCGGAGGCCCTGTTTCCCTGTTACGGCCTGGCCGAGCACACACTGCTGGTCAGCGGCGGTCCGCGCGGCCGCGCGCCACGCAGCCTCCACGTCAGCAAGCTGCGGCTGGAAGCCGACCAGGTGCGCGAGGCGCAGCCGGGCGACCCCGACGCGCGCGAGATCGTCAGCTGCGGCCCCCCGGCATCCAGCGTCACCGTGGTGACCGTCGACCCGGGCAGCGGCCGGCCGGCGGGAGCGGGGCGGGTGGGCGAGCTGTGGGTGGCCGGACCGTCGGTGGCGCGCGGCTACCGCGGCCAGCCCTCACCCAGCGCCGCGGCGTTCGCTGCGCGGCTGGCTGACGGCAGCGGGCCGTGGCTGCGCACCGGCGACCTTGGGTTCGTGCGTGACGGCGAGCTGTATGTCACCGGGCGCATCAAGGATCTCCTGGTCATCAATGGACGGAATATTTATCCGCAGGACGTCGAGGCGCTGGTCGAGGAGGTGCTGGGCCTGGCGGGGGCGAACCGTTGCGCAGCGTTCGCGCTTGACGACGACGGCCAGGAGCGCCTGTCGATCGTGGTCGAGTCCGACCGGGCGCAGGTGCGCATGGCGCGCCGCGGGCAGGGCGTCCCCGAGGGCGCCGCCGGCCTCGAGACGCTGGCGCAGCGGGTCCGCAGCGCCGTGGCGCAGCGTTTCGGTGTCACGGTGATGCTGCTGGCCTTCGTGCGGCCGGGGACCTTTCCCCGCACCACCAGTGGCAAGGTGCAGCGTGGGCAATGCCGTGCGCTGGCGGCGCGCGGTGCGCTCGATGTGGTGTACGCGGCGCGCGAAGTGCGGCCGCGCCGCCGCCAGGGCGACCGCGCCGACATGGCGGCCAGCGCGCAGGCGGCGGACGCCATGCTCGACTGGCTGCGCGGCTACCTGCCGCGCCGCTTCGACCCGCGCCTGATGGACAGGCGCCGCGCCGCGCCGCCGCATGTGGTGCTCGATTTCGGCAACCGCGGCCTGTTCGGCCTGCAGGCGCCGGCATCGCTCGGCGGCAAGGGGCTGGCCACGGTGGACCTGCTGCGCGTCATGGAACAGCTGGCGGCCGCCGACCTGACCCTGGCGACGATGGTGGGCGTGCACAACGGCCTCGGCCTGCGTCCGCTCCTGAAATACGGGGCGCCGGGCCTGCGCCAGCGGCTGCTGCCGCAGCTGGCCGCCGGCCGCCAGCTGGCCGCCTTCGCGCTGACCGAACCGGCTGCCGGGGCCAATCCCCTGGCGATGCGGGCCCAGGCGCTGCGTTGCGAAGGCGGCTGGCGCCTGCACGGCGAGAAGCATCTGATCGGGCTTGCCGCCTGGGCCGGATGGATCACGGTGGTGGCGCGTGCCGCCGGCGCCGACGGCGAAGCGCTCGGCACCATCGTGCTGGCCGTGCCGGAAGACGCGCCCGGCCTGGTGCAGGGACAGGAAGCGCTGACGATGGGCATGCGCGGCATGGTGCAGAACGCGCTACGCTTCGACGATGTGTTCGTGCCGGACGCGCAGGTGCTGGGCACGCCGGGGGCGGGCATGGAAGTGGCGCGCGATGCGATGGCGTTCGCGCGGCTCGGCATCGGCGCCCTGTGCGTGGGCGCGATGAAGCGCTGCGCCCAGCTGATGCTGCGCTATGCCCAGCGGCGCGAGGTGGCGGGCGGCCGCCTGGTCGACAATCCCGCCACGGTCGCGCGGCTCGATGCGCTGACCTGTGCCATCGAGGCCTGCGATGCCCTGGTGCGGGCGGTGGCGCAGGTGGTCGACCGCGGCGGCGAGCTGCCGCACGAGGCCTGCCAGGCGTGCAAATGCGTCGCGGCCGAATTGCTGTGGGAGGCTGCCGACGGCCTGGTGCAGACGCTGGGCGGGCGCGGCTACCTGGAGCCGAACATCGCGCCGCAGCTGTTGCGCGACGCGCGCGTGATGCGCATCCTCGAAGGGCCGAGCGAGGCGCTGTATGCGCACCTGGGTGCGGGCGCCATGCTGCCGCAGGGTCCGGTGCTTGCCTTCATGAGCGACGCATTCGGGGCCGCGCCGCTGGCGGCGGAGCTGCGCGCCGCCGCCCGGCGCGGGGGCGCCAGCCACCTGCTCGGCGAGGCCTGCGCATGGGCCATGCTGGTGGCGGCGCTGCAGGCAAGGCCGCGGCCGCAGGTGCAATCGACGCGTGCGGACCGGCGCGGAGCGGGGGGCGGACCCGATCTGGCGCAGCGCGCGACGCAGTGGGCACGCGGGCGCCTCGACGGCCTGCTCGCACGCCTGGACAATGGGACGCCACCGCTGCCGGGCGGGGACGAGCTGGCGGCGCGCATCGCGGCCTACGGTGCGGCGATCGGCGAGCCGGACTGGGACGCGCCGGGCGAGGCGCAGCTGCGCGATCCGCTGCTGGCGCGCGTCATGCCATCGCTTCCGCTTGGGCCGGCGCATCCGGCCCCGTGCGCCCCAGGGCCGGATGCGCCGGCGCCGGCCGCCGCCATGCGCGAGCTGGTCCGCCGCTGCGTGCTCGACGGGCTGCGCGACATGGGGGTGACAGTGCTGGACGACGACACCCCGTTCACCGAAGCCGGCCTCGATTCCCTGGCCGCGGTGCCGGTGGCGCTGGAGCTCGAGCGCCTGAGCGGCGTGGCGGTCGCGCCGGAGCTGCTGTACGAGGTCCAGACCGTGGCCGCGCTGGCGGCATACCTGGAAGCGCGGGTTCGGCGCGACCAGCCCGACCGGCGCGACGGGTAGCGCGTGACCGGCGCCAGGGATGGGCGGCAGGCGGGTGCCTGCGCGGGTGGCAACGGGGTAAAATAGCTCCTTTACCTTTTTTGCTTTTTGCCATGACCGTCCGCACCCGCTTTGCTCCCAGCCCGACCGGCTACCTCCACCTGGGCGGCGCCCGCACCGCGCTGTACTCCTGGGCCTTTGCCCGCCACTTCGGCGGCACCTTCATCCTGCGCATCGAGGACACCGACCTCGAACGCTCGACGCCGGAAGCCGTGCAGGCGATCCTGGACGGCATGCAGTGGCTCGGCCTCTCGCACGACGAAGGCCCGTTCTACCAGATGCAGCGCATGGACCGCTACCGCGAGGTCGTCGCGTCGATGCTGGAGCAGGGCACGGCCTACCTGTGCTACTGCTCGCCCGAAGAAGTCGAGGCGATGCGCGAGCGCATGAGGGCAAGCGGCGAAAAGCCGCGCTACGACGGCACCTGGCGCCCGGAACCGGGCAAGGTGCTCCCGCCGGTGCCGGAAGGCGTCAAGCCGGTGGTGCGCTTCAAGAATCCGGAGCACGGTGAGGTGACCTGGAACGACGTGGTCAAGGGCCCGATCACCATCGCCAACAAGGAGCTCGACGACCTCATCATCGCGCGTCCGGACGGCACCCCGACCTACAACTTCTGCGTGTCCGTCGATGACTGGGACATGAAGATCACCCACGTGCTGCGCGGCGACGACCACGTGAACAATACGCCGCGCCAGATCAACATCCTGCGCGCGCTCGGCGCCGAGCTGCCGCAGTACGGCCACCTGCCGATGATCCTGGGCGCCGACGGCCAGAAGCTGTCGAAGCGCCACGGCGCGGTCAGCGTCATGCAGTATCCGGAGCAGGGCTACCTGCCGGAAGCGATGCTCAACTACCTGGCGCGCCTGGGCTGGAGCCACGGCGACGACGAGATCTTCTCGATGGAGCAGTTCGTCGAGTGGTTCAACCTGGAGCACCTGACCGCCTCGGCGGCGCAGTTCAATCCGGAAAAGCTGGCGTGGCTGAACAACCACTATATCAAGGGGGCCGACAACGAGCGCCTGGCCGGCCTGGCCCGGCCGGTGCTGGAGCGCGAAGGCGCACGTTTCGATGGCGCCCCGGAGCTGTCGACCGTGATCGCCCTGGTGAAGGACCGCGCCAACACCATCAACGAGCTGGCCGACACCGCCATGCTGTTCTACCGCGATCCGCAGCCGGACCCGGCGCTGCTGGCCCAGCACCTGACCGATGCGGTACGCCCGGCGCTGGCCGCGTTCGCCGAGCGTTGCAAGGACGTGGAATGGAACAAGGCAGCGATTGCCGCCATGCTGAAGGAAGTGCTGGCGGCGCACGGGCTGAAGATGCCGCAGATCGCCATGCCGCTGCGCCTGGTCGTCACCGGCCAGCTGCAGACGCCGGCCATCGATGCGGTGCTGGAACTGTTCGGCCGCGAGGTCGTCCTGGCCCGCGTGGCAAAGTATCTTTGATGCCTGATTTGCGGAGTGCGCATTTTCTGAAAACAGGTATTTGCGAAATGCAAGGCGCTCCGCTATAATGCTCGCACTTCAGCAGCACACGGTAGCAAACAGCGGTACGAAGCAGTACGCTGCAGTGTGAAAAGAGGGGGTATAGCTCAGCTGGGAGAGCGCTTGCATGGCATGCAAGAGGTCAGCGGTTCGATCCCGCTTACCTCCACCAACCCTGAAGTGCAGTAAGTAGCAAAGTGCAGTACGGTAGTTCCGAGGTCCCCATCGTCTAGAGGCCTAGGACATCACCCTTTCACGGTGAGTACCGGGGTTCGAATCCCCGTGGGGACGCCAGCTTCGGTGTTGAGCTGAATGTTGGTAGCGTGCAACCAGCGGCACGCAGTAGTAGAAGTTGCAGTAACGTGTTAGAATGTTGTTTTCCCGTAGGGGGTATAGCTCAGCTGGGAGAGCGCTTGCATGGCATGCAAGAGGTCAGCGGTTCGATCCCGCTTACCTCCACCACGTAGGAAAAACAACGTAGCACGCAGTAGTAACCGTCCGGGTCCCCATCGTCTAGAGGCCTAGGACATCACCCTTTCACGGTGAGTACCGGGGTTCGAATCCCCGTGGGGACGCCAAGAATTTGGTAGTATGCTGCGCAGATGCTTATGCGCAGTGAGTAGTGAAGCAGCAAGTACAGTTTTAGGTCCCCATCGTCTAGAGGCCTAGGACATCACCCTTTCACGGTGAGTACCGGGGTTCGAATCCCCGTGGGGACGCCAGTTAAAGCCGGAGCAGACCAACGCGCATGCGCGGAGAGGTGCTCCGGTTTTTCGTTTTGTCCGTCGCTTTTCGCGTGGTCGGCATGCATCCCAATCCAATTCCTTCCCTTGCCATTTTCTGCAAGGTCGTCGATAACTACGGCGACATCGGCATCTGCTGGCGCCTGGCGCGCCAGTTGCGGGGCGAGCATCGCGTAGCGGTGAGCTTGTGGGTCGACGACCTGCGCAGCTTCCGCCGCATCTGTCCCACGGTCGATCCCGATGCCGGGGAGCAGGACATCGATGGCGTGCTGGTGCGCCACTGGCGCGACCAGGAAGGCGCGTTCGTGCCGCAAGAGGTGGCCGACATCGTCATCGAATTCTTCGCCGTCGACATCCCGCCGGGCTACGTGGCCGCGATGGCGCAGCGCCATCCGCGCCCGGTCTGGTTCAACCTCGAGGGGCTCACGGCGGAAGAGTGGGTCGAAGGTTGCCACCGATTGCCCTCGATGCACCCGCGTCTGAAGCTGACCAAGCATTTCTTTTTCCCGGGCTTTACCGCAAAGACCGGCGGCCTGCTGCACGAGGCCGGGCTGGAGCAGGCGCGCACCGCATTCCAGGCCGACCGCGATGCGATGGCCGGCTTCCTGTCCGGCTTTGGTGTCACGGCGCAGGAAATGGATGCGCTGAAGGTGTCGCTGTTCTGCTATCCGCACGCACCGGTTCCCGCACTGCTGCGGGCCTGGTCGGAAGGCGGGCGACCGGTGACCTGCCTGGTGCCCGAGGGCGTGGCCGCCGAAGCGGTCACCGGATTCATCGGCGCGCCGGCGACCGCGGGCAGCCATGCCACGCGCGGCGCGCTTACCCTGCGCGTGCTGCCCTTCGTGCCGCAGCCGGACTACGACCGCCTGCTGTGGGCTTGCGACCTGAACTTCGTGCGCGGCGAGGATTCCTTCGTGCGGGCCCAGTGGGCAGGCCGGCCTTTCGTCTGGCACATCTATCCGCAGGACGAGAACCTGCACCACAAGAAACTGCGTGCCTTCCTCGGCCGCTATCTGGGCATGGACGGTGGGCTGGATGCATGGGCGGCGTTCTCGCTCGGCTGGAACGGCGCTATCGACATCGCTTCCATGCCGTCCGCCTGGCAGGAACTGCAGGCGGCGCTGCCCCGGATTGCCGTTCGTGCAGAAGCGTGGCACAGGGAGGTGCTGGCGCATGGCGATTTGACGACGAACCTGCTGGAATTTGCCCGTGAGCTGGGGGCGGGGCAGGAAAATCCGGTATAATGCGCGGTTAGTCTGTAAGGAATTACACACGATCAAACGTAGGCTCAAGCTTTCTTCGCTTACCGGCCACCGCTGATTCAATGCAACTTACTTTTTACGAAAATACCTATGAAATTCGCTAAAGAAATCCGTGTTGGCAACATCATTATGGTCGAAGACAAGCCGTTCATCGTGCTGCGTTCGGACGTGAACGGTTCGAGCCGCACGGGCTTCACCTACAAGTGGAAGATGAAGAATCTTCTGACCAACGCTCCGCTGGAAAACGTGTTCCGCGGCGACGACAAGTTCGATGTGGTCGTGCTGGACAAGAAGCCGGTGACCTACTCGTACTTCGCCGACCCGCTGTACGTCTTCATGGACGAAGAGTACAACCAGTACGAGATCGAAGAAGAGAACCTGGGCGACGCGCTGCACTACCTGAAAGACGGTATGGAATGCGAAGCCGTGTTCTACGACGGCAAGGCCATCTCGGTCGAACTGCCGACCACCATCGCACGCCAGGTCGTGTACTCGGAGCCGGCCGTCAAGGGCAACACTTCGGGCAACGTCCTGAAGGAAGCCAAGATCGAAAACGCGATCGAAGCCCACCAGCACATCGTGATGGTGCCGCTGTTCGTGAGCCAGGACGACGTCATCGAGATCGACACCCGCACCAACGAATACAAGAAGGTCGTCCGCAACTAAGTTGCAGGATTTGACCGCTTGGTAAGAAACGCTGCCGATGGCAGCGTTTTTTTTCGTCCGATCGACCGAAATCTTGCCATACTGCTATTCTAATGATTTCGAAAACAAGGGAGGCAGGATGGATCGCAGGGATTTCGTACGAATCGGCGTCACGGCGGGCGTTGCGGCCGGTGCCGCCGGCATCGTGAATGGCGCCAGCGCAGCCGTGCCGGACGCGGGCGGCATCCTCGACGCCGGCGTACGCGAGCAGCAGGAGGCGATGGCGGCAGGCAAGCTGAGTTCGAAAACCCTGGTGACGCGCTACCTCGCGCGCATTGCGGCCGTCGACAAGGCCGGGCCGCGCCTGAATGCCGTCATCGAAACGAATCCTGAAGCGCTCAAGATCGCGGAAGAAATGGATCGTGAACGCGCGGCCGGCAAGCTGCGCGGCCCGCTGCACGGGATCCCGGTCCTATTGAAAGACAATATCGCGACCGCCGACCGGATGAGCACCAGCGCCGGCTCGCTCGCCCTCGACGGCGTGCGCGCCTCCAGGGACGCGCATATCGTGACGCTGCTGCGCGACGCCGGTGCGGTCATCATCGGCAAGACCAACCTGTCGGAGTGGGCCAACATGCGCTCGACCAAGTCGGTCAGCGGCTGGAGCGGACGCGGCGGGCAGACCAGGAACCCGTATGCGCTCGACCGCAACACCAGCGGGTCCAGCTCCGGTTCGGGCGCGGCGGCGGCGGCCAGCCTGGCCACGCTGACCGTCGGCACCGAGACCGACGGCTCGATCGTCTCGCCATCGTCGAGCTGCGGCATCGTCGGCATCAAGCCGACCCTGGGACTGCTCAGCCGCAGCGGCATCATTCCGATCGCCCATTCACAGGACACGGCCGGCCCGATGACCCGCAGCGTGACCGACGCGGCCCTGATGCTGGCCGCCATGGCCGGTCCGGACCCGGACGACGAGGCTACCCGCGACAGCAAGCGCCATCTCGGCGATTATGCCGCCGCGCTGCGCAAGGATGGCCTCAAGGGCAAACGCATCGGCGTCGCCCGCAACTTCTTCGGCGCCAACGATGCCGTGGATGCGATCATCGAGAAAGAGCTGGCCGTGCTGAGGGCGCAGGGCGCCGTGCTGGTGGACGTGAAAGTCCCGAATACCGACAAGTACAACGAGAGCGAGCTGCAGGTGCTGCTGTACGAGTTCAAGCCGGGCCTGGAAGCCTGGCTGAGGAACTACGCGCCACACGCGCCGGTCAGGAACATGGCCGACGTGATCGCATTCAACGAAAAGAACGCCAGCCGGGAAATGCCGTACTTCAGGCAGGAGCACCTGGTGGCGGCGAACGCCAAGCCCGGCCTCGACGCGCAGGAGTACCGGGAAGCCCTTGCGAACGACCTGCGCTGGTCGCGCGACGAAGGCATCGACCTGGTGATGAAGGAACACAGGCTGGATGCGCTGGTGGCGCCGACCGGCGGCCCGGCCTGGCTCACCGACTACATCAACGGCGACCACTACGGCGGCAGCTTCTCGAGCCCCGCTGCGGTGGCGGGTTACCCGCACATCACGGTGCCGGCCGGCTTCACGCGCGGCCTGCCGGTGGGGATCTCGTTCGTGGGAGGGGCATGGAGCGAGGTTGCCCTGATCGGCATGGCCTATGCCTACGAGCAGGCATCGAAGCGCCGCCGCGCGCCTACCTATCCGGCGAGCATCAACATCAAGCTGTGATGCCGTCCCGACGGCAGGTCAGCGCGCCGCGGCGCGGTCGCCGGCGCCCTGTTTCGCCCTGGTGAATACCGGTCCCCACAATGGGTGGCCGTGTTCGCCCGGGGCGAGGTCGAACGACGGGTCGAGGCGCAGCGCGCGCTCGAAGGCCTGGCGGCAGGGGGTTGGGCGACCGGTGACGCAATAGCTGAATGCCGTGTACTTGAGCGCGCTGACGCGGTTGCGCACCGAGCCGCCGTTCAGGTCGCCGGAATTCAGGCGCTTGATGGCGGCGTTGAATTCGCCGTCGTGGTACAGCGCGATTCCTTCGCGCAACGCGGTCTCGTCGCGGTTCGGCGCCGGCCGTTCGCGGCGCGGGGCCGGGCGTTCGGCGCCTTCGGCCCGTTCGGCGCGCGCGCGCGGGCGTTCTTCGACGCGTGCCTGCGAGCGTACCGGCTCGCGCCCGTCCAGCAGCTTGCTCAGGTCGGCGCAGCCGCCGAGCAGGAGCAGGGCCAGCAGGGCGCAGGCGCGCGTGCCCGTGGTCAGGATGGGGGCGTTCACTCGCGCGTTCACTCGCGTTTTCACTCGATATCCTCCTCGGTAAAGTCCAGTTCGATCACGGACGAGCCGCCCTTGACGGCATTGACCGTCACCGTGTGTTCGGGGAAGTTCGGGTTGGCGATGCGGATCGTATGCTCGCCCGGCGGCAGCGTGAGGCGCTTGAGCGGCGGACTGATGCCGCGCTCGACGCCGTTCACCTGGATCGCGCCCCATGGCTTGATGACGAGCTTGTAAGTGGCGCCGGCCGCTGCTGCCTGGCGGTGCTGGGCGCCCTCGCCATGCGCGGGCGGGATGGTGATCGCGGTCGGCGGCGCGCCCGCCGGGATCGCTTCCTCGGCCAGATCGTCCGTGGCCGGGTAGGCCGGGTAGGCCGGTTCGGGTGTGGCGAGCGCGGCAGTGTCCATCCCGGACGGCGCGCCGGCGCCAGCCGCTGCCGGCGCCTGTCGTGCCGGCGCTTCGTCGCCCGGCAAGGACAGCGTCAGCGCGTCGCTCGAATCGGCCTGGTGCAGCAGGGCCGCCAGGGCGCCCAGCCCGCCGAGCAGGACGGTGGCCGCCGCGATGAGCATCAGCCAGCGTTGCAGGCGGCCCTTTTCGGTAGCAGCCGCGGGTGCGTCGAGGAACGAGGGTTCCGGATCGGGCGCGGGCATGGCGGCAGTGCCGGGGGCACCGCCAGTCCCGGTCCCGGCGGCCTGCAGCGGCACCGCGGGGCCGAGCGGGACGATCCCGAGCAGGTTGCGCAGCTGTTCAATGGTGCGCGGGCGCTGTTCCGGATCGGGCGAAAGGCAGCGGTCGACCGCGTTGACGAAGGTCTCGCTGTACTCGGGGAGGGCGCGGCCGCGCAAGGGCGCCGCGGGCGGCGTTTCCTTCGTGATCGCGTAATGCACGACAGCCGCCAGGTCGTGCAGGTCGCCCGCTTCCGACCAGGCCGCGCCGACGTCCGGCGAAGGCAGCAGCATCGGGTCGCCGGAATCGAGCACGAGGATGGTATCGGGATTGATGGGGCGATGCGGCATCTGCATCGCGTACTGCAGTTCGAGCGACTGCAGGAGCTGGCGGAAGATCCGCCGGCACCAGACCTCGTTGACGAGTTCCTGGTTGAACTCGACCACTTCGCGCACGGTACGGCCGTCGGTCTGCTGTTGCTGGGTTACTGGTGTGCTCGTCATCATGGCATCAAAGCCCTGCCGTGAGGCGGACTCGGCGCCGCCACCCGGCTCGGGTATTTGTATTTTGACAAATAATGCCAGATTTGCGGGGGCCATGCTGCTGCTGAGCCAACCGTGCGCGACTGTTACAAGTCCGTTACAACTCAGCCGTATGCGACGCCCCGGCCGCCCCCTTCGGTACGCTGGCGCCGGGGACTCGCGCAGGACTCAGGTTGCCAGGAAGCGCATCTTGAAATAGCGTCCCTTGATCGCCCCGAACTCCGGTCCCGGCGCCTGGCGGTCGTTCAATTTCGCAACGGCAGCCTCGGCCACGTGGCGGTCGAGCGCCACATAGCTGGCGAACTCGGTGACATTGATTTTGCCCACCTGGTCCTTGGTGAGCCCGGCGTCGCCGGTGAGGGCGCCCAGGATGTCGCCGGGACGCAGCTTGGCCTTCTTGCCGCCGGCGATGTGCAGCGTCATCATCGGCGCCGGACGGCCCGCTTCCGGATGCTCGCCCAGTTCGTCCAGCTTGTGCCACTCGGCCGGGACGTCCTGGTATTCCTCGATCAGGCGCACCCACTTCTTTTCGTTGGGCGCGCACAAGGTCAGGGCCATGCCGGTTTCGCCGCCGCGGCCGGTGCGGCCGATGCGGTGCACGTGCACTTCCGGGTCCTTCGACACGTCGGCGTTGATCACGGTGTCGAGGTTGGCGATGTCGAGTCCGCGCGCCGCGACGTCCGTTGCCACCAGGATCGAGCAGCTGCGGTTGGCGAACAGGACCAGGATCTCGTCGCGCTCCTGCTGCTCCAGTTCGCCGTACAGGGCGAGCGCCGAGAAGCCCTGCGCGCGCAGGTGCTCGGCCAGTTCGCGGCAGTGCGCCTTGGTGTTGCAGAAGGCAAGGGTGGATACCGGCTGGTAATGCTTGAGCAGGCGCGCGACGGCCTCGTCCCGGCCTTCGAAGCCGATCTCGTAGAAGCGCTGGCCGATCTGGTTCGCGTCGTGCTGGCTTTCGACGGCCACTTCGAGCGGGTCGCGCAGGAAGCCGGCGGTGGCGAAGCGGATGTCGTCCGGATAGGTTGCCGAGAACAGCAGGGTCTGGCGGCGCTGCGGGCAGGCGCTGACGATGCCTTCGATCTCGTCGTAGAAGCCCATGTCGGTCATGCGGTCGGCTTCGTCCAGCACCAGGGTCTGGACGCCCGACAGGTCCAGGGTCTTGCGACCGAGGTGGTCGCGGATGCGTCCCGGCGTGCCGACCACGATGTGGGCGCCGTGCTCGAGCGAGGCGATCTGTGGGCGCATGGCAACGCCGCCGGTGAGAGTCAGGATCTTGACGTTGCCGACGCCGCGCGCCAGGCGGCGCAGTTCGTTCGCGACCTGGTCGGCCAGTTCGCGCGTGGGGCACAGCACCAGGCCCTGCACCGCGAACCACGCCGGGTTGAGCTTGTGCAGGAGGCCGATGCCGAAGGCGGCGGTCTTGCCGCTGCCGGTCTTGGCCTGGGCAATGAGATCGCGGCCCGCCAGCACCGACGGCAGGCTCTCGGCCTGGATCGGCGTCATCTGGTGGTAGCCCAGCGTGGCCAGGTTGGCGAGGAAGCGCGGTGCGAGCGGCAGCGCGGTAAAGGGATGCGAATTCATGTGTCGTCCAGCGGGAGGTTAGCCAATGCGGTGTGGCCGGTGCAATGCGGCCAACGTGCCGGACTAGGTGGAGGCCGGCGCCCAGACCGGCAAGCCGGTCAGGTCGAGCGCGTCGTCGCGGCGCCAGACGGGCAGGCCGGTGGTGTCGGTTTCTTCCAGCAGCGACAGCTGTTCCTGCTTCAGGGAGGCGCGGCGCGGACGAGGGCTGGCGCGCTTCGGTTCGACAACGGGAACGGGCGGGGCGGCCGGCTCGAAGCCCGGCAGGTCGATCGTCGCGTTGTCTTTCTTGTCTCTCATCAGCTTGTGCTGCGCTGCTTTTTGCTGCCACAGAAAACAAAAGCCCGGCTGCAAGAGTCGGGCTTCTGTATGGTATTTGGTTGCGGGGACAGGATTTGAACCTGTGACCTTCGGGTTATGAGCCCGACGAGCTGCCAGACTGCTCCACCCCGCGTCTGAGAAAAAGATTATAGCGCGGTTCGCCCGCACATGCAATCAAGGATTTTGCAGGGCGAAAGAAATACCCTCCCTACAACAAGCCGTCGATCTACGCTGCGGCGCGCAGCCGCCAGAGCGACGTGACTTCACGCGAGCGTGCCATGTGCAAGGGGTCGTCCGGATCGCTCGCCTTGCCGTGTGTCGGGCGCACGTCGTGGCGCGCGACGACTGCGAGCCCGGCCTCGCCTATCCAGCCGAGCAATTGCTCGCGTGAGCGCAGGCCCAGGTGCTCGGCCAGGTCCGACAGGATCAGCCAGCCTTCGCCGCCCGGCTCCAGGTGGGCGGCGAGTCCGCCGAGGAAGCCCTTGAGCATGCGGCTGTCCGGGTCGTAGATCGCGTACTCGATGGCCGAACTCGGCTTGCCTGGCAGCCAGGGCGGGTTGCAGACGACCAGCGGGGCGCGGCCTTCGGGGAACAGGTCCGCTTCGATGACGTCGACCTGCGACGACAGGCCGAGGCGCGCGATGTTGTCGCGGGCGCAGCCGAGTGCGCGGGCATCCATGTCGGTGGCCAGCACGCGGGCGATGCCGCGGCGCGCCAGCACCGCCGACAGCACGCCGGTACCGGCGCCGATGTCGAAGGCCAGCTTCGCGCCGTGCGGCAGCGGCGCCTGCGCGACCAGCTCGACGTACTCGCCGCGCACCGGCGAAAACACGCCGTACCACGGGTGGATGCTGGCGTCCAGCGCCGGGATGCGCACGCCCTTGCGGCGCCATTCGTGCGCGCCGATCACGCCCAGCAGTTCGCGCAGCGAGGCGACGTAGGCTTCGTCGGCCGGTCCGTAGGCTTCGGTACAGGCATCGACGACGTCGGGCGCGCGGCGCAGCGGGATCGCATGGCCGGGCTCGAACGGAATCAAGAGCATGGCGAGCGTGCGGGCGCGCTGCAGCTGCTGCAGGCGGTGGCGGTGGAACAGTTCGGCAGCCGGGACGGGTGCGGCATTCGCCTTGGCTTTTGCCCGCCGCGCGCGGTCGCTCTTGTGCTCGATGCGGCGCACCAGCGCCTGCAGCAGCTGCCGCGCGTTCTGGAAGTCGCCGCGCCAGAGCAGGGCGGTGCCGTCGAGCGCCAGCCGGTAGGCGGTGTCGGCGTTCATGGTGTCGTCGGCGACGACCACCTTCTTCGGCGCCGGCCAGCCGCTTTCCGAGCGCCACTGTGCGGAGCGCTCGGCGCCGCCTTCAAGCCATGTGACCCGGCTCATCGCTTGGCTCATCAGTGATGGTGGTGCCAGTTGCCGTCGGTCGATTCGAGGTAGGACTTCACGGCGTCCGGACTACCGGTCGCGTGGCGCTTGACTTCGCCGCAGTCGCAGATGCCCTGGTAGGGCTGGATGTGCGAGCAGGCCGAGACCTTTTGCAGGAAGACCTTGACCGGCTTGGCGCACTTGGCGCACTTGAAGGTGAGGATACGGGCGGGTTTCATGATTGATTGCGTGTTGTACAGAGGGCGCATTGTACCGGAGCCCACCGGGTCCGGGGCGCCCGGCGTCACTGCAGACTGGCCCTGCAGTGACGCTGGACGGTCCCTGGCGGCTGCCGCGACCGTGCCCGGCTTGCCGCAGATCCGTTTACTCGACGACGACGGCGCTGCTGCCGCCGCCGCCCGGGCGCACCAGGACCTTGGTGGCGATGCGCTCCGTCATTTCCTGCACGTGCGAGATGACGCCCACCTTGCGTCCCATCGACTGCAGGGCGTCGAGCGCGTCCATCGCCACGCCCAGGGTGTCGCTGTCGAGCGAGCCGAAACCCTCGTCGATGAACAGCGACTCGACGCGCACCCGGTTCGAGGACAGCGAGGCCAGCCCCAGCGCCAGCGCCAGCGACACCAGGAAGGATTCGCCGCCGGACAGCGAATTGACCGAACGGACCTCGCCGCCCATGTCCTGGTCGCGCACCATCAGCGCCAGCGAAGGTGCGCCGTTGTGCGTGACGCGTTCGAGGCGGTAGCGGCGCGCCAGCTGGGCCAGGTGGGCGTTGGCATAGCCGAGCAGCACGTCGAGCGTGAACTGCTGGGCATAGTTGCGGAACTTCTTGCCGTCGCTCGAGCCGATCAGCTCGGACAACCTGCCCCAGCGCTGCTCCTGCGCCTGCTGGCGTTCGATCTCGGCCAGCACGGCCTGGGCCTGCACGCGGCGGGTGTCGTCCTGCGCGGCGCGCATGCGCAGCTCGGTGGCGAGGTCGTGGGCGCCACGGCGCTCGTCGGTCAGCGCCACCACCGCGGCCGCCACCGCTTCGGCGGACAGGCCGCTTTCCGGGGTGCTTTCGCGGTGCAGCGCGCGCTGGGCGCGGCGCTCGGCCAGCACGGCGGTGGCGCTGGCCACCTGCGCGCCGAGGGCGCCCAGTGCCGCGCGTTCCTGCGCCAGCCAGGTGCTGCCGACGGCCAGCAGGCGGCCCAGTTCGGCGGCATCTTCCACCGGGTCGACCCGGTCGTCGCTGTCGTGGCCACTGTGATCGCTGTGGCCGCCGTGGGCGTTGCGGGTTTCACAGTTCCGGCGGTAATCCTCCAGCCAGTCGGCGAGCGCGGCGGCGGCCCGGGCGCCGGCGGCGTCGAGGCCGGCGATATGCTCGTTCAGTTGCGCGAGCGCGGTGCGGGCGCCTGCTTCGCGCTGGGCGGTATCGGCGGCGATTGCCTGGCGCGCGGACAGGTGGTTGCGCGCGGCGGCGACGGCGGCCAGCAGTTCCCGTTCGACCTCGGCCACAGGCCGGCCCTGCCACAAGCCGAGGCGCTGGCCGCGCTTGGCGCCGAGCTCGCCATCGATGCGCTTGAATTCGGCTGCAACCCCGGCCCCGTGGCGGTCTGCCTGGGCGATCCGCTGCGCCAAGCCGGCCACCTCGGCGTCGAGGGTGGCGGCGGCGGCAGCGCTGCGGGTATGCAAAGCGGCTTGTTCCTGCCACTGCGCGGCTTCGGCGGCGCGCGCATCGCGCCATGCGCCGGGGTTGCGGCGCCATGCATCCTGCCAGCGGTCGCCGCAGGCATCGCACAGCACCGGATCGAGCTCGGCCAGCACGGCGGCGAGCTGGGCGGAGGCGGCTTCCTGCTGGACCGATGCTGCGCGCAGCTCGGCCTGCAGGCGCGCGACGCTGTCGCGGGCGCTGTCGGCAGCCCGGCGCAGGCCCGCGTGATCGGCGTGCGCCTTGTCGTAGGCGGCCTGGGCGGCATCCCGGGCCTGGGCCGCGCGGCGCAATGCCGTGGCGCGGCCCTCCAGCGCCGCCACCGCGGCGCGCAGCGTGTCGCGTGCTTCGGCGAACCAGGCCGCGCGCAGTGCGTCGGCCGGCGCCTCCGCAGCCAGCGGTTCGGCCTGCCATTCGTCCTCGAGTTCCTGCACGACCCTCGCGAGCGTGGCGCGTTCGCGCTGGAGCGATGCGAGGCGCTCGCTGGCGGCGGCCAGCGTCGCCGCCTGGGTGGCTTGCACCGCTTCGTTCTGGCGTACGCGCACCCGGCACGCGTTTACCTCGGCGCGCAGGTTCGTCAGCATGCTGCGCAGCACGCCCTCGCGGCCGCTGTCGCGGTAGGGGTGGGCGTGCGAGCCGCACACCGGGCAGGGCGTGTCGTCGTCCAGCGTCGCGCGCAGTTCCTCCACGTCGGCGGCGCAGGCGAGTTCGGCCGCCGAGAGCGATTTCTCGGCCTGCTGCATGGCGGCCAGGAGGGCGGGCGCGGCGGCGCGCGCCTCGTCGAGCAAGCGGGTGGAGGCGGCGCGCGCCGTGTCAACGCGGTCGAGCTCGCCGGCGGTGTCCGCCAGTTCCTGCCGGGTAGTAACCAGCGCGGTCCAGGCCTTGTCGGCCGCAGCGAGACGTTCGCGGCGCGCATCGAGCGCATGGCGCTCGTTGTCCAGCGCCTGCGGGTCGTTCGACTCCAGCGCGGCCATCGCTTCGCGGCGCGCGGTGTCGAGGGCCTCGAGGCGGGCGCTGGCGTCCTGCAGGGCGCCAGCGGCGGCCTGCTCGTGCTGCGCCGCTTCGGCAGCCTGCCTGCCGGCGGCGGCAAGCGCCGCCGAGGCCGCGGCATCGGCCGCCACCGCGTGGCCGGCCTGGGCCAGCAGCTTGTCCCAGCGCGGCCACTGCGCGGCCATCGGTTCCAGCCGCGTGTGCGCGGACAGCCATGCCGCCGCACCGTCGCGCTGGCGGCGCGCGGCTTCGTGTTCGGCCGCCTTGGCCTGGTGCACGCCGCGCGCCTGGCGGGCCTCGGTGCGCGCCGCTTCCAGCGCGTTCGACGCCTGCTCATGCGAAGGCGCCAGGGCAGCGACGGCGGCATCGAGCGCCTTGGCTTCGTCGAGCTGCGGCGCCGCGCTCCGCAGCGCGCCGTCGGCGGCATCGACGGCGGCCAGGGCGGCGTCGGCGTCGAGCACGGCCTGGCGCCGCGCTTCCAGCGCCGTGGCAAGTGCGGCTTCGAGCTTGTCCCCGGACTCCACGGCCGCCTTGCGCTCTTCTTCCAGGCGGGTGATCTCGGTGACCAGCGGGCGCGCCGGCTGGACCGCGTCGAGCGTGGCCAGGCGCCGGCGCCGTTCGGCGGACGCGGCCAGTGCGGCCTGCGCCTGCGCCAGCGCTTCCCCGGCCTGGGCCTCGCTGCGCTCCAGCTTGGCGGCTTCCTGGTGCCAGCGCAGCTCGTGCTCGAGCGCGGCGCGGCGCGCGTCCGCGGCTTCGAGGGCCAGCTCGGCATTGACGCGGTCGGCGTCGAGCTTCGCGCGCTCTTGTGCCGGCAGCGGGGCCTGGTTGGCCAGCTGCGCGGCCAGCATCCTGGTGCGTTCCTGCTCGGCGCGGTAGCGCTCGAAGGCGCGCTTCGAGATCTCGGTGTAGATGGTGGTGCCGGTGAGGGTTTCCAGCAGTTCGCCGCGTTCGTTCTCGTCGGTCTTGAGGAAGGCCGAGAACTCGTTCTGCGCCAGCAGCACGGCGCGCGTGAACTGCTCGAACGACAGGCCGATGCGCGCCACGATTTCCGCCGCGACCTCGGTCTTGGTGCCGCCCAGCGGGTCGAGTTCGGGCAGGCGGTGCAGGGTCATCTTGGACGGCTGCAGCGCGCCCCCCGGCTTGCCGTAGGCGCGCCGCACGCTCCAGCGCGCACGGTAGCGGATCTCGTCGTTGCCGGCGAAATCCACTTCGGCCCAGGCCTCGGCGGCGCCGCGGCGCAGCAGGGTGCGCGGGTCGAGCGCCGACACGGTGTCGCCGCCGACGTCCGGCAACTGGCTGCCGGCGCGCTTGAGCAGGCGTGGCGTGGCGTCGTACAGCGCCAGGCAGAGGGCGTCGAGCAGGGTGCTCTTGCCCGCGCCGGTCGGGCCGCTGATGGCAAACAGGCCGCTCGAAGCAAGCGGCTCGGATTCGAAATCGACACGGAATTCTCCGGCCAGCGAAGCCAGGTTCTTGCCGCTGATGCGCAGGATCCTCATGCGGCGCCTCCGTCCAGGGCATGCGTCAGCTCGGCGAACGCGGCCAGCTGGTCGGGCGGGGCTTCGTCGCCGAAGCGCTGCGCCCAGAGGCGGCGGAAGATGTCGTCCGGCTGCAGCTGGGCCAATTGGTCGAGCGTCAAGGCCTCGGATGCCGCATCGGGCGTGGCGTAGCGCCGGGTCGGTTCGATCTTGGCCAGGCGCACCGGCTTGCCCGCGAGCGCCGCTTCGACGCGGGCGCGGATGCCCGGTTCGGGGCCGTCGAGCAGCACCCGCACCTCGAGGTAGGGCTGGGCGTGCAAGGCTTGCTCGGGGACGTCGAGCGCCTCCAGTGCGGCCAGCACGTCCTCGAGCGGGGCCGGCTGGGCGGGCACGCGCAGCAGCTGCACGGCGCGCGGCACGTGCAATGGCGTCACCGACTTCGTGTTGCAACCGTCGAGCTCGATGCGCAGCACCTGGTGCTGGTAGCCCACTTCCGAGAACGACAGCGGCAGCGGGCTGCCGCAATAGCGCCGGTGCTCGTGGCCGCCGACGCGCTGCGCCAGGTGCAGGTGGCCCAGCGCCACGTAGGCCACCTGGGGATCGAACATCGAGGCCGGCAGCGCCTCGGTGCCGCCGATGACGATGCGGCGCTCGGAATCCTGCGAGGACTGGCCGTCGACCATGTGGCAGTGGCCCATCGCGATGATCGCTTCGCCATCGGTGCAGCGCGACTGCGCCAGCGCGAAGGCCTGGCGGTAGAGCAGGGCGGTGCCGTGCAGGTAAGGGTCCAGCGCCAGCGTTTCGTCCTGCGCCACCACGCGCGGCACGTCGCCCGGGCGCAGGAAGGGAACTGCCAGGCACCAGGCGGCCACCTTGCCGTCGCGCCCGCGCAGCGGCACCAGCAGGCGCTCGAGGTCGATCTCGCCATCGCCGTTCCTGCCGACGTTGCCGACCACGATGATGCCATGCGCTTCCAGCAACGGCGTCGGCGCTTCCAGCCGGCCCGGGGAATCGTGGTTGCCGGCGATGACGACCACCTGCAGGTGCGGCCCCCTGGCCTTGGCCTGCTGCAGGAAGCGGTAGAGCTGGCGGTGGGCTGCGGCCGACGGGTTGGCATTGTCGAAGATGTCGCCTGCGATCAGGAGCACGTCGATGTCCTCGCGCACCAAGGTGTCGACCAGCCAGTCGAGGAAGCACTGGTGCTCGTAGGTGCGGTCGAAATTGTGCAGGGTCTGGCCCAGGTGCCAGTCGGAAGTATGGAGCAGCCGCATGGTTAAAATGGTAAGTCGGGTCGGCGCTTACTATAGCGCAGACTTCCCGCCCGGCCCAAGAAAAGACTGTGTTTTTTTACAGTGGTATTGATTTGTCATTACAATGGGTGCAATGAGCGAACCTGACCTGACATTGACTGTCGGCGCTGCCCGCGCCCTGCACCTGGCGGCCCAGGACATGTTGAAGCCGCGTCGCCAGCGCGCAGCCAAGAGCGACGTGCTGGCCGCGATCCGGCGCATGGGGATGTTGCAAATCGACACAATCAGTGTCGTGGCGCGCAGTCCCTACCTGGTCCTGTGGAGCCGCCTGGGCGACTACCAGCCGGCCTGGCTCGACGAACTGCTGGCCGAGGGCCGTTTGTTCGAATACTGGGCGCACGAAGCTTGTTTCCTGCCGATCGAGGATTACGGCCTGTACCGCCACCGCATGCGTGACCCGGAGTCGATGGGCTGGAAATATTCGGCCACCTGGATGCGCGAGCGCGCGGGGGAGGCTGCTACGCTGCTCGAGCACGTGCGGACGAACGGGCCGGTGCGCTCCTCGGACTTCGAACGCAGCGATGGAAAAGCGGGCGGCTGGTGGGAATGGAAGGCGGAAAAGCGCACGCTCGAAGCGCTGTTCACGGCCGGCGAGCTGATGATCGCGCGCCGCCACAATTTCGAGCGCGTCTACGACCTGGCCGCGCGCGTGCATCCGGGATGGGACGATGCGCGCACGCCTGTCCTGGAGGAAGTGCGGCGCAGCTTCGTGCTGCGGGCGGTACGGGCGCTCGGGCTGGCAAAGGCGTCGTGGATACCCGACTACCACCGCACGCGGCGGCCGCATCCGGACCCGCGCCAGCTGGCGGAAGAGGGCCTGCTGCTGCGCGCCCGTGTCGAGGGCTGGGCCGACCCGGTCTACATCCATCCCGAGCACGCCGTCCTGGCGCGGCAGGCCGCCAGCGGCGCGCTGGCGCCGAGCCTGACCAGCCTGCTGTCTCCTTTCGACCCGATCGTGTGGGACCGCCGGCGCGCCCTCGAGCTGTTCGGCTTCGACTACCGTCTCGAATGCTATACCCCGGCGGACAAGCGCAAGTACGGCTACTTCACGCTGCCGATCCTGCGCCGCGGCGCCCTGGTGGGCCGGGTCGATGCCAAGGCGCACCGCAAGTCCGGCGAGTTCGAATTGCGCAATGTGGTGTTCGAGCAAGGCGTGCGCACGAGCGCGCGGCTGCTGCAGGACGTGGCAGCCGCGGTGCGGCGCTGCGCGCGCTGGCACGGGTGCCCGCGGGTACGCCTGACCCGGGCCGTTCCGGAAGGCGTCGGCATGCGGCTCGGCGCCGCCCTTGCATCGGAGCAAGCGAAGGACGAAGCGGGGGCGAGCGCGTAGGACGAAATTATTTCGACATCGCGATTATCAAAAAGTCTCCGATGTCCACCGGGTTGGGTTTGTGCCATCTCAAGCCAAAGGCAGAGCATCTCTCTACACTACGAGTTCCCACAGGCCGGCGATAACAACAATAGCAGCCGCCTGTCCCCAACAATAGCCTCCCCAGTCGACGCAACGCGGCCGCAGACGGGCCACGTACTGGCGGAGCATTCCTGAGAGGAGACGCGGATGCTGACATCAACCTACACGCTGGTCGCCCTGTCCATCGAGCAAGCCAGTGCGCGCATCGGCCTGCAATCGTTGCTGGAGCGCTGGCATCCCAGTTCGTGGAAGCTGGCGGCGGCCACGCCGCGGCAGTTCGAACTGGCCTGCGATGCGTTGCGCGTGGCCTTCGACAACTGCCACTGGCGCAAGCTCGACAAGTTCGTGATCCCGGCGCTGCGCCGCGCCGGCGCCGCACAGGCCCTGCTGGCCGAACTGGATGCCCTGAGCCTGGCGGCGATCGAGGCACGGGCCGATGCCCATGCGGCCGCCGCGGTGCAGGACCATGGCTTCGGCGCCGCGCTGGAGCGCTGCTGCAAGCTGCTGCTCGAGCGCCTGGACCGCGAGGAGCGCGAGCTGTTCCCCCTAGCACGCACCCATGTGCCGAGCGAAGCGTGGTTCGCGATCGCCAACCAGATGATGGCACACGATGCCTGGCAGAACGAGAACCGCGCCTACTCCGCCACGCCAGGGCAGCGCCTGCCGGCGAGCGCGGCCATGGCCTCAAATTCCATCAGGCAAAACAATGCCGCGGCAGCCTCGTACTATATGACGCACTGAGCGTCCGGAGGGCGAGCCGCGCCGTGGTTCTTTGTTATGATGGGGGTTTTGGAAGTGCGATTTCATCATGTTCGAATTCCTTTTCAAGCGGCAGGGTGGCGACAAGCCGGCCGCCGGTGCGCAAGGCGACGCGCCGGGCGGACAGCCCGGTGCGCAGCCGGGCCAGCCCGCGCCGGGTGGCCAGGCCGCCGGTGCCCCGACTCCGCGCGAGCAGCAGGCCGAACAGCTCAAGCACCTGGACGGTAACGAAGACGCCGCCGTCGCCTTCATCCTGTCTTCCGATTTTTCCGAATTGCGCCTCGCTGCGGCCGAGCTGGTCCACAGCCGGCCCCAGCTCGAACGCGTGCATGTGGCAATGCGTAACCTGGATCGCCGCGTCGCCAAGCTGATGCAGTCGCGGCTCGACGCCATCCGCCACCACGAAGCCGAGTTGCGCCGTGGCCAGGAAGCGCTGGCGCATGCGCGCGCGCTGCTGAACGATACCTTGCTGACCCCCAACCACGTCGCTGAGCTCGACCGCAAGTGGGCGGTCACGAACGCGCCCGAGCTGGCGCCGGAGTTCGACGCCGTCCGCGCCGAGCTCGGCAAGCGCCTGGAAGACCAGGTGCAGCTGCAGCGCGCCATGATCGACCGCCTTGCCGCGCTGCGCCAGCTCGAATCCGCCGGGCTCGAGCCTGCCGCTTTCGCCGAACGCCTGGAGGCCTTGCAGCGCGAGCAGGCCGCGGCGCTGGTCGCCCCCGGCCATCCTTCGCTGCCGCGTTCGCTGGTGGCCGAATTCGCGACCGAGCATGCGCGCCTGAGCGCCGGCCTGGCCACCCTCGAACAGGACCAGGCGGCGATTGCCGCGCGCGAAGCGGCACTGTCCCAGTGGCAGGCGCAGCCGCTTGCGGAACTGAAGGCCGATGCGTTGCGCAAGGAATGGAGCCGCCTGCCGGCACTGCCGTCCAGCGCGCCGGCCCAGCAGCTCCAGCGCCGCTTCGACGAGTTGCTGGCCAGCCTGCCGCACGAGGTGCGCCCGCCGAAACAGGAGAAGGCGGCAGCGGCCGCGCCGGCCGCTGCCGAGCCAAAGCAGCCTAAACAGCCGAAACCGCAGAACAAGGGAGCCGACCAGCACTTCCTCGACCGTCTCGACGCGATGGAAGCGGCGCTGCAGCAGGGTTCGCTCGGCGCGGCGGCCGAGCTCGACAAGTCGCTCAAGGAAAGCAAGGACAAGGGCATGCGCTTGAGCCCGGCCCAGGCCGACCGCCTCGCCCATGTGCGCGCCGAACTCAAGCGCCTGTCGGACTGGGCGCGCTGGGGCGGCAACGTCTCGCGTGAAGAACTGATCAAGTCGGTCGAAGCGCTGCCGACGCAGAACCTGTCGATGGCGGAACTGGCCAAGAAGGTGGGCAGCATGCGCGAGCGCTGGAAGGCGCTCGACAGCCTGTCGGGCGCCGCGCCGCGTTCGCTGTGGGAGCGCTTCGACGCCGCCTGCACCACCGCCTATGCGCCCGCCGCCGCCCACTTCCGCCATCTGGCCGACGAGCGCCACGCCAATGCCGCGCGCGGCCAGGCGCTTGTCGATGAAGCCCGGGCCGAGATCGCGCGGCTGGAGAGCGGGCAGGCCGACTGGAAGCATGTCTCCGGCACCGTGCAGCGCCTGCGCACGGCCTGGAGCCACCTGGGCGCCATCGACCGCAAGGAAAAGAAGCGGCTCGACCAGCTCTTCACCGAGGCCCTGAACACGCTCCAGCGTCCGCTCGAGGAGCAGCGCAAGGGCGAGATGGCGGTGCGCGAGCAGCTCATCGAGGAAGCGCTGGCGCTCGACCCGCACGACCGCCATGCCGTGGACCTGCTGCGCGAGCTGCAGCACCGCTGGCAGGAGCATGCGCGCGCGCTGCCGCTCGAACGCAAGGCCGAGCAGGCGCTGTGGCAGCGCTTCCGTGCCGCCTGCGACGCGCTGTTCGCCCAGCGCAAGGAGCAGGCCCATGCGGCGGACACCGAACGGCGCGCGCACGAGGCGGCGAAGGAAGCGCTGTGCGCCCGGCTGGAGGCCGCCGCGCCCGATGCCACCCCCGCCACCGCCGGCAAGCTGCTGCGCGAGGCGGCGGCCGGATGGCAGGCGATCGGTCCGGTGCCGCGCGCCCACGAGGCGCGCATCGAGAAACGCTACCATGCCGCGGTGGCGGCCGTGCAGCACCATGCCGACATCGCGCGCCGCGCGGCCGGGCTGGCGCTGGCCGGCGCCGTGCGCGACAAGCTGCGCCTGATCCAGGCGCTGGAAACCGCGCTCGTCAACCCGGACGCCCACACCAATCCGCAGGACTGGCGCGCACGCTGGGAGGCGCTGCTGCCGCTCGAAGGCGGCTACGAGGCCATCCTGCACGCCCGCTTCGAGGCGGCGCTGCGGGCGCTGGAAGCCGACGGCGGCGCCGGCCGTGGCGATGAGCGTGCCGACTATGCACGCCAGCTGGAAGCGAACCGCGAAAGGCTGCTGCATGAGCTGCTGCGGCTGGAAATCGGGGCCGGCATCGACAGCGGCGCCGAGTTCGCGCGCGAGCGCCTGAAGCTGCAGGTCGAGGTGCTGCAAAGCTCGCTCAAGTCCGGGCCGAAGTCCGGGCACGGCGCGGGCGGCCAGGCCGGCGGGCTGCGCGAACTGCTGGCGCTGCCGGCGCTGCTCGATGCCCGCACCGAAACCCGCATCGAACAGCTGCTGGTGCGCCAGGCGAAGGACGGCCGATGACGACGGCACAAGCGCAGGCACCGGCGCCGGCCGGGCCGGTCACCGAGATCCGCGTGCAGGAGGGCGACTTCGACCTGTCGCGCGAGATCGCCCGGCTGCGCGAAGGCGACGGACGCGTCGGCGCCGTGGTCAGCTTCGTCGGCACGGTGCGCGACCTGAACGAGGGCGCGCGGGTGTCCGAGATGGAGTTGGAGCACTATCCCGGCATGACGGAAAAGGCGCTGGAAGACATCGTCGCCCAGGCAAGGGCGCGCTGGCCGCTGTTGGGGGTGCTGGTCATCCACCGGGTCGGGCCGCTCAAGCCGTTCGACCAGATCGTGCTGGTGGCCTGCGCCTCGGCGCACCGCGGCGAAGCCTTCGCCGCCTGCGAGTTCATCATGGACTACCTCAAGACCGACGCGCCGTTCTGGAAGAAGGAGCAGACGCCCGATGGCGCGCGCTGGGTCGATGCCAGGGCCAGCGACGACTCCGCCAAGGCCAAGTGGGCCGGGCGTCCATCCATCCGATGAGTTGGCTGGCGGTCGGTGCAGGGGCCGCGATCGGCGCCTGGCTGCGCTGGGGGCTGGGCCTTTGGCTCGGCAAGCTGCACGCCTACGTGCAGCTCGGCACGCTGGCAGCGAACCTGGTCGGCGGCTACCTGGTCGGGCTGGCGCTGGGCTTCTTCACCGCCCATCCGGACCTGTCGCCGGAATGGCGCCTGTTCACCGTCACCGGCTTCCTCGGCGGGCTCACCACCTTTTCCAGCTTTTCGGGCGAATCGGTGCTGCTGCTCCAGCGCGGCGAGATTGGCTGGGCGCTCGCGCATACGGCCCTGCACCTGGTGGGCTCGATCCTGTTCTGCGTTGCCGGGTTCGCCACATGGCGCGCGCTGCGCGGCTAGCGGTATCACCCGCCGATACCCCTGCATATCTCAATTGCGAGGCGCAAGGGACGTGATAGGTTTGCGGCTGGATCATTACCCATTACCAGAGGAATCAGCCATGCAAACTGTCCAACGCCCGACCGCTGCCTTCGTTGGTGCTTCCTGGGGTGCGCTCCTGATCGGCGCAAGCGCTTACCTGATCGGCCTGTGGAACGCCCAGATGCAGCTGAACGAGAAGGGTTATTACCTGACCCTGCTGCTGTTCGGCCTGTTCGCCGCGGTGTCGCTGCAGAAGACCGTGCGCGACCGCAGCGAAGGCATTCCGGTCACCGGCATCTACGTTGGCCTGTGCTGGGTCTCGCTGATCGCGGCCATGCTGCTGCTGACGGTCGGCCTGTGGAACGCCACGCTGGCGTCGAGCGAAAAAGGCTTCTACGCCATGTCCTTCATCCTGAGCCTGTTCGCCGTCGTCGCCGTTCAGAAGAACGTGCGCGACATCAAGGGGCTGAGCCAGGGCGAGCCCAGGACCACCATGGACTAAAATGCCTGCCCGGCAAGCAGCCACGCATTGCACATCTTGAAAAGCGGACAGTGGCCCCTATTTTGCTCCTCACTTAGTTAAGCTGAATTAAGAACACCACTAGGGAGCAATACCATGCGGCAAGACAAATTGACGACCAAGCTCCAGGAAGCGCTGGCGGATGCCCAGAGCCTGGCGGTCGGCAACGATAATCAATACATCGATCCGGTCCACCTGCTCGTCGCCCTGCTGAACCAGGACGACGGCGGCGCCCGTTCGCTGCTGCAGCGCGCCGGCGTCAATGTCGGCGGGCTGGGCAATGCGCTGAAATCGGCGCTCGAGCGCCTGCCGAAGGTGATGGGCACCGGCGGCGACGTGCAGGTGGGGCGCGAGCTGGTGGCCCTGCTGAACCTGGCCGACCGCGAGTCGCAGAAGCGCGGCGACCAGTTCCTCGCCTCCGAGATGATCCTGCTGGCGCTCACCGAGGACAAGTCCGACGCCGGCCGCCTGGCCCGTGAGCATGGCCTGGCAAGGAAGGCCCTCGAGTCGGCGATCTCGGCGGTGCGCGGCGGCGAATCGGTGAACTCGCAGGACGCCGAGGGCCAGCGCGAAGCGCTGAAAAAATACACGCTCGATTTGACCGAACGGGCGCGCCAGGGCAAGTTGGATCCGGTGATCGGCCGCGACGACGAGATCCGGCGCGCGATCCAGGTGCTGCAGCGCCGTTCCAAGAACAACCCGGTCCTGATCGGCGAACCGGGCGTGGGCAAGACCGCCATCGTCGAAGGCCTGGCGCAGCGCATCGTCAATGGCGAGGTGCCGGACTCGCTCAAGGGCAAGCGGGTGCTGTCGCTCGACATGGCGGCCCTGCTGGCGGGCGCCAAATACCGCGGCGAATTCGAGGAACGTTTGAAATCCGTGCTGAAGGAGCTGGCCCAGGACGAGGGCCAGACCATCGTCTTCATCGACGAGATCCACACCATGGTCGGCGCCGGCAAGGCCGAAGGCGCGATGGACGCCGGCAACATGCTCAAGCCCGCGCTGGCGCGCGGCGAGCTGCACTGCGTGGGCGCGACCACGCTCGACGAGTACCGCAAGTACGTCGAGAAGGACGCCGCGCTGGAACGCCGCTTCCAGAAGATCATGGTCGACGAGCCGAGCGTGGAGGCCACCATCGCCATCCTGCGCGGCCTGCAGGAAAAGTACGAGCTGCACCACAAGGTCGAGATCACCGACCCGGCGATCATCGCCGCGGCCGAGCTGTCGCACCGCTACATCAGCGACCGCTTCCTGCCGGACAAGGCGATCGACCTGATCGACGAGGCGGCCTCGAAGATCAAGATCGAGATCGACTCCAAGCCGGAGGTGATGGACAAGCTCGAACGCCGCCTGATCCAGCTGAAGATCGAGCGCGAAGCCGTGCGCAAGGAAACCGATGAAGGGTCCATGCGCCGCCTCGAGCTGATCGGCGAGGAGATCGCGCGCCTGGAACGCGAGTACAACGATTACGAGGAAATCCTCAAGGCCGAGAAGGCGGCGGTGCAGGGCACTTCGCACATCAAGGAAGAGATCGAGCGCCTGCGCTACCAGATGGAGGAAGCCAAGCGCCAGAGCAACTGGCAGCGCGTCTCGGAGCTCCAATACGGCCGCCTGCCGGAACTGGAAGCGCAGCTGAAGAAGGCCGAGGAAGCGGTCGAAGGCAGCGACGGCGACGCGGCCAAGCCGCGGTTGCTGCGTACCCAGGTGGGCGCCGAGGAGATCGCCGAAGTGGTGGCGCGCGCAACCGGCATCCCGGTGTCGCGCATGATGCAGGGCGAGCGGGAAAAACTGCTGCACATCGAGGATGAGCTGCACAAGCGCGTGGTGGGCCAGGACGAGGCGATCGAGGCGGTGTCGGATGCGATCCGCCGTTCGCGCGCCGGCCTGTCCGATCCGAACCGCCCGTACGGCTCCTTCATGTTCCTGGGCCCGACCGGCGTCGGCAAGACCGAGCTGTGCAAGGCGCTGGCGAACTTCCTGTTCGACACCGAGGAGGCGCTGATCCGCATCGACATGAGCGAGTTCATGGAGAAACACTCGGTCGCCCGCCTGATCGGTGCGCCGCCGGGCTACGTGGGCTACGAGGAGGGCGGTTACCTCACCGAAGCCGTGCGCCGCAAGCCGTACAGCGTGATCCTGCTCGACGAGATCGAGAAGGCGCACCCGGACGTGTTCAACGTGCTGCTGCAGGCGTTGGACGACGGCCGCATGACCGATGGCCAGGGCCGCACCGTGGACTTCAAGAACACGGTGATCGTCATGACCTCGAACCTGGGTTCGCACAAGATCCAGTCGATGGACACCGACGAGCCGGCAGTGGTGAAGCTGGCCGTGATGGCCGAGGTGCGCGGGCACTTCCGTCCCGAGTTCATCAACCGCATCGACGAGATCGTGGTGTTCCATGCGCTCGACGAGAAGAACATCGGCGCCATCGCGAAGATCCAGCTGCACAACCTGGAAGAACGCCTCGCCAAGATGGAGATGAAGCTCGACATCGACGAGGATGCCCTGCAGAAGATCGCCGAGGCAGGCTACGATCCGGTGTATGGCGCGCGTCCGCTCAAGCGCGCGATCCAGCAGCAGATCGAGAACCCGCTGTCGAAGGCGATCCTGGCCGGCAGGTTCGGGCCGAAGGACACCATACCGGTGCGGGTGCGCGGCGGGCAGCTGGTGTTCGGCGAGCAGGAACGGGTGGAACTGGCGAAGTGATTTGACGCTAACGGTCCACACGTAGCATTGGGTTCCCGCCTGCGCGGGAACGACGTGCAAAGTGCGGTAGCTGGAATAACGCTGGAGGCAGTTCCAAGGTTACCGATACAACCGTCGTCCCCGCGCAGGCGGGGACCCAAGTTCGCAGCGAGTCCGAACGCCTTGTCGCACCAAAAAATAGAGGCGCGTACCTGAACGGCACGCGCCTTTTTTACATCCAGCTTCGGGTCAGGCCTTCTTCTGCCGCCTGCGCGCCATGAACCCCACCAGCCCCAGCCCGCCCAGCATCATCGCCCAGGTTTCCGGCTCGGGCACCGGGGCGATCGCCTGCGACAGCAGGCTGCCCATCTTGCGGTCGCCCTCGCCGAAGAAGTTGACCTTCAGGTGCGGCGCATCGAGTGCCGGCACGCCGCCGTTGAAGGCGAACTGGAACACCATGTTGTCCCCCAGCGCGACCCGTTCGCCCGAGTAGCACAGGCCGGTGCCTGCATGCGAACCGCCGCGGCAGCCATTGGCGTTGAGTTCGTTCGACGACAGCGTCCAGTTGGCGGCCGCGCCGGGGGCCGACACCAGCGTCACGTCGGCGAAGCTGCCGATATCCTTCAGCTGGAGGGCGCCGATGCTGGTGGCGCCGGCCCAGTCCCCGGTGGGATTGGCGGCGTCGATCTCCAGCGTCAGCAGGTTGCCGGACCAGGACGACGTGAAGGTCACGCCCTGGTAGGTGAGGGTGCCCGCCTGGGCGGATGCGGCCAGGCCGGCGGAGAGCAGCAGGGCTGCCGCAGTGCGTAGTAAGGTCTTCAACTCGGTCTCCTTTTAAGTTGGAAACGCCCGGGCCTTCGCGTCATGCGAACGGCCCGGAACATGCGTACCGATGAGCACGCAAGGCCAGACTATGCGTTTCCCAAAAGGCACTCTGTTAGGCGTCTAACCAATGGCCGAGTTAGCTTTTTCGTCCCCGTAGAGCCGGCCCGGAAAGCAGAACGGGCCGCACAAGGCGGCCCGTCGGGCAGGGCGCAGGGAGCTGTCAGGCCTTGGCGCGGCTGCGGATGCGGCGACGGCCGCGACGCAGCACCAGGCCCATGAGCGCCAGGCCGGCGCCGACGATGGCCAGCGACTGCGGCTCCGGCACCGCCCTTGCCTGGTCCTCCGATGCCTTGCCGCCCGTGGAAACCGGCAAGGTGTCGAGGTCCTGTCCCGGCGTCTTGCCCGGTTGGGTGATCACCGGCGGCGGGATCAGTTCAGGCACCGGCGCCGGCGCCGGTGCAGGTGCAGGTGCAGGTGCAGGTGCAGGTGCAGGTGCCGGTGCGCTCGGGATGGTTTCGGCCTGCCACGGGAAGTCCCTCGACAGCAGGCTGCCGGTCTTGGCGCCGTTGGCATTGACGAAGTGGACTTTCAGGTGTGGTGCGGCCAGCGTCGGCCCGCCGTCGAAGGTAAAGGTGAACACCATGTTGTCCGCCAGCGCGACGGCGTCGCCCGTGTAGCACAGGCGGCTGAAGGTGTCGCCGGACCTGGCCCTCGGCGCGCCGCCACAGCCGCTGGCCCGGAGTTCACTGTTCAACAGGGTCCATTCGGCGCCGGTCGAACTAGTCATCGTGACGCCCTTGAAGTCGCCGATCGTCTTGATGGCGAGCGCATCGATGGCGCTTGCCGCCGCCCAGCCGCCGCTACGCTGGGCCGCATCGATTTCCAGCGTCAGAACATTCCCGGTGAAGGTGGAGGTGAAGGTGACGCCATCCTGGGTGATGACGCCGGCCGACGCCGAGCCCGCAGCAAGGAACAGGAAGGGAAGGAGGTGACGGCGGAGCTTGCAGGACATAAAGGCTTTCAGTTGGAAAATGACGAAATTGATGATGTGGCAAGCTTCTCACCGCTCATTCCTTATGTCAATACAAATGCATTTTTACAACAATTATTTCTCTTAATCAGGGACATAGGCGAAAGCAATTGTTTCAAAGCATGTGTCGTAGCAGCGAAGATTCCACAATGTGAAACGGAGAGTGCGCATTGCGGAAAACGCAGCAATCGATTCGGCTCTCGTATTCCCATCGTGAGAAATTTCATGCCGTATCATGAAATGAAATTCATAAGTCATTGAAAATAAAAACAAAAAAATACTTTCGATATCTTATATAAGAGTTGTTGTGCTGCGCACAAACTGATCTATGATTTACCCAACGGATTCCTTTCGCAACTCAGGTTTATTCAATCAGGAGAACAGCATGGCAACTCGTGAACAACAGATCAGTGAACTCCAGCAAGACTGGGAAAGCAACCCGCGCTGGAAGGGTGTCACGCGCAACTACACGGCGGCCGATGTGGTGCGCCTGCGTGGGTCTGTGCAGATTGAACACACTCTCGCCAAGCGCGGCGCCGAAAAGCTGTGGGACCTGGTCAATAACGAGCCCTACGTCAACGCGCTCGGCGCCCTGACCGGCAACCAGGCCATGCAGCAGGTGAAGGCGGGCCTGAAGGCGATCTACCTGTCGGGCTGGCAGGTGGCGGGCGACGCCAACGTCGCCGGCGAGATGTATCCGGACCAGTCGCTGTACCCGGCCAACTCGGTGCCGCAGGTGGTGCGCCGCATTAACAACACCTTCCAGCGCGCCGACCAGATCCAGTGGTCCGAAGGCAAGGACGACATCGACTACTTCGCCCCGATCGTGGCCGACGCCGAAGCGGGCTTCGGCGGCGTGCTCAACGCCTTCGAGCTGATGAAGGCGATGATCGACGCGGGCGCGGCCGGCGTGCACTTCGAGGACCAGTTGGCCTCGGTCAAGAAATGCGGCCACATGGGCGGCAAGGTGCTGGTGCCGAGCCGCGAAGCGGTCGAGAAGCTCAACGCTGCGCGCCTGGCGGCCGACGTGATGGGCACCCCGACCCTGGTCATCGCCCGCACCGACGCCGAGGCGGCCGACCTGCTCACCTCGGACGTGGATCCCAACGACCAGCCGTTCTGCACCGGCGAACGCACCGTGGAAGGCTTCTTCCGCGTCCGCCCTGGCGTCGAGCAGGCGATCTCGCGTGGCCTGGCCTATGCCCCGTTCGCCGACCTGGTGTGGTGCGAGACCGGCAAGCCGGACCTGAACTTCGCCAAGCAGTTCGCCGAAGCGATCCACGCGAAATTCCCGGGCAAGATGCTGGCCTATAACTGCTCGCCTTCGTTCAACTGGAAGAAGAACCTGGACGACGCCACCATCGCCAAGTTCCAGCGCGAACTGGGCGCCATGGGCTACAAGTTCCAGTTCATCACCCTGGCCGGCTTCCACGCGCTGAACTACAGCATGTTCAACCTGGCGCACGGCTATGCCCGCCGCGGCATGTCGGCCTTCGTGGAACTGCAGGAATCGGAATTCGCCGCCGCCGAGAAGGGCTTCACGGCAGTGAAGCACCAGCGCGAGGTCGGCACCGGCTACTTCGACGCCGTTACCCAGACCATCCAGCAGAACCAGAGCTCGACCACCGCGCTGCACGGTTCGACGGAAGACGAGCAGTTCTTCGACGAGAAGAAGGTCGCGTAAACGCCGTTTCCCGCCAGTGCCACGAAGCCGCAGCGCCGCGAGGCCCTGCGGTTTTTTCGTTGGGTGGGCAAGAAACTTGCCCACCCAACGAATAGCCCGGGAAACTGCGTTGTAGTGGATAATGGCGGCAATTTCGCCGCATAACGTCTACCTTCGGACGCGGCATCCACAGTTTTCTCAGGAATTCCAGCTTATGTTGAGCTACCGCCACGCCTTCCACGCGGGTAACCACGCCGATGTCCTCAAGCACTTTGTACAGGTTCAGTTGCACCTGTATATGAACCAGAAGGACGTGGCCTACACCTACATCGATACCCATTCCGGCGCGGGCGTCTACGCCCTCGACAGCTTCCAGGCGACCAAGACCGGGGAGTACGACACGGGTATTGGCCCGCTGTGGAACGCGGCGAATGTTCCGGCGGCGCTCCAGCCCTACCTGGACCTGGTCAAGGGGATGAACCCGAGCGGCAAGATGCGCTACTACCCGGGCTCGCCCTATGTGGCGGACCAGATGGCGCGGGCGGAAGACCGCCTGCGCCTGTTCGAGCTGCATCCGGCCGACGTCAAGATCCTGCACGAGAATGTCCGCAAGGCCGAGGCGCACAAGGCCGAGCAGGGCGAGCGGGCGCGCGGCAAGCGCGTCATCATCGAGCATGGCGACGGCTTCCAGAGCCTGAAGAAACTGCTGCCGCCGCCGTCGCGTCGTGCGCTGGTGCTGGTCGATCCGCCGTATGAAGTCAAGGACGACTACCGCAAGGTGCGCGATGCCCTCGAGGAGGCGCTCGGCCGCTTCCCGAGCGGCATGTACGCAGTCTGGTATCCGGTGCTGCAGCGCATGGAATCGCGCCAGTTCCCGGACAAGCTCAAGCGCCTGCCGGCCAAGGAATGGCTCAACGTCACGCTCACCATCTCGACCCCCGGTCCGGACGGCATCGGCCTGCACAGCAGCGGCATGTTCATCCTGAACCCGCCGTACACCCTGGCGCCGATGCTGCGCGAGACCATGCCTTACCTGGTGCAGGTGCTGGGCAAGGATGCCGGCGCGCGCTTCACGATCGAGACCGGCACCCAGGTGACGGGCGCGGCGGCGCGCATGACCCCGGACGGGCCGCGCACGCCGGTGGGCAATGCGCGCCGCGCCAGCCCGCTGTCGGGCAAGGGCAGCCTGCGCCTGCCGGGCCAGAGCATGGTGCGCGACGGCGAGGAAGACCCGCGCGGCGCCAGGCAGCCGGGCGGCCGCGCGGCCGAGCCGGAGGCGCGTCCGAAGCCGCGTCGCGCCTGGCATCCGGATGGCAGCGCCGCCGCCAAGCCGCAGGGAACGGGGCAGGGCGAATCGCGTACCGCCGGCAAGCGCCCGGCTGCGCCTGGCGGCGGCGAAGGACGCGGCACGGCTACCCGCAGCGGCGGCCCGCGCAAGGAAGGGCCGCGCACATCGGGAACCCGTTCGGACGCTTCGCGTCCGGGCGGCCCGCGTTCCGGCGGAAACCGGGGCAAAAACAACGGCTGATGGGCTGATTCGATGTAAAAATGCTAATATAGTCGAATCTGTAGTATAGTTTCCAGGCGGGTGCGAACGCACCTGCCTGCAGGCTCGTCCATGCCGCAACAGTTTCCGGGAGTTTCTAGATGCATGCCGAAGTAACGGCAGCGGCGTCCGCGCCGTCCAACGATTTTTTCCTCGCGCGTCAGCCTATCCTCGGCCGTGATCAGCACCTCGTCGCATTCGAGCTGCTGTTTCGCGCAGCCGGCGAGGATGACGACGCGAAGCTGACCGACAATGCCGCGGCGACGGCGGCGGTCATTTCGCATGCTTCCCAGCTGGGCATGGAGCAGGTGGTCGGCGAGCAATTAGCTTTCGTCAACGTCGATGAAGTCGTCCTGATGAGCGACTTCGTACGCTTCCTGCCTCCCCATAAGGTTATCCTCGAAATCCTCGAAACCGTCAAGCCGACTCGGGCGTTATTGGCGCGCGTTGCGGAGCTGAAGGAACTCGGTTTCAAGTTCGCCGTCGACGACGTGGTCGAGTACTCCCCGGAGCTCGACCGGCTGCTCGCTTTGGTGGACGTGATCAAGGTCGACGTCAAGGTCGTGCCGCGCGAGAACCTGGCGCGCCTGGCCGATTCGCTCAAGGGTACGGGCAAGAAGCTGTTGGCGGAAAAGGTCGAGACCCTCGACGAATTCAGGCTGTGCATGGACCTCGGCTTCGAATACTTCCAGGGCTATTATTTCGCGCGTCCGGTCATCCTGACCGGCAAGAAGATCACGCCGTCGGAAATGGCGGTCCTGCGCCTGCTGGAACTGGTGAGTTCCGACGCGGACAGCCAGGTGATCGAAACCGCGGTCAAGCGCGACGCCCTGATCAGCCTGAACCTGCTGCGCCTGGTGAACAGCCGCGCGGCGCCCGGTCCGCAGGTGGAATCGCTGTCGCAGGCGCTGAGCCAGCTCGGCCGGCGCCAGCTGCAGCGCTGGCTGCAGATCCTGTTGTATACGACGGCGAGCGGCGGCGCGGAGCTGGCCTCGCCGCTGCTCCAGCTGGCCACGACGCGCGGCAAGCTGCTCGAGCTGATGACGCTGGCCGTGCGCCCGAACGACGCCGCCAGCGCCGACCGCGCCTTTACGGTGGGGATCATGTCGTTGGCCGACGCCCTGTTCTCGATCCCGATGCGGGATATCCTCGACAACGTCGAGGTAGCCGACGACGTGCGCGCCGCACTGCTGCACCGCGAAGGCGATTTCGGCACCATGCTGCGCATCGCCGAGCTGCTGGAAGCGGCGGAAGGCGGGTGCAAGCTGTACAACGCGCTGCGCAAGCTGGGGCTGAGCGTGGCGAAGATCCGCGAGATCGAGCTGGAGGCGTTCGACTGGGTGAGGGAGCTGACGCACGAGGCGCATTGAGGGGCTGTCGCGCTCGGGCGCCCGGCGAACTCAGGCTGCCAGGAACAGGAAGACCGTCGGCTTCTTGTGAAAATCCGGCCCTTTTCCTGCCATCAGCGCCGCCTTCCACTTTGCCGCCGTCATCGTCCTGACCGACTCGCTCGCCAGCGACAGATCGGTCGCCACGCAAACGAGCGTTCCCGGCTGGCAGCTTGCCACCAGCGCGTCCAGCATCTGCCCGTTGCGATACGGTGTCTCGATCAAGAGCTGGGTCTGCTTCTCCGCGCGCGAGCGGCCCTCGAGTTGCTGGATGCGCTTGGTGCGCTGGGCGGCGTCGGTCGGCAGGTAGCCGTTGAAGGCGAAACTCTGTCCGTTCAAGCCGCTTGCCATCACGGCCAGCAGCAGCGACGAGGGGCCGACCAGCGGCCGCACCGGGATGCCGTGCTGGTGCGCCAGGCGCACCAGGTCCGCGCCCGGGTCGGCCACCGCCGGCACGCCGGCTTCCGACACCAGGCCGGCGTCGCGCCCCGCCAGCAGCGGGGCCAGCAACTGGGTCAAGGCCGCCGGCGGGGTGTTCACGTTCAGCTCGGCGATCTCGATTTCCTGCAATGGCCTGGCCAGCGGATGGTCGATCGCAATCAGTTTCAGAAAGGCGCGCGCGGTCTTGGCGTTCTCGGCCACGAAGTAATCGAGCTTCGAGGTCAGTGCCTGCACCTGTGTCGGCAGCAGGGCGCCCAGGGCGCCGGGTGCGGCGTCAAGCGGGCCAAGGGTATTCGGGATCAGGTAAAGGGTTCCGGGCATCGTTCAGGTCAATCAGGGTTTACAGGCCGAAGAACGGCACGCCGGCGCGGCGCAGCATGCCGGTCAGGGCAATCAGGGGCAGGCCGGTGAGGGCGGTCGGATCGCTCGATTCGATTCGGCGAAGCAGGGCGATGCCGAGGCCTTCGTTCTTGGCGCTGCCGGCGCAGTCGTAGGGTTGCTCGATGCGCAGGTAGGCGTCCAGCTCCGCATCGGGCAGGTCGCGGAAGTCGACGAAGACCTGCACATTCTCGACCTGGGCGGCGGCGGCGGGGTCGGCCACCCGGCTGTCCCACAGGCAGAGCGCCGTATGGAAGACGACACGGCGGCCGCGCATCAGCTGCAATTGTTCCAGCGCACGGGCATGGTCGCCTGGTTTGCCGATCTGCATGCCGTCGAGCGTGGCGACCTGGTCCGAGCCGATCACGAGCGCGCCGGGCGCGCGGCGTGCGACCGCGGCCGCCTTGTCGCGCGCCAGGCGCAGGGCGGTGTCTTGCGGCGCCTCGCCCGCGCGCGGCGTCTCGTCGATGCCGGGGGCGATCGCCTCGAAAGGGAGCTGCAGGCGGGACAGCAGTTCGCGCCGGTACGCTGAGCTGGATGCAAGAATGAGGCGCGGCGGCGCGGAACTTGGTATCATTGCGGTCTATCTAAAAAAGTATAAGCAAAACAAATAGATAAATGGCTCCGGCAAGCAAAGCTGATAGATGCTGGAGCGATGCCGGTAACGATGCGAACAGCGCGCAACGGATGGCAGGCCAATGCGCCCAAAAACGTCGCAAGTCTTTGACTCTGCGGGGAGAAGCCTGTTATTATCGCAGGTTTTCCGGGGAAGTTTTCCAAATGAGCGCTTTTGTCATCGACGCCTTCGAGTTTTGCCGGAATAAAGGACACCGCGAGGGCGTGACGCCGGTCGCCGACATGAGCCGCCTGGCAGCAGATTGCGCCGATTCTTCCGGCGAGATCCGCTGGGCGATCGACGGCGACCTGACCAGGCAGGGCTATCCCTCGATGACCCTGTCGGTTGCCGGTCCCGTGAAGCTGGTCTGCCAGCGTTGCCTGGCGCCCTTCGAGTACCAGATCGATTCGTCCACCATGCTGGTGCTCGGCAAGGACGACGAGGAAGCCGACCAGATCGAGGAGATCCTCGACGACGAGAGTATCGACGTGATCGTCGGCAGCCACACTTGCGATATCCGGCAGTTGCTGGAAGATGAAGCCCTGCTGGCCCTGCCGCAGGCACCGAAACACGAGGTATGTCCGGACACGAAGCTCCTGGACGCCCTGAAGACCGAGAAGGTCTCGCCGTTCGCGGCGCTGAAGAACCTCAAATCCGAATGAGCAGTACAGAATAAGTAGTACCGCAGTACCGCAGTGCCTGTAATACCCGTAGGGCAGTACCTGCAGTGCAACTGAAAAAACGTGTCAAACGCGTGCAGTAGTCGAGTATGGCAGTAGGCAGTTGATGTAGGCAGCGTTAAACATGTCGGCAAGCGACGGTCGCAAGATCTGAAAATTGCCGGTGGGATACTCGATCTGCATGTATTTGCAAGTCGAATGTGTTAGAATTTTAGAACTTATGTATTAGGAGTCATCATGGCAGTTCAGCAGAATAAGAAGTCCCCATCGAAGCGCGGCATGCACCGTTCGCACGATTTCCTGACCGCACCGAACCTGGCAGTCGAGCCGACCACCGGCGAAACCCACCTGCGTCACCACATCAGCCCGAACGGTTTCTACCGTGGCCGTAAAGTCCTGAAGACCAAGAACGACGAGTAATCGGCGTCTTGTTTTTAGTACCATGAAAGCGGTGCAACGTATGTTTTCTGCGTGGCACCGCTTTTTCTTTCCCGATTCCGTTTTCAGCGGCTGCAACAATCTTGCACTCCGTCATTTTGAATAGCGCGGACAGCGGCGCGCCACGAGCCACGCCCGATCCCATCTTGCCGCCCGCCTCGCGTGAGCCGGCAGCCCCCAACAAATGACAATCACAATTTCCATTGACTGCATGGGCGGCGACCACGGCCCCTCGGTTACCGTTCCGGCGGCCATTTCGTTTCTAAAAAAGCAAGATGACGTCCAGCTTGTCCTGGTCGGCATCGAAGACACCCTGCGCGCCGAGCTCAAGAAGCACCGCGCCGAGGCGCACCCCCGCATCACCTTCAGGAATGCCACCGAGGTCGTTACCATGGACGACCCGATCGAGATCGCCCTGCGCAAGAAGAAGGATTCGTCCATGCGCGTGGCGGTCGAACTGGTCAAGGACGGCAGCGCCAATGCCGCCGTCTCGGCCGGCAATACCGGCGCCCTGATGGCCGTCTCGCGCTACGTGCTCAAGACCATGGCCGGCGTCGACCGCCCGGCGATCTGCTCGATCATGCCGAACCAGAAGGGCGGCCCGACCTATATTCTCGACCTGGGCGCCAATGTCGACTGCGAGCCGCACCACCTGCACCAGTTCGCCATCATGGGCTCGGTGCTGTGCTCGGCCATGGAGAACATCCCCCGCCCGAGCATCGGCCTGCTGAACGTGGGTACCGAGGACATCAAGGGCAACGACGTGGTCAAGGCCACCGGCACGCTGCTGCGCGCCGACCACGCGCGCGGCAAGCTGAATTTCCATGGCAACGTCGAGGGCAACGACATCTTCAAGGGCACCGTGGACGTGGTCGTGTGCGACGGTTTCGTCGGCAACGTCACGCTCAAGGCCATCGAAGGCCTGTCGCGCTTCGTCAAGTCCGTCTTTACCGAGAATTTCCTGTCGATGGCAGGCGCCTTGCTGGCGCGTAAATCGCTGAAGAAGCTCAATCCGGAACGCTACAACGGCGCCAGCCTGCTCGGCCTGAAGGGCCTGGTCTTCAAGAGCCATGGCGGCGCCAACGCTTACGCGTTCGAATGGGCGCTCAAGCGCGCCTACGATGCGGCAAAATACGATGTACAAGAGCAGCTGTCGGCCCTGATCGCCGAACTGATGCCGACGTCGCCCGGCCAGGAACGCCAGGCGTAACCAAAACCAGCAGGATGGTGGAGCAATGACTGTCTACAGCAAGATCACCGGTACCGGCAGCTACCTGCCGGCCAAGCGTGTCACCAACGATCAACTGGCGGCGCAGCTGGCCGAGAAGGGGATCGAAACTTCCGACGACTGGATCGTCTCGCGCAGCGGCATTTCGAGCCGCCACTATGCGGCGCCTGACGAGAATGCCTCGGACCTCGCCGTCAACGCGGCGCGCAAGGCGCTGGAGGCGGCCGGCAGGGCGCCCGGCGACATCGAGCTGGTGATCGTCGCCAGCTCCACCCCGGACTTCCACGGCAGCTTCCCGAGCACCGCCTGCGTCGTCCAGCAAAAGCTCGGCATGGCCAACAACAGCGCCGCGTTCGACGTGCAGGCCGTGTGCAGCGGCTTCGTGTACGCGGTCTCGACCGCAGACGCCTTCATCCGCGCAGGCGTGTACAAGCGCGTGCTGGTGATCGGCGCCGAAGTGTTCTCGCGCATCCTCGATTTCACCGACCGCACCACCTGCGTCCTGTTCGGCGACGGCGCCGGCGCCGTGGTGCTGGAAGCCTCGGAGGAGGCCGGCATCCTGGCGACCAAGCTGCATGCCGACGGCAGCCACGCCGACATCCTGTCGATCCCGGGCAACCTGGCCGGCGGCGCCGTGGCCGGCAGCGGCTTCCTGTACATGGACGGCCCGGCCGTCTTCAAGCTGGCCGTCACCGTGCTGGAAGAAGTGGCCAAGGAAGCGCTCGCGCACGCGAAGATGCAGCCGTCGGACATCGACTGGCTGATCCCGCACCAGGCCAACCTGCGCATCATGAAGGGCACCGCCAAGAAGCTCGACCTGCCGATGGAAAAGATGGTCGTCACCGTCGACCAGCACGGCAACACCTCGGCCGCCTCGATCCCGCTGGCGCTCGACGCCGCGGTGCGCGATGGCCGCATCAAGAAGGGTGACAACGTGCTGATGGAAGGCGTCGGCGGCGGCTTTACCTGGGGCGCGATCCTCGCGCGGATGTAAGCGTTTCGTGCCGCGACGTACGCTTTGCGGCAATACGTAGGGTGGTCGGCTTCGCCGACCGCGCGTCCAGCTCCCGGATGCGCTGCGATGGTGCTTATTCTTGCTGAACGCGCGGTCGGCAGAGCCGACCACCCTACGGTGACCTATACGTATTCGAAGAGAGAACAATAATGACCAAATTCGCATTCCTGTTTACGGGCCAGGGCGCCCAGGCCGTCGGCATGCTGAACGGCTTCGCCGGCAACCCGGTCGTCGACCAGACCGTCGCCGAGGCATCCGATGCGCTGGGCTTCGACCTCGGCAAGCTGATCGCCGAGGGGCCGAAGGAAGACCTCGACCTCACCACCAACACCCAGCCGGTCATGCTGACTGCGGCAGTGGCCGTGTACCGCGCCTGGATCGCCGCCGGCGGCCCGGTGCCGAACATGGTGGCCGGCCATAGCCTGGGCGAGTACTCGGCCCTGGTCGCCGCCGGCGTCATCCCGTTCAGGGATGCCGTGCCGCTGGTGCGCTTCCGCGCCCAGTCGATGCAGGAAGCGGTGCCGGTCGGGCAGGGTGGCATGGCCGTCGTGCTGGGCCTGGGGGCCGACGACGTGCGCGCGGTATGTGCGCAGGCAGCGGAGGGCGATGTGGTCGAAGCCGTGAACTTCAACGAGCCGGCCCAGATCGTCATCGCCGGCCACGCGGCCGCCATCGACCGGGCCTGCGAGATCGCCAAGGCCAAGGGCGCCAAGCGCGCCATGAAGCTGGCCGTCTCGGCGCCGTTTCACTCGTCGCTGCTCAAGCCGGCCTCGGATCGCCTGCGCGAGTACATGGAAAACATCGTTTTTTCGGCGCCGCAGATCGACTTGATCAACAACGTGGACGTCGCTATCCTGCACGATCCCGCTGCCATCAAGGACGCCCTGGTGCGCCAGGCCGCCGGCCCGGTGCGCTGGGTCGAGACCATGCAGAAGATGGCCGCCGAGGGTGTGACCCAGGTGGTCGAATGCGCCCCGAGCAAGACCCTGATCGGCATGGCCAAGCGCATCGATCCGGTGCTGGTGGGCGAAGCGCTGGTCGACCAGGCCGCGCTGGAGCGCGTGCTGGCTTCGCTCCAGCAGGCATGAGGCGCGCGCAGGCCGGCGCCTGCCGGCTTGCGCGTGGCATCGTGAACGTTTAGAAGAAAACAAAAGGAATAGCATGAATCTGCAGAACCAAGTTGCCCTCGTGACCGGCGCCTCGCGCGGCATCGGCAAGGCCATCGCGCTGGAGCTGGCGCGCCAGGGCGCGAAGGTCGTCGGCACCGCTACCAGCGAAGCCGGCGCCCAGGCGATCACCGAATACCTGGCCGAATTCGGCGGCAAGGGCGCCGTGCTGAACGTGACCGACGCGGCCGGCTGCGCCGCCGTCATCGACGACGTGCAGAAAAGCTTCGGCAGCCTGTCGATCCTGGTCAACAATGCCGGCATCACCCAGGACAACCTGGCCATGCGCATGAAGGACGAGGAGTGGGACAGCGTCATCGCGACCAACCTCACCGCCGTCGGCCGCCTGTCGCGCCTGGTGCTGCGCGGGATGATGAAGGCCAAGCACGGCCGCATCATCAACATCACGTCGGTGGTGGGCGCGTCGGGCAACCCGGGCCAGATGAACTACGCCGCCGCCAAGGCCGGCGTGGCCGGCATGACCCGCGCGCTGGCGCGCGAGATCGGCAGCCGCAACATCACCGTCAACTGCGTGGCGCCGGGCTTCATCGACACCGACATGACCAAGGCGCTGGGCGAAGGCCAGCACGAGGCGCTGCTGGGCCAGATTCCGCTGGGCCGCCTGGGACGGCCGGAAGACATCGCCCACGCCGTGGCCTTCCTGGCCGGCCCGACCGCCGCCTACATCACAGGCACCGAGCTGCACGTGAACGGCGGCATGTACATGAATTGAGCGCCTGACAATTCCCCCCCCATGGCTGCGTTGTATCGTCTCGCCGTACCAGCGTACCGTCCTCGACGAAGCGCCTTGCCCTCGGGGTTTTGTCAGGCGCTGGAGGCTTGTGGTGCCGGACTTCACATTGCCGTGAGGAAAATCCGGCGCAATCGCTTCTTTTAGCAGTAATTTCGGTGGAAATAGCGGTAATCGCCGAAAGTAGTTTTTCAAGGCGCAAACCTGATAAAATGCGCGCACTTTCCGCAACACATACCTTAATGGAGCCATAACATGTCGGATATCGAACAACGCGTTAAAAAAATCGTCGCTGAGCAACTGGGTGTTGCAGAAGCAGACATCAAAATCGAATCCTCGTTCGTTGACGACCTCGGCGCTGACTCGCTGGACACCGTGGAACTGGTGATGGCACTGGAAGACGAGTTCGAAATGGAAATCCCTGACGAGCAGGCTGAGAAGATCACCACCGTCAAGCAAGCCATCGACTACGCAACCGCGCACGTCAAGGCCTAAGCTGTCGCTTTAAAAGTTTCTGGGAGAATCGCTTGAGCCGTTCACGCAACCGCCGTGTCGTCGTTACCGGCCTGGGCTGCATCTCACCTATCGGCAACACCATTGCCGAGGCGTGGGACGCGGCGCTGGCTGGTAAGTCGGGCATTGCAAACATTACCAAGTTCGACGCGACGCCGTTCACGACCCATTTCGCCGGCGAAGTGAAGAACTTCAAGGTCGAGGACTACCTGCCGGGCAAGGAAGGCCGCAACATGGATACGTTTATCCATTTCGGCATGGCAGCAGGTATTCAGGCCCTGCAGGATTCCGGCATCGTCGTGACCGACGAGAATGCGGACCGTATCGGCGTGATCGTCGGTTCGGGCATCGGCGGCCTGCCGATGATCGAAGCCACCAAGGAAGAGTACACGAACCGCGGCCCGCGCCGTATTTCGCCGTTCTTCGTGCCGGCCTCGATCATCAACATGATCTCGGGCGATCTCTCGATCAAATTCGGCCTGCGCGGCCCGAACCTGGCGATCGTCACCGCCTGCACCACCGGCCTGCATTGCATCGGCGCGGCGGCGCGCCTGATCGAATATGGCGATGCCGACGTGATGATCGCCGGCGGCGCCGAGTCGACCGTCTCGCCGCTGGGCCTGGGCGGCTTCGCCTCGGCACGTGCGCTGTCCACCCGCAACGACGACCCGACCACCGCGTCGCGTCCGTGGGACAAGGACCGCGACGGCTTCGTGCTGGGCGAGGGCGCCGGCGTGATGGTGCTCGAAGAGTACGAACACGCGGTCGCGCGCGGCGCCAAGATCTATGCGGAAGTCATCGGCTTCGGCATGAGCGCGGACGCCAACCACATCACCTCGCCGGTCGAGGATGGCAGTGGCGCGGCCCGTTGCATGGTCTCGGCCCTGCACAACGCTGGCCTGAATCCGGGCGAAGTCCACTACGTCAACGCGCACGGCACCTCGACGCCGCTGGGCGACGTGGCGGAAGTGCGCGGCATCAAGCGCGTATTCGGCGACCATGCGAAGAACCTGGTCGTGAACTCGACCAAGTCGATGACCGGTCACCTGCTCGGCGGCGCCGGCGGGCTGGAATCCGTGTTCACCGTGCTGGCGATCCACAACCAGGTGTCGCCGCCGACGATCAACATCTTCAACCAGGACCCGGAATGCGACCTGGACTTCTGCGCCAACACGGCGCGTGACATGAAGATCGATTACGCGGTCAAGAACTCGTTCGGCTTCGGCGGTACCAACGGTACCCTCGTGTTCGCAAAAGTCTGAGCCTGATCCGACATCGCGGTCTGAACTAGACCTCCCCATCCCGGTCTAACCGGGATGGGCGCCTGACAGCCTGGACCGTTCGGTCCTGCGCATCTCCGCTGTAGTTGCTTGTTGTTTGCTTGTTGTTTGCTTGTCCTTGCTTGTCCTTTGCTCGGTCCCGTGCATGCGGCCCCGGCTGAGGCGCCTCCACCGTTTCCGTTACTCGCATGTCGATCGCGATGACCGTCGTCATTGCTCCGTCCGGCCGCCTGCGCATGCTCGCCGTCGGCTTCGGCGCGTCCCTGCTCGCGGCCTCCGCCGTCGCGGGCCTGCTGCCGTCCCTGCGTTTCATCGCCGGGCCCACTGTCGCGCTCGCGCTGCTGTTTGCGGGGGTATGCGTGCTGCATGCCGCGCTGCGTCCGGCCACGCAGCACCGGATTGATATTTCTGGAGTCGGTGAGCTACGCCTGACGGTACAACAAGGGGTACGGCAGGAAGCAGCCGGTGCGGTGCCGGTGACGCTTCTGCCCGGTTCCACGCTGTGGCCGCGGCTGATGCTGCTGCGGCTCGGTACGGCAGACGGCAGGTGCCATCCGGTCGCCGTCCTGCCCGATAGCGTGGAGCAGGCTGCATTCCGTGCCCTGGCAGTGGCGCTCGGCGCCCTGGCAGGACATGTTGCCGTGTCACCTACGGAACACAAAATACTTTGAACTTATTGCAGCGAGCCAACTCTTATGCTGGGAGGGCCGTTGCAGCCGATGGGGCATGGTCCGTGACGACAGAACGCGAGGGTGATCAGTTGTTGGTGGAGCGGGTACAGGCCGGCGACCGGGGGGCGTTCGACCTGCTCGTGGCCAAGTATCAGCGCCGCCTGATGCGCCTGGTGTCGCGCCTCGTGCACGACCCGGCCGAGGCCGAGGATGTGGTGCAGGAGACGTTCATCAAGGCCTTTCGCGCCCTGCGTCACTTCCGGGGCGATTCAGCCTTTTATACCTGGCTGTACCGCATCGGAATCAACACGGCAAAGAACTTTCTCGTCACCCAGGGCCGCCGCGCGCCGACCTCCACCGAGGCCGATGCAGAGCGGGCCGAAGGGTTTGACGACGCAGACAGCTTGCGCGACATAAACACGCCCGAGTCGGTACTGGCGAGCAAGCAGATTGCCCATACGGTGAACGCGGCCATGGAAGCACTGCCGCTGGAGTTGCGTACCGCAATTGTCCTGCGCGAAATAGAAGGATTGAGCTACGAAGAAATCTCCGAAGTGATGGCTTGTCCAATTGGTACCGTGCGCAGCCGGATTTTTCGCGCGCGCGAAGTCATCGCCGAGAAATTGCGCCCTTTGCTCGATTTCCCGGTTGACAAACGTCGGTAAGTAGCGGGATCGTACACAGGCGGGACAAATTGAACACACCGACGGCGGCGGGCAACCAGATGGATACCAACAAAAAGCTACGCGAATACATATCGGCCCTGGCGGACGGCGAATTGCCGGAAGCGGACATCGAACTGGCGCAGGCGGCAATGCGCGAGCCCGACGGGCGCCTGGCCTGGGAAAGCTACACCTGCATTGGCGACGCCCTGCGGGCGGAGTCGGCGCAGTTGTCGCCCGGCTTCGGCGCGCGCCTGGCCGCCAGGCTCGCCGCGGAACCGACGCCCTTGCGGCCGGTCGCGGTGCCGGCGCAAGCCGATGCGCTGGCTGCGGTCGCGCCGGTGGCGGTGGCCGGCGCCGATCCCCTCGGCAGCGCGAAAGTGGCCGGGCAGGCCGAAGCAAAGCTCGCGCCCGGCCCCGCTCAGGCGTCGGCAGCGGACACAGCAGGTTTGCCCGCGATCAAGCGCGTGTAATCGCACGCCGGCGCGCAAGCGCGGCGCGCCAGGTGCCGCGATCTCCACGGCCGGCCCGCTGCCCGACTTCCACCCCGCACGGGGTCGCGGCACGCCCGCTAGCGCGCGACAACGGCGGCTTTTTGGCTTAACATGAAGTCAATCTCAGCCTTCCATTGTCGAGCCCATGACCCGCACACCAACCCGTCAATCTGCCAGCCTGATCCTGTCGGCCCTGCTGCTCGCCGGCGTCAATGTCTTCCTTGCCCCGAACGCCCTTGCGGCCGCGCCGGTACAGACCCCGGTCGTCACCGGCCTGCCCGATTTTTCCGACCTGATCGACAAGGTCGGCCCTGCCGTCGTCAACATCCGCACCACCGAACGCGTCACGCGCGGCCAGGGCATGCCGGGCGAAGAGGAGATGCAGGAATTCCTGCGCCGCTTCTTCGGCGGCCAGATCCCCCGCGGCGGCCGTGGGGTGCCGGGAGGGCAGGGGCAGGAGGAGCGCGAAGTGGCGCGCGGCGTCGGCTCCGGCTTCATCATTTCCGCCGACGGCTTCGTGCTGACCAATGCCCACGTGGTCGAGGGCGCCGACGAAGTGACGGTCACGCTGACCGACCGCCGCGAGTTCAAGGCCAAGGTGCTCGGCGCCGACCGCCGCTCGGACGTCGCGCTGCTCAAACTTGCCGCCGGCAACCTGCCTTACCTGCGCACCGGCGACTCGAGCAAGATTCGTGTCGGTGAATGGGTCGTCGCCATCGGCTCACCCTTCAACCTCGAGAATACCGTCACCGCCGGCATCATCTCGGCCAAGTCGCGCGACACCGGCGACTACCTGCCCCTGATCCAGAGCGACGTCGCGGTGAACCCGGGCAATTCGGGCGGCCCCCTGATCAACATGCGCGGCGAAGTCATCGGCATCAATTCGCAGATCGCCACGCTGTCGGGCGCCTTCAACGGCATCTCGTTCGCGGTGCCGATCGACGAGGTGATGCGGGTCGCCGACCAGCTCAAGACCACCGGCAAGGTCACGCGCGGCCGCCTGGGCGTGCAGATCAGCGAAGTCACGCGCGACGTGGCCGAATCGCTCGGCCTGGGCAAGGCGCGCGGCGCCGAGGTATCGATGGTCGAGCCGGGCGGCCCGGCGGAAAAGGGCGGCATCAAGGTCGGCGACATCATCCTGAAATTCAACGGCCAGCCGATCGAGACCACGCGCGATCTGCCGCGCCTGGTCGGCGCCACCAAGGTGGGCAGCCGCGCCACCGTGACCGTGTGGCGCCGTGGCAACCAGATCGACCTGCCGGTGACCATCGTCGAGCTGCAGGAAGAGCGCGGCGCCACCCGGCCGGCGCCGAACAAGCCGACCCCGGGCGGCGTGGCCAATGCGCTGGGCCTGCGCGTGTCCGATATTCCCGCGGCCCAGCGCCGCGAGCTGGGCGTGGAGGGCGGGGTGCTGGTGGAGGATGCCGCCGCCGCAGCGGCCACCGCCGGTATCCGTCCCGGGGACGTGATCTCGCAGGTCGGCAACACGCCGGTGACCGACGCCGCGCAGTTCAACGCACTGGTCGCCAAGCTCGATCCGAAGAAGCCGGTGGCCCTCCTGGTGCGGCGCGAGAACGTCACGCAGTACGTCGTCGTCAAGCCGCGGCAATGAGCGCATCGGTGAGTGCTTCAATGAGCGCGTCAATGAACTTGCCGCTCACGCCAGCCGGCACGCCCGGCAGCGTGCCCGGCGTGCGGGCGGTCCCCTTCACGCTCTATTCGCGCAGCTATTGCCACCTGTGCGAGGACATGCTCGCGGCGCTGCTGGCCATGCAGGGCCCGGGGGAGCGCTTCGATGTCGCCGTCGTCGACGTCGATGCCGACCCGGCCCTGGTCGAGCGTTTCGACGAGCTGGTGCCGGTGCTGTTCGGCGACCCGGCCCGGCCCGAGCTGTGCCATTATTTCCTGGACCCGGGCGCCGTACGCGCCTGGGCCGATGCAGGCAGCGAGCAGCCGGCGCGTCTTCCCTAGCGGCATCGAGCGCGCGGTTGGCCGAGCCGGCCACCCCACGAAAACCCGCACATTGTCCGCAAGTTGAGCGGAAACCGGCCTTTCTACCCCCCGACGGCCCAAAACCGGGCTTTCCGGCGCGGAATCCGGTAAAATGCCGGGGTCGGAAAAGTGCCGGCTTACAGTAAGACTGCCGCCAACGCTTTTCATTCGCTTGATCGAGCGCTTCGACCGGGGCCGGCGTGCCCCCACGGAGCGCTTTTTTGCATGACTTCACGCACTTCGCCCTTGGATGGCGCTTTTTGCTGTCGTAGCCTGCCGCGCTGTCCGCGGCCTTTTTGGTTTTGAGCTTTGTTAATGAACAACATACGTAACTTCTCCATCATCGCCCACATCGACCACGGCAAATCGACCCTGGCCGACCGCATCATCCAGCTGTGCGGCGGCCTGTCGGAACGCGAGATGGACGCGCAGGTGCTCGACTCGATGGACCTGGAACGCGAGCGCGGCATCACCATCAAGGCCCAGACCGCGGCGCTGCAATACAAGGCGCGCGACGGCCAGACCTACAACCTGAACCTGATCGACACGCCGGGCCACGTCGACTTCAGCTACGAAGTCTCGCGCTCGCTGTCCGCCTGCGAAGGCGCGCTGCTGGTCGTGGACGCCAGCCAGGGCGTGGAAGCCCAGACCGTGGCCAATTGCTACACCGCGCTCGACCTGGGCGTGGAAGTGGTGCCGATCCTGAACAAGATCGACCTGCCGCACGCCGACCCGGACAACGCCAAGAAGGAAATCGAGGACGTGATCGGCCTCGACGCGTCCGACGCGACCACCTGCTCGGCCAAGACCGGCCTGGGCGTGGAAGACGTGCTGGAAACCCTGATCGCCAAGGTCCCGCCGCCCAAGGGCGACAAGGATGCGCCGCTGCAGGCACTGATCGTCGACTCCTGGTACGACCCGTATGTCGGTGTCGTGATGCTTGTGCGCGTGGTCAACGGCACCCTGCGCCCGAAGGACAAGATCCTCTTGATGGCAACCGGTTCGCAGCAGCTGGTCGAGAGCATCGGCATCTTCACGCCGCGCTCGGTATCGCTGCCGGAACTGTCGGCAGGGCAGGTGGGCTTCATCATTGCCGGCATCAAGGAACTGACCGCCGCCAAGGTGGGCGATACCGTCACCCTGGCCAGCAAGCCGGCGCCCGCGCCGTTGCCGGGCTTCAAGGAAGTCCAGCCGCAGGTGTTCGCGGGCCTGTTCCCGGTCGAGGCGAACCAGTACGACGCGCTGCGCGACTCGCTGGAAAAACTGAAACTGAACGACGCCGCCCTCCAGTACGAACCGGAAGTGTCGCAGGCGCTGGGCTTCGGCTTCCGCTGCGGCTTTCTGGGCCTGCTGCACATGGAGATCGTGCAGGAACGCCTCGAGCGCGAATTCGACATGGACCTGATCACCACGGCCCCGACCGTGGTGTACGAGGTCGAGATGCGCGACGGCACCCAGATCCGCGTCGACAACCCGTCGAAGATGCCGGAACCGTCGAAGATCGCCGAGATCCGCGAACCGATCGTGACCGTCAACCTGTACATGCCGCAGGAATACGTTGGCGCGGTCATGACCCTGTGTAACGGCAAGCGCGGTGTGCAGATGGACATGGCCTATCACGGCCGCCAGGTGAAGCTCGTCTACGAGATTCCGATGGCCGAGATCGTGCTGGACTTCTTCGACCGTCTCAAGTCCACTTCGCGCGGCTATGCGTCGATGGACTACGAGTTCAAGGAAAACCGGGCCTCGGACGTGGTCAAGGTCGACATGCTGATCAACAGCGAGAAGGTCGACGCGCTGGCGATCATCGTGCACCGCGCCAACGCGCCTTACCGTGGGCGCCAGGTGGCGGCCAAGATGCGCGAACTGATTCCGCGCCAGATGTTCGACGTGGCGATCCAGGCCGCGATCGGCGCGACCATCATCTCGCGCGAGAACGTCAAGGCGCTGCGCAAGAACGTGCTGGCCAAGTGCTATGGCGGCGACATTTCGCGTAAGAAGAAGCTGCTGGAAAAACAGAAGGCCGGTAAGAAACGCATGAAGCAGGTCGGTTCGGTGGAGATTCCGCAGGAAGCCTTCCTGGCCATCCTCCAGGTGGAAGAAAAATAATGCAATCCATTCTGAGCAACTTTGCCCTGATCCTGTTCATTGCAATGGTGGTCACGGGCGTCATCTGGTGCCTGGACGTGTTCATTCTTTCCAAGCAGCGCCGCCGCAAGGCGGACGCCGCTTTGGCCGAATACGATGCGCGCACCAGCAAGCTGACCGCCGACGGCATCAAGGTCGACAGCAACGTCAACCGCGCCGCGATCGAGCAGGCGCACCTGCGCCAGCCGACCTGGATCGAGTATTCGGGCAGCTTCTTCCCGGTGATCGCGCTGGTGTTCGTGCTGCGTTCCTTCCTGTGGGAGCCGTTCAAGATCCCGTCGTCGTCGATGGTGCCGACCCTGCTGGTGGGCGACTTCATCCTGGTGAACAAGTACGCCTACGGCATCCGCCTGCCGATCATCAACAAGAAGGTGGTCGAGATCGCCGACCCGCAGCGCGGCGACGTGATGGTGTTTAAGTATCCGAAGGACATGAGCCAGGATTACATCAAGCGCGTCATCGGCGTGCCTGGCGATAAGATCAGCTACGAGAACAAGCGCCTGACCGTGAACGGCAAGCCGGTCGAATACACCCCGCTGGACGACTACCTGGACGACCAGCATCCGGTCTACCACAAGCAGTTCACCGAGCACCTGGCCAGTACGCCGCACCGCATCCTGAACACCGAGGGCAAGCGGACGCTCGACCTGGGCGCCGTCGAGAACTTCCCGAATCGTGAAGCATGTGACTTTTCCTACGATAAATTTACCTGTATCGTACCGGAAGGCAACTATTTCATGATGGGCGATAACCGCGACAACAGTGCCGACAGCCGCTACTGGGGCTTCGTACCGGACAAGAACATTGTTGGCAAGGCGATCGTCGTCTGGATGAACTTCGGCAATCCGAAGCGGATTGGCGGCATCCAGTAATCGGGGAGACCCGGGAGGAACGACAATGCGTCAACAGCAAACCCATGCGCAACCGGCCTTTGGCCGCCAGGCCGGCGTCTCGCTCACCGGCCTGATCCTCGTGCTGGCCGTGCTCGGCGTGGCTGCGGTGTTCGCGCTCAAGCTGGTGCCGACCTACACGGAATACAGCGCGATCAAGGACGCGATCGTGCGCGCCAAGGAAGCTGGCGGCACGCCGCGCGAAATGCAGGTAGCCTTCGACAAGAACGCCGGCATCAACAACGTCACGGCCGTGCGCGGCCGCGACCTGACGTTCACGCGCGAAGACGGCGAAGTGCAGATCAGCTTTGCCTATGAGAAGCGGGTACCGCTGGTGGGCAATGTCAGTCTGCTCATCGATTACGCCGGCACCACCGACCCGAGCGGCGTGGTGGCGGCACAGGACACGGAACAGGCTGCCCGCTAGGCTAGCGCAGGCAGCGCGCCGGCGCTCCGCCCCACCGGGCAGGCAAGGCCGGCAGAACACACGACAGCACAATGAATCTACAGTTATTGCAAACACGCTTGGGTTACACGTTCCGGGACACGGGCCTGCTGCAGCAAGCCCTGACCCACCGTAGCCATAGCGCGCTGCATAACGAACGCCTGGAATTCCTGGGCGACTCGATCCTGAACTGCGTCGTGGCCTCGATCCTGTACGAACGCTTCACGGGACTGGACGAAGGCGACCTGTCGCGCCTGCGCGCCAACCTCGTCAAGCAGCAATCGCTGTTCGAGATTGCCCAGAAGCTGGAACTGTCGCAGTTCTTGCGACTGGGCGAGGGCGAGCTGAAATCGGGAGGCTTCCGCCGCCCGTCGATCCTGGCCGACACCCTCGAGGCGCTGCTGGGCGCGATCTTCCTCGATACCGGCTTCGATGCCGCGCGCGACGTGATCCGCGCCTTCTACATCCCGCTGCTCGACTCGGTCGACCCGCGCACCTTGGGCAAGGATGCCAAGACCCTGCTGCAGGAATTTTTGCAGAGCAAGAAAATCTCGCTGCCGACCTATAACGTGGTGGCCACCCACGGCGCCGCCCACAGCCAGGAATTCGAAGTCGAGTGCCTGGTGCCGAAGCTGAGCGTGCAGGTGTTCGGCCGCGGCGGCAGCCGCCGGGCCGCCGAACAGGCCGCCGCCCGCCTGGCGCTCGACGCCGCCCAGCAGGCGCTGGTGAAAGCGCCGTCGGCCCGCAAATCGAAGCCGCGTGCCGCCCAGCTGAAGCTGGCGGGCATCGCGACGATCCAGTCGGATGGCGGCGCACAAGCGCCGGCGCAACCGGAATAACCAGGAATCACCCGTATGAGCACCACGCAAGAACATTTCCGCTGCGGCTACATCGCCATCGTCGGCCGCCCGAACGTCGGCAAGTCGACCCTGATGAACGTGCTGATCGGCGCGAAGGTGTCGATCACCTCGCGCAAGGCCCAGACCACGCGCCACCGCATCACCGGCATCCAGACCCGCATTGATGCCCAGTTCATCTACGTCGACACGCCGGGTTTCCAGACCCGTCACGCGAACGCGCTCAACAAGACGCTCAACAAGACCGTCTCGAACACGCTCACGTCCTCGGACGTGATCCTGTTCCTGGTCGAGGCGGGCACCTTCGGCCCGGCCGACCAGCAGGTGCTCGACCTGCTGCCGAAGAACGTGCCGGTGGTGCTGGTCATCAACAAGTCGGACCGCATGAAGGACAAGGCCTTGCTGATGCCCTTCGCCCAGAAGGTCGCGGCGTTGCGCGACTTCGCCGCCATCGTGCCGGTTTCGGCCAAGATGCGCTTCCAGGTCGATGCGCTGGAAGAAGAGATCAAGCGCCACCTGCCGGAAAACCCGCCAATCTTCGGACCGGACGACATCACCGACCGCAGCGAGAAATTCCTGGCCGCGGAGATCGTGCGCGAAAAGGTGTTCCGCCTGCTGGGCGACGAACTGCCCTACACCAGCACCGTGCTGGTCGAGCAGTTCCAGCAGGAAGGCAACCTGCGCCGCATCTTCTGCGCCATCCTGGTCGAGCGCGATACGCACAAGGCCATGATCATCGGTAACAAGGGCGCGCGCCTGAAGGAAATCTCGACCCAGTCGCGCCTCGACATGGAAAAGCTGTTCGACGGCCCCGTGTACCTGGAGATCTGGGTCAAGGTGAAATCGGGCTGGGCCGACAACGAAGCGGGCCTGCGCGCCTACGGTTACGAATAAACTCCCGGAGGCCGTCCTCACCGCATGCCCAGCCTAGACGACCTCACCGATACGCCGGACGCGCAGCCCAACGGCGCCGCGCCGGCAACGGCCAAGCGCAGCCGTCCGCCGGTGCGCGATACCCGCGTGACCGGCCAGCCCGGTTTCGTGCTGCACAGCTATCCCTACAAGGAAACCAGCCTGATCGTGGACATGTTCACGCGCGACTACGGACGCGTGGGCCTGGTGGCGAAGGGCGCCAAGCGCCCGCTGTCGAAGCTGCGCGGCGTGCTGCAGACCTTCCAGCCGCTGTCGGTCTCGTTCAGCGGCAAGTCCGAACTGCGCACCCTGATCGACGCCGAATGGGTCGGCGGCATGCTGCCGCTGGAGAAAACCGCGCTGCTGTGCGGCTTCTACCTGAACGAGCTGCTGGTGAAACTGCTCGCGCGCGACGACAAGCACCCGCTTCTGTTCGACCACTACGTCTCCACCCTGAACCAGCTGGCCCACGGCGAACCCGCGCCCATCGTCTTGCGAAAATTCGAACGGGCCTTACTTAAGGAAACGGGAGTGGCGGCCGATCTCGGCCGCTCCACCACGACGCGCGCGGCGGTGGAGCCGGGTGGAGAGTACGTGGTCGACCCGGAAAAGGGCGCGCGCGAAGTGCTGCCGGCCGACGTCTGGCCGGTGGTGAGCGGCAAGACCCTGCTCGACATGGAGCGCGAGGACTACGCGGACCCGACCACGCAGGCGCAAAGCAAGCAGCTGATGCGCTTCCTGCTGGCGCACCACCTGGGCGGCGCGCCGCTCAACACGCGCCAGATTTTGATTGACCTGATGCAGTTATAACGAGATAGAAGAGCACATGAGCTTCCTGCAACCCGCCGGCCCCGTCATCGACCTGGGCGTGAACATCGACCACATCGCCACCGTGCGCAATGCCCGGGGCACCGCCTATCCGGACCCGATCCGCGCGGCGCTGCTGGCCGAGCAGGCCGGCGCCGACCTGATCACGCTGCACCTGCGCGAGGACCGCCGCCACATCAAGGATGCCGACGTGATCGCGTTGCGCCCGCAGCTGGCCACGCGCATGAACCTGGAAGCGGCCGTCACCGCCGAGATGATCGACTTCGCCTGCCAGGTCAAGCCGCAGGACGTGTGCCTGGTGCCGGAGCGGCGCGAGGAGGTCACCACCGAAGGCGGCCTGGACGTGATCCGCTACTACAAGGAAGTGGAAAGCGCGGTGCGGCAGCTGAAAGGCGAGGGCATCCGCGTCTCGCTGTTCATCGATGCTGCCGAAGACCAGATCGAGGCCGCGCATGCGGTGGGCGCCACCGTGATCGAACTGCACACCGGCCGCTATGCCGAGGCCGAAGGCGAGGAGGCCGTGCGCGAGATCGAGCGCATCAAGGCCGGCGTGCATGCGGGCGCCTCGCGCGGCCTGCGCGTGAACGCCGGACACGGCCTGCACTACACCAACGTGCAGCCGATCGCGGCCATTGCCGACATCCATGAACTCAACATCGGCCACGCGATCGTCGCCCACGCGCTGTTCGCGGGCTGGGAGAACGCGGTGCGCGAGATGAAGGCGATCATGGTGGCGGCGCGCCTCGGCGTGTCGTATGGAGCGGGGGCCTGATATGATCTACGGCATCGGCACCGACATCGTCCAGATCTCGCGTGTCGAGGCTGCCCTCGCGCGCAGCGGCCCGCGCTTCGCCGAGAAGATCCTCGGGCCCGAAGAGCTGGCCAAGTACCACGCGCGCAGCGCCAAGCATGCCGTGCGCGGCCTGCGCTTCCTGGCCACCCGCTTCTCGGCCAAGGAAGCGTTTTCCAAAGCCATCGGCCTGGGCATGCGCATGCCCATGACCTGGCGCTCGATGCAGATGCTGAACGACCCGAGCGGCAAGCCGGTCATCGTCTGCAGCGGGGCGCTCGACGAATTCATGCGCCGCAACGGGTTGGCGGCGCAGGTGACGGTCAGCGACGAAGCCGACTATGCGGTCGCCTTCGTGATCGTGACCCGGGACCCATCCACACCCTCTACGTAAAGCGCGGACCGCGCAAGTGATACCCAAGTGACCAAGGAAGTGCAAGCAAACGCGTTGCCGGCCGATCCGGCGCCGGCCCTGGACGTCAACGATGAGATTGCCGGTGCGGTGGCCAACGAAACGCCGCACCAGGTAGCGGAAGCGCCGGTCGCCTACGCGGCCGTGGGCGGCGCCGCCATGCCCGCCCCGCATCCCGTCGAGGCCAAGCCGGCGCGCGCCCGGGGGGCCAGGAGCAAGGACAAGGGCGCGGAGGCTCCGGCGCCGCGCGCCCGTCCCGACGGCTGGCAGGCCATGAAGGAAGAGCTCAAGGCGACCCTGGAAGGGGATGCCGCGCAACCCGTGCAGCCCAGCGCCACGGCGCGCGATCAGGTCCTGGCCACGGTGGCCAGGCTGCCCGACCTGCCCGGCGTGTACCGCTATTTCGACGCCAACGGCAACGTCCTGTACGTCGGCAAGGCGCGCAACCTCAAGAAGCGCGTGTCGAGCTATTTCCAGAAAAACCTGTCGAGCCCGCGCATCGCGATGATGGTCTCGCAGATCGCAAACCTGGAAACGACGGTGACGAGCAGCGAGGCCGAAGCCTTGATCCTGGAAAACAACCTGATCAAGACGCTCAAGCCGCGCTACAACATCCTGTTCCGCGACGACAAGTCCTACCCCTACATCAAGATTTCCAGCGGCGAAGCGCCGCGCATGGGCTACTACCGCGGCGCGCTGGACAAGAAAAACCAGTACTTCGGCCCCTTTCCGAGCGCCTGGGCGGCCAAGGAATCGATCCAGCTGCTGCAGAAGGTGTTCATGCTGCGCACCTGCGAGGACAGCGTGTATGCCAACCGCACGCGCCCCTGCCTGCTGCACCAGATCGGCCGCTGCAGCGCGCCCTGCGTCAAGCTGATCGCGCCGGAAGACTACCAGCGCGACGTCGACAACGCGGCGCGCTTCCTGCGCGGGCGCCAGACCGAGGTGTTGCAGGACCTGGAAAAGAAGATGCAGGACTACGCCATGGAGCTCAAGTTCGAGCAGGCGGCGAGCGTGCGCAACCAGATCCAGGCCCTGTCGAAAGTGCTGCACGCGCAGAGCATGGAAACCACGGGTGACGCCGACGTCGACGTGATCGCCGTGGTGGTGCAGGGCGGCCGCGCCTGCGTCAACCTGGCGATGGTGCGCGGCGGGCGCCACCTGGGCGACCGCGCCTACTTCCCGACCCATGTCGGGGAGTCGCTCGGCGACGGGCCGATCGAGGTCGAGGTGCTGGCGGCCTTCCTGGCGCAGCACTATTCGGGCCAGTTCATCCCGAACACGCTGATCCTGAACGTCGAGTTCGACCAGCCCGAGCTGATCAGCGCCCTGGCCGAGCAGTGCGGCCACCGCATCAACCTGATCTTCCAGCCGCAGGGGCAGCGCCGCCAGTGGCTCGAGCTGGCCTGCAAGGGCGCCGAGATCGCGCTGGCGCGCCTGCTGTCCGAGCAGGGCTCGCAGCAGGCGCGCACGCGCGCGCTGGCCGAGGTGCTCGGACTCGATGCCGGCACGCTCGACGAACTGCGCATCGAATGCTTCGACATCAGCCACACGGCGGGCGAGGCGACCCAGGCCTCGTGCGTGGTGTTCCACCACCACCAGATGCAGAACGGCGAATACCGCCGCTTCAACATCAACGGCATCACGCCGGGCGACGACTACGCCGCCATGCGCCAGGTCTTGCAGCGCCGCTACGAAAAGGTGGCCAACGGCGACGGCATCATGCCCGACATCGTGCTGGTCGACGGCGGCAAGGGCCAGGTCGAGATGGCGCGCCAGGTGTTCGAGGAGCTCGGCCTGGACGTGTCGATGATCGTCGGCGTGGCCAAGGGGGAGGGGCGCCGCGTGGGCCTGGAGACCCTGATCTTCGCCGACGGCCGCGCGCCCCAGGAGCTGGGCAAGGAATCGGCGGCCCTGATGCTGGTGGCCATGATCCGCGACGAGGCGCACCGCTTCGCGATCACCGGCATGCGCGCCAAGCGCGCCAAGGCGCGCCAGGCTTCGCGCCTGGAGGAGATCGAAGGCATCGGCGCCAAGCGCCGCCAGCGCCTGCTGGCGCGTTTCGGCGGCCTGCGCGGGGTGATCGACGCCAGCGTGGAAGACCTGATGTCGGTGGAGGGGATCTCGAGTACGTTGGCGGAGGAAATTTACCGCCAGCTGCACTGACTTGATGGACCGGGGCTTGTGCCCCGGTTTTCGTTTGTGGGTGTGTGCGCAAGATTGGGTTCCCGCCTGCGCGGGAACGACGGTCTTTCAGCTAACAGTGATCGCCACCTCGCGGCCCGTTACCTTCGCACGTCGTTCCCGCGAAGGCGGGAACCCAAGTTCGTAGCGCCCCACAGCCGCTTCCTTGCACCCCATACAGACGAGTCACCTAGTCCAATTGGCAATACCAATGTAGACTAGCGCCCAAACTTTCATTCCCGTAATCAGTGCTTTTCCTATGCCTTTCAACATCCCGATTCTCCTGACCTGGTTACGCGTAGCGCTGATTCCCCTGGTTGTAGGCGTCTTCTACCTTCCGACCCACTGGCTCCCGCTGGCCGACCGCAACCTGGCGGCGACGCTGGTGTTCGTCATCGCCGCCGTCACCGACTGGTTCGACGGCTTCCTGGCGCGCCGCTGGAACCAGACCTCGGCCTTCGGCGCCTTCCTCGACCCGGTCGCGGACAAGCTGATGGTGGCTGGAGCCTTGCTGGTCCTGGTGCAGCTGGGCCGCGTAAATGCGATCATCGCCTTCATCATCATCGGCCGCGAGATCACCATCTCGGCGCTGCGCGAATGGATGGCCCAGATCGGCGCTACCAAGTCGGTGGCGGTCAGCTCGCTCGGCAAGATCAAGACCGCGGCCCAGATGACGGCCATCCCGATGCTGCTGTTCCACGACGTCGTCTTCGGCATCGACACGCACTACTGGGGCGAGTACTTCCTGTGGCTGGCCGGCGTGCTGACGGTGTGGTCGATGTTCTACTACCTGCGCCGCGCCTGGCCGCTCATCAAGGAGAAGGCGGGGACCTTGTAAGAAATGTTCTGTCTCATCCTTGACGTACGGAATAGAATCTCTATAATGCCTGCCTGTTGCGACAACAACGCAACAGAATGAAAGACGAAGCGGGAGTAGCTCAGTTGGTAGAGCGCAACCTTGCCAAGGTTGAGGTCGAGAGTTCGAGACTCTTCTCCCGCTCCAAGTTTCAAGATGCATGAATGGCAGCACTCTTGAAAAATTGTCAAAATTCTGTAATAATCGTTGTTCTGTACGCGGGAGTAGCTCAGTTGGTAGAGCGCAACCTTGCCAAGGTTGAGGTCGAGAGTTCGAGACTCTTCTCCCGCTCCAGTTTCCTTCGGGTGGCTGGTGCGGCAAACAGTAAGTAAGACTCCAATGCGGGAGTAGCTCAGTTGGTAGAGCGCAACCTTGCCAAGGTTGAGGTCGAGAGTTCGAGACTCTTCTCCCGCTCCAAAGGTTTTACAGATAAAGCGTAGTACTCCTAAGCGGGAGTAGCTCAGTTGGTAGAGCGCAACCTTGCCAAGGTTGAGGTCGAGAGTTCGAGACTCTTCTCCCGCTCCAGATTCAAGAGAAGATATTTCTTCTCGGTTGATACGGCAGATAACCGGCCGGGTCAGCTCTCCTGAGATTACCTCCGGCGAGGTAGCAAAGCGGTTATGCAGCGGCCTGCAAAGCCGTCTAGACGGGTTCGACTCCCGTCCTCGCCTCCAGAATCCTTTCAAGCACGGGCCCTTTCAGGGCCCGTTTGCTTTTCCGGTCAAGAATGCAGCTCACCGTGGCGTAGTGTCTTCGTAGCACCCTCACAAATTCCTTGTCGAGGCATTGCGGAGCCCTCGGAACGGGCATCCGGCTATTCGCCTCGCTCATCACGGATACTGCATGTGGGTCGAGTCATGGCAGATGTTCACGGCCTTGAGCCAGCACATAGCCGAACGCAGCCGTTGGTTTAAGATGAAGTCCATGGCGAGGTAGCAAAGAGGTTATGCAGCGGCCTGCAAAGCCGTTGAGACAGGTTCGATTCCTGTCCTCGCCTCCAGAATCCTCAGGAACGGGCTCTTTCGGAGCCCGTTTGCGCTGTGGTCCAACACGCATCAGGCGGCAGCATACATCAGGCGGCTTCTTTCTCCAGGTCCGCGTAGTCATCCTGCCTTTCATGCCAATCACAATTGTGCTCCCCAAATGCAAAAGCCCCGCACTGGCGGGGCTTGTTGCATGAGAGGCCGTCTTTTACAGCGGTGCCACCACACCGTCGGCGTACGGCGCACCGGCCAGGGTGAAGGCGCGACGCAGGTTGATGCGCAGGCGCTGGATCAGGTGGCGGAAACCGATGGTGGGCGTTACGTAAGAAGCAGTGATCGTGGTCATAATAAGCTCCGGTGAATTCGTTGGCGTTTAGCGATGAAAGAAGCATAGCGCGCGCAGAGATATAAATCCAATTCAGTGTTTCGATTTCATGGATAACTAATACGAATATCTTAGCCGTGCCTTTATGCATCACCTGCGTAAGTGGTATCACCACTGTTAATATCACCTTCATCCGGCTGCTCGCTCAAGCATTGCTGCAAGCTCCGAACTCCGCGATAATCCATCGCCCCGCCCATTCCGGTGGGATTCGCTCCGACAAGTGCCCCTACGATGAGAAACCCGATGTCCATGATCAAACCCACGCGTCTCGCCTTCCTGGTCTCGCTGCTCGCCACCTCGGCAGCCCATGCTGCCGCTCCTTCCCAAGCCGGTGCCAAGGCGGCACCACCGGCGCAGATCGGCGTCGCGTCCTTCAATATGGCATGGGCTGGTTCGCAGCAGGATTTCGATCGCCATGCCGCGGTCTGCAAGGCCGTGTCGTGGTGCGATACGCGGCCGAAGCGTGCGCCGGGCCAGGCGCGTCCGGACGAAGCCGCGATCCAGGCGGCGCGCCAGTGCGTGGCGGACACCGAGCGCCTGGCCGGCGGGCCGGCGCAGGCCGCCATGTCGGTGCCCTGCAATGCCTACCTGGGCCGGGGAGACAAGACGCCGCCGACCAGCGCCGACTACGCCGCCAAGATGGCCGGCCTGCAGGCGACGATCGCCGGGTTGATCGAGACGCAGAAGGTCGGCGTGATCGCCTTCCAGGAAGTGCGCTCGGCCGAGGTGGTCAAGCAGCTGCTCGGGCGGCATGCCGAGCGCTTCGGCGTGTGCGATGCGCCGCATGACGGTTTCCAGACCGTGGCCTTCGCCTGGGACCGCAGCCTGGGCCAGACGGGCGCGCAGTGCGGCGTGAACCAGGAGCTGGCGGTGAGCGACAACCCGGCCGACAAGGAGGCGCGCAGGGTGCGTCCCGGCCTGGCGCTGACGCTCGAATGGCCGGGGCGCCGCATCAGCTTCCTGAACGTGCACCTGAAGTCCGGCTGCGCCAACATCGTGCCGCACCCGATCTACCAGGCGCGCCTGCTCGACGATCCGGCCGCCGCCTGCGTGGTATTGAACCGCCAGGTCGCGCCGCTGGAGCGCTGGCTGGACAGCGTGGGCAAGCAGAGCCCGGAGTACGTCCTGCTGGGCGACTTCAACCGCCGTATCGACGAGGAAGCCGCAGCCAGGATACCGCCGGAACAGGTACGCGTGGACGGCAGCAACCCTGCCGGCGTGCCCGTTGCGGATGCCAGCGGCAAGGTGGCGACGCGCTACCTGTGGCAGGAGCTGAGCGACGGCGCCAGGACCCTGCACCAGGTGCCGCTGACGGGCGTCGAGACGGGTTGCCGCGGTTTCTCCGGCCTGGATCACATCGTGCTCAGCGGGCCGCTGGCGGCGCGCCAGGCGCCGACGCTCGGTTCGCGCAAGACGGCCGTGGTGCAGGCGCCGGACCAGCGCATCGAGACCAGCGACCATTGCCCGCGCAGCGTCACGCTGGCGCTCTGAGGTCTATCTCACCGGCCTCAGTCCTCGTGGAACTCCTCGGCGCTGGCAAACAGGCTCCAGGCCGAGATGAACAGCGCCGCGATCACGGGGCCGATCACGAAACCGTTCAGGCCGAACAGCGACATGCCGCCGATCGTGGACAGCAGCACGATATAGTCGGGCAGCTTGGTGTCCTTGCCGACCAGGATCGGGCGCAGCAGGTTGTCGACCAGGCCGATGACCAGCACGCCGTACAGCGCCAGCACGATGCCTTGCCAGAGCGCGCCGGTGACCAGGAAGTAGACGGCCACCGGGCCCCAGATGAGCGCGGCGCCGACCGCCGGCAACAGCGACAGGAAGGCCATCACGACACCCCACAGCACCGGTCCGGGCACGTCCAGCAGCCAGAAGATCAGGCCGCCGAGCGAGCCTTGCGCCACCGCGACCAGTACGTTGCCTTTCACGGTGGCGCGGATCACGGTCACGAACTTGTCGAACAGCGGTTTCTTGTAGTGCGAGTCCAGCGGCACCGTCCGCTTGATGCGCGCCGCGAGCATACGGCCGTCGCGGAACAGGAAGAACAGCAGGTACAGCATGATCGCCATGCTGACGAGGAAGCCCAGTGCGTTGCGTCCGAGATTGACGGCATAGCGCGCGGTCAGTTGGCTGGCCTGCGCGATCCCCGCCGTCAGTTTTTCCTGCAGCGTGTCCATGATGGTGGTCTCGTAACGGTCGAACAGCGTAGCGGCCCAGTCGGGCAGGCCGGCGATCATGCGGCGCGACATGGCGTTGACGTCGATCTGGCCGGCACTGACCATCCCGTAGATACCGACGGCCTGGTCGATCAGTGCGCTGGCGATCAGCATGACCGGCAGGATGACCATCAGGAGAATCAGCAGCAGCGCGGTGAGGGCGGCCAGGTTTTGCCGCTGGCCCAGGCCTGCCAGCAAGCGGGCGTGCACCGGCGCGAACACGATCGCCAGCACGATGCCCCAGAAGACGGCTCCCGAGAACGGCAACAGGATCCAGAAGAATGCCAGCGTGACGCACACCAGCAGGAACAGGAACGAAGTTTGCGGCAGGGTGAATTGTTTCATCGAAAACGCTTGCAGTTCGGTTAGCGAAATGACACACGATGTCATGCATGATCGTCGACTGAATCATGCACAGCCGCGCGTATGCCCAGGAGGGTCGTTTACTCCTCTTACGTTGATAATACTCTATCAATATTGGATAATCCGAATCTTTCCGACTTTCAAGTTTCCACCTGATGCCGATATCCCTGCGTTCGACCTTCCTGCTGGCCCTGGCCGCGACCCCCGCGTGGGCCCAGGCCGCCGCCCAGGCCGCGGACCACCCTGTCGAACCGGCTGCTCCCGCAGCCCTTCCCGAAAATCGCGAGGTGCGCGGCCGGGCCGACGAAAATGCCGTGCGCCAGGCCGAGGACGCCTTCGGCACCAGCGTGGGCCGCGAGACGATCGGCCTGTACAACTCGTCGAGCGTGCGCGGCTTCTCGCCGGTCGCGGCCGGCAACGCGCGCATCGAGGGATTGTATTTCGACCAGGTCTGGGGCCTGTCGTCGCGCATCCGGCGCTCGACCAACATCCGGGTCGGCATCTCGGCCCAGGGCTATCCCTTCCTCGCACCCACCGGCATCGTCGACTACAGCTTCCGCAAGCCGGGCGAGCAGGCCAGGCTGGCCCTGGTCACCGGCGGCGACAGCTATGGCGCGGCCTACGTGGAAGCCGATGGCGAGCTGCCGCTTGCCGGGCGCAGCTTGAGCCTCGGCATCGGGACGGGCATCGGCACCAACGAGTACGCCAACGGCACCAATGCGCGCTACCGCAACGCCGCGCTGAGCCTGCGCTGGCGGCCGGTGGCGGCGCTCGAGATCCTGCCTTTCTGGAACCGCGCGGAGACGGAGGACGACGAAAAGGCGCCGAGCTACCTGCCGGCCGGCGCCCAGCTTCCGCCGCGCATCGAGCGCCGCCGTTTCAATGGGCCGGAGTGGGCCGACTACCGCACCACCGCGATGAACGTCGGCACCCTGGCCACCCTGCACGCAGCGGAGGGCTGGACGGTGCGCGCCGGGGTCTTCCGGTCGCTCTACAACGACCACCGGGCGTTCACGCACCTGCTGGCGAACGTGACGCCCGACGGCAGCGCACAGCGGCGCCTGATCGTCGATCCGCCGGCGGAAAATGCGTCCACCAGCGGCGAGTTGCGCGTCACGCGCGAACTGGCCGAGGGGCCGCGCCTGCACAACCTGCACCTGAGCCTGCGCGGGCGCGACCGCCAGCGCCGCTACGACGGCTCGCAGCTGCTCGACCTCGGACGCACCACGATCGATGCGCCGTATATCGCCCCGGCGCCGGCCTTCGTGTTCGGGGAACAGACCCGCGACCGCACCCGCCAGTGGACCGGCGGCATGGCCTACGACGGGCGCTGGCGCCATGTCGGCGAGATCGGATTCAGCCTGCAGAAGACCGACTATCGCAAGCGCCTGCAGAAGCCGGCCCTGGCCCTGGCCACGGCCGAGGACAAGCCCTGGCTGTACAACGTGACGGCGGCGGCCCACGTCATGCCCGACCTGGTGGTCTTCGGCAGCTTCACCCGCGGGCTGGAGGAGAGCGGCGTGGCGCCGAGCAACGCGCTCAACCGCAACGAACTGCTGCCCGCGATCCGGACCACGCAGGGCGACATCGGCCTGCGCTATGCGCTAACCCCCGGGATCAAGCTGGTCGCCACCGCGTTCGACCTGCGCAAGCCTTACTTCAACTTCGATGCGGGCAACCGGTATGCCCAGCTGGGCGACGTGGAGAACAGGGGCGTTGAGATGTCGCTGGCGGGCGCCCTGACGCCGCGGCTGAACATCGTCGCCGGCGCGGTCCTGTCGCGTCCGCGCGCGACGGGCGAGGGCGTGAAGCTGGGGCGGGTCGGCGAGCGGCCGGTCGGCATGAGCAGGCGCAGCGCCGAGCTCAACCTGGACTGGCGCACGCCCTGGCTGGAAGGACTGTCGCTGGACATGACGGCTTCGCACAGCGGCGCCGTCACAGCCACCGTCGACAACCGGGTCGCCATTCCCGCACGCACCCTGGTCGCGCTGAGCGGCCGCTACCGCTTCCGGCTGGCCGAGCGTCCCGCATCGCTGCGGGTGGCTGTCCACAACGTGTTCGATACCTACGGCCTGGAGCTGCGCGGGGCAGGGGCCTACGACGTCATCGCCGGCCGGCTCGCGTCCGCCTACCTGTCGGTCGACCTGTAGGCGGCCGCGGCTGCGCCGCGGTACGCGATCCGGATCAGGGGATCTTGACCCGTACCGGCATTGGGACCGGCGCGCGACGGTCCGGCATCGGCGCGCGGTCCGGCGGGGTGAGGCCGGTGACCAGGTCGGCGATGCGCACCGTCTGTCCGGTCTCGAAGCATTTGTTGGCCGCCACCCCGACCAGGGCCGACCAGGCGCCCGCACGCTCGTCCGAGGCGCGCTTGTACTTGTCGGCCGGGGCGTCGCCGAAGATCTCGGTGAGCATGACATCGTCGCCGCCGCCGTGGCTGCCCTTGCCGATGATCGGCTCGATGTCGCGCGGCTGGCCGCGCAGCGGGATCACGCGGATCGACACGTTCTCGCTGCCGCTCTGCACCTTGGCCGCGCCGGCCGCGCCGCCCGATTCGACGATGCGATGCTCGATCCTTCCCTTGGTGCCGTTGAAGGCGATGTGGTAGCCCTCCCAGGCGTCATACGCCGTCAACGAGTAATTCAGGTGCGCGCCGTTGTCGTAGCGCACCATCACGTTCATGGTGTCCTCGATGTTGATCTCGGGGCGCCACACGCACTGGTCGCGGTAGTAGCCGTCGTACTTCTCGTTGTCGAGGAACAGGGCCTTCAGGCCGGGGTCGGCGGCGAGGTCGAAGTAGAAGTTGCACTTCTGCTTCTCGGGGCAGGTCAGGCAGCGCTCGTGCGGACCGGACAGGCCCATGCGGCGCGCCGTCTCCGGGGTGTAGAACTGGCGCGAGCCGAAGGCGTGCACGGTTTCCGGTTGGGCGCCCAGCCACCAGTTGACCAGGTCGAAGTGGTGGGTCGACTTGTGCACCATCAGGCCGCCCGACATGGCCTTGTCGCTGTGCCAGCGGCGGAAGTAGTCGGCGCCGTGCACGGTGTTGAGCAGCCAGGTGAAGTCGACCGAGATGACGTCGCCGATCTCGCCCGACATCAGGAGTTCCTTGATCTGGGTACGCGGCGGCGAATAACGGTAGTTGAAGGTGACGCGCACCTGGCGCCCGGTACGCTTGACCGCGTCGAGGATGCGCTGGGCCTTTTCGGCGGTGGTCGTCATCGGTTTTTCGGTGATCACGTCGCAGCCGGCCTCGAGCGCACGCACGATATAGTCGTCGTGGCTGGCGTCGGTGGTGGTGACGATCACGAACTGCGGCCTGGTCTCGCGGATCATCCGGTCGAAGTCCGCCGCGCCGTAGCCGCGCGGCTGGCTGGCGCCGGTCTCGGTGATGAGCTTCACGGCCCGCGCCAGGCGGCCCGCATTCCTGTCGCAGATGGCCACGACTTCGCTGGTGTCGCGGAATTTGCCGGTCATGGCATTGGTGAACATGCGTGCGCGCGAGCCCACGCCGACCACCGCATAGCGCTTGCGCGAGCCGGCAGCCCAGGCGCCGGTCGCGGCCATCAGGCCCGCGGCGCCGGCCGCCTTCAGCACCGTGCGTCGGCCGATCCCTCCAAAACTCTTTTCCATCATTCTTCGTCTCCACTCTTGTTATATCGGTCCGGCTACGCGCCCGGTGCGGGCGCGAAGCCGGCGCATGTATGGTGGCGTGAAGCCGGGCAATTGGCAAGACCAATCTGTTGACTGGTTGGACTGGAAAAGCATCTGGTCTGCAAGCGCACGATACCGGTCTGTGGTGTCCATGTCGCTGCACTTTTGGTTTTTGTAAATATTTTTACTTAAAAGTGGCCGGACCAATTTATAATGCGGTCATATCAATTCTACAAATGCCTCCAAAGAGAGGTCGGAATTGGCGGTAAGGACCGAGCTATACAAGCAAAGTGGCCTGACCAGTTCGCAGTGTGGTCATATCAATTCTTATAAAATAATTAAGGAGACGTGAATGAACCCGTACTTTGTTCCCATCCCGCGCCGTGCCCAGCTCGCCACTGCGGTCAGCCTGGCGCTGTTCCAGCTGGCGGCGCAGGCGCAAGCCCAGACGACCCAGGCTCCGTCCGACGTGCCTGTCGCGCAGGCGGTCGTGGTCACCGGCTCGCTGATCCGCCGCATCGACGACGAAGGCACGACGCCCGTGACCACGGTCAAGGCGGCGGAGCTGGAAGCGCGCGGCCACACCGAACTCAAGGACTTCGTGCTGGAGCAGCCGCAGTCGCTGTCGCTCGGCACCAACACCGGCGCGGCCGGTCCCGTGACCAACCTGCGCGGCCTCGGCCCGATGCGCACCCTGTCCCTGCTCAACGGGCGCCGCCTGGCGAACGAGCCGCTGCAGGACCAGTACATCTCGGTCAACGTGATCCCGCGCATGGCGCTGGAGCGCGTCGAGACGCTCAATGGCGGCGGCGCCTCGATCTACGGCGCGGACGCCATCGGCGGCGTGCAGAACTACTGGACCAAGCGCGGCTACAAGGGCGCGTCGATCAAGGCGGAATACGCCACGCCGCAAATGAGCGGCGGCGGCACCACCAAGAGCATCGGCGCCATCGCCGGCTGGGGTGACCTGAACGAGAATGGCTGGAACGCCTACATCGCCGTCGACCACCAGAAGAAGGACGCGCTGTTCCAGGGCGACCGTCCGGAGCAGCATGACCGCGCCGTGCTGCGCACGCTCGGCCTGGGCATCACGCCGGACGCGCGCAACCCCAACCCGCTGGCCAACTTCGGCTTCGCGCGCAACGCGAACTCGAACTACAACCCGGCCTTCGCCACCGGCTGCGAGTCGCCCTGGTCGCTGCCGACGCTGGGCAACGCCAGCCTGAACACGCCGCCGACCTACGCTCCGGGCTGCTCCCGCAACAACCTGTTCTGGACCGCCGTCACCGACGGCAGCGAGATCACGACCGTCAGCGCGCGCGCCAGCTGGAACATCTCCGGCGGCCACAAGATCGACCTCGACCTGCTGCATTCCGAGTTCACGGTGCAGAAGTTCCGCGGCATGCAGGTGCCGGGTTCGAACCAGCCGTTCACCACGTACTCGATGGCGCCGACCAGCCGCTTCTATCCGGGCCGGGGCATCACGCCGCTGCCGAAGGTCGTCGGCAGCAATACCGGCGCCAACAGCCCGGCCATGTACATCGATGCGTCGAAGACGCCGGGCGCGGTCACCGACCTGAACATGAACGACCGGACCATCTACTTCCAGTGGGGACCGGGCGAACTCGGACCGGCCTACCGCAACGACGAGCAGGGCAACGACCGCATCGTGCTGTCGGCCGAAGGCGAAGTGATGGGCTGGGACTACCGCGCCGGCCTGAACTACGGCCGGTCCAAGCGCGACACCCGCGTGGGTGAAGGCTACATCCTGTATTCCAAGGCCCAGGAAGGCTTCGACAATGGCATCCTGAACCCCTTCGGTCCGCAGGATGCGGCCGGCGTCGAGTACCTGCGCAGCATCCAGGCACTGGACTACACCTACCGCCTGAACAAGGCCTTCAACAAGAGCGTCGACCTGACCGTCACCCGTCCGGTGTGGGCGCTCGGCGGCGGCGACCTGGTGGTGGCGGTCTCCGGCGAGCTGCGCGAAGACTCGGCGCGCACCTTCAATGCGCCGCTGGACTATGTGCTCAAGCGTCCCGACGGCAGCTACAACATCGATGCCTCGGGCAACGTGGTCCGCACCGACCTGGTGGGCGAAGTGCCGCAGGGTGTGGCCAAGAAGCTCAAGCGCCAGATCTCCTCGCTGGTGTTCGAGGCCGATGCGCCGATCACCAAGACCTTTACCGTCAACGGCTCGGTGCGCGCCGACCGCTACGACGACCTGAAGCAGACCACCGTGAACCCGGCGCTGGCCACCCGCTGGACCCCGAACGACATGCTGCTGGTGCGGGCCTCGGTGTCGAGCGGCTTCCGTGCGCCGTCGATCATGGACATCCAGAACCCGACCCCCGAGGTGCGTACCCTGGTCATGGACGACCCGGTCCTGTGCCGCAGCACCCAGCCGCTCGAGGCCGGCACCGGCACGCCGTCGCCCGGTTACACGGCCGACCAGGTCTGCAACGTGCAGACCAACTATTGGACCAAGTCGCCGAACAACACCCACCTGAAGCCGGAGAAATCGCGCGGCTTCAACGTCGGTTTCGGCCTGGCGCCGATCAAGAACCTGTCGCTGACCGTCGACTACTGGGGCCTGAAGCTGAAGGACGTGCTGGGCGCGGTGTCGATCGCCGAGATCCAGCAGAACCCGGGCAAGTACGAGAACTTCATCAATCGCCGCGGCGACGGCACCATCGACTACATCGTGGCCAGCCAGGCGAACCGCGGCCAGACCCGCATCCGCGGCGCGGACATCTCGACGAGCTACCGCTTCCCGAAAACCAGCATCGGCACCTTCGATGCGAAACTGGATGCGACCTGGTACCACAGGTACGAGTTCCAAAGCGAGCGCGATGGCCCATGGTCGAGCAACGTCGGCATCATCACCAACGAAGGCCGCTTCGGCAGCGCCGGTCCCAACGCCGGCCTGGCCGGGGCCCCGCAGGTGAACCCGCGCTGGAAGTACACCGCCGCCGTCACCTACAGCACCGGCGACTGGCGCGCCACCCTGTCGCAGCGCTTCAGCACCGCGCTGACCGACCTGACGCCGCGTGCGGGATCGACCCTGACCGAAGTGGAATCGTATAGCCAGTTCAACCTGAACGTGCGCTACACGGGCTTCAAGAACACCACCGTGTCGCTGGGCGTGAACAACATCACGGAGGAATGGCCGCCGCTGACCGCCAACACCATCTATGGTGGCGGTTACCTGACCAGCCTTGCCGACATGATGGGCCGGGTGTACCGCGCGTCGGTCGAGTACAAGTTCTAAGCCGACCGTGGTATCCGCGCAGGCGCCATGCCTGCGCATGTGCGTCGAATGAGCGGCACGGGTGGCGAAGTCTCGCCGCCCGTGCCGTTCTGTTTTTTCAGGAGGTAGCGCGGATCATGCGATATGCACACCCGCTGGGCGTCCTGTGCCTGGCGCTTCCCGCCATTGGCCAGGCGGCGACGATTTCCACCATGACCCCGGCCCAGCCGCTGAGCGAAGCGCGGGTTGCGACCTTGCCCGCCGCGCAGCGTGCCTCCTGGACGGCCTACCTGGCACGCTCGCGGGCGCTGATGGCGGCCGACAAGGCGGTACTGCAGGCCGAGCACAGCAACCCGGCCGGCACACCGGCCCGTCCACATCCAGCCGCGGGCGACGGCGACATGCCGCTTCATGCGCCGGCCGCGTGGTACGGCACACCCGAGGCGCTACGCGTGGCGGACAACATCCTCAGCTTCCAGACGCCGGCCGGGGGCTGGGGCAAGAATGCCGACCGCGCCGGGCCGCCGCGGCGCCCCGGCGAGCCCTGGGTCCCGCTCGACATCGGGCAGCGCAAGGCGTCCTGGAACTATGTCGGCACCATCGACAATGGCGCAACCGTTACCGAGATGCGCTTCCTGGCGCGGGTGCAGGCGCACGCACGGCAGAAGGGCGAGGCCTGCCGGGCCGCCTTCCTCGAGGGCCTACGCTATCTCTTGCGTGCGCAATACCCGCACGGCGGCTTTCCCCAGGTCTATCCGCTGCAAGGCGGCTACCACGATGCCGTCACCCTGAACGACGACGCCATGGTGAAGGTCGTGGAACTCCTGCTGGAAGCCGGGAACGGACAGGACGACTACGCGTTCGTGCCGCCGGCGCTCGCCGGGCAAGCGCGGGCGGCGGCGCAGCGCGCCGTCGGCCTGCTCGTGGCAACCCAGCAGCGCGCCGGCGGCAAGCGGACCGGATGGGGCCAGCAGGTCGATGCCTTGAGCCTGGAGCTGGCGGGCGCACGCAACTTCGAACCGGCTGCCCTGGCAAGCAGCGAGAGCACCGGCGTGCTCCTGCTCCTGATGCGCCTTCCCGACCCGTCGCCCGAAGTACAGGAGGCGGTGCACGGCGGCATTGCGTGGCTGCGTTCGGCGGCCCTGCGCGACGTGGCGTGGCAATCGGACACGCCGGGAGGCGGCCGGCGTCTCGTGCGGGCGCCCGGGGCGGGCGCGATCTGGTCGCGCTACTACGATGCACGCAGCTTCAAGCCGGTGTTTGGCGACCGCGACCGCAGCATCCACGACGACGTCAACGAGCTGTCGATCGAGCGCCGCAACGGCTACGCCTGGTTCGTGACGGTCCCTTCCCGGGCAATCGAGCGTTATGCCAGCTGGTCCTTGCGCTATCCGGCAGGCGGGGAATGAAGATGGACCGGCGCCGCCTGCTTTCCCTGCTTGCCATGGTCGTGCCGCTGTCGGCCTGCGCGCTGCCGCCGATGGCGAGCGTGCCGAAGCGCCGGGTGATCGCCTCACCATCCGGGCCTGGACGGACAGGCCGGAGGGTTCACGTCGCGCATGCCTGCCCCGGAACGCGCGCGTCGGCCTTCCAGCCGCTATCCGAATTGGTGGACCGACGACCCCGACCCCGCGCTGCGCGAGGGGCCGCACCAGGGCGCCAGGACAGTCAGCCGCTGGCGCGAAGCCTTCCTGCGCGATTTCGCGGCGCGCCTGCGCCGCGCACAGGCGCCGGCGCCGGCACGCTGATCACAGCGGCAAGGCCGTCTCGTACTTCACCTCGCGCAGCGCCACGCTCGTGTTGAGCTGCGACACGCCCGGCAGCTTGAGCAGCACGTTGTGCAGCAGGTCGTGGTAGGCGTCCATGTCGGCCACCATCACCTTGACGATGTAGTCGGACGTCCCGGTCACTTCATAACATTCCATCACTTCCCGGCACGCCTTCATCTGCGCCTCGAAGGTGTCGACCACGCCCGCTTCATGCCGCGTGAGCGACACGTGCAGCACGCACACCAGCCCGAGATCGAGCTTGCGGCGCTCGAGGAGGGCGGCGTAGCGCCGGATGAAACCGTTCTCCTCCAGCTCCTTCTGGCGCCGCCAGCAGGGCGAAGCCGACATGCCGACCCGTTCGGCCAGTTCATTGACGGACAGGCGGGCGTCCTGCTGCAATTCGCGCAGGATGCGCAGGGAGGCGGCGTCGAGGTGAAATTTGTCCATAACATGCTCAGCAGAGAAATAATTTACCTATTCTGAGGCAAAACCCGGCAAGTTAGAAAAGTTATTTTTTGTGTCCGGACTATCATCTTTCACTATCAACAAGCCCTTCAGGGCTGGCATCGTGGAGACGAATAGATGGGTTCGATGAACGAGGAAGTGGGGAAGGCAGGGCGCGACGACAAGCAGGAAGCGGGACAGGCCGGCGGCTCGGCGCTCGTCGACCCGTCCTACCGCCTGGACGACAACCTGACGCGCACGCAGGGCCGGGTGTTCCTCACCGGCACCCAGGCCCTGATCCGGCTGACGCTCATGCAGAAGGCGCTCGACGAGCGCGCCGGGCTGAACACGGCCGGCTTCATCTCGGGCTACCGCGGCTCGCCGCTGGGCGCGGTGGACCAGGAAGTCTGGCGCGCCTCGAAGATCCTGCAGCAGCATGCCATCGAATTCCTGCCCGCCATCAACGAGGAGCTGGGCGCCACCGCCGTGCTGGGCACCCAGCAGGTCGGGGGCGACCCGAACCGGACGGTCGATGGCGTGTTCGCCATGTGGTACGGGAAGGGCCCGGGCGTGGACCGCGCCGGCGACGCGCTCAAGCACGGCAACGCCTATGGCTCGTCGCCATTGGGCGGGGTGCTGGTGGTGGCCGGCGACGACCACGGCTGCGTGTCCTCGTCGATGCCGCACCAGAGCGACCACGCGTTCATGGCCTGGGGCATGCCGGTCCTGAATCCCGCCAACATCGAGGAATACCTGGAGTTCGGCCTGTACGGCTGGGCGCTGTCGCGCTTCTCGGGCGCCTGGGTCGGTTTCAAGGCGATTTCCGAAACCGTGGAGGGCGGCGCCGTCGTGGAACTGCCGGAGGCGCCGGTATTCGAGGCGCCGGAAAGCTACGCGCCCCCGGCCGACGGCCTGCATTACCGCTGGCCGGACCTGCCCAGCCTGGCGATCGAACAACGGGTGGCGGACAAGCTGCAGGCGGTCCACGCTTTCGCTGGCGTGAACTCGATCGACAAGCTGGTGGTGGCCGCGCCAGGCGCCCGGCTCGGCATCATCGCGGCCGGCAAGGCCTACCTGGACCTGCTCGAAGCCCTCGAGCGGCTCGGCATCGGCCTGGGAAAGCTCGCGCAACTCGGCGTGCGCCTGTACAAGCCGGGGCTGACTTTCCCGCTCGAGCGCAAGCGCCTGCACGCCTTTGCGAACGGGCTGCAGGAGGTCCTGGTGGTGGAAGAGAAGGGCGACGTCATCGAAGGGCAGCTCAAGGGCCTGCTCTACAACCTGGCGCCGGAACAGCGCCCGCTGGTGCTCGGCAAGACCGACGCCGCGGGCGCGCCGCTGATTTCGCACCTGGGCGAGCTGCGGCCCTCGCGCATCGCGCCGGTGCTGGCGCGCTGGCTGGGGCCGAAGCTGCCCGCGCTGCGCCTCGAGGAATTCCTGCCGCAGTTCTGCCGCGCCGAGGTCCTGTCCAATGGCGCGGACGCGATCAAGCGCACGCCCTATTTCTGCTCGGGCTGCCCGCACAATACCTCGACCCGGGTGCCGGAAGGCAGCCGCGCGCTCGCCGGCATCGGCTGCCATTTCATGGCGAGCTGGATGAAGCGCGATACCGTCACGCTCACCCAGATGGGCGGCGAGGGCGTGCCCTGGGTCGCGGCCTCGCGCTTCACCCGCGAGAAGCACGTGTTCCAGAACCTGGGCGACGGCACCTACTACCACTCGGGCTACCTGGCGATCCGCCAGGCCATCGCCGCGCGCACCAACATCACCTACAAGATCCTGTACAACGACGCGGTGGCCATGACCGGCGGCCAGCCGGTCGACGGCAAGCTGACCGTGCCGCAGATCGTGCAGCAGGTGCTGAGCGAAGGCGCGGCACTGGCGCTCGTCGTCACCGACCAGCCCGAGAACTACGGGGGCATTACCCTGCCGCCCGGCGTCACGGTGCACCACCGCAGCGAACTCGATGCGGTCCAGCGCCGCCTGCGCGATACGCCCGGCGTCACCGTGCTGGTGTACGACCAGACCTGCGCCGCCGAGAAGCGCCGCCGCCGCAAGAAGAACAAGCCGGACAACATCGTGTTCCCGGACCCGCCGCGCCGCATGGTGATCAACCCGGCCGTGTGCGAAGGATGCGGCGACTGCGGCGTGCAGTCGAACTGCCTGTCGATCCTGCCGCTCGAGACGCCGCTGGGCCGCAAGCGCAAGATCGACCAGGCATCCTGCAACAAGGATTATTCCTGCGCCGAGGGCTTCTGCCCGAGCTTCGTGTCCGTCGTCGGCGGCCAGCTCAGGAAGCCGGCCGCCGCCACCGTCGAGTTGCGCCAGCTCGAGGACATGCTGGCCGCGTATCCGCTGCCGCCCCAGTACGCTTTCGAGAAGCCCTTCGAGATGCTGGTGGCCGGCGTCGGCGGTACCGGCGTGGTCACGGTGGGGGCCCTGGTCACGATGGCGGCCCACCTGGAGGGCAAGGGCGCCTCGACCCTGGACTTCATGGGCTTCGCGCAAAAGGGCGGGGCGGTGATGTCGCACGTGCGCGTGGCGCGCTCGCCCCGGCTGCTGCACCAGGTGCGCATCGACCTGCAGCAGGCCGATGCCCTGCTGGCCTGCGACCTGGTGGTGGCCGCGATGCCGGACGCGCTCGGGGTGATGCGGCGGGGCCATACCCGCGTGGTCGCCAACGAGAACGAGACCCCGACGGCCGAATTCACGCGCGATCCGGACGCCGACATCCGCAGGGACGAGCTGCTTGCCAAGATCACGGATGCCGGCGGCCCGACGCTGCGCCTGAATGCCCAGCAGGTGGCAAGCAGCGTGCTGGGCGATCCGATCGGCGCCAACATCCTCATGATGGGCGCGGCCTGGCAGCTGGGGCTGGTGCCGGTGAGCCTGGAAGCCTTGATGCGCGCGATCGAGCTGAACAACGTGGCGGTCGAGATGAACAAGAAGGCCTTCATGCTGGGACGCCTGGTTGCCGCCGACGAGACGGCGGCGGCGCGCCTGGCCGCCGGCGGCCAGCAGGCGAAGGTGGTCCAGTTCACGCCGCCGGCCTCGCTCGACGAGCTGGTGGCCTTCCGCGCCGACTGGCTGGCGAAGTACCAGGATGCCGCCTACGCCGAGCGCTATCGCGCCGCGGTGGCGAAGGTGGAAGCGCGCGAAGTCGAACTCGAGGGGCCGGCGTCGAAGCGCGCGGTCAGCAAGGCGCTCGCCCGCTCGCTGTTCAAGGTGATGGCCTACAAGGACGAGTACGAGGTGGCGCGCCTGCATACCCGGACAGGCTTCCTCGAAGGGCTGAAGGAGCAGTTCGACGGCGACTTCCGCGTCGAGTACCACCTGGCGCCGCCGCTGCTGGCCAGGAAGAAGCCCGGCAGCGACATCCCGGCCAAGATGCGCTTCGGTCCGTGGATGCGTTCGGCCTTCCGCGTGCTGGCGCCGCTGAAGGTGCTGCGCGGGACCGCTTTCGACGTGTTCGGCTACACCCACGAGCGGCGCGCCGAGCGCCAGCTGCGCGACGAGGTCCTGGCCCAGGCCGACATGCTGGCCAGGGAACTGACTGCGGAGAACCGCGCTGCCGCGCTCAAGCTGGCGCAGGTGCCCGAATCGGTTCGCGGCTACGGCCACGTGAAGGCGGCGAACATGGAGCGCGCCCGGGCCGAGACGGCGCGCCTGCTGCAGGAGTTCAGGCAGCCGTTCACCGCGACGACAGTCGTGCGCCTGCACCGTTGAACCCACAACAGCTGATCTCATGCAAGATACATTCACCGCAGCGCGTGCAAGATGATTCCCGTGGGCAAATTTTCGGGTGCGGTATAATGCAGCATGCATAGCGCGACGGGTTCGATGCCCTTCTGCCGCTCACACCGAAATCAAGCAATCGCCGGCCCGTGCCGGCGATTTGCATTTCCGGCGCCGGTTTTTCATTTTTATCATTGCCAACTTGGGAACACGTCCATGGGCCACGACATCAAGACCTTCAAGGAAGCCGCCGCGCTGATGCTGCGCGTGTGGCGCGAGTCATCCAGTTTCTTCCTCAGCATCGAACTTTGGCTGCTGGTGCTGGTGGCAGCAAGCACGGTCGGCGGATTCTGGCTGGCGGCCATGGGTGATGCCTGGAGCCTGCTCGCCTTCGCGTTTGCCTTCGGCTACATTGCCGTGCGCACCGTCCTGCATCTGAAGCGCATCCTGGCCTGGCCGTTCATCTGAGCCGGATGCCCACCGGTCCTGCTAGTGCAGCGATTGGAACATCGATTTCTCCATCGTGTAGCGATTGCCCGCCACGCTCCAGTAGCGCCGGCCCGCGGGCGAGGCCATGAAGGCCAGCCGCCGCGCCAGCCTGCCGTCACCGGCCGCGTTTTTCGACACGACGTAGCGGATCGCGCCATCCGGCCCCAGGATGACGGTCGAGCCACCGAAGACGGGGTAGGCGGGCGTGCCGCCCCGTGCCGGCACGATGCAGCGCTGGGTGACTTCCGCAACCAGGTCGAACACGATCTGCCGGTCCGGTCCGACCCGGCGCGAGGCACGGATCGAGGCGACCTGCGGCAGTTCCGCCGTCGCCCCGTCCAGTTCCGGTGCGCCGTCGGCGACCAGGCCGAATTCGTGCAGGTGTTCCGGCCGGGTGGCATATTCGCCCAGCACGGCTGCCTGCCTTTCCAGTTCCGCCGCGCTGGCCAGGCAGCCGGGGTCGCCATTGAAGCGCAGGTGGGCGAAGTCCAGCTCCACGATCGGCGGGAGCTTGCGCCGTGGCGGGCGCCATAGCAAGGCCTGTTCGGACAGCGTCGTCACGTTCTTCGGATAGATGCGGCGCTTCATGAAGGCATCGATCAGCGCTTCGCGGTAGGCCCAGGGATCGTCCGGCACGAGGTCGTGGTCGGCGGTGACCAGGGCGCGCAGGTATTCGCCCAGGTGGATGTCCACCGGCGGACAATAGTCGATCGCACGGATGATCAGGGCCAGGAAGTGGCTGGCAAGCTTGCTGGCCGTGTCCGACAGGATTTCGGCCAGGTCGTAGGCCAGTTCGCCCGGCGGAACGACGCCGGAGCCATGGCTGGCGAGACGGAGATAACGCGCGGTTTTGCGGCGGAACACGGTCAGGAAGGCTTCGAAGACGGCGCCCGCCAGGATGCTGCCGATGTCGTGCGCCTCGGCCTCCGGATCGTAGACCTGCCTGCTGTCCACGGCCATGGCGTCGCGCATGACCTGCTTGCCGTTGGCCAGCGCGAGCTGCTGCGCGAGGCCGGTCAGCAGCCGGGACTCGTCGAGCATTCCGCGCGACTTGCGGATGGCGACATTGACGACTTCCTTGCAGCTCATGCGCTGGAAGATGGCGACCAGGTCGGCGAAGCCTTCGTGAAAGCCGGGCACGTCCGGGCCGGTCGGGATGCTGAAGTTCGCGCGCAGGCCGTCCAGCAGCGCATGGGTCACTTCATGTGCGATGACGTCATGCGACAGGCAGGCGAAGACCGTCTCGCCCGGCAGCGCGCGCACGGCTTGCGGGCAGGCGGGCATCGGGGCGTAACCGAAGCAGATGCAGCCGGCCCATTTGTCGTAGTAGGCATTCGCGCCCCGGAAGGCGAACGGACGCAGGTGCAGCGCATGGTCCTGGTCGCGCCGCGTGAAACCCCAGGACATGTGGCGACCGAGGGCGTTACGAAAGCTTGCATAGACACTGCTGCATACGGCATACACCATCTGCTCGTGGAAGCGCGGGTCGGATGGCGACGGGTCGTAGCCGCCCTTGAGCAGGGCTTTCACGTCGTCGAGGTCGGCCTTCCGGTAACTCACGCCCTGGCCGTAATCGTGCACGTCCACCTTGAACAGGCGTCCCGCAGGGCCGGGCTCCAGCGGTTCGTACGGCACGTTGATGCGTGCAATCGATCCTTCCAGGCGCGACGCGGTCGGATCGGTCGTCAGGATGCTCAGCGGCCGGTACAGGGGATCGTCGGGCAGGCGCACATAAGGTGTCGGAACAGGGCGGGTGACCGACGGCGCGATCCGGAAGCGCCGGTTCAGCGCGGCTTCGACCTGCCGGCTGCGGTCCTCTTCATGGCCGCGGTGGCCGCGGTGGCCATTATCCGCGCCCGGGTCGCGGCTTTGCGCCTGCGCGGCCGAAGCCTGCGGGGTGGAGGCTTCGTGCACCGTCTGTTCGCCGGACATGGCGCCGCCCCGTCAGTGGAGCTGACCGTATTGCTGGATCAGCTGTTTCATCCGCTGGACCAGGAGATGGGCATCGCCGTTAGGCGCCGTTTTGCCGGCGCCGAAGATTTCCCGCTCCTGCAGCGGCGCCAGCAGGTCCAGTTCCGCGGCATGGTCGTTGCTGTAGAGCCGGGGCTGCTGGCGCGGCGTCGGCCCGAATTCCTGCGCGACCAGCCGGGCGAACTCGGCGTTCGTCACGTTGCCGGCGGCACGCGCAAGCACCCGCGTGGCCCGTAGCGTGAATTCGCCCTGGCCCTGGCTTTCCCATGCCTTTTCGCTGGACAGGCAGGCCGCGAACACCACTTCGCGCATGCGCGACTGGCCACGCGGCAGCGCTCTCCCGTGCGGCTGCGCCGCGCGGTAGCGCCGGTGCGCATTCTCCAGCTCCGGGCCGGCGACGATGAAGCGCGGGCGTTCGTCGTGGCCATGCGCCGTATTGTCGGGATTCTTGCCGACGCCGAAGCGCGAGACCGTCCCGGAATGGCAGCAATCCATGAAGCAGGTCAGGTTGACCCGGTCGGGGAGCAGGTCGAAGATGCGCCCGATGTCGTCGTCGATGATGAGGGCGCCGGACTCGAAATCCACCGGGCAGATCGCTTCGTCCTTGCCCGGCGTGTCGCCGCCGGCCTCGTCGCCGTCCAGGTCGGGGACCGTGGTGCCATGCCCCGCATACTGGAACACGATGACGTCGCCCGGATGGCTGTCCTGGACCAGGCGGGTCAGGTGTTCCAGGATCGTATCGTGCGTGGCATGTTCGTTGAGCAGGGTGGCGATGTCGTTGAACCCGAGCTGGTTCAGGGTGCGGGTCCAGGCTTTGACATCGGCCAGGCAGCCGGTCAGCGGATTGCTCGGGTAACGGTTGATGCCGACGCACAGCGCGCGCCGGCGCCCGCCGTGCGCCATGGGCGCCGGCGCGTTCCCGCCATTGAAGTAATTGCCGCCGTTGCCGCCATTGCCATACTGGTACTGGCGAGCCGGCGTGGCGAACTGCGGAACCGGGCGTACCCGGATGTCCGAAGGCAGGTCGGGTTCCTCGTTCCATGGATCGGCGGTGCGGCTACCACCGGCGCCGGTCCGGTACTCGACGATGCGGTCGGCATCGGACCGCCCGAGGATGCGGCGTGCGATGCTGCCCATGGTCGGGCCGTCGTCGTCGAAGCCGCCATGGGTGGTCGATTGCGATGCGCTGCGGCCCTGTTGCGCCGGGGTCGTCGACCATACCACGTCGGCATGCGCCCGCTTGCCGTCCAGGCCGAACAGCCCGACCAGCTCACGGTCCGTACGCAGGCATTCTTCCAGCCCCAGGATCGGCGTCTTGCGTTGCGGCTCGAGCGCATGGTGGATCAGGTAAAGCAGGGATTTCCGGTACAGCCCGCCGCAGCTGTCGTCGGTCTCGTAATCCTTGCGCATCGTGTACAGCGTCAGGTGATCGATGCCGCTGTTGCCGGGGCCGACGAAGCGGGCCAGGGTTGCCTTGAACAGGTCGGTGCGGATGGCGGGGGCCATCAGGTGCACGGAACGGAAGGGGCCTGCGCCGAGCTGGAGCACGCGTGGGATGAAATACGCCTGGAAGATCGATCCGGCACTGTGGCCGACGGCGTGCAGCTCGACGCTGCCGCGGTGCTGGTTGCAGAAATCCCTGAGCTTCTGCGCGACATAGAAAGCGCCGCCCGGGGTAGCTCCGGCGCCATCTCCGCTGTTGCCGGCGAGGTCCTCGGCTGAAGCGAGCTGGGCGCTCAGCTTCATGCCGCCCCAGATGCGCGGCCCCTGCAATGCACGGACCGCTTCCTGGACCAGCGGGTCGAGCGTGTAGTCGAAGACGTCGCGCGGCAGGCCGCGTGTCGCGCCGTCGCGTGCCCGCCGCAACAACTGGCCGATGGTTTCGAACGCGCCCGTTTCCCATACAAAATACAGGGGATAGATATCGTTGGCCAGCCACCAGTCGACGCTCTTGCGCGCGATTGCCAGGCCGGCCGCTTCGTTCACCAGGCCGCCATGGAGCTGAATGACGATGCGCAGGGGCATGCCGATCGCCTGTGCCCGTTCCAGGGCGCGGTTCAGGTGATCGGCGAAGATCGCGTCCACGTCGCCGGGCGAGGTCTTCCATTGGCCTTCGTCCGAGAGTGCGCCCATCGCCAGGTTGATCAGGTGCGGCCTGAGTTCCGCCAGCTGCGCCGGAGTCGGACCGGTCGCGCGCGCGCCGGCGCTGTCGGCGGCATCGTCCAGGCTTCTCTGTGCATCGGCATGCGTGCACGCTTCCGCATCGTCCGGGTCGAGCCGGGATGCCGGAACGCGCGAGAGATCCTCGATGGCTTCGTCAAGGGACCTGTGTGCGGCGTCATCGATGGCATCGTCCGGAAAGGTCGTGCTGCGGCTTGCCCGGCTCCGCGTTGCGAGATCCCGGCCGGCGTCTTCGACCTCGGCCAGCATGTCCTGGTAGTCGATGCCGCTGCCCGGACAGGTCTTCGTCGACATCATGTTGTGGAACATCAGGCTGCCCGGCGCAAGGCGGAAGCGCCGCTGCACCAGCGCGATCACGTTGACGACGGTGCGGCGCTGCTCGCCTCCGAAGGGATCGCATCCCTTGTCGAAGTCGCCGATCATTTCGAACATGAAGGGGCCGGCATGGCTGTCGCCGTTCTGCCTGGCCGCGCTTGCCGGCGGCGCATTCCAGTTGCGCCCCAGCCAGATGAAGCCGTCCGGGTCGATCGTGATGTGCTGCGCGATATCCGACCATTTCTTGTGCTGGGTGTGGTAGTGCCACATCCCGACGATCGACTCGTGGCCCTTGAACTGGCGGTGATTCGGGCGCCACGTATGGTGCATGTGGACCGCATTGATCTTGCGGGTGAATGGAAAGCGGTCCAGTAGTTCGGCAAACTGGGCCAGGTCGAGTTTCTTGAATGGTGCGGGCATGATCGCCTCCCTTGACTGGACGGCCGCGGCCCCGGCCGTTAGGGAAATCCAATTGCACAGCAAGCTTGGGGAGTCAGCGGAGAATGGCGGGCTCTACTTTATTTTTTGTCAAGACAGATTGATTCTGCTCCAAAATGCGAAACAAAAAAACATGCGCACTGCATGGCGATGCAAATGCAACAGGCGGAGCCAGCGCTGCGCCAGGGACGGGTGCGTGGCGGGCGAAAGGGGGACGTTGCGCCGGGGCCGGTGCCGCTGGCGGCGGCTGCCCGGGCAATGCCCATGGGCAGACCCAGGGCCGGACTCAGGGGGCCAGGAAGGCCTTCACTTCGTCCTGGAAGCGCTGCGGCTGGTCCCACATGATGAAGTGGGCGCTGTCCGGGATGCGCTTCAGGGTCAGCTGCTTCACCGGCGCATAGGCGCTCTTGTAGACGTAGTCGAACTGCGCCTCCGGGAGGGGCACGCTCTTCGGCTGCACATACAGCACGGTCACCGGCTTGGTGATGTTCGGCAGTTCGGGGATCAGGTTGGTCACGATCAGCTCGCGGTAGGCGCGCGTGCTCACGTCGAGGTCGCTGGCGGCCGAATCCGATACCGCCGCCGCGCGCATCGACTCGGTATTGACCATGCCGGCGATGGTTTCGCTGACGTGTCTGGCACGCTGTTCCGCGCTGGCGGCGCGGATGCCGGCGGCAAGCGCGCTCGCCACCGCCTCGACCTTCTCCGGCGTGGCGCCGGGGCCGGCGAAGAAGGTGCCCAGGTAAGGATGCATATCGACCACCATCAGGCGCGACAGCGCTTCCGGATGGCGCGCCGCCAGCATCATGCCCATGGTGCCGCCCATCGAGTGGCCGATCACGGCCGGCTGCTTCAGCCCCGCTTCCTTGATGTAGCGGGCGATCTCGTCGGCGACCGGCGCCGCGACATTGCCCTCCTTGTTGCCGCCGGCCGGCTGGCCGGCGAAGCCCGCCAGCTGCACCAGGTGGTAGCGGTAGCCCGGCAGCGCGGCGACGGTCGAGGCCCAGGCGCGCGGCGAGGAATTCAGGCCGGGGATCAGGACCACGTCCGGGCCTTCTCCCTCGGTGCGCACGCTGATGCGGCCCGATTCGAAGGGCGCCGCGAATGCGCCGTGCAAGGGCAGGAGCGCGGCAAGGGCAGCCGCGGCGGCCAGGATGGCGCGGCGCGAAAACGTGGTGTGACTCATTCGGATCCCCTTTATTATTGTTGCGGCACCGGTACCGCATTGATTTAAACCATCAGGGAATCATCATAGCAGCGGCTACCCCGGATGGATGACGGGGCTGCAACTTTATCCCGGCCGCATGCGGGCAGCCGGGTCGCCGGGCATCGCGGCTGCCCGGCACGGGTCAGCCGTACTTGACGGAGCAGCCGTATGCCTTGGTGACGGCCTGGCTCACGGGCTTGCCGGCGAGCGATTCGTCGATCGCCTGGATGACGTAGTTGGTGGAGGTCTTGATATCGGCCGGGTTGGCGGTCGGCTTGCTGTCGATCGCGCCTGCGTACACCAGCTTGCCGCTCGGGTCGATCAGGTACATGTGCGGGGTGGTGCGGGCGCCGTAGGCCTTGCCGATCGCGCCGCCGGTGTCCATGATGGTCGCTGCCGGCATGGCGCTCTTCGCCTTGACCCACTCGTTGATCGCCGCGGACTTGCCGGCACGGTCGCCGTCGGCGCTCGTGCTCACCGACAGCCAGACGACGCCCTTGTCGGCGGCATACTTCTGCACGCTGGGCATGTTGCCGCTGTCATAGTGCTTCTTCACGAAGGGGCATTCCGGGTTGACCCATTCCAGCACCACGTACTTGCCCTTGAACTGGTCGAGCGAGACCGGCTTGCCGGTGGCGTCCGTGCCGCTGAAGGCCGGAGCGGCCTGGCCGACCGCGGCCTGGGCCAGGGCCCCGCCGGCCATGGCCATGCCGGCGGCGAACAGCGAAACTGCGATGGTGCGCTTCATGAAGATCTCCTTGTGCTGTTGAATCGTCAGGTTGTCGTCAATTGGTCAAAGCCCGGCCAGTGCCTGCCGGACTTCGTCCACGGTCGGAAGCTCCGACAGCAGCTTCGGCGCCTCCCCTCCGTTCGGGTAGAGCGCATATACCGGCACGCCGCTGCGTCCCAGTTCCTTCAATGCGCCCGTGATCGTTTCGTCGCGCCGCGTCCAGTCGGCGCGCAGCAGCAGGACATTCCTGGCCTTGAAATCCTGCAGCAGCGCCGGGTCGGCGAGGGTGGTTCGCTTGTTGTACTGGCAGGTCACGCACCAGGCGGCGGTAAAGTCCACGAAGACCGGCCGGCCCTCCTGGCGCGCTGCCGCCATCGCCTGCGGCGACCAGGCCTGCCAGCTGTCGTCCGCGGCCGGTGCGCCGGCCACCGTGGCCGGTTGGTGCCGGAGCGCCGGCCACGACCAGGCTGCCGTGGCCGCGATCGCCAGGCCGGCGACGCCGATGCCGATCCAGCGGCCCGGCCGGCTGCGCGCCGGCAGGCCCAGGACCCAGGCGCCGAAGGCGCCGGCCACCAGCAGCCCGAGCACCGCGGCGACGGCGTCGGCCCCGGCCTGCTGGCCGAGCACCCACAGCAGCCAGACCACGGTGGCGAACATCGGGAAGGCCATGAAGGTCTTGAAGCGCACCATCCAGGCCCCGGGGCGCGGCAGCAGGCGCGCCAGGCCAGGGAACAGGCTGGCGGCCAGGTAGGGGGCGGCCATGCCGGCTCCCAGGGCCGCGAACACCGACAGGGCCTGTGGCGCCGGCTGCGCCAGCGCCGCGCCGAGGGCCGCGCCCATGAAGGGCGCGGTGCAGGGCGAAGCGACGGCGACGGCCAGTACCCCGGTGAGGAAATCGTCGGCCACCGGGTTGCGGGCGCGCGCGTTGACGATGCGGTCCGGGAGCAGGTGTCGGAATTCGAACAGGCCGGCCAGGTTGAAGCCGATCAGGGCGAACAGGATGGCCAGCGCGGCAACGAACAACGGCGACTGCAGCTGGAAGCCCCAGCCCAGCTGCTCGCCGCTGGCGCGCAGCAACAGCAGCAGCGCGGCCAGCAGCAGGAAGGAAGCGATGACGCCGGCGCTATAGGCGAAGCCGCCGGCCACGATCCGCCGCCGCTCGCCGCCATGCTGGGCGAAGCCGAGCACCTTCAGCGACAGCACGGGGAAGACGCAGGGCATCAGGTTCAGGATGGCGCCGCCCAGGAAGGCGAAGGCCAGCACCGCCAGCCAGGGCCGGGGCGCTTGCGCCGGCGCTGCGGGGGAGGCCGGCGCCGCGGCGGGCTGCGCGGCAGCCGCCGGCCCGGCAGCTGCCGTCCCGGCCTGCGGCCACGCACCCGCGATGTCGAAGCCGACACGGATGCCGGGCGACTGGTGGCCCACCGTGATCACCGCATGCATCGACGCCGGGCTTTCGCTGCGTTGCGCCGCCAGCGGGGCGCGCAGCACCAGTTTGCTGCCTTCCCATTGCTGGGAGAGCGGGGCCGCGGGCTCGATCACGCCGCCCAGTTCCGGGAACAGCTGCAGCGGCCCGTCGCGGTAGGCCGGCGGAAGCCCGCTCGCTTCGAGCACCAGGTTGTTGCCCTCGATGCGGGCGGCAGCGTCCAGGCCCGGCACGGGCCGGGGCGCGGCGGCGCGCGCGCCCTCGAACAGGGCCGCATGGGCGGTCGCCGGCCCGGGTGCGAGTTCGATGTCCAGTTCGGCGAATTCGGGGATGCAGGCTTCCTCGCAGATCAGCCAGTCCGCCCGCAGCTTCACCGGCACCGTGCCCCCCTGGTAGCCGGCGGGCACGGTCAGGCGCACCGGCAGCAGCAGGTCGCCCTCGTAGCCATAGTTCATCAGGGGCCCGAGCGGCAACTGCTTCGGGGTCGGCCATGCGATCTCGCCGGCCGCGAAGCCGGGCGGCAGGGTCCAGGCCAGGGTGGTCGGCAGGCCGGAATCGCCCGCATTGCTCCAGTAGGTATGCCAGCCGGGGGCATGCTGGAGGCGCAGGCCCAGCCAGACGTCCTCTCCAGGCCGGATGCCCTTGGGAGCGTGGACCAGCAGCTCGGCGCGCGCGTTCTGCGTGGTGGCGGAGGAGGCGGCATGGCTCCACGCCGCCTGCAACAGCAGCGCGAGGGCGAGCAGGAAGGCGAAGAAGCGAGGTAAAGACGGGTGCAAAATCGAGCCGCCTGCCGGGCCGTCATGACCGGGGCGTCGCATCGCGCATTCCACCGCTGGCCTCATGGTGCCGGCGGTCGGGCGGTCCAGGCGCGGCGCGCGCTGGATAGGGAAAGCAGGCGGGCGATTGCTACTGGCGTACTGGCATCCATCTCGTTGTCCTGGTTGGAAGGGCGCTGCGCGACATACCCGCAGCCAGCTTGGGCCGGCCGGCAGGTAGTTTTAACTGCAGTACCTGACTCGACCGCAATACGAGAGGAAAGGCTGGCGGGATTGCCAATAGTAGCAGGAACCGGCCGGGAAAAACTGTTTTTGTCGAGCTGGCCGCCGGACTCAGATATGACGCTCGCTTGCGTGCTTGGCACACTCGGCCGCGCAGCGTTCGCAGGCGGCCTGGCAGGCGGCGCAATGCGCGTGCATGGCCGCGTGCTTCGCACACTCCGCCGCGCAGGCCCGGCAGAGGTGGGCGCACAGGGCGCAGAAATCGCCATGGTGGACCGAGCCGCGCGCCAGCGCATTGAGGGTCGCGGTACAGATGTCGGCGCAATCGAGGTTGATCAGGGCGCAGTCGTTGTTGCCTTCGCGGATGTCCGCCGCCGCACAGGCCTGGCAGGCCCGCAGCGCTTGCGCGCAGGCGTCGATACAGGACTGCACGTTCGCCATTTCGGAACCGTTCATCGTCGTACTCCTGGTTGAAAGTGTGACAGCACATGGTAGCGCAGCATCGTCCTGTGCTTCGTTCGATTCCCGGTTGCACGCCGAACCGTGCATGGCGCGGCGCGCCTCACGCGAAAAGCAATTGATTTGAGGCGGCGCATGGCGGAACCCATCCGCCGGCGTACCATGGGTTTCGGCGAGGTAGCAAAGCGGTAATGCGGCGGCCTGCAAAGCCACCTAGACAGGTTCGACTCCTGTCCTCGCCTCCAGAATCTCCCGGACGGGCCCTGCTTGCAGGGCCCGTCCCGTTTCCGTCATCCGCTCGCGCAGTTCATCGCCAGCTTATGAATGGCAGGCTTGCAGAAGCTCGGCTTCTGATCGTCCACCATAGGCGTTGTCATGCGCCTCGACTGCCAGGGCATTATTTGCTGCAAGGGAGGGGCGCAGGCACGGGCGAGGGGACGGGCGGCTGGCCGGACACGTGTTCGTCCGCATGGCCGGGCGATGCCGCCGCCATGAAGCGTTCCCGTGCTTCCTTCACGACGAGCTGGATGGTGCGCACGCAGGCCAGCGTCGGCGCTCCCGACAGTGCATCCGCGCCTTTCGCATACTCGCGCGCGATGCGGGTGGCGACGGGCGCTCCGCCGGGCACCTGTTCGCGGTAGAGCCGCATCAGGGTGACGACGGTTTCGTGCAGGGCATGGTGCTGCGAGCGGGCGATGTTGCGCCCCGCGCCAGCCTGGCGCACCGAATCGGCAACGATCTGTTCGAGCTGGCGTTCGGCCCTGCCGATGAGCATGGCAACCTGGGCCGGTGTGAACGTGATTCGCATGGCTTTACTCCGTGTCGCGTGAAGATGTCATGCCGCCTCCTTGACGCAGGTTGCGCGGCCGGCTGCGGACTTTGGCATGATCCGCGACGGCCGCACGCGCGGTGGCGGGGGCGGCGGCGCAAACGGCCGGATCTGCGTCAGCGTGCCCTTGAAAGGCGCCAGCGTGTCGTCGATCTCGGCGCATTCAACGTGGCCTTCGCCGCGCCTTTCGCCCGCATCGCCTTGCAAAAACTGGGCAATCGCAATTCTGACAAGCGTCCGGTTCGTGAGTTCGGCCGTGAGGCCGACCTTCCGGCTGTGATACTGGAAGGTGGCGGTCACGCCGTCCGGCCCGGTGATCTCGACCTTCTTCGGCAGCGAGAATCCGTACCGGCCGCTGGCCCAGAGTTTCACGAGGCAGGCGCCGCTGTGTGGGGTGGAAAAGCTGAAGTTCATGATCAAAATCGTAATACCGAAGGCAGGTATGCACGATTCGAAATTGTTCCAAACCGTAACGGGCGAAATACTTCTTTCCGCCAGTCAGGTATGGACGGCGCCCCGGCTGTGCACCGTGTCGATCACCTCCATCAGTGCGCCGAGGTCCACCGGCTTGACGAAATGGTGGTCGAAGCCGGCGCTGCGCGCCAGGACCCGGTCGTGCGCCTGGCCGTAGCCGGTCAGGGCGAGGTAGGCGGCCTGGCGGCCGCCTGCGCGTTCGTGCAGCCTGCGCGCCAGCGCGTAGCCGTCGATGTCGGGCAGGCCGATGTCGAGGATGAAGACGTCGGGCCAGCCGGCTTCGGCCAGCGCCAGCGCCGCGTGCGGATCGTGCGCGGTGTCGACGGCATGGCCGAGCGAGCCCAGGATGTCGGCCAGCGACTGCGCCGCGTCCACGTTGTCGTCGACGATGAGGATGCGCTTGCCGCCGTGTGGGGGAACCTGCGTGGCGGCGTGGTCGGCTGCAGCGTGTCCGGCCGGTGCCGTGGCAGGGGCGCCGTCCACGGTCGGCAGCGTGACGGTGAAGGTGCTGCCCTTGCCGAGTCCCTCGCTGTGCGCCTCGACCCGGCCGCCGTGCAGCTGCACCAGGCTTTGCACCAGCGCCAGGCCGAGGCCAAGTCCGCCCTGCGAGCGGTCGGGCGTGCGCTCGGCCTGGGTGAACAGTTCGAACACGTGCGGCAGGATGGCGCCGTCGATGCCGATGCCGTTGTCGCGTACCGCGATCGCGACCGCTGCCTGCCCCGGGCCGTCCGACTGCTCCACCGACAGGGCGATCGTCCCGCCCTGGGCGGTGTACTTGGCCGCGTTGTTGAGCAGGTTCGCGACCACCTGCACCAGGCGGATGCGGTCGCCGCACACCCAGCTGCGGTGCGAGCCGATGTGCAGGTCGAGCGCATGGCCGCGCGCCTCGATGAGGGGCCGCGCCTGTTCCACGGCGCTGGCGACGACGGCCTTGATGTCGACCCGCTCGCGCTCCAGTTCCACCAGGCCGCGCTTGACGCGCGAGACGTCGAGCAGGTCGTCCACCAGCGAGGTCATGTGGCGCACCTGGCGGATGATCACCTCGCTCGACTGGCGCACGCGCTGCGGATCGAGGCTTTTCATGGCCAGCAGCTGGGCGGCGTTGCTGATCGGGGCCAGCGGGTTGCGCAATTCGTGCGCGAGCATCGCAAGGAACTCGTCCTTGCGGCGCGCCTGGGCGCGCAGTTCGTCCTCCCCGGTTTTCTTGTCGTGGATGTCGGTCAGGGTGCCCATCCAGCGCGTGGCCTTGCCGGCTGCATCGACCGAGGGCAGGGCGCGGTTGAGGACCCAGCGGTACTCGCCGGAACGGTGGATCAGGCGGTGCTCCATGTCGAACTGGCTGCCGGTCGCCAGGCTGTGGCCCCAGCGCGCGAGCAGCGCCGGCAGGTCGTCCGGGTGGACGATATCGGCCCAGCCCCGGCCGACCAGGCGTTCTTCCGGCACCCCCGTGAATTCGGTCCAGCGTGCGTTGATATAGTCGTTCAGGCCGCCGGCGTCGGCCGACCACACCATCTGCGGGATGACATTGGCGATCAGGCGGAACTTGGCCTCGCTGTCCTGCATTGCCCGCTCCGCTTCGACCTTGGCGGTGATGTCCATGTTGGCCGCGACCCCGCCGACGACGTCGCCGGCAGCGTTGCGGATCGCGGCGGCCTGCACCAGCACGGTCTTGCGGGCGCCGGGAGCGCCGAAGGGCTCGATCTCGAATACCCCGCCGGCGCTGTCCTGTCCGCCGAGCACCTGCGAAATCGGCCATTCGCCGGCAGCCACGCGCTGCCCGGCAAGGGGCGATCCGGCCGGCCACCAGCCTTTCCAGTCCGCGTAGTCGGCGACCGAGGCGGCGGCGGGATGATCGCCCCAGATCTGCCGGTTATGCGCATTCCTGACCAGCAGCTGGCCATCCGCGTCGACGTAGACGATGCCGACCGGGGCTGCGTCGAGCAGCACGTCGAGCCGGCGTGCGCTCTCGTCGGCGCGCCGTTCGCTCGCGATGCGGGCCTGTTCGGCGCGCTTGCGCCCGGTGATGTCGATCGCGATGCCGGCAAAGCGGCGCGCGCCGTTGGCGGCCCCGGCGAATACCTTGCCGCGCGCATTGACCCAGACGTCCTCGCCCGAGCGTTGCGGGATGCGGTACTCGGTGTCGTACAGCGTCTCGGCGCGGATGGCCTGGTCGATCGCGGCCAGCACGCGCGCCCGGTCGTCCGGATGGATCATGTCGGTGAAGCGCGCCAGCTCGGTGCCTTCGCGGGCAAGGGCCGCCTCGACCTGGAACAGGCGCGCGAAGCGCTCGTCGACAATGGTGGTGCCGGTCCCGATGTCGACCGCCCAGGTGCCGATATTGCCGGACGCCTCGAGCGACAGGGCCAGGCGCTCCTCGGCCTCCTTGTGCCGGGCAAGCGCATGCACCTTGTCGGTGACCTCGATGACCGTGCCCAGCACGCCGCATACGGCGCCATCCTCGTCGCGCACCGGGCTGTACGAGAAAGTGAACCAGGCCTGTTCCGGGAAGCCGTGGCGTTCCACGGTGGTGGCGAAATTCTCGAAGAAAAAGGATTCTCCCGCGAACACGCGCCGCAGGTAGGGACTGACCAGCTCCCATACCTCGGGCCAGACCTCGGGCAACGGGCGGCCGAGCGCGCCGGCGGCCTTGTTGCCGAGTACTGGTACGTAGGCGTCGTTGTAGAACATGGCCAGTTCCGGCCCCCAGGCAAGGAAGGTCGGGAAGGAGGAGCCGAGCACGATGCCGAGCGAGGTGCGCAGCGCCGCCGGCCAGCCGGGGACAGGACCGAGCGGATGCGAGGACCAGTCGTGCGCATGCACCAGGGCGCCGGTGGCGCCGTCATTGGCGAGGAAGGCAAGCTTGGGTTCGGTCGTCACGTCGGTCCGGTCGCGCAAAGCGACGATTCTACTGAATAATGCTGGCGTGCAGCGTCCGGGAGCCTGCTTCGCTCAATCGGGCGTGGCCGCGCCGCCGAGCTCGTGCAGGCCGCTGCCGACGACGGCGCGCATCGTGGCCAGGAGCTGGGCGCCGCGTTCGGCGCCGAACTGCTGGTCGAACAGGTCCTGGGCCCGGTGCCAGGCCGGCAGGATGGCCTCGACCTTGTCGCGGCCGGACGCGGTGAGCTCGACGATGCGCTCGCGCCGGTCGTGCTCGCTCGGGCGGATGCGCACCAGTTCCTCGCGCACCAGGGGCTGCAGGTTGCGCGCCAGCGTGGTCCGGTCCATCACCATGCCCTGTGCCAGCCGGGTGACGGGGGCCGGGCCCGGCCGCAGGCGGGCCAGGATCGCGAACTGCGTCACCCGCAGGCCGGAGCCGGACAGCATCTGGTCATAGAAGGCCGTGACGTAGCGCGACGCCTGGCGCAGCGACGAGCAGTAGCAGGGGGTGTCGGGGAGGGGCTGGTCGGGGTTCATGCGCGCAGTATAGCGCCCCGCGCACTGCTGACCTGCCGCAAACGGGGCGCCCGGGCCCGTCCTAATCTGGGGTGGTCGCCACTTCCCGCCAGCGCCATGTCCAGCGAGCTTTCTTCCCCGGCCCTTCGCGGCCCGCAGTCCGTCCAGCCCGCCCGCTCCAGCGGATCCGGCGCGCCGCGCGTGAGCGTCGTCATGCCGACCTTCGAACAGGCGGCCTTCATCGGCCGCGCCCTCGACAGCCTGCGCGCCCAGGATTATCCCGACTGGGAAGCCGTCATCGTCGACGACGGCTCGCAGGACGCCACCTGCGCGACGCTGGCGCCCTGGCTGTCCGATGCGCGCGTTCGCTACCTGCGCTTCGAGCGCAACGGCGGGCTGGGCCGCGCCATCAATGCCGGGCTGGACGCGGCGCGCGGCGAGCTGGTGGCCTACCTGCCGAGCGACGACGTGTTCTACCGCGATCACCTGGCGCAGCTGGTGGCCTGCCTCGAGCGCGCGCCGGACGCCGTGCTGGCCTACGCGGGCGTGCGCCATCACTACAACCGCACGGCGCCCGGCGTCATCCCCGGCGCCTGCCTGCAGCCGGTGCAATGCCTGCATCGCCGTACCGCGCTGCGCTGGCGCGAGCGCGCCGAGATCGAAAGCGACGACCTCGACCGGCTGTTCTGGTCCGCACTACGCGAGGCCGGGCCCTTCGTCGCCCTCGGCGCCGTCACTTGCGAGTGGGTCGACCACCCGGGCCAGCGCCACAAGCGCATGCGCGAGCCGAGCGGCGGCATCAATCCGTTCCGCCAGTACTACCGGGTCACGGAGCCGCTGCGCTTTCACAGCACCATGGGCAACGCGATCGACGAGGCGCGCCTGTACGGGGAAGCGGGGGCGCCGGGGGAGGCGGAACCGCGCCGTGCGGCCGCGCTGCCCGGCGCTGCGCGGCGCAGCCTGAAGATCGTGCTGTGCGGCGAACTGGCCTACAACGCCGACCGCGTGCTCGCACTGGAAGCGCTGGGGCACACGCTGTACGGCCTGTGGATGGGCGAGCCCTACTGGTACAACACGGTAGGCCCCCTGCCGTTCGGCCGGGTCGAGGACCTGCCCCGGCAGGGCTGGCGCGAAGCCCTGGCCCGCATCGAGCCCGACCTCATCTACGCCCAGCTCAACTGGCAGGCAGTGCCGTTCGCGCATGAGGTGCTGCTGCACACGCCGGACATTCCCTTCGTCTGGCATTTCAAGGAAGGACCGTTCATCTGCCTCGAGAAGGGCACCTGGCCGCTGCTGGCCGACCTGATGCGGTTGGCGGACGGCTGCATCTACAGCACCCCCGAGATGCGCGAGTGGTTCGCCGGCGCCTTGCCCGGCCTGCCTGCCGGACGGCCCGAGCACGTGCTCGACGGCGACCTGCCGCGCCGTGCCTGGTTCGGACAGGCGCGTTCGCCCTTGCTGTCGGCCGCGACGGGGCAGGTCCACACGGTGGTCCCGGGAAGGCCGATCGGCCTGCATCCGCCCACCGTGGCCGAACTGGCGCGGCGCGGCATCCACCTGCATTTCTACGGCGACTTCACGCAGGGACAATGGCTGGAATGGATCGCGAAGGCGCGCGCGCTGGCGCCGGAACACCTGCACCTGCATGCAAACGTCGACCAGGACCGCTGGGTCGAAGAGTTCTCGCGCTACGATGCCGGCTGGCTGCACGTCTTCCACAGTAAAAACGGCGGCGAGATCCGGCGCGCCGACTGGGACGACCTGAACTACCCGGCCCGCACCGCCACCCTGGCGGCGGCCGGCCTGCCGATGATCCAGCTGGACAACCGGGGCGCGATCGTGGCCGCCCAGGCACTGGCCGAAGAACTCGGCATCGGCCTGTTCTTCGAGGACATCGACGACCTGGCGCGGCAGTTGCATGACGGCGCGCGCATGGCCGCACTGCGCGAGCGCGTCTGGCAGGTGCGCGAACGCTTCTGCTTCGATACGCATGCCCCGGGCCTGGTCGACTATTTCGAACGCGTCCTGGCCCGCTTCAACGATCCGGGACGGGCGCCGGCGCGCATGCCGGCGCCGGTGCCGGTCCGGGTGCCACCGGGGCGGCGCCCGCGCTGATGCCGCCGCCGGCCGCCTGGTTTACTTCCAGCCCAGCAGGTCGGCACGCGGGTAGCCCCAGGCCGCCACAGGCCAGGGACAGGGATCGCTTGCGCGCCGGGCATACGGCAGCGTCGAGAAGTTGGGCTGGTCGGGTGGGCCGAAGCGCACGTCGGTCGCGTTACCGCCGATCAGCGCCGGCACCCGTGCGAAGCGCAGCCAGGCATCGAAGTGGCAGTTGCTCTGTTGCAGGCTGCGGAATGCCGCCAGGCTGCCGCGCTGCTCGAACTTCCAGGCGATCGCATGTGCACGGCCACCCGGTTCGCCCCCGAAGCGGGCCGGGCAGGCCGACACCGGCGTCAGGCCCGGCACCAGGCTGAGCACGCCGATGCGCACGCCATAGGTGCCGGCGCGGGCATCTTCGGTGACGGTTGCGAACGACCAGCACAGCGGGTTGGCCGGGAACGAGGACAGGGGGATATCGAGCACGCGGCTGGCCGGCGCCATCTGCGCCAGCGCGGCGCGAATCTCGCCCCGGGCCAGGTGGCCGGCGAGCGCCTGCACGCCGACGAAGCCGACGCAGGCCAGCACGGCCATTGCCAGGCCCGCGCGCGCGCCGCCGCGGCGATGGCACAGGACCACGGCCGATGCCACGGCCGCCAGCCCGGCGAGCGAGCCCCACTGCAGGAAGCCCAGCCAGGTGAACAGCGCCGGCATGGCCGCGAAGAACACCAGCATCAGCCAGCGCAGGGCGCGGCTGTGCGCCAGCAGGGCCAGGGCGAAGCCGAACGCGGTCCAGAACACCGGTTCGATGATGAACACCAGGTCGCCGTACAGCCAGCGCGAATCGAATGGATGGAAAGGATGGACGCCGTACACGTTCAGGGCGTCGAAGGACAGGTGCAGCACCATGCCGAGCAGGGCCGTGCCCAGTACGGCGCGGCGCGCCGTGCGGTCGTGCCGCAGGAGGCGGCGCGCGCCCGGCCACAGCAGGAACAGGAGCCCCAACAGCAAGGCCACCTGGGGCAGGGCGTACAGCAGGGTATGCGTGTGCCCGCGATGGTGGATCAGGTAGCCGAGTGGCGCCGGCAGCAGCGGCGTCAGGACCAGATCCAGGTCGGGGAAGTTACTGGCGAGCAGGCCGGTGGCCAGCAGGACGCGGCGGCGGGTACGGCCCGGGGTCGTATCGGGGGCCGGTGGCAGCGCGCGCTCGACCACTTCGCCCAGTGCCAGGCCGACAAGGGAATGCGTGATGTTATCCATGCCACAAGCTTACACGAACGCCAACATTTAACGTAGATCAAGTATTTATTCGACCAGTCTCTATAAATCTCGGCAAAATTTGACCTAAGTCAAAAATTTTCCGCTTCCTGCTGCTTAGAATCGTGCGCTGAATTTTGCCTATGGGCAACCAGGAGAGCGTCGTGCGAAGCAACCTGCCGGTGACCGGTATCGAATATGTTTTGAAGGAAGGCCAGTCGATCGTTTCGAAGACCGACACCAAGGGCCGCATCGTTTACGTCAACCCGAGTTTTGTCGAAGTCAGCGGCTTCAGCGAGGACGAACTGCTGGGCAAGGCGCACAACATCGTGCGCCATCCGGACATGCCGCCGGAAGCCTTTGCCGACCTGTGGGCGACCCTGCAGGCCGGCGAGCCGTGGACCGGCCTGGTCAAGAACCGCCGCAAGAACGGCGACTTCTACTGGGTGGTCGCGAACGTGGTGCCGGTCAAGGATGCCGGCCGCGTCACCGGTTACATGTCGGTGCGCACCGCGCCCACGCGCGAGCAGGTGGCGGCCGCAAGCGCGCTCTACCATCAATTTCGTACAGGAAAAGCGAAAGGGCTCGCGATCCGGCGCGGCGCCGCCGTCCGCCGTGGCTGGCGCGCCCGCCTGGCGGCGCTGCGCACCCTGCCGCTGTCGCGCCGCCTCGGCATCGTGATGGCATCCCAGGCGGCGCTGCTGGGGGCGCTCGGCGTCGTGGCCGACGGCGCCATGTGGAAGGTGCTGGCGGGGGCGGGGGTGGTCGCGACCATTGCCGCCTGGGCCGAACTGCAGCGCAGCATCGTCCGTCCGCTGCGCGATGCCACCGAATCGGTGTATGCGCTGGCGGGCGGCGACCTGTCGCATCCGTGCGAGGTGCACGGCGACGACGAGATCGGCCGCCTGCAGGCGGCGCTGCGCCAGTTGAACATCAACCTCAAGGCGATCGTCGGCGACGTGCGCGGCAACGTGGCATCGATCGAGCATGCGACCCGCGAGATCGCCGCCGGCAACGGCAACCTCGCCGCCCGCACCGAAGCCCAGGCCGCCAGCCTGGAGCAGACCGCCGGCAGCCTGGGCCGCATTGCCGCCGCCGCCGGACAGAACACCGACAGCGCCGTGCGCGCCGACGGGCTGGTGGTCGCGGCATCGGGCGTCGCCGGGCGCGGTGGCGCGGCGGTCGAACGTGTCGGCGACACCATGGAGCGAATCAGCGCCTCCGCCACCCGCATCGTGGACATCATCGGCCTGATCGACGGCATCGCCTTCCAGACGAATATCCTGGCGCTGAACGCCGCGGTTGAAGCGGCCCGCGCCGGCGAGCAGGGCCGCGGCTTCGCGGTGGTGGCCGGCGAGGTGCGCAGCCTGGCGCAGCGCTCGGCCGCCGCGGCCAAGGAGATCAAGGGCCTGATCGAGGCATCGGTCAGGCATGTCGGCGACGGCAATGTGCTGGTGGGCGACGCCGGCCAGACCATGCGCGAAGTGGTCGCCTCGGTGCGCGACGCCGCCGCCATCATGCATGGCATCACGGATGCCAGCCGCGAGCAGGGCGACAGCATTGCCGAGGTCAACCTCGCCATGGCCCAGCTCGACACGATCACGCGCCAGAACGCGACCCTGGTCGAAGAGGCGGCCAATGCGTCGGCCAGCGTGGCCGGGGAGGCCGCCCGGTTGATGCAGGCGCTGTCGGTCTTCAAGTTCGACGACCGCCCATCCTCGCGCATCGCCCGGACCTGAGCCGGACCTGAGCCGGACCTGAGCCGGCCCCGGCCGCTCTCGGGCTGCGGCTCCGCCGAGGCGGCGAAGGATTCCCGCCCCTTCCGGGCCGGCAAGCATTTGATCAAAATCAAGTGTTCACATGAAATTGATCAATAGACTGAGTGATGGTCGAGCCGGTTTGCAGTTCCGCAAACCGGTCGCCGCCGGAGGCGATAGCCATGCATGTTGACACGCTCGAAGTGGGATCCGTCTTCCCGCCCTCCCTGGCAAGCCAGGCAGGCCCGCGCCCGCCCGCGACCGTTTCCTCTCTTGCCGGCTGTGTCCAGGCGCGGCTCCCGGCCGGCTCGCGCGGCGCGCCCTTCGGTTACCGCGGCTATGTGGACGCCGTGGCCGGGCTGCCGCCTGGTGGCGCCTGCCCGCTGGCGCTGCACCTGCATATTCCCTTCCTGGTCCGGGTGCCCGGCGCTGCGGGCGTCGCGATGGACGCCTACTTCGGCTACCTCAAACGCGAAGCGGCGATGCACGCGGCGCTGTTCGCGGGAATGGACGAGATCGGCGAGCTGCGCTTCGCGGGGGCCGCGCCGGCAAGCCTGCACGTGGCACAGCTGGAAAGCCTGATGGCGCAGCTGCGGCGCAGCTTCCGCTTGCTGGACGATGACGCCGGCGATTATGAGGCGGCGGTCGACCCGGGGCGGATGACGGCCGCCGGCCTGGAACGCTTGCGGCGTGCCGGGTTCAACCGGTTGGCCCTGGCGCCGTGCGATGGCGGCGGTCGGGAGCAGATGCTTGCGCTGGCCCGCGCCGCTCGCGCCGCCGGCTTTCGCGGCCTGCGGGTCATGTTCGCGTACGGCCAGCCGCAGCAGGAACCCGGCGCCCTGCGCGAAATGCTGGCCCGGGCTGCGGCGCTCGGTGCGGAGCGCATCACGCTGTGCTGGCATCCTGGGGGCACCGTCGATGTCCGGCGTCCTGGCGGTCCGGCAGGCGGGACGGCAGGGCAGCGGCCGTCCATTCCTTCTTACCACGGCGCCCATCTCATCGGATGCGGGACCGGCGCGGTCGGGGTGGCCGGCGCAGCCTGGAGCCAGAACGTGGCCTGCCTGCGCGACTACGCCATGCTGCTCGACCGTCACGAACTGCCGCTGGCGCGCGGCGGGCCCCTCGCTCCGGGACAAGCCGCGGAACCCGCCAGGGGAAATTCGACGCAATACGTGCTGGCAGCATGACACGGTTGCCATTCGAATAAGCCTGCTTTTCTACAGACTCGGCCGTATTTGATACAGGTCAAGGATTTTGGTGACGCTGATCAATAAACTGGCTACTTATCAAGCCTAATTGCATTTCCGCAATACGGCAGCTGGAGTTGATCGACATGCATGCAGACGCCTTCACGGCCACGGTCGCGCCCGTGGCCCCCATCGCCGCTTATCCGACCGTCGAGTTCGATGGCGAACTCCTCCAGCGCCTCGGCAAATCCGGTCCGCGCTATACCTCCTATCCCACCGCCGACCGTTTCGATGCCGGTTTCGGCTACCGCGACTACCTGCTCGCGGTGGCGGGCGTGCTGACCCGCGGCGGGATGCGCCCGCTGTCGCTGTACCTGCACATCCCGTTCTGCGACACGGTGTGCTATTACTGTGCCTGCAACAAGATCGTCACCAGGAAGCGCGACAAGGCCGCCACCTACCTGTCCTACCTCAAACGCGAGATCGCGATGCAGGGCGCGCTGTTCGCCGGCATGAACGAAGTCGCGCAACTGCACCTGGGCGGCGGCACGCCGACCTACCTGTCGGACCAGCAGATGGGCGAACTGATGGCGCACCTGAGGCGCACCTTCCGCTTCGCGCCGGACGACAGCGGCGAGTACGGCATCGAAGTCGATCCGCGCACCGTGTCGGCCGGGCGCGTGCACAGCCTGCGCAGCCAGGGTTTCAACCGCCTCAGCCTGGGCGTGCAGGACTTCGACGCCGACGTGCAGCGCGCCGTCAACCGCGTGCAGCCCGAGGCCGGCACCCGGGCCATCATCGAGGCCGCCCGCGCCGCCGGGTTCCGCTCGATCAGCATCGACCTGATCTACGGCCTGCCGAAACAGTCGCTGGACACGATGCGCCAGACCATCGACAAGGTGGTGGCGCTCGACCCTGACCGCATCTCGGTGTACCACTACGCGCACATGCCGCACCTGTTCAAGCCGCAGCGCCGCATCCTGCAGGCCGACATGCCGTCGGGCGACACCAAGCTGCAGATGCTCCAGCTGTGCATCGAGCGCCTGGCCGCCGCCGGCTACGTCTACATCGGCATGGACCATTTCGCCAAGCCGGGCGACGACCTGGCGGTGGCGCAGCGCCAGGGCCGCCTGCACCGCAACTTCCAGGGCTACTCGACCCATGCCGACTGCGATCTGGTCGCCTGCGGCGTGTCGGCCATCGGCGCCGTCGGCGCCACCTACAGCCAGAACGCCAAGACACTCGACCAATACTACGACCTGCTCGACCAGAACGAGCTGCCGGTCGTGCGCGGCACGCGCCTGGCGATGGACGACCTGCTGCGCCGCACGCTGATCCAGCAGCTGATGTGCCAGTTCGAGGTGTCGGCGCGGGCCATCGAGCAGGCCTTCCCGATCGTGTTCGCCGACTACTTCGCGCCCGAGCTGGCGCGCCTGCGCACGCTCGAGCGGGACGGCCTGGTCGGCATCGGCCCGGACTGGATCAGCGTCACGATGAAAGGGCGCCTCTTGATCCGCAACGTGTGCATGGTGTTCGACCGCTACCTCTCGGCGCCCGCCGCGGGTCCGCGCCATTCGCAGACCATCTGAGCGCGGCCATGGACGGCATCAGTCTGTTTCCCGTTTTCCTCGCCGGCCTGCTCGGCAGCGTTCACTGCGCCGGCATGTGCGGCGGCATCGTCGGCGCCCTGAGCCTGCCGGCGCGCCGCCCGTTCCCACTGCCGGTGCGCGCCGTGGCGGCGCCCGCCCCGGCTCGCGCTCCGGTCGCGGCCGGCGCAGCGGCCTGGGTCGTGGCCTACAACGCCGGCCGGATCGCCAGCTACGCGGGCGCGGGCGCCCTGGCCGGCGCCACCGCGGGAGGCATGGCCGGCGGTGCCGCGCTGGCGGGCCTGCCGGCGGCGCAGGCCGGCATGGCCTGGATCGCCAACCTGGTGCTGGTGGCGCTGGGCCTGTACCTGCTCGACGCCTGGCGCGGCCTGGCGCGGCTGGAAGCGGGCGGCCGGGCATTGTGGCGCCGGCTGGCGCCGCTGCTGCGGCGGATCGGGCCGCCCGATACGCCGGCACGGATGTTCGCGGCCGGGGCAGTGTGGGGCTGGCTGCCGTGCGGGATGGTCTACAGCATGCTGGTCACGGCGATGCTGACCGGCTCGGCGCCGGGCGGGGCCGCCGTGATGCTGGCCTTCGGCCTGGGTACCCTGCCGATGCTGGGCGCCCTCGGACTGGCCGGCGCCCGGCTGCGCGCGGGGTTCCAGCAGCGCGGCGTGCGTACGGCATGCGGCCTGCTGGTCCTCGGTTTCGGCCTGCTCGGCTTGTGGCGCTCGTCCGCCGCATCCGGCGCCATGGCCGCCGGCTGGTTCGACGCCCTGTGCGTGGCCCCGGGAGCGACCCGATGAGCGCCGTGCTGGCACAGGTCGCGCCGGCCGCCGCAGGCATGGCCGCGCAGTGCTTCCATTGCGGCTTGCCGGTGCCTCCCGAGGCCCGCTGGCAGGCGCAGGTCGGCGGCGTGGCGCGCAGCATGTGCTGCCCCGGCTGCGCGGCTGCGGCGGAGGCGATCGTGGCGGGCGGGTACGGCGACTACTACACCAGCCGCACCGAATATGCTGCCCCGGTGGTGGGCGAGGCCGACGCCCCGGAGCTGGCGCTGGTCGACGAGCAGGACCAGGGGTCCGCGGGCGCCTCCGGCGCCGAGCTCGTCTTCACGATCGACGGCGTGCGCTGCGCCGCCTGTGTCTGGCTGGTCGAGCGCCGGCTGGGCCAGCTGGCCGGGGTGCGGGAGGTGTCGCTCAACGTCGCCACCGGGCGCCTGTACGTGGGGCGCGATCCGGCCTTGTGCCGGCCGAGCACCATCCTGCGCGCCCTGCGCGCGATCGGCTACACCGCCTACCTCTACGACCAGCGCCGCCATGGCGAGCGGCTCGAGCGCGAGCGGCGCACGATGTTCCGCCAGCTGTTCGTGGCGGGCCTGTCGATGATGCAGGTGATGATGTACGCCGTGCCGGTCTATCTCGCCGGCGACGGCACGATGGACGCCGACATGACGGCGCTGATGGGCTGGGCGTCGCTGTTCCTGACGCTGCCCGCCGTTTTCTATTCGGCGCTGCCGTTCTTCGCCGGCGCCTGGCGCGGCATCCGGCACGGCATGCCGGGCATGGACGTGCCGGTGGCGCTGGGCATTGCCGCCGCCTTCGGCGGCAGTTGCGCCGCCCTGGCCGGCGGGCACGGCGACGTGTATTTCGATTCGGTGACGATGTTCATCTTCCTGCTGCTGGGCAGCCGCTATCTGGAGCTGGGTGCGCGCCGCCGCGCCACCGAGGCGCTGGAATCGCTGCGCCAGGGCCTGCCGGCATCGGCCCTGCGCCTGCGCGGCGACCCCGCCGCCCGCCTGACCGAGATCGTCGCGGTCTCCAGCCTAGCGGCCGGCGACCTGGTGCTGGTGCAGCCGGGCCAGGCGGTGCCGGCCGACTGCGTGGTGGTCGAAGGCCTGACCGATGTCGACCTGGCGCTCCTGAGCGGCGAGAGCCGTACCCAGCGCAAGGGCGTGGGCGACGCGCTGCCGGGCGGTGCGGTGAATGTGGCCCAGGCCATCGTGGTACGTATCACTTCCGCTGCGAACGACAGCACGCTGGCCATGCTGGTGCGGCTGGTGGAGCGCGCCGGCCAGGGCAAGCCGGCGCTGGCCTTGTGGGCGGATCGCGTCGGTGCCTGGTTCGTGCTGGGGCTGCTGGCCCTGACCGTGGTCGTGTACTGGATCTGGAGCACGGTCGACCCGGCGCGCGCCTGGTTCGTGGCGATCGCCATGCTGGTGGTGTCCTGCCCGTGCGCGCTGTCGCTGGCCACCCCGACGGCGCTGGCCGCCGCCACCGACCGCCTGCTGCGGCGCGGCGTGCTGGCGGTCGCCCCGCACACGCTGGAAACCCTCGAGCGCGCCACCCATATCGTATTCGACAAGACCGGCACGCTGACCCTCGGCCGCCCGACCCTGCGCCACGCGGTGCCGGTCGGCCCGCTCGACGGCGACAGCTGCCTGCGCATCGCCGCGGCGCTCGAAGCGGAAAACGCCCATCCCATCGGCGCGGCGCTGCGCGCGGCGGCGGGCGAGCACGGCCTGTCGCACGGACTGTCGGCGCGCGAGCTGGTCTACCAAGTGGGGCAGGGCATCGAGGGTTGCATCGACGGGGTCGTCTACCGCGTGGGCAGCGTCGCCTTCGTCGGCGCGCTGGCCGGCGGCCGGGCACGCTCGGTCACGCCGGCCGGCACCTCCTCGGTGTGGCTGGGCAGGGAAGGCGCCTGGCTGGCGCGTTTCGACCTGGCCGACGGCCTGCGCCCGGAAGCGGCCGACGTCGTGCAGCGCTTCCGCCGCAGCGGCAAGAACATCATCCTGCTCAGCGGCGACCACCACGGCGCCACCCACGCGGTCGCTGCGCAGCTTGGCATCACCACCGCGCTCGGCGGCCAGCTGCCGGGCGAGAAGCTCGACTTCGTGCGCCGGCTGCAGCGCGACGGCGCGATAGTGGCGATGGTCGGGGACGGAGTGAACGACGCGGCGGTGCTGCGCGGGGCGGACGTTTCCTTCGCCATGGGCCATGGCGCGGCGCTGGCACAGCTGCATGCGGATGGCGTGCTGCTCGGCGACGGCCTGGCGCCGCTGGCCGATGCCGCCAGCACCGCACGCCGCACGCTTGCGGTGATCCGCCAGAACCTGGCCTGGGCCATGGTGTACAACGTCGTCGCGATCCCGGCGGCTGCCACCGGCCTGCTCAATCCGTGGATGTCGGGCATCGGCATGGCGGCCAGTTCGGCGGTCGTGGTGCTCAATGCGCTACGGCTGCGCAAGGACTGACATGGAAGCCTTGTACCTGCTCGTGCCGCTGAGCGTGATCCTGGTGGCGCTCGCGTTGTGGATCTTCTTCGGGGCCGCGGACAGCGGCCAGTTCGACGACCTGGAGGGACCGGCGTGGCGCATTCTGGGGGATGACGACCGGGCGGCCGGGGCGGGGACCGTCGAACGCGTGGGCGGCGCGCGCGACACCGGCAGCTAGGCCACCACGCGGGTGGAGCCACCCTGGGAGGCCAGGGCCGCGCGCTGACATGCCTACATGGTCGGGCCGCGGCCGGTGCCCTGTTCCTTCTCGATCTGCTCCTGGCACCCGATGCAGGTGCGGACCGTCGGCGTGGCCAGCAGCCGCGCTTCCGGGATGTCGCGCCCGCAGGATTCGCAGATGCCCGCGCCGCCCGATTCCAGGCGGCCGATCGCGACGTCGATCTCGTGCAACAGATTGGCTTCGTGTTCGGCGAGGTGGGCCTCGTCGTGGCTGATCATCTCCGCGGTGACGCGGTCGTCACCCGGCACTTCGTGTGCCAGTGGTCCGATGGCCGGGGCGTCGCCCTCGCCGGCCACGGTGCGTGCGCGCACCGTGGCCAGCAGGTCTTCGCGCGCCTGATGCAGGCGCTTGCCCAGTTCCTGGGACACCGATTGCGATAAAGGCGGCATAGTTTTTCCCTTTACGAACCTTGATGCACCTCAGCTCCGCATCCTTGTTCTTGATGGCGGCCCGGCTGCGTACTCGGACGCAACAGGCTGCTGCATATCTCATCCGATGCTGAACAATTTGATTCACATCAAGGATTTTTACTGTGCGAAACACGACACTCCTGAGCGTCATCCAACGAAAGTTTTCAGGAGAGCATCTTGGACACCAGTCTAAACTATAACTACAAGATCGTGCGCCAGTTTGCCATCGCCACCGTCGTGTGGGGCGTGATCGGCATGGCAGCCGGCGTCTTCATCGCGGCGCAACTGGCCTGGCCCGCGCTCAATTTCGACATCCCCTGGCTCAGCTATGGCCGCCTGCGTCCGCTGCACACCAATGCGGTGATCTTCGCCTTCGGCATCTGCGGCCTGTTCGCCACCTCGTACTACGTGGTGCAGCGCACCTGCCAGGTCCGCTTGTTCTCTGACCGGCTGGCCAGCTTCACCTTCTGGGGCTGGCAGGCGGTGCTGGTCTCGGCGGCGATCTCGCTGCCGATGGGCTTCACGCGCGGCAAGGAATACGCCGAGCTGGAATGGCCGATCGCGATCCTCATCACGGTGGTCTGGGTCGCCTACGCGGTGGTGTTCTTCGGCACCATCGTCAAGCGCCGCGTGCAGCACATCTACGTGGCCAACTGGTTCTTCGGCGCCTATATCCTGGCCGTCGCCATCCTGCACGTGGTCAACGGCGCGGTGGTGCCGGTGTCCGCGATGAAGTCGTATTCCGTGTACTCGGGCGTGCAGGACGCGATGATCCAGTGGTGGTACGGCCACAACGCGGTGGGCTTCATCCTGACCGCTGGCTACCTGGGCATGGTGTACTACTTCATCCCGAAGCAGGCCGAACGCCCGGTGTACTCGTACCGCCTGTCGATCGTGCACTTCTGGGCCCTGATCTTCACCTACATGTGGGCCGGACCGCACCACCTGCACTACACCGCGCTGCCCGACTGGACCCAGTCGATCGGCATGGTGTTCTCCCTGATCCTGCTGGCGCCCTCGTGGGGCGGCATGATCAACGGGATCATGACCCTGTCGGGCGCCTGGCACAAGCTGCGCTCGGACCCGATCCTGAAGTTCCTGATCGTCTCGCTCTCGTTCTACGGCATGGCCACCTTCGAGGGCCCGATGATGTCGATCAAGACCATCAACTCGCTGTCGCACTACACCGACTGGACCGTCGCCCACGTCCATGCCGGCGCGCTGGGCTGGGTCGGCTTCATCACGATGGGATCGATCTACTACCTGCTGCCGCGCCTGGCCGGCAAAAAACAGATGTGGAGCATGCAGCTGGTCGACGCCCACTTTTGGGTGGCCACCATCGGCATCGTCCTGTACATCGCCTCGATGTGGATCGCCGGCGTGATGCAGGGCCTGATGTGGCGCGCCGTGAACCCGGACGGCACGCTGACCTACACCTTCGCCGAAAGCGTCAAGGCCACCTATCCGTACTACGTGATCCGCTTCACCGGCGGCCTGCTGTACCTGTCGGGCATGGTGCTGATGGCCTACAACACCTGGATGACGATGCGCGGCACCGAGAGCGTGGACGCGAAGATCCCGACCGGCCCGGCCAAGCCGCAGCGCGCGGCTGCAGAAGTCGCCGATGCCGAACCCGCGCACGCCTGAACCCTGGAGCACACAATGAAATTCACCCATGAATGGATCGAGAAGAACCCCTGGCTCCTGATCGGCCTGGTCCTGCTCGTGATCTCCTTCGGCGGCCTGGTCGAGATCGTGCCGCTGTTCTTCCAGAAGTCCACCACCGAGCCGGTGGCCGGCCTGAAACCGTATTCCCCGCTGCGCCTGGCCGGGCGCGACGTGTACATCCGCGAGGGTTGCTACAACTGCCACTCGCAGATGATCCGCCCGTTCCGCGCCGAGACCGAGCGCTACGGCCACTACTCGGTGGCCGGCGAATTCGTCTACGACCACCCGTTCCAGTGGGGCTCGAAGCGCACCGGCCCGGACCTGGCCCGCGTGGGCGGGCGCTACAGCGACGAATGGCACCGCACCCACCTCGACAACCCGCGCGACGTGGTGCCGGAATCGAACATGCCCGGCTACCCGTGGCTGGCCACCACCAGGCTCGACCCGAGCCTGATCATCCCGAAGATGCGGGCGATGCAACGCCTGGGCGTGCCGTACTCGGAGCAGGAGGTGCGGGGCGCGCCCGCGGAACTCGACGGCAAGACCGAGCAGGACGCGCTGGTCGCCTACCTGCAGGGCCTGGGTACCCAGATCAAGACGAGGAACTGACATGGCACTCCACTCCCTTTTCGACGACGCGAGCAGCGTCATGACCGTCATCAGCTTCGTGACCTTCCTGGGCATCGTCGGCTGGACCTACGTGCCGCGCAAGCGCGGCGATTTCGACACGGCCGCGCTGCTGCCGTTCGCCGACGACGCCGCCTGTGAACGGGAGGCCGGCCATGGCTGACTTCTTCAACGAATTCTGGCACTGGTACGTCGCCGTCATCACCGTGCTGTCGATCCTGGGCTGCGGCATCCTGCTGTGGTCGCAGTCCAGCTACCGGGTAAAACTGCGAGCCGACGGCACGCCGGATGCAAGCACCGGCCACGTCTGGGACGAAGACCTGACGGAACTGAACACGCCGATGCCGCGCTGGTGGATCGTCCTGTTCTACCTCACCATCGTGTTCGGTTTTGCCTACCTGCTGCTGTATCCGGGCCTGGGCAGCTATGCCGGTGCGCTCGGATGGCATTCTTCGGGCGAATACAAGGCGGAAATCCAGCAGGCCACGCGCGAATACGGGCCGCTGTTCGCGAAGTACGCGGGCCAGGACATCAAGGCGGTGGCGGCGGACCCACAGGCGCATGCCATCGGCGAACGCCTGTTCCTGACCTACTGCGCGCAGTGCCACGGCTCGGACGCGCGTGGCAGCAAGGGCTTCCCGAACCTGGCCGACAAGGACTGGCTGTACGGCGGCGCGCCCGAAGCCATCAAGGCCACCATCCTGCACGGCCGGGTGGGCACGATGCCGCCGATGGGCGCCGCGCTCGGCTCGGACCGGGACATCGAGCATGTCGCGGCCTACGTGCGCAGCCTGTCCGGCCAGACCGTCGACCCGGTCAAGGTGGTGTTCGGCAAACCGAAATTCGCGGCCTGCGTGGCATGCCACGGGGCGGAAGGCAAGGGCAACCAGGCGCTGGGCGCGCCGAACCTGACGGACAGGATCTGGCTCTACGGCGGCACCCAGGAGAGCGTGATGGAAAGCATCCGCAAGGGGCGTACCGGCACCATGCCCGCGTTCGGCGAGTTCCTGGGCGAGGACAAGGTACACGTTCTGGCCGCCTATGTGTGGAGCCTGTCGAACGAGCCCGTAGTGGAGCCCTCCATGCAGCCCGCCATGGACCCGGCCCTGACGGCGGCGGCAAGATGAACGCGCCACGGGAAGCGGTGGTGCGCATGTACGCCGCGCGCGAGGAAATCTACCCGCGCGAGATCACGGGCCGCTTCGCGTCGCTGCGCTGGGCCTGCGTCTGGCTGACGCAGCTGCTGTTCTACGGCCTGCCCTGGATCGAGATGCACGGACGCCAGGCGGTGCTGTTCGACCTGGCCGGCCGCAAGTTCCACCTGTTCGGCCTGGTGCTGTGGCCGCAGGATTTCATCTACCTGGCGGCACTGCTGATCCTGTGCGCCTACGGGCTGTTCCTGGTGACCGCGGTGGCGGGACGGGTGTGGTGCGGTTTCGCCTGTCCGCAGACGGTCTACACCGAGATCTTCCTGTGGATCGAGCGCCAGTTCGAGGGCGCGCGCAGCGCCCGCATCCGGCTCGACCGCCAGCCCTGGGGCCTGGAGAAGCTGGCGCGCAAGGGCGGCAAGCACCTGGCCTGGGGCCTGGTCGCCTTCTGGACCGGCTTCACCTTCGTGGGCTATTTCACGCCGGTGCGCACGCTCGGCGCCGAGGCGGCGGCCTTCGGGCTGGAACCCTGGGAGACGTTCTGGGTGGGGTTCTACGCGCTGGCCACCTACGGCAACGCCGGCTGGCTGCGCGAGCAGGTGTGCAAGTACATGTGTCCGTATGCGCGCTTCCAGAGCGCGATGTTCGACCGCGATACCCTGGTGGTCACCTACGACGCGGGCCGGGGCGAACCGCGCGGCGCGTGGCGCAGCCTGCCCACGGATGGGGAAAGGGTGGGCGACTGCATCGACTGCAGCATGTGCGTGCAGGTGTGCCCGACCGGGATCGACATCCGCAATGGGCTGCAGTACGAGTGCATCGGCTGCGCCGCCTGCGTGGACGCCTGCGACAGCGTGATGGACAAGGTCGGACGGCCGCGCGGCCTGATCCGCCATGCCACCGAGAACGCCCTGGCCGGCAGGCTGTCGCCGGCCCAGGTGCGCAGAAGCATGCTGCGCCCGCGCGTCCAGGTGTACGCCGTGGTGCTCGTGGTGCTCGGCACCGCGATGGCGGCCTCGCTGGCGCTGCGCAACCCGCTCAAGCTCGACGTGATCCGCGACCGCGGTTCGATGGGGCGCGAAGTCGAGGACGGAACGATCGAGAACGTCTATCGCCTGCAGGTGATGAACACGACGGAAGCGGCGCAGCGCCTGCGTGTGACGGCGGCGGGCCTTGCGGGCGCCACCGTGGTCGAAGGGGACGAGATCGCCATCGATGGCGCCACCACCCGCGCGGTGCCGGTGCGCGTGCGCATCGCCCCGGGTGCCGGCAGGCCCGGCTCGAACCCGATCGCGTTCACGGTGAGCTCCGGCGACGGGCACGGCCTGAGCGTGACCGAAGACGCGGTGTTCCTCGTGCCGAGGTAATCGACGACATTGAAGCCATATCGAGGAGAACGACATGCAAGCAAACCCGATCCTGCAGCCGGCCGCGCCGTGGTACAAGCACCGCTGGCCCTGGTTCCTGATGATCGGCCCGGTGCTGGTGCTGGTCGGCGGCGCCGTCATGGGCTGGCTCGCCACCAGCCGTCCCGATGCGATGGTGGTGGGCGACTACTACAAGCAGGGCAAGGCGATCAACCAGGAACTGCGGCGCGACCGCGTGGCCAGCGCGATGGAGCTGGTGTTCGAGGCCGCGCACGAGCCGCAGCAGGGGCGGATCACCGGCAGCCTGGCCAGCCATGGCAAGCCGCTGGTGGCGCCATTCCACATCCGCCTGGCGCACCCGACCCAGCCCGAAAGGGACCGCGTGCTCGAAGCGCTGCCCGATGCGCACGGCCGCTTTGCCACTGCCGCCCCCGGGCTGGAACCGACCCACTGGCAAGTGGTGGTCGAAGGCGGGGGAGAGGGGGGCGCCTGGCGCCTGGCGGGCAGCTGGAGCCCGGCACGCGACCGGGTGCTGCGCATCCGCGCGGACTGACACCGCGGCGTGACCGTGTCGCCGACCGGCGCGACTACCCGGGCGGGAAGCAGCTTGTGCGGAAGGCATCCTCAGTCGGCCCGGAATCCGCGCCCCGTCGCCGCCCAGTAGATGCCGCCGTACAGGTGGTGCAGGAACACCGGGTCGCGGTAGGTCGCCGGCAGGTGGCCCAGCGCGGTGTAGAACGCGCGGCCGCCGTCATAGGGCTGGTACCAGCTGATCGGGTGGAACTTGCCCAAGCCCTTGCCCTGGCGGTCCGGCCAGACGGTTTCCGGCTTGTAGGTGCTTTCGTCGACGCTGAGCAGGTAGCGCAATGAGGTCGAGGTCGCGGGACCGAACTCGTACCACTCGTCGGTGAACAGGCTGCGCCGCGCGAAGCGCTCCATGCCGGGGAAGTTGCGGTCCTCCACCTGCAGCACCGCGGTCTGCACCGCCGGATGGACGCGGAACATGTGGCCGACCATCTTCGTGTACCACGGCCAGCCGTACTCGGTGTCCGCGGCGCTGTGCACGCCCACGAAGCCGCCGCCCTTGCGGATGTAGCGCTCGAACGCGGCCTGCTGCGCCTCGTCGAGCACATCGCCGGTGGTCAGCAGGAACACCACGGCCTGGTACTTCGCCAGCTCGGCGTCGTTCATCACGCGGCCGGCGTCGGCGGTCCAGGACACGCTGAAGTCGTGCAGCTTGCCCAGCTCCTGCACGGCCGTCACGCCCGCGTGCACGGCCTCGTGGTGCCAGCCGGCGGTCTTGGTGAACAGCAGGATCTTGAACTGCTGGGCGTGTGCGAGGGGCGTGGCCAGCAGGCCTGCCGATGCCACCAGCGAGATGAAAGATAATTTCATTTAATTGATCTGGGTGAAATATTATTTCAAAGCGGCCGTGCTGGTTCGCTGTGCCTTGCACAGCGGCGACTCGCTGGCTGCCCACTGTGCAGCGCGAAGCACGATGGCGCTGCGCGGCTCGTCGGCAGTAGCCGCTTGCTGCGGGACGATGCCGCCACGGATGGGGGCCGCATTGCCCACCGCGTAGCGTTTCTCCGATAGCATGAAGTAGGAGCCGTCGTCCAGGGTATAGGTCCGGTTTGCGGTCGTCATTCCCTGCGAGGTCCGGCCGAAGCTGCGCGTCCGCCCGCCCTCGCCAAGCAGTGCCACGAGCAGCATTTCGCCCGCGCTGGAGGTGAACCTGTCCACCACTACCGCCAGGGGCAGGCCGGCGAAACGCGACAGGGGGTTGGCCGTCCCGCCGGTCAGCTGCCTTTGCATGTCCTCCAGGCTCGGCGGGTGGACGAAGCGCGTGCGCTTGCCGTCGCGGTCGACGAAGGCGCCGGAATTCGTCGTACTGAAGAGCGGCCGCATGGCGATCAGCGGCGGCCAGGCATTCCCGCCGTGCTGGGCGCTCAGGTCGACCACCAGCGCACAGGTCTCTTCAAAGCCCGGCAGGGCCGAGGCGTCGTCGATAAAGCCCTTCAGGTAGGCGGCGCGTGCTTCGGTTGCGCCATCCACCGTCTGGGGCGGCGTCCAGTGCAGGACCTTGCCCGCGGCCGTCTCCACAAGCGCGAAGCGCGGCGCCTCCATGCCGGCCATCGGGCGCTTGTTCTGGTACTTCCGGACCACGGGCGTCATGATGAAGGAGTGCCCGTCCGCATCGAGCGTGTCGAGCATGACCTTCACCCGGGCATACAGGGTGCGCCGGTCGACCGCCTCGCCATCGTTTTCCACGATCGCCGTCACGGCACGCTTGGCCTGCGCATAGGCTTGCGGCTCGCGCGGCGGCAATCCCCTGGTCTCGACCAGGTCGACGATGCGCGCGGCGATCTGCCGGGCCTGCGCGGCCGGGATCGGATCGGCAGGGGGCGGCGCGGCGCCGGCCATGGCGCAGGCTGCCGCCGTCGCGAGCGCCGCCGTTCGCTTCGCCCACCGTTTCGCTGACCCTTGCGCATCCCTGACCATGCTTCGTCTCCTGTCGATTGTCACGTGCTAATGGCGACACGCAACGCCAGATGATAGGCCACGCCGGGCAGGGCGCGACCAGGAGCGGGGCGCGGCGGCGCATTTTATCCGTACCGGGTAGGTGCGCGCGGCCCTGCATTGCCGTTTCGACCGCCCGTACATACGGCGCGCGCCAGCGGCAGACGTTGTTGAACTGCTCTTTTCCATGTTAGATTCCTGCGCGGCAAGCACGGTTTCGGTGCGGCCCATCTGATCAATCACAAGGAAGAGACAAACGATGCCATCCATCCGCCAGCGCGGCCTGCGCGCCCTCATCGCCGCCCTGTTCATCCCCGCCGCGATCGCCGCCACCGCGATGCCAAGCGCCGCACTTGCCGCGCCAGCGGCGCAAGCCGCCGCCGTCAAGCCGAACAAGGCCTTCGACACCTGGGCCGACAAGTTCGCCGAGGATTGGGTGCGCCTGAACCCGCAGATGGCAACCGCCACCCAGTACTTCAGCGGCGCCGAGCAGGCAAGGCTGGACCGTGAACTGACGCCGATCACCAGGGCGCACCGCCAGAAGATGCGGGCGCTAGCCAAGACCGGCCTGGCACGCCTGGACAAGTGGATGGCCGGCCCGCTCGACGAGAACCAGCGGATCTCGGCCGCCGTCATGCGCTGGTCGCTGGAAAACGTGGTCGCCAACGAACCTTTCGAGGACCATTCCTTCGTCTTCTCGCAGTTCAGCGGCGTGCAGGTCGGCCTGGTCAACTTCATGAACACCACCCACCCGCTGCGCAACGCGGCTGACGTCGACAGCTACATCGCGCGCCTGGAGCAGGTCGGCACCCGCATGGACGAAGCGCTGGCACTCGGGCGCGAAGCCGCCGCCAAGTCCCTGATCCCGCCGCGCTTCATCCTCGAGCGCGCCCAGTTCCAGGTCGACACCTTCCTCAAGCCGGCCGCGCCGGAAAACGTGCTGGTGACCTCGCTGGCGCAGCGCACCGAGAAGATCGAAGGCCTGAGCCCGGCCGCGCGCAGCGCCGCGATCGCGCGCGCGACCCGCATCGTCGAGGAGCGCATCCGTCCGGCCTACAGCCGCGTGCGCGACTTCCTGGCCGAGATCCACCCGAAGACCGGCGACGTGGCCGGCATCTCGCGCCTGCCGAACGGCGCCGCCGCCTATGCGCGCGCGGTCGAGAACTTCACCAGCACCAAGCTCACGCCGAACGAGATCCACGAGATCGGCCTGCGCGAAGTGGCGCGCATCGAAGGCGAGATGGACCGCCACTTGCGCTCGCTCGGCCTGACCGAGGGCGACATCGAGACCCGCATGAAGCAGCTCGACGCCCGCTTCCAGCCGAAAGGCGAGGGCGACCCGCGCCCGGCCATCATCGCCAGCTACCTCGAGATGGTGAAGGACGCCGAGCGCCGCAGCGCCCCGCTGTTCAACCTGAAGCCGCGCGCCCCGGTCGACGTGCGCCGCGTGCCGCCCTTGACCGAGCCGTCGGCCGCCGCCCACTACACGCTGCCGGCGCCGGACGGCACCCGTCCGGGCATCTTCTGGGTGCCGCTGCGCGGCCCGACCTTCGACATGATCCGCATGCGCAGCCTGGCCTACCACGAAGCCGTGCCGGGCCACCACTTCCAGCTGGCGATCCAGCAGGAACTGACCGGCATCCCGAAGTTCCGCAGCCAGCGCATCTTCAGCGGCGGCAGCGCGCACGCCGAAGGCTGGGCGCTGTACACCGAGCGCCTGGCGGTGGAGCAGAACTGGTACGAAGGCGACGTGCCGGGCCTGCTGGGCGCGCTCGGTTCGGAACTGTTCCGCGCCCGCCGCCTGGTGGTCGACACCGGCCTGCACTCGAAGGGCTGGACCCGCCAGCAGGCGATCGACTACGGCATCGGCGCCCAGGAAGTCGAGCGCTACGTCGCCTGGCCGGGCCAGGCCAACGCCTACATGATCGGCATGCTGCGCATCATCGACCTGCGCGAGAAGGCGAAGAAGGAACTGGGCGAGAAGTTCTCGCTCGCGGGCTTCCACGACCTGGTGCTGGGCGCCGGCTCGGTGCCGCTGGACGTGCTGGGCGAGCTGGTGGACGGCTGGATCGCGCGCCAGAAGAAGGCGTAAGGCCTTGAGACGGTCCGGTGGTGCCGGCATGCGTGCCGGCGCCACCGGCCTGCGGTCTGCATGCATCGATCGGTGCGGGAGGCATGACGGGGCAAGCTTCCCGCCGTTTGGCGATAACGTTGGCGCTGAGGCAGGCGGTAATGTCCGCGAAGCAGCCGTTGTCGTGACAGGGTTTTGCTTTTATACTGCCGGGAAGCTGCTCGGTTCCCACGATCGACTTTCACGACGGACTTCGCAGGAGCACACCATGGAAACAAACGAGATCTACCGCGGGCGCCTGATCGACCACATCCAGCTGGTGGTGCGCGACCTGCCTGCTTCACGCAGGTTCTACAGCGCCGTATTCGAGGTGCTGGGCATCCCGCTCGGCGGCTCGGGCGAGGATTATTTCTGGGCCGACGAGCTGTTCATCTCCAGCCGCGACAGCGAGGCGGCGCAAGGCGTGCTCACCGGGCGCCATCACCTGGCCTTCCAGGCGCGCGACCGCAAGATGGTCGATGCCTTCTACTACGCGGCCCTGAAGGCCGGCGGCAGGGACAACGGCCGCCCCGGCGAGCGCGCCTATCACCCCGGCTACTACGGCGCCTTCGTGCTCGACCCGGACGGCAACAACATCGAAGCCGTTCACCACGGCGAGGCGAGGCAGAGCGCGCCCTACGTGCGCGTGACGTTCTAGGCAACCGGAGCAGGCGGCGCGGCGCGGCGGCGAAAGCCGCTATACTCGTCGACCATGCGCATCCAGCTTTTCTCCGACCTGCACCTCGAACGCTACCCGCACTTCGTGCCGCTGATCCAGGACGATACCGACATCGTCGTCCTGGCGGGCGACATCGGCTCCTACCAGTCGGGTTCCCGGCTGGCGTCCCTCGACTTCGGCCTGGAACGCTTCTCGCCGCTGCGCGAGGGCGCACCGCGTGCCCGCGTGCTGTACATCCCCGGCAACCACGAGTTCGACGGCCTCGAGTTCGACGAGGCCTACATGCGCCTGCGCGCCACCTGCGAACGCCTCGGCATCGAATGGCTGGACCGCGAGACGCTGGCCATCGGCCACGTGCGCTTCGTCGGCACTACCCTGTGGAGCGACTTCGACGCCCTGGCCGTGCAGGAGCAGGACCTGACGAAGCAGTTGCAGCGGCGCGAAAAGGCGTTCCGCGCGGCGAATTACTACCTGTCCAAGAACACCACGCTGAAGGACGGCGCGCCGGTGCTGGCCGAAGGCATCCGCACCATGTCGCTCGCGTGCCAGGCCTGGCTGCGCGAGGCCTTGTCCACGCCCTTCGACGGCGTCACGGTGGCGGTGACCCACTTCGCCCCGAGCCTGCAAAGCGCCGACCCGCGCTACGGCCTGACGCCCGGCACCGCAGGCTTCTGCAACGCGATGGACGACCTGTTCCCGCTGGCCGACGTGTGGATGCACGGCCACCTGCACTGCGCCAACGACTACGTGGTGCGGGGTGAGGAGGGAGGCAAGGGCGGCAAGGCGTGGTCCTGCCGCGTGGTGGCCAATCCGCTGGGCTACCTCAGCAAGGGCGAGCAGGAGGCCTTTCGGCCGGGACTCGTCATCGAGCTTTGAGCTGCTGCGCACATGGCGCGATGGACGGAAGGACGGCCATGCCGTTCGACCGTGTCAGGCCGGGCTGCAGACGTCCGTGCCCGCCGCCACGGCCTTCAGTTTCGCCGGGTCGAGCAGCGTGACCTCGCGCTTGTCGACCTGGATCCAGCCCTGCTTCTTGAAGCGCGACAGCAGGCGGCTGATGCTCTCGATGGTGAGCCCGAGGTAGTTGCCGATATCCTCGCGCGACATGCGCAGCTGGAAGCTGGTCGGCGAGTAGCCGCGCGCGGCGTAGCGCGCCGACAGGTTCACCAGGAACACGGCGAAGCGCTGCTCGGCGCGCATGTTGCCTAGTAGAAGCATCACGTTCTGCTCGCGCGTGATTTCCTGGCTCATGATGCGGTGGAAGTGGCGCAGCAGCGCCGGCACCTCGCCGAACAGTTCTTCCAGGCGTGAGAACGGAATCTCGCACACTTCGCTGTCCTCGAGCGCCACCGCGTCGCAGTGGTGGGTGCCGCTGATGGCGTCCATGCCCAGCAATTCGCCCGCCATCTGGAAGCCCGTGATCTGGGCTTCGCCGGCCGCGTTGACCTGGTAGGTCTTGAAGTGGCCGAAGCGCACGGCGTACAGGCTGCCGAACGGCTCGCCCATCTGGTACAGGCGCTCGTCGCGCGCGAGCCGGCGGCGGCGGCCGATGATCTGGTCGAGCCGGTTGATGTCGGCGTCTTCCAGCCCCATGGGCAGGCACAGCTGGTGCATGCTGCACGCGCTGCAGCTGGTCTTGAGGGCCTGGATGCTGACCGGTGGCGTGCCCGGGAGCGACATGGGTTGGTTCATGGCGGAAAAGGTAGTGCGGACGCAGCCATTATAGACAAGCGGCAGGCAGGCGGCGCATAAGCGCCGTGGGGCAGGCGCCCGCCGCTGCCGGCCGGGCGCCCGCCCACGGCGGCGTGCTACAGGTGGTTCCTGTGTTCTGCCTTCATCCGGTAGTACTCGCGCTGGCCCCGGGCACGGACGGTCCGGCAGATCTCCGCCGCCTCCACCGCCGCCTGGTTCACGGAGGCAAAGGCGTCGGGGTCGTCGATCAGGCGTTCGATGGCCTGCTCCGCTTCCGGCGTGCCCGCCAGCGACAGGCCGAAGGTCGCGGACACGGCCAGTTCTGCCCCCAGCGCGTCGATGCCCGGCGCCGTGACGCCTGCCGCAGCGGCTTCGGCCTTGGCCGCCGACGCCTGGGGCGCGGCCAGGGCCTTGGCCGCGTCCATCCCGGCCGCGACGCCGGCAAGGAAGTCCAGGGCGGCCCTGCTGCCGGACTTGTTGACCAGGTCGCCGAGCCGGACCAGTGCGGCATTCTTCGCATTGAACACCGCACGCCCGGACCGCGGGCTGCGCACGAAGTCGATCAGCGGCTGCACCGCGACCTCGCTCCCGATGAAGCAGAGCGTGCTCACGATCTGCGGCAGGAACTCCTCGTGCTGTTCCGGTTCGTCGACCAGCCATGCCAGCAGGCGGCGGGCGTCGTCCTCGGTATAGCGCGACGCGGCCTCGTAGGGCACCCCTTCGATCCAGTGCAGGGAAACGAAGTCGCGCACATCCCGGGGCGGCTGGATCGCTTCGCCGTCGCAGCAGCAGCCGCTTGCGGGCAGCACCTTGCCGGTCGCCGCGGTCGGGCCGCTCAGGAAGCGCTCCGCTTCGGCGTTGTTGACCACGTTGTGGTCCGGACCGATGGCGGGATACATCAGGGCCCGGGGGTCGTCCGTGCGGTGGCCGTTGCCCGCGTTGTGGCCGTACTCGTGGGCCCAGAGGATGCCCTCCTGGCCAGGCGTGAAGCGGACCACGGCCAGGTTGACCGACGGGCTGCCGACCGGTGCGCAGCCGATGATGCTGTCGCCCGGGCCGCCGCACCAGCGGATCGCCTGGACCACCTTGATCCCGGTGCCGGCGGTCATCAAGGTGGTCCATTCGGCCTGGGTCTGGATCGTGCCCGCGACCGTCGGCGGCAGGACCCGCACCGCCCCGTTGCGCACGAACCGCACCGGGGTCGCCACGTCGGCAGGGGAGTCGTCGCTCTGCAGGATGGTGCCCATGTCGGCGAGGATGCGGTCGGCCTCGGCGTCGCTCAGGGGGACACTGCTGTGGCGGTGCACCGTGACCTGGACCGTCCTGGTGGTGACGTCGGCCGGGTTGACCACCAGGTAATCGGCGTAGAGCAAAAGATCCGTACTCCATTCGATGTTCACCCAGATGTCGACGCCCCCGGCGCGCGGGGCCACGTTGTGCACGGTGTAGCGCGCTGCGCCGATGAACTTGCCGGTTTCCGGCCCGCCGGAAAGCCCTTCGGCGACCGATACGAACACGCGCGAGCGCGGGGTGACGTCCCCCCAGTTCAGGCGCAGCACCACCTGGCCGCGCCGGGCGCCCCAGTCATGCCGGTAGGTGAAGCCATTCCCCTGGAGTGCGGGTTGCAGCAAGGCCGCGTCGGCCTGTGCATGGACCTCGGCCCAGGCGGTCGGGAAGGCGGACGATCCGGCGGGCTGCGCGGGTTCGTCCAGGGCCATCACTGTACTGCTGTCGAGACGATCGTTCGGCGACATGGGTTCTCCTTTGTAGAGTGCGGCAGGGGGGAGCAGGGCAAGGGGGAAGGCAGCGAGCACGGGTTCACGACCAGGCAGTCGGCATGGAGCAGGATGTCCTCGCTCCACGCGATGTCCGGTGTGCTCGCGGTCAGCGCGTGAGCCTCAAGAAAATATAGACGAGTCAATTGCGCAGGTATTCGGGATTTGGCACGGTGTTGCCCTGAATCAGTAGCTACGGTCGCAGGACGGAGAAAACCGTGGCCGGCTGGCACCGCGCGGCATGCGCTAGCCGCCGCATTCCCCGCAAAAGCCGGCGCCATCCGCGCCTGGCGTAGCAAATAAACATCTCCCAACCGTGCGCGCCCGCCATGCGTGCTAGATTCCGCACACGCCTTGACGCAGTACGACCAGGCAGCAGCCCAGGCACGCACAACTGAGGAGCCCGCATGTTCGGTTTGTCCGCGTTGGATCTCGCGCGCATCCAGTTCGCGTTCACGATCTCGTTCCACATCATATTTCCTGCGATTACGATCGGCATGGCAAGCTATCTTGCGGTGCTCGAATTGTGCTGGCTGCGCACCAAGCGCCAGGTCTACGTCGACCTGTACCATTTCTGGCTCAAGATCTTCGCCGTCACCTTCGGCATGGGCGTGGTGTCGGGCATCGTGATGGCCTACCAGATCGGGACCAACTGGAGCTACCTGTCCGAGTTCGCCGGCAGCATCCTGGGGCCGATCCTGTCCTACGAGGTGCTCACCGCCTTCTTCCTCGAAGCGGGCTTCCTGGGGGTGATGCTGTTCGGCTGGAACCGCGTCGGTCCGGCGCTGCACTTCGCCGCCACCTGCGCCGTGGCGATCGGCACCCTGATCTCGTCCACCTGGATCCTGGCCGCCAACAGCTGGATGCAGACGCCGCAAGGCTATGCCATCGAGGGCGGGCGCATGGTGCCGGCCGACTGGCTGGCGATCGTGTTCAATCCCTCGTTCCCATACCGCCTGCTGCACATGGTGATCGCGGCCTACCTGTGCACGGCGCTGATCGTCGCCGCCGGCGCCGCCTGGCAGCTGTTGAAGCGGCGCGACAACCCGGCGGTGCGCAAGATGCTGTCGATGGCGCTGTGGATGATCCTCATCGTCGCTCCGATCCAGGCCGTGGTCGGCGACTTCCACGGCCTGAACACGCTCAAGCACCAGCCGGTCAAGCTGGCGGCGATGGAAGGGCACTGGGAGAACGAGCCGGGCAAGGCGGTGCCGCTGCTGCTGTTCGGCATTCCCGACATGGAAGAAGAACGCACCAAGTACGCGGTCGGCATCCCCCACCTGGGCAGCCTGATCCTCACTCACACCTGGGACGGCCATATCCCGGCAATGAAGGACTTCCCGCGCGAGGACCGGCCCAACTCGCTGATCGTGTTCTGGAGCTTCCGCCTGATGGTGGGCCTGGGCCTGCTCATGATCGCCCTGGGCGTGTGGAGCCTGTGGCTGCGGCGCGGCGGGCGGATATTCGGGCAGCGCCTGTTCCTGCGCTTCGTGCTGCTGATGGGGCCGGCCGGGCTGGTCGCCATCCTGGCCGGCTGGACCACCACCGAGGTCGGGCGCCAGCCCTGGGTCGTGTACGGCGTGCTGCGCACGGCCGACGCCGTTTCGCCGCACGGCGCCGGCACGCTGGCGCTGAGCCTGGCGCTGTTCGTGGTGGCCTACATGTTCGTGTTCGGCGCCGGCACCGCCTACGTGCTGCGCCTGATCCGCAAGGGGCCGCAGCACTTCGAGGTGCACAAGGCGCCCGAGGGCGGGCCGGGCGAGGGACGCACGCCGATGCGGCCGCTGTCTGCGGCCGACGTGCAGGACGACGACGAAGCCGGCGCCGTCCCGGACCAGCTCGACCGGCATCCCGACATGCGCCGCGGCGACCCGGGCAGCGCACACCCTGACGACAACAAGCCGGAGCGCTGACATGGGCATCGACACCACCGTCATCTGGGCGGTCATCATCTTCTTCGCCGTCTTCATGTACGTGCTGCTGGACGGCTTCGACCTGGGCATCGGCATGCTGTTCCCGTTCACGCCGAAAAAGCGCGACCGCGACACCATGATGAACACGGTGGCGCCGGTCTGGGACGGCAACGAGACCTGGCTGGTGCTGGGCGGGGAGGGGCTGCTGGCGGCCTTCCCGGTGGCCTACGCGATCATCCTGTCGGGCCTGTACCTGCCCTTGATCTTCATGCTGATCGGCCTGGTGTTCCGCGGGGTGGCGTTCGAGTTCCGCTTCAAGGCCAAGGAGCACGAGCGCCATTGGTGGGACAAGGCCTTCATCGGCGGCTCGGTGGTCGCCAGCTTCTTCCAGGGCGTCTCGCTCGGCGCCTTCCTCGACGGCATCGCGGTGTCGGGGCGCAGCTATGCCGGCGGGCCGCTCGACTGGATCGCGCCGTTCCCGCTGCTGGCCGGCGTGGGCGTGATGATCGCCTATACGCTGCTGGGCGCGACCTGGCTGGTCATGAAGACCGAAGGCGAACTGCACGCACGCATGGTGCAGGTGGCGCGCCCCTTCGCCCTGATGCTGCTCGCCGCCATCGTCATCGTCAGCATCTGGACCCCGCTGCGCGACCCGGCGGTGGCGGACCGCTGGTTCACCTTCCCGAACATCGTCTTCCTCGCGCCGGTGCCGGTGCTGGTGCTGGTGTTCATGACGTTGCTGCTGCGCTCGCTCGGCCGCAAGGACCGCGAACCGCACCGGCTGCCCTTCGTGGCCGCGCTGGCTTTGATCTTCCTCGGCTACAGCGGCATGGCGATCAGCATCTGGCCGCACATCGTGCCGCCGGCGATCACGATCTGGGAAGCGGCATCGCCACCCGCGAGCCAGGGCTTCGCGCTGGTGGGCACGCTGTTCATCCTGCCGATCATCCTGATGTACACGGCCTGGTCGTACTGGGTGTTCCGGGGCAAGGTCAAGGCCGACGCGGGGTACCACTGATGGGCGACAGGCAAAAGGTGACCCGGCGCGAATGGATGCGCAGGCTCGGCTGGATGGCCGCACTCTGGGCCGGCGGCGTCGTCGCGCTGTCGGCGCTGGCCTACCTGATCCGCATGATCATGCAGGCATTGGGGATGCGCTAGCGGCGCGCGCTCTTGTAAACACGCACGTCAACCGTGCGCGGCCTGCTGCTGCGGAGGACTACACTCCCCATGAAGCTTTGCCAACAGGAGAGTAGCCCCGTGTCCCACCCTGACGCGCCCTCGTTCGACCGTTCCGCCACCCCGGCCGCCCCGGCTGCGCCGGCGCCGGCATTCACCGCAATCCCGCTGCCGCTGTCCGGCGAGGACCAGGCGCGTGCCGACCTGTACGCGTTGCTGTCGCGCCTGCTCCTGGCGGCGCCCGACGCGGTGCTGCTCGATGCGCTCGCCGGCGCCGATCCCATCGTGGCCACCGGCGGCGACCTGGCGCTCGAACAGGCATGGGAGCAACTGACGCTGGCCTCCGGCGTGATGGACCCGCAGGCGGTGGCCGACGAGTTCGAGGCGCTGTTTATCAGCATCGGCACGCCGCCGGTCAACCCCTACGGCTCGCGCTACCTGTCCGGCTACATGAACGATACCCCGCTGGCCGAGCTGCGCGCCGACCTGGCCCGCTTCGGCATCAAGCGCGTGCGCGGCGTCGGCGAGTTCGAGGACCACCTGGGGGCGCTGTGCGAGATCATGCGCGTGCTGATCGCCGGCGCGCCCGCGCCCCTGGCCATCGCACGCCAGCCGGTCGAGCGCCAGCGGGCCTTCTTCGAGGCCCACATCGCGCCCTGGTATGCGCGCTGCGTGGCCGACATCGCCTCTGCCGACGGCGCGAACTACTACCGGCTGGTCGCCCGGCTCGCCGGCACCTTCCTGGCCATCGAAGCGGAAGCCTTCGTGATGGGCGAGGCGGTCGCGGGCTGATCAGGTCAAGCGACGGCGCACCGAGTACACATCAACCATGAGCGAACACGAGGTAACAGGCATGGAAAAGCATTCGCAGGTCATCCCAGAAACAAAGGCGGCGCCAGGCACCGGGGCGCCGGATCCCGCTCGGCGCAGTTTCCTGAAGGCCGCGCCGCTCGGCGCGCTGGCCGTGGCCGCCGGCGGTGCTGGGGCGGCCGAGGCGCCCGCCGTGCCCGCCGCGCCCGACCCGAAGGTCAAGCGCGGCTACCACGAGACCGACCACATCCGTCGTTATTACCAGACCGCCGCCTATTGGTGATTCGGTGATTACACCTTGAGCACAACCGGAGACTCAGCATGTCCCTCGTGAAGACCACCCGCGACAGCGGGCTGAAACGGCGCCGCTTCCTGGTCGGGGCGGGCGTCGCGGCCGGCGCCGGCGCCCTGGCCCGGCAGCTGCCGCTGAACGTGATCGAACCGGCCAAGGCCGACCAGGCGCCGGACGCCCCGGTCCCCACCGAAGTCAAGCGCACCATCTGCAGCCACTGCTCGGTGGGCTGCTCGGTCGACGCGGTGGTGGCCAACGGCGTCTGGGTACGCCAGGAAGCCGCTTTCGATTCGCCGATCAACATGGGCGCGCACTGCGCCAAGGGCGCCTCGGTGCGCGAGCACGCCTTCGGCGAGCACCGCCTGCGCTATCCGATGAAGCTGGTCAACGGCAAGTACCAGCGCATCTCCTGGGACCAGGCCATCAACGAGATCGGCGACAAGCTCATCGACCTGCGTCAGAAGGCCGGTCCCGATGCGCTGATGGTCATCGGCAGCTCCAAGCACAACAACGAGCAGGCCTACCTGTTGCGCAAGTGGGTGTCGTTCTGGGGATCGAACAACTGCGACCACCAGGCGCGCATCTGCCACTCGACCACGGTCGCGGGCGTGGCCCAGACCTTCGGCTACGGCGCGATGACCAATTCCTTCAACGACCTGCACTACAGCAAGGCCGTGATGTTCATCGGCTCCAATCCGGCCGAGGCGCACCCGATCTCGATGCTGCACTTCCTGCACGCCAAGGAACTGGGCGCGAAGATGATCGTCATCGACCCGCGCTTCACCCGCACGGCGCGCTTCGCGCACCATTACGTGCGGGTGCGTCCGGGCACCGATATCCCCTTGGTCTGGGGCATCCTCTGGCACATCTTCAACAACGGCTGGGAAGACAAGGAATTCATCGCCGCCCGCACCTACGGCATGGAGGATGTGCGCAAGGAAGTTGCAAAATGGACGCCGGACAAGGTCTCGGACATCACTGGCGTGCCGGAAGCCTCGGTCAGGCTGGCGGCCGAGATGCTGGCCAAGAACAAGCCGTCCTCGGTGGTCTGGTGCATGGGCATCACCCAGCACACCGTGGGCACCGCCAACGTGCGTGCGCTGTCGATCCTGCAGCTGGCGCTGGGCAACATCGGCAAGCCGGGCGGCGGCGCCAACATCTACCGTGGCCACGACAACGTGCAGGGCGCCACCGACGTCGGCCCCAACGGCGACTCGCTGCCGGGCTACTACGGCATCGCCGAAGGCGCCTGGAAGCACTTCGCGGACGTATGGGGCGTGGACTACAACTGGATCATGTCGCGTTTCGGCTCCAAGGAGCTGATGGAGAAACCCGGCATCACGGTGTCGCGCTGGTTCGACGCCGTCAACGAGCAGAACGAGTTCGTCGACCAGCCGAGCAACCTGCGCGCCGTGTTCTACTGGGGCCATGCGCCGAACAGCCAGATGCGCCTGCCGGACATGAAGGCCGCGATGCAGAAGCTCGACATGCTGGTCGTGATCGATCCCTATCCGAGCATGACGGCCTCGATGCACGGCCGCACCGACGGCGTCTACCTGCTGCCGGCCGCCTCGCAGTTCGAGACCCAGGGCTCGTGCACGGCATCGAACCGCTCGATCCAGTGGCGCGAGCGCGTGATCATGCCGCTGTTCGAGTGCAAGACCGACCACGAGATCATGTACCTGTTCGCCAAGAAGCTCGGCTTCCACAACGAACTGTGCAAGAACATCAAGGTGGTGCTCAACGAGCCGGTGGTCGAGGACATCCTGCGCGAGATCAACCGCTCGTGCTGGACCATCGGCTACACGGGTTGCTCGCCGGAGCGCCTCAAGCTCCACATGGAGAACAAGCACACCTTCAACCCGACCACCATGCGCGCCGACGACGGCCCCTGCAAGGGCGACTACTACGGCCTGCCGTGGCCGTGCTGGGGCACGCCGGAGCTGAAGCACCCGGGCACGCCGATCCTGTACGACACCAGCAAGTCGATCGCCGAGGGCGGCCTGCCGTTCCGCGCCAACTGGGGCGTCGAGCACAACGGCCAGTCGCTGCTGGCGGCCGACGGTTCCACCAACAAGGACAGCCAGCTCGACACCGGCTACCCGGAGTTCGACCACGTCTTCCTGAAGAAGCTCGGCTGGTGGGCGGAACTGACGCCGCAGGAACAGGCCATGGCCGAGGGCAAGAACTGGAAGACCGACAATTCCGGCGGCATCATCCGCGTCGTCATCTCGCATGGCTGCTCGCCTTTCGGCAATGCCCGCGCGCGCTGCAACGTCTGGAACTTCCCCGACCCGGTGCCGACCCACCGCGAACCGCTGGCGTCGCCGCGCCGCGACCTGGTCGCCAAGTACCCGACCTACGACGACAAGGCCAATTTCTGGCGCCTGCCGACGCTGTACAAGTCGGTGCAGGACGTCGATTACTCGAAGGATTACCCGCTGATCATGACCTCCGGCCGGCTGGTCGAATACGAGGGGGGCGGCGAGGAAACACGTTCCAACCCGTGGTTGGCCGAGTTGCAGCAGAACATGTTCGTCGAGATCAACCCGCGCGACGCGGCCCAGATCCGGGCGGCGGTCGGCGACTACGTCTGGGTCGAGACGCCGACCGGCGCGCGCATGAAGATGATGGCGATGGTCACGGAACGGGTGCCGATCGGCCTGGTCTGGATGCCGTTCCACTTCGGCGGCTGGTGGATGGGCGAGGACCTGGAGCGCCATTACCCGGAGGGCGGCGCCCCGACCGTGCGAGGCGAGGCCTGCAACACGGGCTGGACCTATGGCTACGACGCCGTGACGATGATGCAGGAAACCAAGGTATCGCTGTGCCGGGTGGTCCGCGCCTAGCGCGTGCCCGAAGGCAGGAGAAGAAAGGGAGGGTGGCATGGCCGCGAGGATGAAATTTATTTGCGACACCGAGCGCTGCATCGACTGCAACGGCTGCGTGACCGCATGCAAGAACGAACACGAGACCCCGTGGGGCGTCAACCGGCGCCGCGTGGTCACGATCAACGACGGCATCCCGGGCGAGCGCTCGGTCTCGGTGGCCTGCATGCACTGCACCGACGCGCCCTGCCTGGCGGTGTGCCCGACCAACTGCATCTACCACACCGAGGACGGCATCGTCCTGCACAGCAAGGACCAGTGCATCGGCTGCGGCTACTGCTCCTACGCCTGCCCGTTCGGCGCGCCGCAGTTCCCGGAGACCGGCCTGTTCAACCACCGCGGCAAGATGGACAAGTGCACCTTCTGTGCCGGCGGCCCGGAGCCGGACACGTCCGAAGCCGAGTTCAAGAAGTACGGCCGCAACCGCATCGCCGAAGGCAAGCTGCCGGCCTGTGCCGAGATGTGCGGCACCAAGGCCCTGCTGGGCGGCGAAGCCAACCAGATCGCCGACATCTACCGCCAGCGCGTCGAGACCCGCGGCTACGGTCCCGAACTGTGGGGCTGGAAGATCGCGTATGGCCGGCCCAAGCGCGGCGGCGAGATCCAGGCCAAGGGCGACCATCCGCGCGAGAACCTGATTCCGAACGCCGCACAGAACGATACGGGGAGGTTCCCGCAATGAAGAAACTTCGCTACCTGGTGCTCGCGCTCCCCTTGGTCCTGGGCGGCTGCCTCGAGGTCGAGCAGCATCCGGAATGGCTGCACGGCGAGTACGCCGGCAAGAAGGACAACCGCCATTTCCAGACCCGCTTCCACAATGACCGCCTGGCCTGGTCGGCCACCATCCAGAACCGGGCCATGAAGCAGAACGAATACAACCGGGCCAATCCGTAGAGGAGCCGACGATGCGAGCGAACCCTTTGCAGGCGAATCTGTTTTCCTTGCGCACCATGCTGATGCTGGTGCTGGCGCTGGCGGCGGCCCTGTTGCTTTCCCCGGCCTGGGCCGGCGTGCCGAACAAGGACGCCAAGCCCGCGTATGCCGAGGAGCAGACCATGCTCCAGATCGAGCGCGATTCGGTGGTCCCGGAGCCCGGCCTCCTGAACCCGGCATCGGGCCGGGTCCACATGGACCGTCATTACCTGGGCCAGTACGGTTCTTCGGAAGGCAACGTCATCGTCCAGCGCGGCGGCAACACCTGGCGTATCCTGCGCAACGGCCCGATCGCCACCATCGCCGGCACCATCCTGCTGGTCGTGCCCTTCCTGATCTTCGTCTTCTACAAGGCGGTCGGCCCGGCCCGCGAAGAGCCGGGCTCGGGACGGCGCATCCAGCGCTTCACGAACTGGGAGCGCAAGGTGCACTGGGCCACGGCCTATACCTTCATCGCGCTGGGGATCACCGGCATCATCATCATGTACGGCAAGAACATCATGCTGCCCTGGATGGGGCACGACCTGTTCTCCTGGGTCGCCATCATCTCGAAGTACGTGCACAACTTCGTCGGGCCGCTGTTCATCGTCTGCTCGGTGCTGATGTTTATTACTTTCCTGCGCCGAAACTTCTTCAACCGCAGCGACTGGCACTGGGTGAAGCAGGGCGGCGGACTGGTATCGCACAAGCACGTGCCGGCCGGCTTCTTCAACGCCGGCGAAAAGACCTGGTTCTGGCTCGGGGTCACCCTGCTGGGACTGGTCATGTCGATCAGCGGCCTGATCCTGAACTTCGTCAATTTCGGCCAGACCCGTTACGTGTTGCAGGTCGCGAACTACCTGCACATCGCCGGCGCCACCTTCTACATGGCCGCGGCCATGGGCCACATCTACATCGGCACCTGGGGCACGCCGGGCGCCTACCGGGCCATGCGCGAAGGCACCGTGGACGAGGAATGGGCGAAGGCGCACCATGCGCTGTGGTACGAAGAGGTCAAGAACGGCAACGCAGGAAATGCCGGCCCGGGCCAACCGGCCGGCGGCACCCCGGTACGCCCGGCGCCGCGTCCGGGTCCGGCCCATTGAGGCCACCGCGGCCACGGAGGAGCACCATGAAACCAACGAACATGACGAGCAAGGGCGTACTGGCGGCGCCGCTGCTGCTGGCACTGCTGGCATTGCTGGCCAGCGGCTGCGACCGTGGCGGCCACCCGACCGTCGACAACGTCGCGCAGACCAAGTATCCGGGCCAGGTGTCGGCCGGGGGCGCCACCAGCGGCACGATCATCGCGCAGACCGCCAAACCGGTGACCGACGCCACCTATGCCGGTGGTACCCCGGGCATCGCCGGCGGCTCCGGCGGCACCACGTCGGGTGCGGAAACCGGCGGCACGGTGCGTGAGACCGGGCAGGGGCCGACCTCCGGCGTGACGCCACCTTCCGGCGCCCAGGAGGGGACGCGCCAGCCGCCAGGCGATTATGGCAGCCCGAAGGCGCCCGCCCCCGGCACCGTGGAGGCGCCGGCCGCGACCAATATCGCGCCGAATCCACCGGCCCCGCCGGGCAACTTGAGGAATACGCAATGAACAGACTGACTCGGAGCGCCTGCGTGCTGGCAGGCTTGCTGGGCTTCGGCGCGGCGGCGTGGGCGGCGCTGCCCACACCCACGCCGGCCCAGCAGCAGGAAGCGGCGGCCAAGAAAGCGGCGGCAGACGCCAAGGCGGCCAAGGACAAGGAAGCCCTGATGGCCTCGATGGACGCGCTGAGCAAGCGCTGGCGTGAACAGGCCCCGGAAAAGGGCTGGAAGATCAATCCGCCGGTGACGGTGGCTGCGGCGCCGGCGGGCGCTACTGCGCCCGGTACCAATGCGCCGGGAACCACTGCCCCGGGGGCCGCCCCCGGCGTGGCCGGGCCAGGCACGATGGGGCCCGGCCAGGTCGCCAATCCGGTGCCGCCGGGCGAAGCGCCGCGCGGAGCGGCCCGAGCCGCCGCCGCGGCCGGCATGGTGCCGCCGGGCGTGACGCCGCCGTCGGCCGGCATGCCGGCGGCCCCCCCGGCCCATGCGGCGCCCGGCACGGCGGCCGCGGCGCCCGCCACCGGTGCCGCACCGCTCAGCCGCCAGGCCCTGAACGCGGCCAACGTGCCCATCAAGAGCGAGAAGCTCGGTACGGCGGCCCCGAGCGAAGACGTCAAGCAGGGCCCGACCAGGTCCGTGCCGAAAGGCGCCGCCCCGGCGGTGGAAAAAGAACACTCACCGAAAACGGCGAACAAGCAATGAAGATGGGAAGCATGCCGATCGCGGTCATCATGCAGCGCCGCACCGTGCAGCACCGCTGGGCCGACGAAGCCTGGGCGGCGGTGGGCGTGGTGCCCGACCGCGGCAACCTGCCGCGCCTGCAGGTGCTCAGCGAGAGCCCGGAGCGCGACTATTACCTCGTGTCCGGGCTCGAGCTCGAGCTGTACACCGACGAGAACGAAGGCTACTACGAGAACTGCGTGGCGCCGGAGTCCAAGGTGTTCGTCCTGTGGCGGATGGAGGAGGGCAAGGCGATCCCGGCGCGCGCCTCGGTCAGCTATGTCGAAGGCACGCGCATGTTCGATTCCGGCGAGCAGGCCGACGGCGTGACCATGCCGGCCGAGATCTATGCCTGGGTGGCCGGCTACCTGCGCGAGCACTACCAGCCCAAGCCGCGGCGCGGGCGCCAGCACGGATGACGGGGGGCTGATGTCGGGAGAGGGATTTTTCCGGCGCTGGTCGCGCCTGAAGGCATCCGGCGAGACGGTGGCGGAGCCGCAGGCACCGCCTGCAGCCAGGGCCGTGCCGCAGCCGGCAGGCGCACCCGGCGCACCGGTGGACCAGCCGGTGGCCGTGCGTGCACCGGCGGCGCCCGGCACCCAGGACCGCCCGCAAGGTCCGCTGCCGACGCTCGAGGACGCCGCCAGGCTGACGTCCGACGCCGATTTTTCGTCCTTCGTCGCACCCGGCGTGGACAAGTCGGTGCAGCGCCTGGCGCTGAAAAAATTGTTCGCCGACCCGCATTTCAATGCGGTCGACGGGCTCGACATGTACATGAGCGATTACACCAAGGCCTCGCCGCTCACGCCCGCCATGCTGGCCTCGCTCCAGCATGCGCAGGGACTGGTGGCCCGCCTGCTCGACGACCAGCAGCGGGCGGCCCAGGAGCAGGCAGCCGAAGCACGGACAGCCGAAGCACAGACAGCCGAAGTACAGACAGCTGATGCGCACGCAGCAGAAGCGCCGGCGCCTGCATCGCAGGCAGACGCGCTCGCAGAAGAACCAGGGCCGGCGCCGGAACAAGGCGACCCGCCCCCGTCCACACAACAAGGGAACGCATGAACATCCGATTCACCGACAATCCGCCGCTCGACCCGGTCCAGGAAGGACGCGACATCCAGGCCAGGACGGCCGCCATCCTCGCCGCCGACGCCATTCCCCTGTTCGAGCCTTCCGTCACCGTCAGCTACCGCTCCGCCGGCCGTACCCTGGTCGTCGGCTCCGGAGCACATGCCCTGCCATGGGCCGACCGCCTCGCCGCTGCGCTGCCGGTCACCGTCCTGCTGCTCGACAGCCAGGACACGCTGCCGGTCCGCCCGTACCCGGTGCATGCGGCGCGCACTGTTGCCGTGGCCGGCTGGCTGGGCGCCTTCGAGGCGCGCTGGCAGGCACCCGGCCAACCCGTCGGGCAGGGCAAGTTCGACCTGGTGCTCGATCTCGGCGCGAGCCGCCTGATCCCGAGCCACCAGCGCCCGCACGGCTACTACGCGCCGGGCGACGGCGATGCCGCCCGCCTCGATGCCGTCGAGGCCATGCTCGACATGGTCGGCGACTTCGAGAAACCGAAGTATTTCGCGTACAAGGAACGCACCTGCGCCCACGGCCGCAACGGCCAGAAGGGCTGCAGCGCCTGCATCGACATCTGCTCGGCCCACGCGATCGCCGACGACGGCGACCGGATCAAGGTCAACCCCTACCTGTGCGCCGGCTGCGGCGCCTGCTCCACCGTCTGCCCGACCGGCGCCATCAGCTACGCCTTCCCGCCGGCCGCCCTGACCGGCAAGCGCATCCAGGCCGCCCTGCGCTCCTACCGCGAGGCCGGCGGGCACGATCCGGTCCTGCTGCTGCACGATGCGGAGCACGGCGCCGCGCTGCTGGCCCAGCTCGGCGAATCGATCCCGGGCCGCGTCATCCCGCTGGCGCTCCAGCACACGGCCTCGGCCGGCATCGACGTCTGGTTCGCCGCCATCGCCTATGGCGCGGCCGGGATCGTGGTGCTGAACACCGGCCACGAGGCGCCGCAGTACATCGCCGCCCTCGACCAGCAGATGGCGATCGCCCAGGCCGTGCTGGACGGCCTCGGCTACGACGGGCCGCACCTGCAGCTGCTGCGCATGGAAACGCCGGCGGCGCCGGACGAGCTGGCGGTGGCGCTGCGCCACGCCCCGCGCGGCCAGACCCCGCTCGAGGCCGCCGTCTTCCACCTGGCGAACGACAAGCGCAACACCCTCGACTACGCGCTCGACCACCTGCACCGCCATGCGCCGCGCAAGCCCGAAGTGGTGGCGCTGCCGCCCGGCGCGCCCTTCGGCGCCATCGAGGTCGACCGCAAAGCCTGCACCCTGTGCATGTCCTGCGTCGGCGCCTGCCCGGCGGGCGCGCTGCAGGACGGGCAGGGTGCGCCGCTGCTGCGCTTCATCGAGAAGAACTGCGTCCAGTGCGGCCTGTGCGCCACCACCTGCCCGGAAAACGCGATCGCCCTGGCGCCGCGCCTGTCCTTCATGGAAACGCGCAACCAGGCGGTGGTGCTCAACGAGACCCAGCCCTTCCACTGCATCCGCTGCGACAAGCCCTTCGGCACCCTGCAGATGGTCGAGAACATGCTGGGCCGTCTCGGGATGCACCCGGCCTTCGCCGGCCACCTCGACCGCCTGCGCATGTGCGGCGACTGTCGTGTCATCGACATGATGGAGCCGCAGGGCGAGATGCGGGTGACGGCGCTGCGGCGTAGTTGATCGCGGCGTCGCTTCGTAGGTTGGCCGGCTTTGCCGGCCGCGCGTCAAGCCACCGTTTGCCTGGCAGCAGAGCATCAATCGCGCCTGGCGACCTCCCCAGCCACCGAAAACGATGGCAGAATGAACACGACCACAAGGCCGGAGCCCCTTGCGGCATCCGGCCGTTCACCGCACCGCGACCAGGAGACACCATGACGCCAACCCAGCGCTTCGTGCAAGCGCGCGACTTCCTGCAGCAGCACCGCCTCGACTACGAGACCGCCTACAAGGGCTACCAGCCGCCCCAGCTGGACACCTTCAACTGGGCGCTCGACTTCTTCGACCAGCAGGCCAGGGACAACCACCGGCCGGCGCTGTGGGTGGTGGAAGAAGACGGCTCCGAGCAGAAGATCTCGTTCGCCGACATGGCATCGCGCTCCTGCCAGGTGGCGGAATACCTGCGCCTGTGCGGCGTCAACCGCGGCGACCGCGTGCTCCTGATGCTGCCGAACCGGGTCGAGCTGTGGGAGATCATGCTGGCCGGGATCAAGATCGGCGCCGTGCTGGTGCCGACCACGATGCTGGTGTCCGGAGCGGACCTGCAGGACCGCCTCGAGCGCGGACGGGTGAAGCACGTGATCGCGCTGGCCTCGGAAGCGCACAAATTCGAATCCATGCAGGGCAACTTCACCCGCATCGCCGTCGGCGGCAAGCCGGAGGGCTGGCACGACTTCGCGGATTCGCGCGACGTCCTCTCGGTCTTCACGCCCGAGGGTGAAACCCGCGCCACCGATCCGCTGCTGCTGTATTTCACCTCGGGCACCACGGCCAAGCCCAAGCTGGTGCTGCACAGCCACCAGAGCTATCCTGTCGGCCACCTGTCGACCATGTACTGGATCGGCCTGCAGCCGGGCGACGTGCACTGGAACATCTCGTCGCCGGGCTGGGCCAAGCACGCCTGGAGCTGCTTCTTCGCCCCGTGGAACGCCGGCGCCACCATCTTCATCTACAACTACGAACGCTTCAGCGCGAAGGCGGCGCTCGACACCATCGGGCGCTGCGGCGTGACCTCGCTGTGCGCGCCGCCGACGGTCTGGCGCATGATGATCAAGGAAGACCTCACTGCCTGGCGCCCGCCGCTGCGCGAGCTGGTCGGTGCCGGGGAACCGCTCAACCCGGAAGTGATCGAGCAGGTCGAGAAAGCCTGGGGCATCCGCATCCGTGACGGCTTCGGCCAGTCGGAGAGCACGGCGCAGATCGGCAACTCGCCCGGTCAGCCGATCAAGCCCGGCTCGATGGGCCGTCCGTTGCCCGGTTACCGGGTGGCGCTGCTCGACATCGACGACCAGCCCGCCACGGAAGGCGAAATCTCCCTCAGGCTCGACCCGGCCCCGCTGGGGCTGATGATGTGCTACGAAGGCGACGAAGCCAAGACCGCCGACGTCATGCGCGCCGGCCATTACCACACCGGCGACACCGCCACGGTGGACGAGGACGGCTACTATTTCTACGTCGGCCGCAACGACGACGTGTTCAAGTCGTCCGACTACCGCATCAGCCCCTTCGAGCTCGAAAGCGTCCTGATCGAACACGAGGCCGTACTGGAGGCGGCCATCGTGCCGAGCCCGGACCCGGTGCGACTGTCGGTGCCGAAGGCCTTCGTCACCCTGCGCCAGGGCGTGGCGCCGAGCCGGGAGGTGGCGGCATCGCTGTTCGCGTTCGCGCGTGAGCGCCTGGCGCCGTACAAGCGCATCCGCCGCATCGAGTTCCGCGAACTGCCCAAGACCATCTCCGGCAAGATCCGGCGCGTCGAGTTGCGCAAGGAAGAAGCGGGCCGCAACGATGAGACCGGGGCGCAGGGCGGCGCGCAGGGTGTCGAGTATCGCGAAGAAGCCTTCGCCGGCTGAACCCGCGGCAGCGCGGGCAGGCGGCGCGCGCCACGGCAGGGCGCCCGCCGCTCGCGCTGTTGACGAAAAAAACAGCTCGTATATACTGATTCACATCTTGCCAACCTGGGCTGTGTGAGCCTGTCCGAGGTTACCTGACGTGAACAAGCGCTGTATCGCATTATCCCGCATGTGCCTCGCCATCGACCGGCGAGCACGGCGCGTGCCTTCCGCACTTGCGTCCGCCCATCCCGATCACCTGCTGCCGCTCGGACTGAGCGTATTCCACGCTCGTCTCGCGCAATTGTCGACGCGCGATCTCGCCTGCCTCTCCTGAGCTCGGCGAGAGCCGGCGAAGCCTGAGCTTCCCGGACTCTCCCGAGCCATCCACAAGCATCGTCCAAGGGGCTCCTGCATTGCGCAGCGGGCTCCATTCGTTACTGTCGGCCAGCCTGCACAGGCTGGGAAAGGCATGCCATGTGTTCCACGCGTTACCTGAGCCAGCACGACCTGGCTGTCCTGACGAGGTTCGTCGCCGCCCGTACGCCAGGGGCGGCTTCCGACGACCCGGTCGGCCGCCGCCTGGCGGCCCTGCTCGAATCTTCCATCGTGCTTCCTGAAACGGACAGCGCGCGTCGCCATGTCTCGCTCGGCGCCACCGTGCGCTACCGCGCGCAGGGCGAGCGCGACACCAACTCCATCCTCATCGCCTGTCCGCAGGACGCCAACGCCTTGCTGGCGCGCGTCTCGATCCTGACACCCCTGGCGCTCGGGCTGCTCGGCCACGAACAGGGCCGCAGCGTCAGGATCGACCTGCCGCTCGCGCGCTCGCAGATCGTCGATATCGTCGAGGTACGGCCGCCCTGCACGGGCCACCACCTAGTTCGCTGAGGCGGGCGCACCGCGCCTCATTGATCGTGTTTGCACAAGCTGAAAGGAGGCATCCATGACTGATACCAACATCACCCAAGCGCACGATAGCCGGAGCGTTCCACCACAGGCGGGCAAGGAGGGCGCCCGATGCGCCATGCCGCCCACAGCCCAGCCCGGCATCGAGGAGCGCATCGCCGAGACCGGACTGCGGATCGCGGCGCTGCAGCGCCGGCTGGACGGGGCGCTGGCCGACGTGCGCCATGCACGCCGCCGTGCAGCGGCCGACCTCGCGCTGGCCAGCAACTACGCATTGGCAGACATGGCCCGGGCGCTGCTCCCCTTCAAGGACGCGCTCGAGGCCGCGCTCGCGGTCGAGACCACGGACGTTCCGGCGCTGCGCAGAGGCCTCGAGCTCGCCGGCAGGCAGCTCGAGGCGGCGCTGGCGCGCCGGCACGCCTGAGCCTGCGTAAGGACGACATGATCCCGCTTATCTCGCCCCTACCGAACCGGGGCATGCCTTGTTCAAAGGAGGTACACGTGCGTCGAATCAACAGGATCCTGCTGGCGATCCACCAGGCCCAGCCGGGCCGCGTCGAACTGCGCGCTTCCCTGCTGGGGCCGCAGCTGGACATCGGCTCCTTCGATGTGATCGCGGTGAAACGCGCCTGCACCGGCATGCGCGGCGCGACAACCACCTTCAGCCATGTCCAGGTAGACGGCAACAGGCTCAGTGCGCTGGTCGACGGACAGCCGCGCCTGCTTGGCGCCGGCGTCTTTCCCGACGAGCTCGAGAATGTGTGGACGGTACAGCGGGGCAACCCGGCCGACGTCATTGCGGGAACGGCCGAGCGCATCGGCGCGGACCTGACCCTGCTGGCGGGAGCCGGCCGCCCCGCGCTGCCGCAGTGGGTGCGGCCGGCGCGCAACGCGGACGTGATCCGCCTGTGCCGCAGCCCGGTCCTGCTGGTGCATACGGAGCCCAGGGACGTCTACCGCAGCGTCGTCGTGGCCACCGATTTTTCCCGTGCTTCCTTGTCCGCCGCGCGCACCGCGGCGCTGCTCGCGCCGGCTGCCCGCTTCGTGTTCGTGCACGCCTGCCCGCTGCCGGGCGAACTGATGATGATGCGCGAGCTCGAGCTGCCGGTGCGCGCGATCCGCGGGTGCCAGGATCACAGCGCGGCGGCGGTGCGCAGGCGGCTCGACGAATTCGTGGACCTGTTCTTGCAGGACCTGCCTGCGGGCGAGCGCGAAGTGCATGTCGGCAGGCCCTGTCATGTGATCGAGGAGTGCGCGCAGCGGCACGACGCGGACCTGGTGGTGCTGGGCAGGGGAGCGACCCATCCGGGGGCGCGGCTGTCGGTGTCCAAGCTCATGCCGAAGCTGCTGGACGAGGGCCGGCGCGACCTCCTGGTCGGTCCCGACCATTTCGGCGACGATACCGACCGCCGCCTCGCCGCATAACGGGCGGCATCAGGGAAACCCGTACGCGGTTTGCGGATGGCAGGCGCGGCGCCAGGGACGATAATGCCCGGTGGCGTCCGCCGTCATGCGCGGGCGCCTCCTTCCTTTTCCTTCACGTTCAGCGGGCTTCAACCCAAGCGATCGATACGATGTGGTCTTCCACGACAACGGTGATGTTCCGGATGCGCCGGATGCGGGGTCCCGCCGGCCTCTGCCGGGCTCGGAGAATGCGCGAGCGCGCCGCCCCAGGCGGCTGCGCCGCATTTTCCGAGCAGCCCGGCAGCAACGGGCCATGGCGCGCGTGCGCCATGGCGTGATCACGTTTGTCCGCGCAGGCGGATTCGTTGGGAGGCAACACATGATGCACCAGAGACCCCGGCCGCTCCAGGCCGATCCGGCTGTCCAGGCACAGCTTCGCATGCAGGGCCGCGGCAAGCGGCGGCTCGTCAAGCACATCCTCGAGCGCAATGCGCGATGGCGGCGCCTGGTCGCCAGGACGATGACGGCCCTGATGGCCGCGGTGCTCGCCGGCCAGCTCGCACTGGGCGAGCAGGCCGCGCTCGCGGCCGTGGAGCCGGACCGGCCGGCGCCTGTCCTGGCCGCCTGACCGGCGCGGCCGCCTGCCGCAGGCCAGGCGGCTAGGCGACGGGATTCTGCAGGTACTGGCGCACCAGGTCCGCAATGCTGCCGACCCCGAGCTTTTCCATCACCCGCGCCTTGTGGACTTCCACGGTGCGCACGCTGATCCCGAGATCTTCGGCGACTTCCCGGTTGTGGCGGCCGGCCACGACCAGTTCCATCACCTCGCGCTCGCGCGGGGTGAGGCTGGCATGGCGCCTGAGGTATTCCTCGCTCGCGCGACTGCCCTGCGGCTGGCGTTCCTGCCGCGCGAAGGCTTCCTCGATCGCATCCACGAGCTGTGCTTCCTGCAGCGGCTTCTCCAGGAAATCGACGGCGTGCGAGCGGAATGCTTCGCGCGCCGAATTCACGTCGCCGTGTCCGGTGATGATCAGGACCGGCAGGCGGCTGCCCAGTTCCAGCAGCTTTTTCTGCAGGTCCAGGCCGTCCATCCCCGGCATACGGATATCGAGCAGCAGGCAGCCGCGCCGCTCGGCCGACCAGGAACGCAGGAAGGAGGCCGCATCCGAGAAGAAGGCCGTCCGGTAGCCGTGCAGGCTCAGGAGCAGGCCGAGGGCGTCGCGCACCGCGGCGTCGTCGTCGACAATGTAGACCGTCTGGTTGCTGGGCATGGTGCTAGATCCTTTCGCCGGCCGCCGCCTGGGCCGGCAGGGTGATTTTCAGGATGGCGTGGCGCCCCGGTTCGACACTCAGCGTCCCGCCGTGGGTTTCGACGATCGAGCGGCTGATCGCCAGGCCGAGCCCGAGGCCGCTCGACTTGAGCGAGATGAAGGGCTCGAACAGGCGCGCCCGGATCTTGTCGGCGATGCCGGGACCATTGTCGGCGATCCTGATCCAGACCGAAGCCCCGTCGACGCCCGCGTCCACCGCGATGCGCCGCTCGATCCCGGCAGGCATCTGGGCCAGTGCCTGGATCGCGTTGGACAGCAGGTTGCGCAGCACGATCTCGAGCTGGACCCGGTCGCCGAGCAGGCCGGCTTCGGGGATGTCCCCGAGCGCAAGGCGCACGTTTTCCCTGCCCGCCTGCTCCGCGAACGAGTCGACCGCGCCCCGGACCAGGGCGGGAAGCGACAGGCGCTCGAGCGCGGTGGTCCCGGTGCGGAAGAATTCGCGCAGGCGCTTGAGCACTTCCGAAGCGCGCTGCGATTCGGCGACCATGGCCCGCATCGTCTTCTGCAGCAGTTCGTCGCTGTCGCCGCGCTGCATCAGGCGCTCGCAGGCGCTGCCGTAGATCGAGAGCGCGGTCAGCGGCTGGTTCAGTTCGTGCGCGACGGCGCCCGCCATCTCGCCCGCCGTCGCCAGGCGCAGCGAATGGCGCAGTTCATGGCTGGCGCGCCGCGCGACGTCGACCGCGATGCCGATCAGGAAGCCGGACAGCGTCAGCGTCAGCACCAGCATCTGGACGTTGGGCATCTGGGCCGGGTAGGCGATCGGGCGCAGGGCGGCGATCGTGACGCCCACTTCGAGGACCAGCGCGGCCGTGACGGCCCCGGCCATGCCCTGGCGCGCGGCGGCCCAGGCCAGCGGCATGATCAGGAAGTAGTAGGCCAGCGATTCCGGCGCCGGCCTTTGCAGCGCCACCGCCAGCACCAGGGCGATCAGGGTGATGTACGCGGCGGTTTCCCGGCACAGGATGCGGCCGAGATAGTCGGCGCGCCGTTCCCTGTCGAGCAGGAACTGGCTGACCGGTACCACCACCAGCATCCCCGCGGTTTCGGCGATCGCGTAGCGCGTGACCACGTCCAGCCAGGGGCGGGTGCCGACGACGTCCACCCCGTGCAGCATGCTTGCGTACACGACGGCGCCCGCCAGGCTGCCCAGCGTGACCAGCACCGACCACAACAGCAAGCCGTTGTGGCTGGCGTAGCAGGCGCTGCCCGGAAGATACTTGCGCATGGCCGCGCCCAGCGCCAGGTAGATCGGCACCGGCAGCAGGCCGGTCAGCCAGGACAGGCCGGGTTGGGCGGGCAGTGCCGGGGTGATGGTGGCGGCCAGCAGGGCCAGCGCGACCAGCGGCAGCACCGCCCTCGCACCGGCACTCAGCACCAGGTAGAGGGCCAGGCCGGCAGCCGGATGCCAGACCGGGGAAATCGTCTGGTAGCGGGCTTCGGGACCGCTGACCACGTCGAGAGCGATATAGGCAAGGCAGAAAGCACCGCCGAGCCAGGCTGCCCGGACGGTACGGAGATCAAACATGTCGGCTTCCTCGGCCGCGCACCGAACGGCTGACTGCAACAGGCCTCGCCGTTGCCGCCGGGGCGCGCGCGCGATGTCAACGCTGGGATACAGCTAGGGATTTCCCTTACGCGGACCACGGATGTGGTGACCATCAACCGCTCATTATACTGTAGACATCAAGCGAACATGGAGGCCATGGACGCGCGGAGGAACGGATGTCGGATTTGCGTATGGGCGCGGGCGCGCAGGAATGCATGGTGGTGTCGGTGCAGTGGTCGGACCAGGCCATGCGGGTGGCGCAGCGCGCTGGTCCACACGCACCATTACGGCATGCGGCATTTCTTGCGCGGCATGAAGGGCGAGGACTGCGTGCGTCACGAACAGGGCCGACTGGAGCAGATCGCGCTGGCGGTGCGGCGCCAGACCGGCTTCACGTTCGAGACCGCGGTGCGCAGCAGCTTCCTGGACGGGCACACGGACATCCGCGCCGGTGGCGGGCAGGCCAGCCTGGCGGTGGTCGGCGCCTGCGACGCCCGGGGCATGCGGCGGCTTGCCCGCCGCCCTGGACAGGGTGCGCACAATCGCTCTTGATGCGGACATGGTGCTGCTTGCCGTGCTGGACCGGAACGGCGAGTTCCGGCTGCGCCGGGCACGGGCCGGCGAGGACCGGATCGCCGCATTCCTCCAGCAGCAGCGCGAAGACGCGCTCGGACGCCTTGCACGGCTGCAACTGCCGTCAAGCCTGGCGCCCGTCAGCTTCACCCGCATCGTCGAACATGGCTTCTGGCCGACGGTGGTGCAGTACGTGGAGCGCCGTGTCGGCGCCGATTTGCTGGTCCTGCCGAACGACGCGGCGCCCCGGCTGCGGCGCTGGTTCTTCCGCAGCCTGGCAGGCGAGGCAATGGCGCGCTCGGATTGTGACGTCCTCCTGATACCGCATGGCGCCGCGTGAGGCCGCATGCGCTCGTCCCCGGGCGATCCCCTGGCAGTCACATGCGACGAGCCGCCCCGGCCCTGCAGAGCAGGAAGCGCGCACGGCGGGCTGGCGCTTTGTCGAACGTGCCGGGCCATGCGACGCACGGTTGTCGGTCCTGGTCGTCCGGCAGCCGCTGGTATCCGCGATCGTCTCGAATGCAAACCTGGCGGGGCCGGACGTGCTCGCCCTGCCGTCTGCGCCGGATGGCTGCTGGCAGGCGTGGCGCTGGCAGTCGGACATGCGCGAGGTGCTGGCCAGGAGCGCGTGCGACATACTCGCGATCCCTCCGGGCCGTTGACCCTTTAAGGGAATCCCTTACGCGCGCCCGCCAATAGGCAGCCCATCCGTTTTCGCCGATACTGCGGCCGGCCCGATACCGGGCCGCACCGTTTCGATTGGATTCCCATGGACCTGAACAAGAACTTCATCAAGATGAAACGCCCGTGCGCGGAAGGCTTCCGCTGGTTCCTGAAACACCATGCGTCCGGCGCCGACTACCAGCCGCTGCTAGACGCCCTGGTGGCCGACGGCAGGGCCGACGACGCGTGCTGGCTGCTGTCGCAGTTCGGCCCCAGCGACGCGGTCCTCGAGGTGGAGGCGATCGATGCCGACGCGCTGGTGTTCGCGGGGGCGCTCGAGGTGCGCGGCAATATCGAGGTCGGGACCATCCTGAAGACCGGTCGCGGCATCCGCGCCGGCGGCGGCATCCGGGCAGGCGGGTCGATCGCGGCGGGCGAGGATATCCGCGTGGCCGGCGGCATCCAGTCGGTCGGAAGCCTGGACGCCGGCGGCAGCGTCGACGCGCGCTGGGGCATCCACGTGCTGGGCGACCTGCGCGCAGGCGGCAACCTGCGGGCCGGCTGGGATATCGCGTGCGGCGGCAAACTGGTGCTGGAAGGGGAGTGCTGTGCCGGCCACGAAATCGTGCTCGGCGGCGCGGCGCACGCCCGCAAGGGCTTGCGTGCCGGCGGTGGGATCACCGGCCAGGACAGCATCCATGCGGGCCAGGGCATCGAGTCCGGCGCCAGTGTCGCCTGCGGCGGGCACCTCGAAGCGGCCTGGGGCATCAAGGCCGGCGCCGCGATCACGGCGCAAGCCGCGATCCGCGCGGGGGAGAGCATTCAGGCGGGGGAAGAGATCAGGGCCGGCGAAAGCTATGGCGTGTATGCCGGACTGGCGGTCCGGCAGGAATGCTGGGAGGCCAGCGGACAGGTGCGCGCCAGTTCCAGGCCGGAGCGGCTTTTCAGCGGATACTGGGTAGTAGAGGAACGGCGTCATGGCTAGCGACCGAATGGTTGGCCGCTGCACGGCGCCTGGCCGTGCGCGGGGCGCTCCCGGTGTCTAGCCTGGCACTGCCGGGGGCCGGCTGGTGGCAGTGGCCGTGGCCGGCGGAACTGAGGATCGACGTCGCCCACCGCCCCGAGGACCTGGAGAAGGAACTGGACGAACTATACCGACGGATGCAGCGGCCCGGCCACCGCCTGCATGGCATGGCCGCCGTCGCGGTCGATTTCCCTGGTCTGGTGTTCCGCCACCGCGAGGCCGACGGCGAACATTACGTGTATGCAGAAGACCTGGTCCGGCGCCGCCTTGCGGGCTACACGGTGTTCAACCGGCTGGTGGAGCTGGACCGGCGCGCCGACCGCCACCTGCGCGCCCCGCATTCGAAGTATGCAAGCGCGTACCAGCGTCGCGGCATCGCAACGGCGGTCTACCGCTGGTGGCTGCGGACCGGGAACTGCCTGATCAGCGGCGCGCGGCAGTCGGCCGGCGCGCATGCCCTGTGGCAGTCGCTGGCGCGCGACGCCAGCCTGGTTCATGCGGAGTTGCGCGACAAGCAGCTGGGTTACCTGGCGCCGGAGACGGACCCCTGGCGGCGCGACGATTTCAGCACCCGCATGATCCTGCTCGGCGCCGGCTGGGACCTGGAGCGCCTGGCGGCGTGCACCGGCATGCACGGGTGCGGACAGGCTGGCCGCTGACGGCGGTAGCGGTATGGCGGACGACAAGGGTAGTGCGAATTCCGTCAAAGTGTGCGGCACGCCGGCGCGGATTCGCCGCATAATGTGACCGATCGATAACATGCGTCGCCGCCGCCAAGCGGCTGGCCACCCTTGATACCCGACTCGATGACCACCACTAAACGCTCCGCCACCTCCAACCCCGCCTACGAAGTCAGGAAGTCCCCCATCCACGGCAATGGCGTCTTCGCGCTGAAGCCGATCGGCGCCGGCGAGCGCATCATCGAGTACCGGGGCGAACGCATCACCTGGGACGAGGCGACCCGCCGCGCAGCCGAGGCCGGTGGCCCCATCAACCATACCTTTTACTTCACGCTGGCCGACGGGCGTGTGATCGACGGCGGCAGCCGCGGCAACGCGGCGCGCTGGATCAACCATGCCTGCTCGCCCAACTGCGAAGCCTTCGAGGACGAGGGGCGCGTCTACATCCACGCGATGCGCGACATCGAACCGGGCGAAGAGCTCAACTACAATTACGCGCTGATCTACGACGAACGCCACACGCCGGCCCTCAAGAAGCTGTTCGCCTGCCGCTGCGGCACGCCGGGCTGCACCGGCACCATGCTCGCGCCCAAGAAGCGCACCAGGAATCGCGCACCCGCGAGCACGTCGTCGGGCGAGGCAGCAGCATGAGCCACGTCGTCCGCAGCCTGCTGGAAACCGACCTGTACAAGTTCACCATGTGGCAGGCGCTCCTGCACAGCCATCCGGGGGCGAACGGCGAGTACGAATTCCGCTGCCGGAACGAGCCGGCCTATCCGCTCGCCGAGCTGAAGGACGATCTCGAGCGCGAGCTCGACCACCTGTGCTCGATGATGTTCACCGAAGAAGAGGTGGCCTACCTGCGCGGGCTGCGCTTCATCAAGAGCGACTTTGCCGACTTCCTGACGCTGTTCCGCTTCCAGCGCAAGTTCATCCATGTCGGTACCGACGGCCCGCACCTGACCATCCGCGCCACCGGCCCGATCGTGCATGTGATGGGCTTCGAGATCTTCGTGCTCTACATCGTCAATGAGCTGTATTTCCGGCGCTTCGACCGCGAGGCGGCCCTTAAGGAGGCCCGGGTGCGCCTGGCGCAGAAGGTCGACGAGCTGCGCGCCTTCGGCAAGGAGCCGCCGCGTGCCACGCCCTTCGAATTCTTCGACTTCGGCGTGCGCCGGCGCTTTTCCGGGGACTGGCACGACGAAGTCGTGGCGACCATGGCGCGCGAGCTGCCGCAGTACTTCAAGGGCACCTCGAACGTCTACCTGGCGCGCAAGTACAACCTGGTGCCGATCGGGACCATGGCGCACGAGTACCTGCAGGCCTACCAGTCCTTCGGCGTGCGCCTGCGCGATTTCCAGAAGGCGGCGCTGGAAGACTGGGTGCAGGAATACCGGGGCGACCTGGGCACCGCGCTGACCGACGTGGTCGGCATGGACGCCTTCCTGAACGACTTCGACCTGTACTTCGCCAAGCTGTTCGACGGCCTGCGCCACGATTCGGGCGACCCGGTCGAGTGGGGAGAAAAGGCGCTGGCGCACTACGCCCGGCTGCGCATCGACGCGCGCACCAAGCGCCTGGTGTTCTCGGACGCGCTGACGGTGCCGAAGGCACTGAACCTGTACCGGCATTTCGCCGACCGTACGATGCTCGGCTTCGGCATCGGCACCAAACTCACCAACGACACGCCGTACCCGGCGCTGAACATCGTGATGAAGCTGGTGCGCTGCAACGGCCAGCCGGTGGCCAAGCTGTCGGATACCGCCGGCAAGTCGATGTGCACCGACGAGACCTTCATCGCCTACCTGCGGCAGGTGTTCAACCACCAGGGCGGCGGTTGATGTAGGGTGGGCGGCACAGCCGACCACCCATCGGTCTCAAGCGAATCAGGCGGCAGCCGATGCCAGGCGGCGCCGTGGCGTCGCGCCCGGCTCTTCCAGCTGGAAGGTATTGACCACCGCCGCCAGTTCGGCCGCCTGGGTGCGCAGCGACTGCGCCGCCGCCGCGGCTTGCTCGACCAGCGCCGCGTTCTGGAGCGTCATCTCGTCGAGGCGGGCGATGGCGCCGTCGACGCGCTCGATGTCGGCGCGCTGCGCCCCGGTCGCCGCGCTGATGTGGCCCATGATGTCGGTGACGCGGTGCACGCCGTCGACCACCTTGCGTATCGTTTCGCCGGCCTCGCCGACCAGCGCCGTGCCGGCGCCGACCTTGTTCACCGAATCCTCGATCAGCGCCTTGATCTCCCGGGCCGCCGCCGCCGAGCGCTGCGCCAGGTTGCGCACTTCGCTCGCGACCACGGCAAAGCCGCGGCCCTGTTCGCCGGCGCGTGCCGCCTCCACCGCGGCGTTCAGCGCCAGGATGTTGGTCTGGAAGGCGATGCCGTCAATGACGCCGATGATGTCGACGATCTTCTTCGACGAATCGTGGATCAGCCCCATGGTCGTGACGACCTGGTCCACCGCCGCGCCACCCTGCACCGACACGCTCGAGGCTTCGCGCGCCAGGGTGCTGGCCTGGGCCGCGTAGTCCGCGTTCTGGCGCACCGATTCGATCAGCTGCTTCATCGAGCCGGCCACCTGCGCCAGCGCGGCCGCCTGGGTTTCGGTACGGGTCGAGAGGTCCAGGTTGCCCGACGCGATCTCGGACGAGGCCGAAGCGATGGCATCGGTGCCGCCACGAACCTTGGCGACGATGCCGCCCAGCGCGTCGCGCATCGCGCTCATGGCGTACAGCAGGCTCGACGGCCTGGCGCGGGCGGTATCGACCGGACGGTGCAGCTCGCCGCTGGCGATGGCGCGCGCGACGCTGGTGGCGTAGGCCGGCTCGCCGCCCAGCTGGGTCAGCAGGCTGCGCACCAGCACCAGGCCGACGAGCACGCACAGCACGACCGACAATGCGCTCAAGCCTGTGATCCAGTAGCGCGTGCCGGAGGCTTCGGCCCTGGCGCCGGCGATCGCTGTCGCGGTGCGCCCCTGCAGGCTCTTGAGCAACACGTCGATGTCGGCCACGATCTGGCGGCGCAACGGACTGCATTCCTCGACCAGGAAGGTGCCGAAAGCCTCCATCTCGCCGCTGGCGCGGAAGGCGCGTGGACGCTCCAGTTCGCGCGCCATGGTCAGCATGCCGTCGCGCACCTTGGCGTACTGCTGGTCGTCGCGCAGGATCGGGTCAAGGCGGGAGAGGGCGGCCAGGTACTCGGCCTTGCGGGCATCGAGCAGGTCCAGTTCGCGGTTTGCGGCTGCCCCATCCTTGAAGATGTAGGCATTGCGGGCGGCGATGCCGGTCTGGACCAGCGCTTCGCGCGCCGCGTACAGCGGCTCCAGTTCGGTATTGCGGATCGTGTCGGCTGCCTGCAGTGCGCGTTCGATGCTGTCGATACGCGACACTGCGAAGGCCGCCAGGACGAGGGTGACAAACAGGATCAGGCCAAATGCCGCGTAAAGCCGCGTTGCGATGCCAGTGTGTCGGAAAAAATCCATGGGTCTTCCTTTATGAAGATGGCCTGTTATTGGACGACAAATAAAAATTGCCGAATTTGCCGGGTAGTTTGTCTGTGTAATTGCTTTTATGCAACTGAAATTGAGGAATTTGTCTATATCACCAGGTTATGCGCTTGAATCGGGATTGTCCCGGAGGATTTCGGCAAATCAGGTATACTGTCGGCATCTATAGGACCGCCAATGCAGAGCAAGTTCATCGAAGAGGATCCGATCCTGACCACGAGCGCCGCAGCCCGGATTCTTGGGGTCGCGACAAGTACCGTTCAATTATGGATGGAAAGTGGTGCTATTGCGTCTTGGAAAACCCCGGGCGGCCACCGCCGCACGCGCCAGAGTACGATTACATCAATGCTGGAGCGCGCCGGTCCCTTGTCCGGCGTCCTGTCCGGAGAGTCCCGGGTGCCCGATCCGACCGATCCCGAATACTTGGTGGAGGGCGATCCTTCCTACCCGACCGGGCCGGAAGAGGGGCGCCGGCTGGCGGCGCTTGCCGCGTCCGGCCTGATCGATACGCCTCCTGAAGAGCGCTTCAACCGCATCGTGCGCCTGGCCGCCACCGTCACCGGTTCGCCAATCGCGCTGGTCTCGCTGCTGACCGCCCGGCGCCAGTGGTTCAAGGCACGGATCGGCCTGGGGCCGCAGGAAACGCCGCGCGAGTGGGCCTTCTGCTCGCATGCGATCCTGCAGGATGCGCCCTTCATGGTGGAAGATGCCTCGACCGACGAGCGCTTCCGCGAGAACCCGCTCGTGCTGGCCGAGCCGCACATCCGTTTCTATGCTGGCGTGCCGCTGCGCGACCGTTCGGGCCTGCCGATGGGCACGCTGTGCGTGATCGACCGCGAGCCGCGCCGCCTGCGCTCGGCCGAATTGCAGGCGCTGTGCGACCTGGCCGACATCGCTTCGTCCGAAATCCAGAAAAAGCCCACCTGAGACGCTGCCGGGAAGGGCAGCCGGCACAGGTGTGACATTGCGCGACAATGTGGAGCGAGCGGGGCGGTATGCTGGTGGTTCCACGCATTCTGCCAGCCACGCACAGGAGACCGCCATGCGCCTTGCGACCGCCGTACTGTCCTTTTCCGTCCTGTCGGCCCTGGTGGCCGCGTCCGCCGTCCCCGCCGCCGCCCAGGAGGCGGCCGGCCAGGAAGCTGCCAGCCAGGCAGCCGCCGGTATTGCCGGCGCGACCCGGGCGGCACAAGCCTGGCTGGCCCTGATGGACGAGGGCCGGACTGCCGACACCTGGACCCAGGGCGCCGCCTTCCTGCGTGGCGCCGTCACCCAATCCCAATGGAACGAGGCACTGCGTGCCGTACGTGTACCGCTCGGAGCGGTCAAGTCGCGCAGCCTGGCCTCGACCACCCTCTCCCGTACGCTGCCGGGCCTGCCCGCCGGCGAGTATGTCGTGCTCGAGTACCGGACCGACTTCGCCAACCGGGCCGGCGCGGTCGAGACGGTGACGCCGATGCGCGAGGCGGACGGCAGCTGGAAGGTCGCTGGCTACTTCATAAAATGAGCATCAGGGACGGGGCGTCACAGTTGCACACCGGGCCCGGACTGCAGGCGCCATAGCCGGGTCGGCAGCGCGGCAGGCGCGTCGGGCTTGAAGAAGGCCGAGTCCTGGATGTGCGAGGCGGTCACGTAGATGGCGCCGTCCGGCCCCTGGGTAAAGGTGTCGGGCCAGCGCAGGCGCGCATCCTGGACCAGCACCTGCGGTTCGCCCGCCGGCCCGGCATCCAGGTCGCGCACCTTGACCGCATCGTCCTCCACAGCGCTGAGCAGCATCTTGTTGGTGCCGCGCGGGATCAGGAGGCCGTCCGACACGCCATTCCTGCCGAACTCTTCGACTGCATCGCCTATTTCCGTGTCCGCGTCCCCGCCCTGCAGGCCCTCGCCGGTCAGCACGTCGGTTGCGATGCGGTACAGGGTATCGCCCTTGATCGCCTGCCAGTACAGCCAGCGCCCGTCGTCGGACAGGGCGATGCCGTCGGCCGAGAATTCCACGCCGCGCCCGTCCGGGCGCCGCAGTTCCCTGCCGTCGGCCTTGACGTTCAGTCCCTTCTTCATCTGGGTCGAAGGATGGCCGTCGAGCAGGCGCATAACCTTGCCATTGCCATTGCCATTGCCATTGCCATTGCCGCTGCCCAGGTCGACCACCAGGATGGCGCCGACCACGCCGGAATCGGTGATGAAGGCGTACCTGCCGTCGTTCGAGAAACGCACGTCGTTCAGGTAGGAGCCCTGCGGGGCGGCGACCTCGTCGAAGACGATGCTGCGCACGACACGGTCGGTCGCCAGGTCGACCTGCACCAGCTTGGCGCCGCCGGAAACCAGGTGTGCCTGGGCCGGCGCGGCCGGGTCCAGCACCCACAGGCTGCCGCGGCCGTCGGCCACGATGCTCTGCACGCATACCCAGTGCTCGTCCGGAGGCAGTTCGTCCTTGCGCGCATTGCGCCAGGCGTTCCATGTCTCGTCCGGATAGGGGCGCAGCGTGCCGTCCTGCAGCAGTTCCGCCACCGAGACCGCCGTGTCCTCGGTCCAGCGCGGGAAGTTGACGAAGATGCGGTTGTCTTCGGACACCGACACGCCGGTGATCTGGTGCTCGAACGCGGCGACCTGTTCGATGGTCCATGCTTCTGCGTTGCCTGCGCTGTTGTTCATGCTGCTCCTCTCATCGGTTCGGTGGTTGTCGGGGGCGCCGGACGGGCGGCCCGGACCCGCTTTCCGGCCCGGGTTCCAGTCTTGCCAGCAGGCTTGCTTGCAGCCTTCTTCGCCGGCCGGGGATTGGCCAAGGCCTGCTCCTGTTCGTGCCGCAGGCGCTGCTGCAACATGGCCAGCACGGCGGCTTCTTCCGGCTGCAGCGCGTGCAGGTCGTCGAGCAGCTCCCGCTCGGTGCGTTCGCTCAGCGCCTCGAGCACCGTGCCGTCGAGGTAGGCGTCGAGCACCGCCGGGTGCACGTAGCACTTGCGGCAGATGCTGGGCGTGTTGCCGAGCTTTTCGGAGACCGACTCGATCGCGCGCACGATGTTCTTCTTGGCCTGGGCCTCGGAATCGAACTTCTCGAACTCCTGCAGGGCCAGGGCGGCCAGCACCGTGCCGGACCATGTGCGGAAATCCTTGGCGGTGTAGTCTTCACCCGTGATCGCGCGCAGGTAGTCGTTGACGTCGCTCGAATCGACGCTGTGGGTCTCGCCCTCGTCGTCCACGTACTGGAACAGTTCCTGGCCGGGCAGGTCACGCGTGCGCTGGATGATCCGCGCCAGCCGCCGGTCCTGCACGTGCACCTTGTGGTACACGCCGCTCTTGCCGCGGAAGCGGAACTCGACGTGGCTGCCGTCGACCCGCACGTGGCGGTCGCGCAGCGTCGTCAGGCCGTAGGATTTGTTGGTGCGGGCATACTCTTCATTGCCCACGCGCATCATCGTCGCCTCCAGCAAGTACACGATGGTGGCCAGCACCTTTTCGCGCGGCAGGCCGGGCAGGCCAAGGGCGCGGTCGACTTCCTTGCGGATGGCCGGCAGCGCCTGGCCGAAATTCAGCATGCGTTCATACTTGGCCTCGTCGCGCACGGTGCGCCATTTCGGATGGTAGCGGTACTGCTTGCGGCCCCGGGCATCGCGGCCGGTCGCCTGCAGGTGGCCGTTGGCCTGGGGACAGATCCAGACGTCCGTCCAGGCCGGCGGGATGATGAGCGACTTGATGCGCGCCAGGGTGGCTTCGTCGGTGACGGGCTCGCCTGCGGCATCGAGGTAGCGCCAGGCTTCTCCCGTCTTCTCGCGCCGGATGCCGGGCCGGTCGTCGTGCACGTAACGCAGCCCGGCGGCCTTGGCGGCGGTGGGCGGATCCTTGAGCGGGGTGGTGACGCCGGGTTCTTCGCTTTGCATGGCAGGCTTTCGCTGGGAGAAGGTCGCTTCATCCTACGCCGAACCGGGCCGGCGCACCGTTCGGGACCTAACCGAGACCCGGCCGCTCAGCGATAGCGGGCCTCGACCAGGTCGATCTCGCGCAGCAGCTTGCGGGCGGTCTCGTCCGAGATTTCGCGGCGGCGCGCCATGGCCAGCAGCACCTTGCGTTCGGCCGCCAGCGCGGCCAGGCGGTAGTGGCGCTCCGCCTGTTCAGCCACCCGGACGCGGGCCGGGTCCGAGCCGGGCATGACGCCGCCGAGCCGGTGCTGGTACAGGCCGCGCACCTGTTCCGCCGCGCTGGCATGCAGGTCGGCGTCCTTCTCGTCGACCGGGGCGGGGCGGCCCGCCGCGTCGATCGCGCCCAGCGCCGCCAGCAGCGCGGCCTGGCGGGCCCGGTCTTCCTCCGCATCGATGGCGGTTTCCGGCGGCAGTTCGAGTCCGCGCAGCACGCGCGGCAGGCCGATGCTGGCCACCGTGAGCGAGACCACGATGACGGCGCTGGCGAGAAAGATCGCCAGGTCGCGCCCCGGGAAGGGCGCGCCGCCGGGCAGTGCCAGCGGCAGGGTGAGGATGCCGGCCAGCGTGATCGCGCCACGCACGCCGGCCAGCGACATCGCCAGCAGCAGGCGCTTGTCCATCCTGACACCTTCGCGCCCCTGGCGCCGCGCCGCATAGTTGCTCAGGCGCAGCGATACCCAGACCCAGGCGAAGCGCAGGAGGATGAGTCCGGCGCTGATCGCCAGGGCCGTGCGGATCAGCCACCACGGGTCGCGCGGCACCGCCAGGTCCGGGCTCTGCAGCGCGGCGCGCACGATGTCCGGCAACTGTTCGCCCAGCAGCACGAACATCACGCCGTTGAGCGCGAACTGCACCGTGTCCCAGACCACGTTGCGCCGCACCCGCGTGGTGGCCAGGGCGCGCCCGCCCAGTTCCACGTAGCTCATGGTGATGCCGGCGGCGACGGCGGCCAGGATGCCGGATGCCCCCAGGTGCTCGGCGGCCAGGTAGGCGCCGAAGGGCAGCAGCAGATTGAGCAGGATCGAGGCGCCGGGTTCGTCGCCGAAGCGCGCGCCCAGCAGGCGCTGCAGGGAGGCCATGCCGAGGGTGAGCAGGATGCCGGTGGCGACCCCGGCGAATGCCAGCCACAGGAAGGTCAGGGTGGCGCTGCCGAGCGAGAAGACCCCGGTCATCGCTGCCGCGACGGCAAAACGGAAGCACACCAGGCCGCTGGCGTCGTTGAGCAGCGATTCGCCTTCCAGGATATGCATCAGCCGCGGCGGGATCGGCACCCGCGCCGCGATCGACGACACCGCCACCGGATCGGTCGGCGCCAGGATGGCGGCCAGCGCGAAGCACACCGGCAAGGGCAGGGCCGGCACCAGCCATTGGATCAGGAAGCCGGCGCCGACCACGGTGAACAGTACCAGCCCGAGCGCCAGCTCGAGGATCACGCCCTTGTCGCGGAACAGCCCGACCTTGGGAATGCGCCAACCATCGAGGAACAGCAGCGGGGGCAGGAACAGCAGGAAGAAGATATGGGGTTCCAGCCTGACCGGATGCCAGCCGAAGCCCGCGATGGCCGCGCCGAGGCCGATCTGCACCAGCGGCAAGGGCAGCGGGATCGGCAACACGGCGGGCAGCACCCGCACCAGGTAGGCGCTGGCCACCACCGCCAGCAGCATCGCCAGCACCACCCCCACTTCACCCATGCGCGCTCCTTCGCCGACGCTCGTTCGCCGGCCAGGCACGATGATAGGCGAACGGCCGGATCGGGCGCGTACGATGGCGCCGGGGCGCCGGGCGCCCCGGCGCCCCTTAGCGCGCTGCCTGCTCGCGGGTACTGTTTGCGCCCACCTGGGCCAGCAGTTCGCTCAGCTGCACGGTGTTGACGGGCTTGACCATGTAATGGTCGAAGCCTGCGTGGCGGGCCGCGTCGCGGTCCTGCTGGCGGCCGTAGCCGGTCGCCGCGACCAGGGTGGCGTCGGCGGTCTGCGGCAGGCGGCGCAGGCGGCGCGCCAGCTCGTTGCCGTCCATGTCGGGCAGGCCGATGTCGAGCAGGCAGACCTGGGGCGCCAGTACCCGCGCCACCTCGAGTGCGTCATGGGCGTTGTACGCGATCTCGACCCGGTGGCCGGCGGCGGACAGGAACAGGTTGAGCGTGTGGGCGGCGTCGAGGTTGTCGTCCACCACCAGCACCCGCAGCGGCGCGGCCGCCGCGCCTGGCTGCTGCCGCCCGTCCGCGCCCGCGGCCGCGAGCGGCGCCGGGGCCTGCGCCGCGAAGCGCGGCAGGCGCACGGTGAAGGTGCTGCCCTTGCCCAGGCCGGGGCTGGCCGCGGCAACCTTGCCACCGTGCAGCTCGACCAGGCTCTTGGCCAGTGCCAGGCCCAGCCCCAGGCCGCCCTGCGAACGGTCGGGCGTGCGCTCGGCCTGCGTGAACAGGTCGAACACCCGCTCGACCAGTGCCGGCTCCATGCCGATGCCGTCGTCCGTCACCGCCAGGACGTACTCGTCTCCTTCCTCGCGCAGCTGCAACTGGATGTGGCCGCCTTCGGGCGTGTACTTGGTGGCATTGTTGAGCAGGTTCGCGACCACCTGCACCAACCGCTTGTGGTCGCCCTTGACGCTCGCCGGGTCGCTCGGGAGGTCGAGCACCACTTTATGCCGGCGCGCCGCGATCAGGGGACGGATCTGCTCGGCCGCGTCGTCCACCACGCTGCGCAGGTCCAGTACCTGGGTCGACAGCGACACCAGGCCGCGCGTGACGCGCGAGACGTCGAGCAGGTCGTCCACCAGGCTGGTCATGTGCTCGACCTGGCGTGCGATGATCGCGCAGGTCTGCGTGATCTGGGCGTTGTCGGAGTGCAGGAGCTTGAGCAGGTGGGCGCCGGTGCTGATCGGCGCCAGCGGGTTGCGCAATTCGTGGGCCAGCATCGCCAGGAATTCGTCCTTGCGCTGGTCGGCCGCGCGCAGCTCGCGCTCGGCCTGGCTGCGCGCCGTTTCCTTCTTCTGCAAGGTGGCGGCCATCTCGTCGAGGGCGGCGGCCAGGCGGCCGATCTCCTCGCGGCCATACCTGATGCCCGTGCGGGCTTCGAGGTCGCCGGCGGCGATGCGGCGAGCGGTATCCATCAGTTTGCGCACCCGCTGGACGATCAGGATGTCGCCCGCCAGCCAGGCCGCCAGCAGCGCCAGCATGGTGGTTGCCCCCAGTCCCAGCAGCGACATCAGCTGGGTCTCGCGCGCCGAGGCGGTGATGGTCTCGACCGGCACGCCGATCGTCACCGTGTACTCGGACAGCGCGGGGCCGCCCACGCGCGCGAACGCGTGCAGGCGCTCGATGCCGTCCTCGCCGCGCATCACGATGGCGCGCTGGGCCGGGTCGCGCATCGCCGCCAGCAGCGTCGGGCTGATCTTCTGCCCGAACCAGCGCTCCGGATCCGGCCTGCGCGAAATGAGCAGGCCGCCGGAATCGGCGGTTTCGAGGATCGAGCCGGCCGGCAGGTTGATGTCGCTGACAAACGTATCGAGCCCGGCCAGGTCCATCGCCGCGAATACCACGGCCACCACCTTGCCGCTGCGGTCGATCACGGGGTAGGTGAGGTTGATGGTGTGCTTGCGGATGACGCGCCCGAACACGTAGTCGCCGGCGATGAAGCGCCGTTCGGCGACGGCGCGCTTGAAATGGCGCCGGTCACCCAGGTTCACCGGATGCAGCATCGGTACGGCGCTACAGGTCACGTCGCCGTTGAGCTGGATCAGGCCGAAGTTGACGTAGCCTTCGTTGCGGTCCAGCACGTCGGCCAGCAGGGCATTGCAGCGGTCCGCGGGGCCCATCAGGTCGGGCACGCTGACCAGGTCCACCAGGATCTGGCGCGCGCGCTCGATCGACTCCGCCTCGTTGGCCGCCGCCAGGCTGGTCAGGCGCTGCAGGTTCTCCTCGGAGGCGCGGATCGCGGCTTCGCGCTCGCGCAGGCCGCCCAGCACCGTCATGACGGCGATCGGCGTGATCGCCAGGGCGACCAGCAGCATCAGCCGGCTGCGCAGGCTGTTGAGGCGGAAGCGGGCCGGCCGGCTGTTCATGCGCGGGCGGCGGCGCGCAGGTACTCGCCGTAGGCGACGATGCGCCGCACGCCTTCGCGCAGGGTGACGATGTCGTCGGAAATGTAGCCGATGCGGATGAAGCCCGGCACGCCGAGCGCGTCGCCCGGCATCAGGGCCACCCCTTCCTCCTCCAGCAGCGATTCGGCGAAACCCAGCGTGTCCGAGGTCAGGGCGCGGATGTCGCCCCACAGGTAGGGGCCGGAATCGGGCGGCGCCATCGTGATCCAGGGCACCGGCGCGAGCATGTCCAGCACCAGGTCGCGGCGCGCGTGATAGTCCTCCAGCATGCCTCCGGGGCGGCCGCCGGCGAAGGCGGCGCGCGCCGCCACCTGCGACAGCCAGGGCGCGGCAGCCGTGATCGGTCCCTGCAGGGTGTGCATCGCGCGCGCCAGCGGCCGCGGCGCCAGCGCGAACCCGACCCGCCAGCCCATCATGGCGTAGCTCTGCGACGCCGAGAAGATGGTGACGACGCCCAGCTTGCGCCAGTCGCACAGCGAGGCCAGGCTGGTGTGGTTGCCGTTGAAGATCAGGTGCTCGTAGCTTTCGTCGACGACGATGTGGCCGCTGGAGCGCTGCGCCCAGTCGCGCAGGTGGCCGAGTTCTTCCAGCGTGTACACCTTGCCGGTCGGGTTGTGCGGATTGTTGACGATCAGGACGCGGGCTGGCCCGAGGGCGTCGAGCGCCTCGGGCGTGAGGCTGTCCGGCAGGTCGGCCAGCACGATGCGCAGGCCGAGCAGCTGGGCGGTCGTGACGTAGGCCGGCCAGTGCGGACGGAACACGATGACGGTGTCGCCCGGGTCGGTGAGGGCGAACAGCGCCTCGTAGAGGGCCTGCTTGGCGCCATTGGTGACGACCACCTCGTCCGGGGTGGCTTCGATGCCGTTTTCCGCGCGCAGCTTGGCGCACAGCGACGCGCGCACGTCCACTGCGCCGCCCACGTCGGTGTACGGCAGGATGCACTCGCGCCCGGCCTCGTGGGCGATCGCTTCGCGCACCGCGGCCGGCGCCGGGAAGTGGGAAATGGCGATGGAAAAATCGATAACGGGCTCGCCGGCTTCGCGGAGAGCGTCGGCACGCCCGTGCATGGCGGTCGTGGCAAGTGGTCGGGAACGGTTGATCCGGTCGGAGAGTTTCATCGTTATGATGGCCAAAAAGTGACGGTTGCCAGTTGCACGGGACCGGTCCTGTGCGGATATGTTGCCATATTGTACTAAAGTGGTGGAAAGCTGACGCACCGGAGCACATCCTGCCGTGCGCTCGGTGCCCAGCATTGGTTGACACCTAAAGCATTCGCGCATGTAATATACGCGCAACACCAGATCGGGAGCGGGAATGAATATCGTGTGCGTGGGTGGCGGCCCGGCCGGGCTGTATTTCGGGTTGCTGGCCAAGCGCCGCCACCGAGACTATACCGTGACCGTCGTCGAACGCAACCGGGCAAGCGACACTTTCGGCTGGGGTGTCGTATTTTCCGACCAGACCCTCGGCCACCTGGCCGCTGCCGACGAGGAGAGCGCCCGCGCCATCCTGCAATCCTTCAACCACTGGGACGACATCGACGTCCATTTCAAGGGACGCACCGTGCGTTCGGGCGGGCATGGTTTCTGCGGCATCGGGCGCAAGCGCCTGCTCAATATCCTGCAGGAGCGTTGCAGCGCGCTCGGGGTGCGCATGGTGTTCGAGCACGAGGTGCTTGACGATGCCGGCCTGGCGCGTACCTACGGGGCCGACCTGGTCGTGGCCTGCGACGGCGTCAACAGCGCCACCCGCAACCGCTACGCCGCCACCTACCGGCCCGAGCTCGAGCGCCGCCAGTGCCGCTTCGTGTGGCTGGGCACCCGCAAGCGCTTCGACGCCTTCACCTTCGCCTTCGAAGAAACCGAGCATGGCTGGTTCCAGGCGCACGCCTACCAGTATGACGGCGACACCTCGACCTTCATCGTCGAAACGCCCGAGGAAACCTGGCACGCGGCCGGCCTCGAAGCCATGAGCCAGGAACAGGCGCTGGCCTTCTGCGAGCGCCTGTTCGCGCGCCATCTTGACGGCCAGCCGCTGATGGCCAATGCCGCCCACCAGCGCGGTTCCGCGATGTGGATCCGCTTCCCGCGCATCGCCTGCCGCCAGTGGGTGCACTGGAACGACATCGAAGGGCGCCGCGTCCCGACCGTGCTGATGGGGGATGCGGCGCACACCGCGCACTTCTCGATCGGCTCGGGCACCAAGCTGGCGCTGGAAGACGCGATCGAGCTGGCGCGCTGCCTCGACGACCCCGGCGCCAGCCTGGAGCAGGCGCTGGCGGCCTACGAGTCCGCGCGCCGGGTCGAGGTGCTCAAGCTCCAGAGCGCGGCGCGCAACTCGATGGAATGGTTCGAGAACGTCGTCCGCTACACGGCGATGGAGGCCGAGCAGTTCGCCTACTCGCTGCTCACGCGCAGCCAGCGCCTGTCGCACGAGAACCTGCGCCTGCGCGACCCGGCCTACGTCGGCGGCTTCGAGCGCTGGTTCGCGGCACGCGCAGCAGCGCAGGCCGGGGTGCAGGCCCCGCAGGAGCCGACACCGCCGATGTTTACGCCATACAAGGTGCGCGGGGTGCTGCTGAAGAACCGTGTGATCGTCTCGCCGATGGCGCAGTATTCGGCGGTGGACGGGACGGTGGGCGACTTCCACCTGGCCCACCTGGGTGCCCGCGCGCTGGGCGGCGCCGCGCTGGTGATGGCCGAGATGACCTGCGTCTCCGCCGATGCGCGCATTACCCCCGGCTGTCCCGGCCTGTACGCGCCGGAACACACCGCCGCATGGAAGCGCATCGTCGATTTCGTCCACGGCAACGCCGACGCCCTGATCGGGGTGCAGCTCGGCCACGCCGGCGCCAAGGGCTCGACCCGGCCGATGTGGGACGGCATCGACCAGCCGCTGGAAAGCGGCAACTGGCCGCTGGTGTCGGCGTCGGGCCAGCAGTACCTGGCGGGCGTCTCGCAGGTCGCGCGCGAAGCCGCGCGCGAGGACCTGGATCGCATCAAGCGGGATTTCGTGCGCGCCACGCGGGCCGCCGCCGAGGCGGGCTTCGACTGGCTGGAGCTGCACTGTGCCCACGGCTACCTGCTGTCGAGCTTCATTTCGCCGCTGACCAACCGTCGCGACGACGAATACGGCGGCGGCCTGGAAAACCGCTGCCGCTATCCGCTGGAAGTGTTCGCCGCCATCCGCGCCGCGTGGCCGCAGGACCGTCCGATCAGCGTGCGCGTGTCGGCGCACGACTGGGTCGAGGGCGGGATCACGCCGGACGACGCGGTAGCGGTGGCGCGCCTGTTCAAGGCGGCGGGCGCGGACATGATCGACTGCTCGTCGGGGCAGGTCAGCAAGGACGAAAAACCCGTGTTCGGCCGCATGTTCCAAACCCCGTTCGCCGATCGCATCCGCAACGAAGCCGGCATCCCGACGATTGCGGTCGGCTCGATCTACGAGGCGGACCACGTCAACGGCATCGTCGCGGCCGGCCGCGCCGACCTGTGCGCCGTGGCGCGCCCGCACCTGGCCAACCCGGCGTGGACGCTGCTGGAAGCCGCGCGCATCGGCTACGGCGGCGCATCCTGGCCGCGCCAGTACCGTCCCGGCAAGCTGCAACTCGAACGCAACCTCGAGCGCGAGCGCCAGCTGCAGGCGGCGAACAACGGCTTGTCGCCGCAGCAGCTGGCGGCCCGCCTGCTCGAAGGCTAATTTACTTTCAGGAGCTATGCACATGCATTACCTTCCGGGTGAGGCGCACCGGCTGCCGGGCAGCCGCGCCAGCCTCGCCGCTTACCAGTCCATCCACTTCCAGTACGCCGTCCAGGACCGGGTGGCGACCGTCCTCCTGAACCGGCCGGAGCGCAAGAACCCGCTGACCTTCGATTCCTACGCCGAGCTGCGCGACCTGTTCCGCGCCCTGGCCCACGCCGACGACGTCAAGGCGGTCGTGATTGCGGGCGCTGGCGGGAACTTCTGCTCGGGCGGCGACGTGCACGAGATCATCGGGCCGCTCACGAAACGCGACATGCCGGGCCTGCTCGCCTTTACCCGCATGACGGGCGACCTGGTCAAGGCGATGCGCGCCTGCCCCCAGCCGATCGTGGCCGCCGTGGATGGCGTCTGCGCCGGCGCCGGGGCGATCCTGGCGCTGTCCTCGGACATCCGCTACGGCACCGCGCGCAGCAAGACGGCTTTCCTGTTCACCCGGGTCGGCCTGGCAGGCTGCGACATGGGCGCCTGCGCGCTGCTGCCGCGCGTGATCGGCCAGGGCAGGGCGGCCGAACTGCTCTACACCGGCCGCGCCATGCCGGGAGACGAGGCCGAGCGCTGGGGCTTCTTCAACCGCTTGTGCGAGCCTGACACCGTGCTGGCCGAGGCCAAGGCCTTTGCGGCAACGCTTGCCAGTGGCCCGACTTTCGCGCACGGGATGACCAAGAAGATGCTGCAGCAGGAGTGGAACATGGGCGTGGACGAGGCGATCGAGGCCGAAGCCCAGGCGCAGGCGATCTGCATGGCCACCAACGACTTCCACCGTGCCTACCACGCCTTCGTGGCCAAGGAACGGCCTCGCTTTGAAGGGGATTGAGGACATGCCGGACCGCGACTACCTCGACTGGCCCTTCCTGGAGCCGCGCCACCGCGCGCTGGCGCTGGAACTCGACGCCTGGGCCGGCCAACACCTGGCGCATGCGCACGGGCGCGACGTCGATGCCGTGTGCCGTTCGCTGGTCGCCGAGCTGGGGCGCGGCGGCTGGCTGCGCCATGCCATCGGCGGCAACGGTGCGCCGATCGACACCCGCGCCGTCTGCCTGATCCGCGAAACGCTGGCACGCCATGCCGGCCTGGCCGATTTTGCCTTCGCCATGCAGGGCCTGGGCAGCGGCGCCATTTCCCTGTTCGGCACCGGCGCGCAGCAGGCTGCCTGGCTGCCGCGCGTGGCAGAAGGCAGGGCGATCGCCGCCTTCGCGCTCTCGGAGCCGCAGGCCGGCTCCGACGTGGCGGCGATGCAGTGCGCGGCCCGCCGCGAAGGCGGCGACTACGTGCTCGACGGCGAGAAGACCTGGATCTCGAACGGCGGCATCGCCGATTTCTACGTGGTGTTCGCCCGCACCGGCGACGGCGGCGGCGAGGGAGGACGCGGTTCGCGCGGCATCTCGGCCTTCATCGTCGAGGCCGACGCGCCCGGTCTCACGATCGCCGAACGCATCGACGTGATCGCCCCGCATCCGCTGGCTCGCCTGCGCTTCGACGGCTGCCGCGTGCCGGCGGCGAACCGCATCGGCGAAGAAGGCCAGGGATTCAAGGTGGCGATGTCCACGCTCGACGTGTTCCGCACCTCGGTGGCAGCGGCCGCCCTCGGTTTTGCGCGGCGGGCGCTGGACGAAGGCTTGCAGCGGGCGCGCCGGCGGGCCATGTTCGGCAAGACCCTGGCCGACTTCCAGCTCACGCAGGCCAGGCTGGCCCAGATGGCGACCGACATCGATGCCGCGGCGCTGCTGACCTACCGCGCCGCCTGGCTTCGGGATCAAGGTAAAAGGGTGACCAAAGAAGCGGCGATGGCCAAGCTGACCGCCACCGAAACCGCCCAGCGGGTCATCGACGCTGCGGTGCAGCTGTTCGGCGGGCAGGGCGTGGTCAGCGGCGAGACCGTCGAAAGCCTTTACCGTGAAATCCGTGCGTTGCGCATCTACGAGGGGGCAAGCGAAGTGCAGCTCCTGATCGTCGCGCGCGAACTGCTGGCCGGGGAGGGCGCATGATCGAGATCCTGCAGCCGCCGGGCTGGCCGCGCCCGAAAGGCTACGCGAACGGCATCGCGGCAAGCGGCCGCCAGGTCCACGTCAGCGGCATGGTCGGCTGGGATGCCGGGGGCCGCTTCCAGACCGACGACTTCGTCGGCCAGACGCGCCAGGCGCTGGAAAACATCGTGGCCGTGCTGCGCGAGGCCGGCGCCGGGCCGCAGCACATCGTGCGCATGACATGGTACGTGCTCGACCGCCGCGAATACCTGGACGCCGGTGCGGCGCTGGGGGCGGCCTACCGCGACGTGATCGGCCGTCACTACCCGGCCATGAGCGCAGTGCAGGTGGCGGCCCTGATGGAAGAGCGCGCGCGGGTCGAGATCGAAGTGACGGCGGTGGTGCCCGATTGAATTCGCTGCCCCGGGCGCCCACGAGCTGCCGTAAACGACGCGTCCGGGCGCGACGAAGCGGGCCGCCATACTGGCAATAGCCTCCACCATGGCCGTTGCCTGCACCGATGACTCCGGGTACGGACCGGCTCCGCGAGCACCGGTGCTTCAGGCTTACCAGAGACCGGTCACGCGGGTATAAGCCCGCGACGACGATCCCACCACGGTGTGGCCGTTGTCGGCATCGATCGGGCGCACTTCGAGATTGCGCGACAGGACGAACAGCAGCTTGTCCGATTCGGCATACAGCGGTTCCCACTGGCCGGGGCGCAGGGCGATCATCAGCTGGCCGTCGCGTTCGGCGACATGGAACTTGCCCAGGCCAGCGATCGCATACTGGCCGACCAGGGCCTTGCGCGCCTCCGGCGTGAGGGCGACCGCCGGACGCAGCACGGTCTGGTTGCCGGCCCATTTGTATTCATGGGCGATCGCGCGCATCAGGCCGGCCGCGAGCTCACCGCCATTGTCGCCGTTGGTCAGGATCACCGCACCGTTGCCGCCCTCGACGAAGGCGACCAGCGAGGACTTGAAGCCCATGTTGCTGCCGCTATGGCCGAACGCCTTGCCTTTGTCCTGGATCTGCAGGCCCAGCGCGTAGTCGTTCATCACCGGCGCGAGCATGGTGCGCGTCATGGCCGGCGACAGCACGCCGTTGTCGCGTCCCGCCGCTGCCTGCTGGATGGCGATCGCGAACTTCGCCAGGTCGAGCGGCGTGCTCCACAGGCCGGCCGCGGACTGCTCGGGATACGTGTAGGCGCCGCCCGGGAAGGGCTTGCCGTCGCGGTCGTGCGGCCGCGCGGCTTTTGCCGACAGCGCGGCAGGCAGCGGCTGGGCATAGCTGCTGTCGGTCATGCCCAGCGGCCCCAGCACCAGTTCGCCCATCAGGACATCGAAGGGCTTGCCGGCGCGATCGATCATGGCTTGCTGGAATACGGTGTAACCGCCGCCGGAATAGCGCCACGCCGAACCCGGCGCGGCGTCGACCCGGACCGCCCTGGTGTTGGCCGGCCCCGTGCCGTCCAGCACCTGGACCAGGGAAGGTACCGGCTTGCCGGCAGCGTAGCCGGGGAAGCCCGAAACGCTCATGCCGCCGGTATGCGACAGCAATTGACGCAGGCTGGGCTTGCCGGCGCCGGCAGGCAGCTTCCAGCCCGCGAGCGCCGTCTCGATGGGGGCATCGAGATCCAGTTTGCCCTGTTCCACCATGCGCAGCGCCGCCATCGCCGAGACCGGCTTGCTGATCGACGCCGCCTGGAACAGGGTTTCCGGCGTGACGGCCGGCCCGCCGGTCCAGGCGACACCGTAGCTGCGCGTCCACGCCACCTTGCCGTCATGGATCACGGCGACACTCACGCCCGGCACCTTCAGGCGGACCATCGCGTCCTGCAGGCTTTCGGTCTTGACCGGCGCGTCCGCCAGCGCCACCTGCGGGCGCAGGCCGGCCTCGATGCGGGCGATGGCGGCGCCATCGTCGGCATGGGAGAACGGCGCCGCCAGGCACGCAGCCATCAGGAGACACAGGTGAATCCGGGGCGGCGCGGGTTGGCTGGGACGCATGTCTTACTCCATAAAAATTTACACAATGGCAATTAGTATAGAGATCGAGGACATGGTCAACAAGGAATAAGGCAATTCTATGCGGCAGGCATGTCGATCGAAGCCCTGGACGACCGGCTCATCCGTTACACTGACTGCCGGCGCACGGGGGGGGCAAACGAGCGGGCCAGGCCATCGACGGCAAGGCTGTGCCCGCCACACGGCGCGTCCCTCATCATTGCAACGACATGTACACGAAATCGACACAAGTATGCTGAAATCAGCCCTGGCGACCGTCCTGCGCAAGTACTGGATGTTGGCGATCGGTATCGTAATCAACAGTGTCCTGTTCCAGTACTGGCATGGCCATCTCTCCGCTTCGGTGGCGCTTCTCACGGTACTCGTTACGGTACTGGCCGTTCTCGTCGTTGCGCTGCCGGTCGAACTGCATGCAATGCGCAGATCCGATGCGCGCATGCCGGCTCGCGCTTCTTCGTCATCATGATGGATGCGCGGGTCTACTGGGTTCTCCTGCTCGCGCTGGCGGGAGTCGTCGCGCTCTGCCTCGCCGTCCGTTTCCGGGACCAGCGCTGGCCACGGGTGATCGCCGCGACGGCTGTGGGGGCGATCGTGTCGCTTTATATTGGTGACGCCGGCGCTACCCGGTCCATCCTGCTTGCCGGAGTCATCCTGGCTGTCGGCTCCGCGGCAGCGCGTCGTCGCTAGCCGTGCCGGCGCGCCGGAAGCCGGCGGCTGCCGATGGCATCAAGCCAGCGCTTCCTTGGCAGCCTGTTCCGGCGTCAAGCCATCGTAGAACTGGTCGGTAAACCATTCCACCTGTTCTTCGATATGCTCCTGCGCCTGCTTGACGGTGGCGCCGCCGGCAACCAGGAAGCCTTCCACTTCAATGCACCACTGGATGAACGCCAGGGTTTCTTCGTCCAGTTCTTCTTTCTTCGCCATCTTCATTTCTCTCTGCGGTTTCGTGCATGGCAGGGCGGCATCGGGCCGGATGCCGCCTGCGCGGGTTCAACGTACGTCGAGCAGTTCGACGTCGAAGATCAGGTTGGCGTGCGGCGGGATCGGGCCCGCGCCACCGGCGCCGTAGCCCATGTCGGGCGGCAGGATCAGCGTGCGCTTGCCGCCGACCTTCATGCCTTGCACGCCTTCGTCCCAGCCCGGGATGACCTGGCCGCCGCCGACCCGGAAGCTGAACGGCTCGCGTCCCTCCGACGAGTCGAAACGGGTGCCGCGCTGCGCCTCGGCATCCGGCTGGTACAGCCAGCCGGTGTAGTGGACGACGGCGGTGGAGCCGGCCGTCGCTTCCTTGCCGGTGCCGGCCACGGTATCGATCTTCTGGAAGGCCACGGCGGGGGCCACCGCCGCAGGCGGCGTGTCGGCGCGCTTGCAGCCGGACAGGGTGAACGACATGGCCAGGCCAAGGGCGCAGCAGGAAAGGAGGTGTTTCATCTTGATCTCTCGTGGTAAGTGCCGATAACTGTGCGGGATGCCGCCGCAGCATACAGGGCGGCCGCCATCGTGACAATGCCGGCGCAGCTTCAGCGCGGGTAGGTGAATCCAGTGCGGATATCCATCGGCAGCAGGCGCCCGCCCTCGCGTACCATCAGGCGCTGGGGCGGCTCGTCGCCGGCCAGCACGCGCCGCGTGATGGGCAGCCCTTCGGCCTTGCGCACCAGTTCGTCGGCTCGCTCGTAGACGTTCGGGCAGCCCGTGGCCTTGACGAGCGCCTGCACGATCGGCACCTTCCACAAGTCGACGCCGGCGCCGTTGAACTGGCAGACCAGGTAACCCCCGGCGCCGCCATAGCTGTGCGCCAGCAGGCCCGGCAAGCCGTCCCGGTCGCCGTCGACGAGCTGGACCAGCGCCTGCGGATCGGCGCCGCGCAGTGCCTCGATGCGGCCATCGACGGCAGCATGGACGCGGCGCTTCATCATGGCGTGGTCGACGGGCTCGTCCTCGCGCAGGGTCCAGATGCGGGCGGCGACCTGGGATTTGGCATTGTAGGCGGCGCGCGCCAGGAACTGGCGCGACGAGGATTGCACGATCGCCGTGGCGCCGGGCTTGTTGCGCTCCTGGGGCTTGCCGTCGACCCGTTCGACGGCAGAGAGATAAATCCAGGGGTCGCCGGACAGGAGACTTTTCTCCTTGCCCTGTTTGATGGTGATGATGAGCATACGGGGCTTTCGTTTCCAGGTCCGCGATGATACAGCACGCGGCTGCGCGCACCGAGGTGAGCGCCGGGCCGCGGGCCTTTCTGGTACGGTGGACGCCACCAGGAACCGATGGAGGCAGCATGAACAACCAGATCGTACGGGTGATCGAGAACGTCGAGGATGCGGAGCGCGCACGCCAGGCACTGCTGGACGCCGGCTTTGACCGCGACGGCATCGAGATCAGCCATACCGGCGACGAAGCCGGTCCTTCCGAAGCCAATTTCACGGTGGGCGACTCGCCCGCGGTGAAAGGCGGCACCGATTACAAGGATGTCTACACGCCGGGGCTGGAAATCGGCAAGTGCATCATCACGATCACCGCCGACGAATCCCGGCTGGAAAAGGCCGCGTCCATCCTCGAGTACCACGGGGCCAAGGACAACGACCCCGCGCATCGACACTGAGCGTCCGCCCGCGCGGCGACCGTCACCGGATGAACAGCCGTGTGCGGAGCTTCGAGCGGAAGTTGCTCGCGCGGTCGGCGAAGCCGACCACCCTGCGGATCAGCTCCAGCTCAGGTCGACCTTGCTCAGCGGAAGCTCGCGCACGCGCTTGCCGGTAGCGGCGAAGATCGCGTTGCAGACTGCGGGCGCCAGCGGCGGCAGGGCGGGTTCGCCCAGTCCGGTCACCGGATAATCCGTCTTGACGAAGTGCATCTCGATCTTCGTCGGCGCGTCCGGCATGCGCAGCAGCTGGTAGTCGTGGAAGTTGCTCTGCACGATGCGGCCCTTGTCGATGTCCAGGGCCGGGAACATCATCGTCGACAGTCCGTCGATCACCGAACCTTCGACCTGGTTCTCGGCGCCCGACAGGTTGACGATCTGGGCGCCGATGTCGGTCGCCACCACCACGCGGTCCACCTTCAGCTTGCCGTCGCGCGAGACGGTCACTTCGGCCACCTGCGCAACGTAGCCGCGGTGGCTGAAGTGGAAGGCGATTCCCTGGCCCTGGCCGCGCGCGAATTTCTTTTTGCCCCAGCCGGCCTGCTCGGCCGCGACGCCCAGCACCTTCTTCATGCGCGCCACGCTGTAGGGCTGGCCGCGCTCGCCCGTGCCGGCCATGATGTCCTGGTCGCCCAGCAGCTCCATGCGGAACGCGAGCGGATCACGCCCGCCGGCGTGGGCCAGCTCGTCGATGAAGCTGTGGAACACCCAGGCGAACACGCAGCTGCCCGGCGCGCGCCACGGGCCCATCGGCACGCGGCATTCGAGTGCGGTCTGCTCGAGCTGGCAGTTGGCGATCCAGCGCCCCGGGAACTCGTCGCCGGACAGGTTGCCGCCGCTGCCCGGCTGCAGCACGCTCTTGCCCTCGCGCTCGACCCGGTTGGCGAAGGTGACGAAGTGGTTCTGCCAGGCCACCGCCTTGCCTTGCGCGTCGACACCGCCGCGCAGGAAATGGAAGCCGCCGGGGCGGAAGTGGTCGTGCTGCAGGTCGTCCTCGCGGGTCCAGGTCAGCTTCACCGGGGCGGCGACTTTCTGCGCGATGGCGGTCGCCTCGACGATGAAGTCCGAGCTCAGCCTGCGGCCGAAGCCGCCGCCGCTGCGGATGATGTGCAGGACGATCTTTTCCTTCGGGATGCCGAAAGTGCTCGTGACCAGCGCCTGGCCGGAGCCCGGGTTCTGGGTCGGGGCCCACAGCTCGAGCGAGCCGTCGGCTGGCTTGAACCAGGCGGTGCAGTTCTGCGGCTCCATGCTGGCGTGCGAGATGAAGGGGTAGCTGTAGGCCGCCTCCACCACCTTGGCCGCGCCTGCCAGCGCCTTGGGGACGTCGCCGTCCTTGCGCATGGTGGCCGCGCCCGGCTTTGTCGCCGCAAGCTGGGCCTGGGCCGTGAAGTCGGCCCAGCTGTGGCCGGCGCCTTCGCCTTCGTCCCACTCCACCTGCAGCTCGCGGCGCGCGCGCATCGCGGCCCAGGTCGAGGTGGCGACGATCGCCACGCCCGGGCGCAGGCCGTTCAGGTTCGGCGTGCCTTCGACGATGAAGGCATCCTTCACGCCCGGCATGGCCTTGACCGCATCGAGGTTGGCCTTGAGCGGCTTGCCGCCGAAGACCGGGCACTTGGCATACACCGCGTACAGCATGCCGGGCAGGCGCACGTCGATGCCGAACAGCGGCTGTCCACTGACGATGGCCGCGTTGTCGACGCCGCCGATGCGGGTGCCCAGCAGTTTGTAGGTGGACGGGTCTTTCAGCACCACCTGCGCCGGGTCCGGGACCGGAAGCTTCGAGGCAGCGTCCACCAGGGCGCCGTAGCCGAGGCGGCGCTTCGTCGGGGCGTGGGTCACGGCGCCGTTCGCGGTGCTGCATTCGGCGGCCGGCACACCCCAGGTGTTGGCGGCCGCCTGGACCAGCATCGCGCGCGCGGCCGCGCCCAGGCGGTGGAAGTTCTCGTAGTTGGTCGGGGTCGAGGTCGAGCCGCCGGCGCCCTGGCCGCCATAGCGCGCGGTGTCCAGGTCGCCCTGATTGATGCGCACGTCCTTCCAGTCGACATCGAGCTGCTCCGCGATCACCATCGGCAGCGAGGTCTTGATGCCCTGGCCGATCTCGGGCTGTTTGGAGATCAGCGTCACGCGGCCGTCGCGGCCGATGCGGATGAAGGCGTTCGGTTCGAAGTCCGGCGCCGGGGCGCCCGCGGCGCGGGCGGTGGCAGCCAGCGCGCCATTGGCCGACATGCCCAGCATGAGGGCGCCGCCGACGGCGCCGGCGCGCAGGAAGCCGCGGCGGGCCGGGGAAAGTGGCGCGCCGGAGGCGCGCAGGGTGGTGCGAACGTCCGTCATTTCTTGCCCTTTCCATTGACAGCGCCAGTGGAAGCGATGGCGGCGGCGCGGTGGATGCCCGCGCGGATGCGGGTATAGGTGGCGCAGCGGCACAGGTTGCCCGCCATCGCGTCGTCGACCTGCGCGTCGGTCGGCTTCGGGTGCTGCTCCAGCAGGTGGCAGGCCGTCATGATCTGTCCGGCCTGGCAGTAGCCGCACTGCGGCACGTCGAGTTCCTGCCATGCCTGCTGCAGCGGGTGCTGCGCGTTCGGGTCGAGGCCCTCGATGGTGGTGATCTTCTGCTTGCCGACGCTGGAAACCGGCGTCAGGCAGGAACGTGCCGGCACGCCGTCGATGTGCACGGTGCAGGCGCCGCACTGGCCCAGGCCGCAGCCGTACTTGGTGCCGACAAGACCGAGCGTGTCGCGCAATGCCCACAGTAGTGGCGTGTCCGGCTCGACATCGACAGCCTGCGCCTTGCCGTTGATGTGCAGCGTGTATTTACTCATGGGGCGATCCTCATCCAGGGGCGAATCCGACATGCTAATCGAACGCAGCGGTCTCAACAATATTGACGGTTCGTAAGCGGTACCAGCGCGGGGCAATGTTCAAAAATATGTAATACTTTGTCATCCTGCCCAACAGTTTCGGTCACTACATGGTCTCACCTGGTTCACGCCTGACTTCCGCCACACTCAAGTTACGGCTCGCCAGCGTGGCAGCGATGCTCGTGTTCGTTGCAACCCTGCTGGTAACGCTGTCGACCCTGGGTGTGGCCGAGCGCGGCATGAAAGGCGTGATCGGCGACCAGGAGTACACCTTGCTGTCGGGGGCGGCATCGTTCCTCGACGACCGCATCGCTGCCCGCGTGACCCAGGTCGAGGCCCTGGCCAGCAGCATCCCGCCGCAACTGCGTACCGACTGGAGTGCGCTGCGTCCCCTGCTGGCCGAGCAGGTGCGCCTGTGGGGCGCCGACCAGTTCCTGAACATCGTCGTCTTCGACAACGACGGCGACATGCGCCTGTCCTTGCGCGCGCTGCGGGTCCCGCCGGACTTCAGCGCGCGCGGCACCGACTACTTCGACCGGGTGGTGGAAACACGCCGGAGCATGATCTCGGCGCCGCGCCGCAGCCGGCTCACCGGCGAGCACATCGTTGTATTCAGCGCGCCGCTGCTCGACGCTTCCGGCCGCGTGCTGGGGGTCCTCGCTGCCAGCGTCGACCTCCAGCACTCCGGCTTCCTGCGCCAGATCGGCACCCTCAAGCCCGGCAGGACGGGCTACCTGTTCGTGATGACGCAGCAGGGCGTGATCATCGACCATCCCGACGAATCGCGGCTGTTCCAGCACATCGGCATGACGCCGGGGGGCAACCGCGGCACCGAGATGGCGCTGGGCGGTTTCGAGGGCTGGGTGGAAACGCCCAGCAAGGACGGTACCGATGCGATCTACGCCTACAAGCGCCTGCGCACGACCGGCTGGATCCTGGCGGCGCGCTACCCGACCGACGAAGCCTTTGCGCCGATGCATGCGATGCGCCAGAACGCCTTCTTCAGCGCCGTCGGGCTGGCGCTGGCGGCCGGGCTGCTGGCCTGGGTGCTGGTGTTCCAGTTGCTCTCTCCCCTGCAGGCCCTGCGCGACAACGTGGCGGCGATCCGCGACGACGGCGCCGACATCGAGGTGCTGCGCGACGGACGCCGGGACGAGATCGGCGAGCTGGGGCGTGCGTTCCATGCGCTGATGGCCGAGCGCGAACGCGCCGAAAGCGCGCGCGCCGCCAGCGAAAAGCGCTTGCGGCTCATTACCGACAACCTGCCGGTCCTGATTTCCTACATCGACCGCGACTACCGTTTTCATTTCGGGAATGCCACCTTCGAGAAATGGTTCGGCGTCGCGCCGCCCCAACTGATCGGCATGGACCTGGCGGGCTTGCTGGGCGAGGAGGCGGCCGGCGACGTTGCTCCGCACCTCGAACAGTCTTTCGCAGGAAAGTCCGTCACCCACGAGATCGGAATCCCGCTGCGTGGCGAACCGCGGATCTTGCAGGCAACCTACATTCCGGACCTGCGGCCGGACGGCGGCGTGGCCGGTGTCTATGCGCTGGTACACGACACGACCCATGTGAAAGAGGTCGAGGAACAGCTGCTGCAGCTCGCACGGGTGGACACGCTGACCGGGATCGCCAACCGGCGCATGTTCGGCGAGGCCCTCCAGCACGCACTCGACCGCATGCGCCGCAGCGGCAAGCCGCTGGCGCTGGCCTACCTCGACATCGACTACTTCAAGAAGATCAACGACACCTGGGGCCACGGCGTCGGCGACGAGGTGCTCAAGGAGTTCGCGCGGCGCCTGACCCTGGGCGTGCGGGCGACCGACACGCCGGCGCGCTTGTCGGGAGACGAGTTCGTCGTCATCCTCGAGGAGATCGGCTCGCGTGAAGAGGCGGAGCGCATCGCGGCGAAGATCGTGGCAGCCATGCGCGTGCCGTTTCATACCAGCGCCGGCCCGGTGCAGGCCTCGACCAGTGTCGGCATCGCCCTGTCGCAGCCGGGCCAGACCCAGGAACAGCTGCTGGCTGCGGCCGACAGCGCGTTGTACGCGGCGAAAGGAAAAGGGCGCGACGGCTACGCCTTCTTCGAAGAACGGGCAGGGCAAGGACGGTAGCAGCACTTGCCGTGCCCGACGGCACCTGCGGCGGCTACAGGCCCTGCGGATAAGTCTCCGGCGGCTCGCCCGAATGCCAGCCGCTGGTCGGGTCCAGCGGCGTGACGGCGCTGGTGCGGTCGATATGGATCACCGCGTCGAACTGGCGCGGCAGCTGGGCCATGAAGTAGTGGCTCTGGCGCTCGGTGCGCGGCAGGTACAGCACGCCGATCGCCCGTTCCAGCCGTTCCTCCATCAGCACGTCGCGCGCGGGGCCCGGGTCGCGCAGCGGCAGGAAGAAGCGCTCCAAGCCGACGCTATGCAGCAGGTGTTCGTAACTGCCGGGCATCCCGGGGCGCACGTGCTTGTGCAGGGCCGGACCGTCCCACTCCGAGGCGGCCGTCACGCGGCCGTCGTAGGTGGTGAAGCCGATCAGGCAGGCGTCGTTGCCGTAGGCCTTGCGCGCCAGTTCGCCGACGTTCCATTCGCCCTGGCGCCCGATCTCGGTCGCGCGTGCATCGCCGATGTGGGAGTTGTGCTCCCAGACGACGATCTTGGCCGGCTTGCCGTCGCGCGACAGGTGGCGCGCCAGCGCGTCGAGGGTCTCGGCCATGTGGCTGTCGCGCAGGTTCCACGACGAGATGCGGCCCCGGAACATGGTGCGGTAGTACTCTTCGGCGTTCTTGACCAGGCGCGCGTTCTGCTGCGCGTAGAAGAACGCATCCTCCGAGCCGGCGCCGTCGGCCTGCATGTAGTCGAAGGCGCGCTGCTGCAGTTCCTGCAGTGCGGCGTGCACGCCCTGCTGGCAGGATTCGGACAGCCCGACGCCGGTGGCATAGCCGTAGTGCTGGCTGTCTTCGCCGTAGTGGTCGAAGCAGGCGTAGCGGCGGCGCGTTTCCTGCGCCGCCACCGGGTCGACTTCGTCGAGGTAGCGGATGACTTCCTGGATCGAGGTGAACAGGCTGTACAGGTCGAGCCCGTAGAAGCCGGCCTTGGTCGCGGCGGCGTCGTTGCGCCGGCGTAGCCACTCGACGAACTCCAGGACCGAGGTATTGCGCCACATCCAGGCCGGAAAGCGCTCGAAGCCGGACAGGGCGGCGCGGCCGTCGGCGTCGCCGCCTTCGCCGCGCACGTAGCGGTTGACGCGGTAGGCGTCGGGCCAGTCTGCTTCCACGGCGACGGCGGTAAAGCCTTTTTCCTCGATCAGGCGCTGGGTGATGCGGGCGCGCTCGTCGTAGAACTCGGCCGTGCCGTGGGTGGCTTCGCCCAGCAGGACGAAGCGCGCGTCGCCGACCAGGTCCAGCAGCGGATCGTAGTCGGACGCCGCGCCGGACAGCGGGTGGGCGGCGGAGCGGATCACGCCGGTTTCATAGTCGGTGACGGTCGCCATGGCCCGGTACTTTAATGCAGGTAGCGGCTGCCCTGCTGTTCGGCAGCGGGCGTGAAGGGCACGTCCTCGACATCGGTGGCGAGCTTGTTGCTGTAGCCGGCGCCGGTCCAGGTCGAGGTGCCGCGCAGCAGGCCGCCCAGGCCCTGGGTGCGCCCGCTGCTGCGTGCGAGCAGGGCCAGGCCGGCCAGTCCGGCCAGCAGCCCGAGCGGCGAACGGCGCACCAGGCCGAGCATGCCGATGAGGCCGCCGCCGACCAGGGCGGTGTTCGAGCCGCGCGGACCGCTCACGCTGTCGCCCAGGCCGTGCAGGAATTGCGACAGGCGGCTCGGCTCCTGGTAGCGCGCATCGTAGCGGCGGTCGGATTCGTAGCGGTTGTGATGGCTGTCGCGGTGGCTGTCGCGGTAGCTGTCGTGGCGCGGGGCCGGCGCGCGGCCCGTGTCGGAGATGGCGCGTTCCATGCCGCGGCCGGAGCCGGAATCGAGCCGGTCCATCGTGCGCTGGGCGGCGTATTCGGTGCGGTCCCTGGCCTGCCTTGCGCTGTCCTGCAGGCGCTCGACCATGGGGGCGGTCGTGGCATGCAGCCGGCTGGCGCCGCGGGCGAGGGCGTCGGCCGCGCTGTCCTTGACGGCGCCGATGCTGCCGGCCGCGCTGTGCAGCGCGTGGCTGGCGCTGGCGCCGGTGCGTGCGCCCGCTTCGCGCAGCGTCGACAGCGCGCGCCTGCGGCGCGTCGCACCCCGCTCGGGGTCGAGCAGGTACATCATCAGGGCGCCGGCTGCTGCTGCACCTATCCATTTGCCGACGCTGCCCACGTCGGTTGCCGTCTCGGTTGGTATCGGTTTCATGTCCGCTCCTTTCTGTTGTTCTGGTTGTCATGCTCCGGGCTGCTGCCGCGCACGGCAGGCGTGGCCCATGCCTGCGCCAGCAGGTCCTGCACTTCCTCGTCGCTCGTTTGTCCGAACGCACGGTAAAACTGGCCCACCGCATGGAAGCGGGGCGGGGCGAGCGGGCAGACGACCTCGTTGGCCTCCTGCTCCAGCCGCTGCACGGTATCGGGCGCGCCCACCGGGGCCGCCACCACGATACGCTCCGGTCCCTGTCGCCGTACGACCTGCACCGCCGCCAGCATGGTGGCGCCGGTCGCGATCCCGTCGTCGACCAGGACCACGCAGCGGCCCGCGATCCGGGGTGGCGGGCGTCCCCCTCGGTAGAGGCGGTCGCGCCGCCCGAGTTCGGCCAGCTCGCGTTCGGTCACCTGGTCCACCTGTTCCTGCGTGACGCCGAGCAGGCCCGGGACGCCCGGGTGCAGCACACGTACGCCGCCGCTGCCGATCGCGCCCATCGCGTATTCCTCCTGGTGTGGCATGCCGAGCTTGCGCACCAGCAGGACGTCGAGTTCGGCGCCGAGCGCGCGTGCCACCTCGAAGGCGACCGGAACACCGCCGCGCGGCAGGCCCAGCACGATGACGTCGCCGTGCCCGGCGAGATGGGCCAGCGCGCGCGCCAGCTGCCTGCCGGCGTGAAGCCGGTCCTTGTAGCCCTGGGTGTCGAACATGGTGCGGCGAATCCAGCGTGAAACCGTAAAGTACAAAACAAGCGACAAAGCAAGCGCAGCTGCACGGCACACAGCAGGGCAGCTGCCCGGTACAAGGTAAAGCACAGCCGCATCGCGCCACGGCAGGGCGCCGCAACGCGATGCGCGGACCACCTGGCGGCGGTCCGCTGGCCGTTGACGCGATGGCCGGAGGAATGCCTACTGGATGGTCAGCCGGCGTGCTTCAGTGCCCTGCTTTTTCGGCAGGCTCAGCTGCAGTACGCCGTTCTCGAGCCGCGCCTGCGCCGAAGCATCGTCGACTTCGGAGGGCAAGGCGAAGCTGCGCATGAACTTGCGTGCGGTACGTTCAGCATACACCACGGTTTCGCCGTCCCGGCGTTCGTTTGCCGTGCGGCATTCTGCTTCGATCGTGATGCGCTGCCCGTCCACCGAGACCTTGATGTCCTCCTTCGACACACCCGGCAGGTCGGCCTGGATCTCGTAGGTCTTCTCGGTTTCGGTCACGTCCAGGCGGGGTGCCGCGGCGCCGTCGCCGGTCCAACGCTGCCCCTGGGCAAGTGGGGAGAAGAAGTCTTCGAACATGCTCTCGACCATGCGTCCGAACTGGTCTTCGACTGCGCCCGGACGGTAGGCCGGCAGCGAGGGGGTGCCCCTTCTGATCAGATTCATGATGGCCTCCATGGATGAATATTGATGTTCGCCGGCGGATGCCGGCAATGTCTTTATAGGATGGGAGGAGGCGGATTTCAAGCGGGCCCGGCGAGAGCGCGGAGGGCTTGCGCATGGGGGGTAATACAGGATTTCATGCGCCAGCCCTAGCCCATATGAGGCGCAAGTGGTCAACCCAGCAGTCGGCGATGGAAACGCAGGTGATCCTCGACGAAGCTCGAGATGAAGTAATAGCCGTGGTCATAGCCCGCATGGCGGCGCAGGGTCAGGGGCTGGCCTGCACGGGCGCAGGCTTCCTCGAAGGCATCCGGATACAGCTGCTCGGCCAGGAATTTGTCGGCCAGTCCCTGGTCGATGAGGATGCCGCCGGGGAAGGGGGCCGTCGTCATGTCGTTCATCAGTTCGGTCGCATCGTAGGCCCGCCATGCCGCCTCGTCCGCACCCAGGTAGCCGCCGAAGGCCTTCTTGCCCCAGGGGCAGCGCATCGGCGCGGCGATCGGGGCAAAGGCCGAGACCGAGCGGAACAGGTCCGGATTGCGCAGCGCCAGCATCAGGGCGCCGTGGCCGCCCATCGAGTGGCCGAAGATGCCGACCCTCGCCGGATCCGCCGGCAGCGTGGCCAGTACCAGTTGGCGCAGCTCGAGGATGTGGCTGTACATGCGGTAGTGGCGCGACCATGGCTCCTGGGTCGCATCGACGTAGAAACCAGCGCCCGCGCCGAAATCCCAGCTGTCGGTTTCGCCCGGCACGCCGGCGCCGCGCGGGCTGGTGTCCGGGGTCACCAGGATCAGGCCTTCCTGCGCCGCCACGCGCTGGGCGCCGGCCTTGATCATGAAGGTCTCTTCGGTGCAGGTCAGGCCGGCCAGGTAGAACAGCACCGGCAGGCGCTTGCCTTCGGCGCCCGGCGGCAGGTAGACGGAAAAGCGCATCGGCAAGCCGATGACCTCGGACGCGAAGGAGTAGAAACGCTGGACGCCGCCGAAGCAGGCATGTTCGCTGAGCAGTTCAGGCATGGGTATCGTGTTAAGGATGACAATACCGCCAGTATGCCCTGCGCAGCGCCAACCTGCCAGTCAGACGACATTCAGACGCACTTCAGACAAACCCGAGCGCACCGAGCACGGCGCCGGCGCCGAGCATCCATAGCAGGTGCAGGCGGGTGCGCCAGATCACGAGGCAGCTCACGCCGGCCAGCAGCCAGAGCGGCCAGCCGCTGCGCTGCGGTCCCGCCGTCGCCAGCAGCCAGCTGGTTGCCAGCAGCATCGCGATGACGACCGGCGCCATGCCCTGCTTGAAGGCGCGCACCGCGCGCAGCTCGCGGTTGCGGTGTCCCCATTGCGCTACCTGGTAGGTAAAGATGGTGGAGGGCAGCATGATGCCGACCATGGTCGTGAGCACGCCAGCAAAGGCGGCGAGGGTGCTGCCGGTGTTCATGCCCACATGCCAGCCCATCAGTGCGACGAACAGCACGTTCGGTCCGGGCGCGGCCTGGGCCAGGGCGATCGATTCGCTGAACTGGGACTGGCTCAGCCAGCCCTTGTCCTCGACCAGGTAACGGTGCATGTCGGAGGTGGTCGAGATGGCGCCGCCGAGCGACATCAGCGACAGCATCAGGTAATGGACGAACAGGCTCAGCCAGTCGCCCCAGCCAAGGACGAGTGCGGGCGCCGCCCCGGAAGCGGTCATGGTCGCAACCTGCGCCAGGCGAGCAGGCAGCCGAGGCCGCCGAGCGGCGGCAGCACCCACACGAGCGGCACGCGCACCCACGCCAGCAGCACGAAGCCGGTGGCGGCAATGCCCGCGCACCAGGCCAGCGGCATCGCGTTCTTCGTCAGCGCCGTGGACAGCTTGAGCCCGGCTGCGGCGATGAGCCCGGCCGATACCGCCGCCATGCCGCGCAGGGCGCCGGCCACCGCCGGATTGTCTGCAAACCGTGCATGGACCGCCACCAGCACCAGCACCACGACCAGCGGCACGGCCAGCAGTCCGGCCAGGGCGCACATGGCGCCGGCCAGGCCGTACCAGCGCGCACCGATCATCATCGCCAGGTTGACCACGTTCGGGCCCGGCATGATTTGCGCCACCGCCCAGTCTTCGATGAATTCCTCCTGCGTCAGCCAGCGCTTGCGCTCGACCATTTCGCGCTGGACGACCGGCAGCACGCCGCCGAAGCCTTGCAGGGCAAGGACGGTGAAGGATACGAAGACGTCGGCCAGCGAGGTGGGACGCGGCCGGTCGGCGGGCAGGCCGGTTGGGGGCGGAGCGGTAGCGGGTACTGTCATCCCGGCATTATTACTGGATGGCGGCCAGGCTGTCCACGCGCCGCGTCGCCGGGCGGGCTTGCCCGCCCGGGTATTCAGCCTCCGCCGATGCCGCGCATGACCTTGCCGCTGCCGCCGCAGTTGGGGCAGGGCTTGCCGTCGGCCAGCTTGCCGCTGCCGGAGCAATCCTCGCAGATGTCTTCGCCGGCGCCGGGGGTGCCCGGTTCGGCTTCGTCGCCGGGGTTCATGTCGGGATCGGTATGCATGTTCATGGAAACCTCGCTCGTGTTCGTTCGGTCACAGGTCCGGCCAATTGTAGGCAACGTGCGCAACCGGTGGCGCAGCGCTGAGAAGCGAGTGGGCGCCAAGCATAAAAGTAGATCCAGGTGTTTGATTTATCCCTGATATTGACATTGATCGTTCTTGGGCCATACTCATGCAACGCAGCCCTCCACTCCCTGAATGGCCGGGAACATGATGCAGCCAGACGCCGTCTTTCCACGTACCGATGCGCGGCGCGACTTCCGCCAGCGCGATATCGTCGACCTTGCCCTTGCGCTGGCGCCTGCCTACGGCACCATGTCCGCATTGGAATACCTGAAATCCCACTGCGTCGATGCGCGCGTCATTGCGCGGGTGTTGCTGGAGCCGGGCCGACGCCGTAGCGACCGGCTCGCCCAGCCGGCATGAGTCACCGCCTGGCCTTGGCCGCGCGGCGCAAGTCCCCTACCGCTTATACACATTAATTTCCCAAGAATAATTTTACTGCCGTGGGTGATGCGCACGCGAGACAGTGACGTAAACCCTTGATTTATGGGGTTATCAAAGCTGCCTTCCCAATAGGCAAATTGTTGAAACCCGCATGTATGGCCGCGTTCGCCATGTCAAGTCCCCGCTTTTCCACATAGTTATTCACAGACTTTGTGGATATCCGGAAAACTTTTTATAGATCCGCCACTTAGCGTGACTTCTACATGTAATGCATGACGAATTTTCATCGTTGCCCGAGCCGCCTTGCGTGGCCGCCGCAGCGCACGCGCGGGCGGGACTTGCGTGTTGGAACTGGATAAATGTACAGTATGTCATTTCCCGCGTTGTCCACATGATGCCCGCCGTTCTCGACCCGCCCACGACCGACGACCCTTTCGCCAGCCTGAACGCCGAACAGCGCGCAGCCGTCGAGCATGACATCGGCGCAGCGCTGGTCCGGCCGCTGCTGGTCGTTGCCGGCGCCGGCTCCGGCAAGACCAATACGCTGGCGCACCGGGTGGCGCGGCTGATCCAGTCCGGCGCCGATCCGCAGCGCATCCTGCTGCTGACCTTCTCGCGCCGTGCAGCGGGAGAAATGGGCAAGCGCGCCAGCGGGGTGCTGCAGCGCCTGCTGGGCAAGGGCAGGACGCAGTCTCCGGTCACGCTGCCCTGGGCCGGCACCTTCCATGCGATCGGCGCGCGCCTGCTGCGCGACTACGCGGGCCGCATCGGCCTGGTCGACTCGTTCACCATCCACGACCGCGGCGACGCCGAAGACCTGATGGGATTGGTGCGCCACGAGATCGGCTTGTCGAGGACGGAAAAGCGCTTTCCGCTGAAAGGCACCTGCCTGTCGATCTACTCGCGGGTCGTCAACAGCCGCGAGCCGCTCGACAAGGTGCTGCAGTCGACCTTCCCGTGGTGCAGCGAGTGGGAGGGGCGGCTCAAGACCCTGTTCGGTGCCTACGTGGATGCCAAGCAGGAACAGAACGTCCTCGACTACGACGACCTGCTGCTGTTCTGGGCCGAGATGGTGGCCGATCCCGAGCTGGGCCCCGAGATCGGCGCGCTGTTCGACCACGTGCTGGTCGACGAATACCAGGACACCAACCGCCTGCAGGCGGCCATCCTTGCCGGCATGAAGCCGGGCGGCGAGGGCGTCATGGTGGTCGGCGACGACGCGCAGTCGATCTACGCCTTCCGCGGCGCGACGGTGCGCAACATCCTCGACTTCCCGAAACAGTTCTCGCGCCCTGCCGAAGTCATCACACTCGAACGCAACTACCGTTCCACGCAACCCATCCTCGATGCCTCGAACGCCGTCATCGCGGCCAGCGTCGAGCGCCATGCCAAGACCCTGTGGACCGACAGGGCTTCCAGCCTCAAGCCCCAGCTGGTCCTGATCCCGGACGAGGCCGAGCAGGCGCGCTGGGTCTGCAACCGCATCCTGGAGCACCGCGAGGCCGGCATCGCGCTGACCCAGCAGGCGGTGCTGTTCCGCGCTGCCAGCCACAGCGCCGCGCTGGAGCTGGAACTGATGCGCCGGAATATCCCGTTCGTGAAATTCGGCGGGCTGAAGTTCCTCGAAGCGGCCCACATCAAGGATGTGCTGGCGGTGCTGCGCTTTGCCCAGAACCCGAACGGACGCCTGGCGGGCTTTCGCGTGGCCCAGCTGATTCCCGGCGTCGGTCCGGCGACGGCCACGCGCCTGCTCGATGCCGTCGGCGAGGCCGCCGACCCGGTCGCGGCGGTCGAGGCTTTCGTGCCGCCAGCGCGCAGCAAGCAGGACTGGGAAGCGTTCTGCGCGCTGTACCGGCGCCTGCGTACGCCGGGCTTGCGCTGGCCCGCCGACATCGAGCTGGTCAAGGCCTGGTACTTGCCGCACCTGGAACGCATGCACGACGATGCCCAGGTGCGCGCCGCAGACGTCGAGCAGCTGGCGCTGCTCGCGGGCGGCCACGCGACGCGCGAGAGCTTCCTGGCCGAGATCACGCTCGACCCACCGGAAGCGACCAGCGACCGCGCCGGGCCGCCGCTGCTGGACGAGGATTACGTGATCCTGTCCACCATCCATTCCGCCAAGGGCCAGGAGTGGAAGTCGGTGCACGTGCTGAACGTGGTCGACGGCTGCATCCCGTCGGACATGAGCACGGGCACCCAGGACGATATCGAGGAAGAGCGGCGCCTGCTGTATGTGGCGATGACCCGCGCCCGCGAGCACTTGCACCTGGTCGTGCCGAACCGCTTCTTCATCAGGCAGCAGGCCCAGATGGGTGACCGCCACGTGTACGCCGCACGCACGCGCTTCATCACGCCGGCCATGCTGAAGCATTTCGAGGAGGCCGCCTGGCTCAGCGCCGATACCCCGCAGGTGCGCAAACCGATGCCGGAAACGGTGCGGATGCTGGTACGGGAGCGCGCCCGGAACGCGTGGAAATGACGGCAAATGCGCTCACGTTGACGACTTATCCCCTACGAACAGATTTTGTAGGAATTTGCCGCATTACACCACACTGCAGGCTTTCGGCTCTTCGCTAAGCGATTGATTTCATGGGATTTTTGTTTTGCCTGCAGAACGGGCATTTTGTTGAAACCCGCATTCCTACTAGGCTTCCGGCTTGTCAAGAGGTGCTTTTCCACACAGTTATCCACAAATCTTGTGGATAGCAAAAAATGCTCAACAAAATCAGTCGTTTAGCGGCGCAATTTGAGAAAGATCAAGAGCTAACGCCGTTGCAATTGACTGCAAGGCAGCAAGTGCATTCATCTCCAATGCAACACCATGGTGGACATCGGCTGCGCGCGGGTTGATCCGGATGAGCGGTACACCTTGTGCTTCGGCCATGCGGCGGACCGACGGGATGTCCACGCCGGCGCCGAGTTCGACCACGGCGAGACGGCGCACGCCTGCCCGCCACCGCGCGAAGCGTTCGTACTGCGCTTCGGTGCGCTCCGGCAGCCAGGCGCTGTCGTTGAACATCAGGATGTTGGGCCGGGCCAGGGCACCGCAGCGCGGACAGTGTGGCAGGGCCGAGACGAGGCGGCATGTGCCCGGGTCGACCTCGGGCACGAAGCCGTCCGCAGGCCAGATATCGTCCGTGCAGGGGCGGGTGCACTGCAGGTGAAGGATCGACCCGTGGCATTCGACGATCGTCTGCGGTGCGAATCCGGCCGCCTGGAATTGCCCGTCCACGTTGCTGGTGAAGACGAATCCGCCCCGCGCCATGCGCGCGGCGATCGCGCGCAGGATCTGGAAGCCGTCGTGCGGCCGGGTTGCGCGGTACAGCGCCAGCCGGTGTCCGTAGAAGCCCCAGGCCAGGTGCGGATCGTTCCCGAAGCTGTCCGGGCAGGCGATCTCGTGGAAGGCCAGGCCAAGGCGGGCCAGCGGCGGGTAGGCGCGCCAGAAGCCGGTCGTTCCGCGGAAGTCCGGCAGGCCCGAATCGACGCCCATTCCGGCGCCGGCCGCGACCAGCACTCCGTCGGCGCCCGCCAGCAGCGCCGCCGCTTCGGCGATGGCGTGCTCACGCGGCTGCATGTCGGGTGGCCTGTTTCAGGCGGTCGAGTTCGGCCAGGAAGCGTTCCGCGGCCAGGCCCGGCGCCCACGGTTCCCATGGCGCGCAGCCGTAGTGGCTCGCCAGCGGGTCCTGCTCCAGCACCTGGGCGCGGATCTTGAGCGTGCGCCGCACTTCCTCGCGCGTCCAGCCGGTCACGTGCACCGCCTCGGTCGCGGCGGCGAGCCGGTCGGCCTGCTTGTGCAATCTGTGCTCCTTCTCGGTCCAGGCCGGCAAGCCGTAGCGCAGGAACACCGCCTGTTCCAGGCGCCGGGTAAGTGCGCGGAAGCCTTCGCCCAGGAACGGCTTGATGACCGACACGGCATCGAAGCCGAGCAGGCCTTCCTCGGCGTCATGCAGCAGTTCGCGCAGTTCCTGCAGCGGGGTGGGGGCGGGCGCCAGCGCGCGCCGCAGCAGCATGACGGCGATCGAGTGCTGGGCGACCGACAGCGGCAGCGGCCAGGCCGAGTGGCCGCCCCAGCGGTAGGTGCGGGCCAGGCCCAGTGCCAGGTCGGCATCGTCCCAGTCGAACGGGGTCGGGTTGAGCAGGTCCAGCCGTTTGCCCGAAGGCATGCGGACCCAGGCGCGTGCGTCGAAGGCGCTGGATGGGGTGTGCATGTGGCGATTTTACACATGGGCCGGCGCATTCTCCGCATAATTGATGCAAGCAAAGACGCTTTGCGGGCGTGTCCTTACACTGGACCGGTTGGGCGGGCCGGCCCGGGCACAGGAGGCGAACATGACGGAAGGTAAGCTGCTGGATCCACAGCCGGGATCGCGGCCGGATGCACGGGGGGATTCGCAGTTGCATTGCGATCTGCTGGTCGTGGGCGGCGGCATCAACGGCGCCGGCATTGCGCGCGACGCAGCCGGACGCGGCCTGCGGGTGATCCTGTGCGACAAGGACGACCTCGGCGCCCACACCTCGTCCGCCTCCAGCAAGCTCATCCATGGCGGCCTGCGCTACCTGGAGCACCGCGAATTCGGCCTGGTGCGCAAGGCCCTGCAGGAACGCGAGACCCTGCTGCGCATCGCCCCCCATATCATGCGGCCCTTGCGCTTCGTGATGCCGCATTTGCCGGGCCACGCGGGGCAACGTCCGGCATGGCTGATCCGCGCCGGACTGTTCCTCTACGACCGGCTGGCGCCGCGCGAATTCCTGCCGGGTTCGGAAGCGGTGGACCTCGTCAACCATCGCGCCGGCGGCTCCCTGAAGCCGTCGTTCACGCGCGGCTTCGTGTACTCCGACGGCTGGGTCGACGATGCCCGGCTGGTGGTGCTCAACGCCCTCGACGCGCATGAGCGCGGTGCGCAGGTGTTCACCCACACGCGCTGTACCGCCTTCGAGCGCCATCCTGCGCACTGGATGGCGACGCTGGTGCAGGCAAACCGGGACGGGGACGGTGCCACGACGCGCCGCGTCAAGGCGCGCTGCCTGGTCAATGCGGCCGGTCCGTGGGCGGGGAGGGTGGCCCATGTCGCGCTGGGCAGCGCGCCGAAGCGCCGGCTGCGCCTGGTCAAGGGCAGCCACATCGTGGTGCCGCGCCTGTTCGACCACTCCTACGCCTATATCTTCCAGCACGCGGACGGCCGCATCGTGTTCGCGATGCCCTACGAAGGCGCGTTCACCCTCATCGGCACCACCGACGTCGAGTTCCAGGGCGACCCGGACGAGGTCGGCATCGCGGCCACCGAGACCGCCTACCTGTGCGAGCTGGCCAACAGCTACTTCCGGCGCCCGATCGCACCGTCGGACGTGGTGTGGAGCTATTCCGGCGTGCGCCCCCTGCTCGAGGACGAGGCGGCAAGCGCCGCAGCGGCCACGCGCGACTACCTGCTCGGGCACGACACCGCGGCCGCGCCGATGCTGTCCGTTTTCGGGGGCAAGATCACGACCTACCGCAAGCTCGCCGAGCAGGCGGTCGACTGGATCGGCCCCGCACTCGGCCGGCCGGCGCCGGCCTGGACCGCCGGGGCCGTGCTGCCCGGGGGCGACCTGTTCGGCGGCGCACCCGACAGCCGCAGCGTGCTCGAGTTCGACCGCTGGCTGGTCGCCCTGCAGCGCCGCCACGGCTGGCTGCCCCCTGGCCTGGCGCAGCGCTGGGCACGCGCCTACGGCACCCGCATCGACGCCCTGCTTGCCGGCGCGCGCCGCATCGAAGACCTGGGCGAGGAGGTGGCGCCCGGCCTGTACGCCGCCGAGCTGCACTACCTGATGCGGCACGAGTGGGCCCGCTGCGCCGCCGACATCCTCTGGCGCCGCAGCAAGCTGGGACTGCACCTGCCGCCGGGCTGTGCCGACGAGCTGGACGCCTGGATCGCGGGCCGGCGCAGCCCGCACCATTGCGTGGCGCTCGGCGAACCGGCATAGGCCAGCCTTCCGGGCTATGATGGCGGTCCATTTGCCACTCGACAGGACTGCCGTCATGCGCCTCTACACCAGTTCCCGCGCCCCCAATCCGCGCCGCGTCGCCATGTTCATGGCGGCCAAGGGCATCACGGGAATCGAACAGGTCGAGGTGGACCTGAATGCGGGCGCGCACCGCAGCGGCGAGTTCCTGGCCCTGAACCCGCTGGCACGGGTGCCGGTGCTGGCGCTCGACGACGGCCGCGCCCTGAGCGAAACACGGGCCATCTGCACCTACCTGGAGGGGCTGTACCCGGAGCCGAACCTGATGGGGGTGGACGCCACCGAACGCGCCTTCATCGAGATGGCGGACCGGCGCATGGAACTGCACCTGATGCTGGAGATCGCCCAGTGCGTGCGCCACACGCACCCGGGGCTGGCGGTGCTGGAGCAGCCCCAGTTCCCCGAGTTCGGCGCGGCGCAGGGGCAGAAGATGCGCACGACGGCGCGCTGGCTCGACGGGGAGCTGGCCAGGCAACCCTATGTGGCGGGAGAGCGCTTCACGATCGCGGACATCACGGCGTTCTGCGCGCTGGAGTTTGCGCGCGGGTTGATGCGGTTCCGGCCGGGGGAGGAGGGGATGGCGAATCTGCAGGCGTGGCGGGACCGGATTGCGGCCATGTACAAGGGTTGAACCGCGGCCATGCCAGCATGGGCCGAACGCGCGGACGGCGAAGCCGTCCACCCTACGACAACCGTTTTCCTCCTTCGCGCGTTCAATTATCGGATGTCTCAGCGCACCCGCTTGTACCAGCCGCCATCGTCGAACAGCCGCTGGTAATCTCCCACGCAGGCATCGGCCGGCCCCAGCTCGCGGTCCAGTCCCAGCACCCCGAACAGCGACAGGCTTTCGCGGAACAGGCGCAGCACGCGCTGGCGCAGCAGCGGCCCGAAGTCGGGCAGGACCCGGCGGCAGACGATCGCATGGAATTCGTTGAACGAGGCGTCCGTCACCAGGCTGTACTGCGCCCACGTGATGCGCTCGCGCAGCCGCGGGAGCAGCCGCGCCTGGTCGCCCGATACCTCGAAGTAGTCGGCCAGGCGCCCCAGGCCGCCGCTTTCCTCGTATCCCTGCTGCGCCTGGGCCAGCTGGGCCAGCGGCACCGTGGCGTCGCGCAGGTCCGCCAGCAGCTCGTCGCTGCCCAGCGTCGCGAACACCTCGGTGCGTCCGTACAGCTTTTCCTCGGCCAGCAGGATCGCCAGCGTCCAGGCCTCGCCCACGCCGCCCGGTTCGGCCAGCCAGACCTTGGGCAGCGCGGTCGGGCGCAGGCTGTCGCCCAGCGCCGTGCGCAGCCTGCGCGTGTCCGCGGGTTGGTCGAACAGCGCCACCTTCTGCACCGCCAGCGCACGCACCAGGGCCGAGGCCACGCCCGGTTCGTGCAGCACCCGTTCCTGCAGGCTGGAGAGGGTTGCCAGCCCGCGCTGGCGCAGCATGGCCTGCAGCTTGTCGCGCAGGCCTGCCCTTGCATAGCCGCGGAAATCGACGCCGAAGCGCTGGTAGAGGGCTTCCAGCAGCAGTTCGGTCTCGAGTTCCTCGGTCGCCTGGAGGCTGGCAAACCCGGCGACCCCGCTCCATGCGGTCAGTTCGCCCATCAGTGCAACCACACCCGCATCATCGACAGCAACTGGGCCACATCGACCGGCTTGGTGATGTAGTCCGAGGCGCCGGCGGCGATGCACTTGTCGCGGTCGCCCTTCATCGCCTTGGCGGTCAGGGTGATGATCGGCAGCGAGCGGAACTTCGGGATGCGGCGGATCGCCCGCATGGTGTCGTAGCCGTCCATCTCCGGCATCATGATGTCCATCAGGACGATCTCGATGGTCGGGTCCTTTTCCAGCACCTCGATGCCGTCGCGGCCGTTCTCGGCGAACAGCACCTGCATCTGCTGGCGCTCGAGCAGCGTCGACAGTGCGAAGATGTTGCGCAGGTCGTCGTCGACGATCAGTACCTTGCGTCCGGCCAGGCCGCCGTCGAGCGCGTGGATCTCCTCCAGCATGCGGCGCTGGGTTTCCGGCAGGCTGGCCTGCGAGCGGTGCAGGAACAGCGCTGTCTCGTCCAGCAGGCGCTCCGGCGAGCGGGCGTCCTTCATGACGATGGTCTTGGCGTAGCGCTTGAGCTTCGTGACTTCCTTGCGGTCCAGCTCCTTTGCGGTGTAGATCACCACCGGCAGGTCGCGCAGGCGTTCGTTCGCGCCGATGCGGTCCAGCAGCTCGAAGCCCGAGATGTCCGGCAGGGTCAGGTCCAGCACCATGCAGTCGAAACGCGCGCTTTCCAGCGCTTCCAGGGCGGCGGCGCCGGTGTCCACGGTCACCATGTGGATGTCGGCATTGCCAATCAGCGAGACGATCGATTCACGCTGCGCCATGTCGTCTTCCACCACCAGCAGCGAACGCTTGCCACCCAGCAGGAACTTCTGGATGCGCTTGAATTCCTCCTGCAGCGCCTCGCGGCTCACCGGCTTGTTGATGTACGAGATGGCGCCCTGGCGCAGCGCGCGCTCACGCTCGCGCAGCGAGGACATCACGTGCACCGGGATGTGGCGGGTGCTCGGGTCGCGCTTGAGGCGGTCGAGCACCGTGAAGCCGTCGATGTCCGGCAGGTCGATGTCGAGCAGGATCGCCGAGGGCAGGTAGTCGCGCGCCAGCGACAGCGCCGAGTCGCCGCGCTGGGTGACCACGCCCTTGAAATTCTTCTCGCGCGCAAATTCGAGCAGCACCTTGGCGAAGCGCTCGTCATCCTCGACGATCAGCACCGACGGGTCGCCCGGGGTCACCAGGCCGCGGTCGTCCAGCACCGACGAGTACTCGACCAGCGAACCGCTTTCGATCGCGTCGATGGTGGCCACCTCAAGCGGTTCCTGCGCGACCGGCTGGTAGGTCACCGGCGCCGGGGCCGGCGGCGGGGCCAGGCGCGCCGGCTGCGGCTGGCGCGCCTGTTCGTAGTTGATGAAGCCGGCGCGGTTGTACGGCAGGTACAGCGTGAAGGTCGAACCGACGTTGACGGTCGACTCGACGCGGATCTCGCCGCCCAGCAGGCGCGCCAGTTCGCGCGAGATCGACAGGCCCAGGCCGGTGCCGCCGTACTTGCGCGCGGTCGAGCCGTCGGCCTGCTGGAACGCCTCGAAGATCAGCTGCAGCTTGTCGGACGGGATGCCCACGCCGGTGTCCTGCACCGAGAACGCGAGCACGGCATCGGCGTGCACCAGGTTCGGGTGGTCGGCGGTCCAGCCGCTGTTGACCAGGCTGATGGTGAGCGATACCTGGCCGTGGCTGGTGAACTTGAACGCATTCGACAGCAGGTTCTTCAGGACCTGCTGCAGGCGCGTGGTGTCGGTCATCACGGCGGTCGGCAGGTTGTCCGCCAGCTCCACCTGGAACCCGAGGTGCTTGGCTTCGGCCATGTGCCGGAAGGTGCGGTCCACGTAGTTGCGCAGGTTCGAGAAGCGGTACTCCGACACGTCCAGCGTGACGGTGCCGGATTCGATCTTCGACAGGTCCAGGATGTCGTTAATCAGGGTCAAGAGGTCGGAGCCGGAGCCGTGGATGGTCTTCGCGAATTCCACCTGCTTGCCCGACAGGTTGCCCTCCGGGTTGTCCGAGAGCTGCTGGGCCAGGATCAGGAGCGAGTTCAGCGGGGTGCGCAGTTCGTGCGACATGTTGGCCAGGAACTCGGATTTGTACTTCGAGGACAGGGCCAGCTGGGTCGCCTTTTCTTCCAGCGCCAGCTTCGCCTGCTCCACCTCGCGGTTCTTGCGTTCCACCTCGATGTTCTGCTCGGACAGCAGGCGCGCTTTCTCCGCCAGCTCCTGGTTGGTCTGCTGCAGTTCCTGTGCCAGCGACTGCGACTGGGTCAGCAGCGACTCGGTCCGGCTGTTGGCCTCGATGGTGTTCAGGACCACGCCGATCGATTCCATCAGCTGGTCGAGGAAGGACAGGTGGGTTTCGGTGAAGCGGTCGAGCGAGGCGATCTCGATCACCGCCTTGACCTGCTGTTCGAACAGGATCGGCAGCACCACGATGTTGTTCGGCGGCGCCGAGCCCAGGCCCGACGAGACCACGATGTAGTCGCGCGGGACGTCGGTCAGCCAGATGCGGGTCTTCTCCAGCGCGCACTGGCCCACCAGGCCTTCGCCCGGCAGGAAGGAGGTCGGCAGCTTGCGGCTGGAACGATATCCATACGAAGCGATCATGCGCAGGCGTGCATCGGCCTCCTGCGAATCCATCATGTAGAACACGCCGTGGTGCGCCGACACCAGGGGCGCCAGCTCGGACAGGATCAGCTTGGTCACCGCCTGCAGGTCGCGCTGGCCCTGCAGCAGGCGGGTGAAGCGCGCCAGGTTGGTCTTCAGCCAGTCCTGCTGCGCGTTCTTCTGTGTGGTCTCCTTCAGGTTGCGGATCATCTCGTTGATGTTGTCCTTCAGGTAGGACACTTCGCCGCGTGCTTCCACCTGGATGGAACGCGACAGGTCGCCACGGGTCACCGCGGTCGCCACCTCACCGATCGCGCGCATCTGGTTGGTGAGGTTTGCCGCCAGCTGGTTCACGTTTTCCGTCAGGTCCTTCCAGGTGCCGCCGACGCCCGAGACGTTTGCCTGGCCGCCGAGCTTACCTTCGGTACCCACCTCGCGCGCCACGCGCGTCACCTCGGATGCGAACGAGGACAGCTGGTCCACCATGACGTTGATGGTGTCCTTCAGTTCGAGGATCTCGCCCTTCACGTCCACGGTGATCTTCTTTGACAGGTCGCCACGCGCCACCGCGGTGGTCACCGCCGCGATGTTACGCACCTGGCCGGTCAGGTTCGAGGCCATGAAGTTCACGTTGTCGGTCAGGTCCTTCCAGGTGCCGCCCACGCCCGGCACGTAGGCCTGGCCGCCCAGCTTGCCTTCGGTACCCACTTCACGGGCCACGCGGGTCACTTCGGATGCGAACGAGGACAGCTGGTCCACCATGACGTTGATGGTGTTCTTCAGCTCGAGGATCTCGCCCTTCACGTCCACGGTGATCTTCTTGGACAGGTCGCCGTTCGCCACCGCGGTCGTCACGTCCGCGATGTTACGCACCTGGCCCGTCAAGTTCGAGGCCATGAAGTTCACGTTGTCGGTCAGGTCCTTCCAGGTGCCGCCCACGCCCGGCACGTTCGCCTGGCCGCCGAGTTTACCTTCGGTGCCCACCTCGCGCGCCACACGGGTCACCTCGGACGCGAAGGAGTTCAGCTGGTCGACCATGACGTTGATGGTGTTCTTCAGCTCGAGGATCTCGCCCTTCACGTCCACGGTAATTTTCTTGGACAGGTCGCCGTTCGCCACCGCGGTCGTCACGTCCGCGATGTTACGCACCTGGCCGGTCAGGTTGCCCGCCATCGAGTTCACCGAGTCGGTCAGGTCCTTCCAGGTACCCGCCACGCCCTTCACCTGCGCCTGGCCGCCGAGTTTCCCTTCGGTACCCACTTCACGGGCCACGCGCGTCACTTCGGATGCGAACGAGGACAGCTGGTCCACCATGACGTTGATGGTGTTCTTCAGTTCGAGGATCTCGCCCTTCACGTCCACGGTGATCTTCTTGGACAGGTCGCCGTTCGCCACCGCGGTCGTCACCGCCGCGATGTTACGCACCTGGCCGGTCAGGTTCGAGGCCATGAAGTTCACGTTGTCGGTCAGGTCCTTCCAGGTGCCGCCCACGCCCGGCACGTAGGCCTGGCCGCCCAGCTTGCCCTCGGTACCCACCTCGCGCGCCACGCGGGTCACCTCGGAGGCGAAGGAGCGCAGCTGGTCCACCATGACGTTGATGGTGTCCTTCAGCTGCAGGATCTCGCCGCGTACGTCCACCGTGATCTTCTTCGACAAGTCGCCGTTCGCCACCGCGGTGGTCACTTCCGCGATGTTACGCACCTGCGAGGTCAGGTTGCCCGCCATCGAGTTCACCGAGTCGGTCAGGTCCTTCCAGGTGCCCGCGACGCCCTTCACCTGCGCCTGGCCGCCGAGTTTACCTTCGGTACCCACCTCGCGCGCCACGCGCGTCACCTCGGACGAGAACGAGGAGAGCTGTTCCACCATGGTGTTTGCGGTCATGGCCGCGCGCAGGTACTGGCCCTTGAGCGGGTGGCCGTCGACTTCCAGCGCCATGGTCTGGGACAGGTCGCCTTTCGCCACAGCGCCGATGACGCGCGCCATCTCGGTGGTCGGGCGCACCAGGTCGTCGATCAGGGTGTTGACCGAGCTGATGATCGTGCTCCAGCCGCCCACCACGCCGGGCAGATCGGCACGCTGGGTCAGGTGGCCTTCGCGCCCCACCACGCGCGACACGTCGGTGACCGTCTCCACCATTTTCTGCTTGGTTTCGATGATGTCGTTGAGGGTGTCGGCAATCTTGCCTGACACGCCGGTCCAGTCCGAGGGCATGCGCACCGAGAAGTCGCCTTTTTTAAGCGCCATCAGGGTGGCCAGCAGTAGTTTGACGTCCAACTGTTCGCCCATGTCGGTCATGTTGTTCATCGACTAAATCCTTGTTTCGGTAAGAGGGTGGGGCAAGGGCAGCGCGCTGCGACTGTTACAAACGAATTTACGAGAAGATACTCTTGTATATTCCCAAGTCAATAGCCAAGCGATCTGGGCTGACAAATATTGCCAAGAAGAAAATACATGAGGGTAATCTCGCGGAGAGTAACCGAAACGACATACTGAAGGCGCACAATTGATGAGCTGTTGTTGTATTGCTACGACACGGCCGTCGAGCTATCTATTGGCAGAAGAAGAAAATGATAGTTTTGGTGAGTCTTCGGAGACGGCAAGTCATCTAGCATACCCATAAGTTGTTTACACGTTTCGCTTACCGGTATGAGCTCATGATCGATACAGCCTTGTTGCTGGCGTTGCTGGAGGCCAGGGATGACCAGACATGGGGTCAGTGCCTGTTCGCCGTTGCGCATGCCCAGGGGTTTGACCAGGTACTGTACGGGGTCGTACCGTCGCGGCACGTGCGCTTCGAGAATGCTTTTGTCCGCAGCAATTATTCGCATGAATGGCGTGACCGCTACGACAGCAACGGTTTCGCCTACGTCGACCCGACCGTCGGCCACTGCCTGTCGAGCACCTTGCCGCTGGTCTGGGCGCCGGCCACCTTCAATACGCATGAGCAGGGCGCCCTGTATGAAGAGGCGAGCGCCCACGGCATCCGCAGCGGGGTGACGCTGCCCGTGCATGGCCCCCATGGCGAGGTCGGAATGCTGAGCTTTGCTTCGGATACGCGGGCCGACGCGCCGTTCCAGCGTTCGATCGACGAGGTGCTGCCCTTGTTGTGCCTGGTCCGCGACTATGCGTTTGCCTCGTCGGCAAGGTTCCGCGAGGCGCGGATGGAGCCGGAACCGCCGCGCCTGACCCGGCGCGAGCTCGAAGTGCTGCAATGGGTCATGGCCGGCAAGTCCTCATGGGAGGTCGCCCGGATCACCGGGTGTTCCGAAGCGACCGTCAATTTTCACCTGGCGAACATACGCCAGAAGTTCGGCGTCAACACGCGCCAGCAGGCGGTCGTCAAGGCGATCGCGCTCGGCATCATCACGCCTGAAGATCACCATCGCTGAGCTTGCCGTTGACGTAGAGGCGCAGCAGGATCGCGACCGGCCCCGGAATCGCCAGGCCGGTTTCGAAACGGCTGCCGCTCGATTGGGTCACCCCGAAACGGCTCCAGAATTTCTCCTGGCTTTCGCGCTTGGCGATGCGCAGGCGCCGCAATTCATGCGGCATGGCGGGCTTGCCCCTGCCGTCGAACGTGCCTGCGTGTACCGCATGCTGTGCTTCCAGTTCCGCCGCCAGCGCCCCAACCATCATGTCGTTTGCCATGTCTGCTCCTTTCCGTTCCGGCTATGCAAAATGCAAGTATTCCATTTGCCACCGGAATCGCCACCTAGCAGAGCTGATAGTAGATTGCCTGCCCGAATTGCATGAATCTTATATGCGTAGCGCATAAATCTATTCACATAATTAGGGGCCAACCATGACGATGCAGATCAAGATTGCAGCACGCCGCGAGTTCAAGTCGAAGGATTTGTGGGAGATGCACGCGCTGCGTGCGAAGGTGTTCAGCGGACGGCTGGGCTGGGAGGTGCCGATCCTGTCCGGGATGGAGATCGATGGCTACGATGCCCTCGAGCCCCGCTACATGCAGATGCGCGAGCCCGGCGGACAGCTGCGCGGCTGCTGGCGCCTGCTGCCGACCGAAGGCCCGTACATGCTCAAGGATTCGTTCCCCCAGCTGCTCGAGGGCAGCGAGGCGCCGAGCGACCCGCGCATCTGGGAGCTGTCGCGCTTTGCCCTCGAGACCGACGCCAGCAGCCGCTACGGCTTCTCGGAAATGACGCTCGACTCGTTCGAGGCGATCGTCCGCCACGGGGTCGAGAACGGCCTGACGCACTACGTGACGGTGACGACCACGGCGATGGAGCGCCTGACGCGGCGCGCCGGCGTGGTCATCCGCCGCCTGGGCAGCCCGCAAGTCATCGGGGTCGAGACCGCCGTGGCGTTCTACGTGGACGTGCAGGCCACCTGGGACGCGCTGTACTCCAGGCGGATGGCGTCCTAGCCGGCAGCTTGCCCGGCGCTTGCACCGCGGCGCAGCTGGCGCCGCAGGAAGGTCCAGGTCAGCGCCCACATGCGCGCGGTCTGGGCGTTGTCGGCGGCGCCGGCGTGGCCGCCTTCCGTGTTTTCCCAGTACAGCACGTCATGGCCCTGTTCCAGCATGCGCGCCGCCATCTTGCGCGCGTGTCCCGGGTGGACCCGGTCGTCGCGCGTCGAGGTGGTGAACAGGGTGCGCGGGTAGCGCCGGTCCGGGCGCACGTTCTGGTAGGGCGAATAGCGGCCGATCCATTCCCATTCTTCGGGGTCGTCCGGGTTGCCGTATTCGCCCATCCAGGATGCCCCGGCCAGCAGTTCGTGGTAGCGCCGCATGTCCAGCAGCGGGACCTGGCACACGGCCGCCCCGAACAGGTCGGGGCGCTGGGTCAGCACCGCGCCGACCAGCAGGCCGCCATTGCTGCCGCCCATGATGCCCAGCCTGCCCGGTGCGGTCAACTGGCGCGCGACGAGGTCCTCGGCCACCGCGATGAAGTCGTCGAACGCGCGCTGGCGGTTTGCCTTCAACGCGGCCTGGTGCCAGCGCGGCCCGAATTCGCCGCCGCCGCGGATGTTGGCCAGGACCCAGACGCCGCCCGATTCGAGCCAGGCCGCGCCACTGACCGCGCCGTAAGACGGCTTGAGCGACACCTCGAATCCGCCATAGCCGTACAACACCGCGGGATTGCTGCCGTCGAGGCGGGTGTCCTCGCGCATCACGACGAAGTAGGGCACGCGGGTGCCGTCGCTCGAGCGTGCTTCGGCCTGGCTGACCACCAGGCCGGCGGCATCGAAGTAGGCGGGCATGGCCTTGAGCCGTTCGCCATGGGCGCTGCCGGCCTCCATCAGGTAGAGCGTGGTCGGCTCGGTAAAGCCGGTCACGGTGAGAAAGTACTGGTTCGACTCCACGGCGTCGAGCGCCCATGTGTCCAGCGAGCCGATCGCGCAGGCCGACGAGGGGGTGTCGACGTCCCGCCGGGTCCACCCGCCATCGACCAGGCGCAGTTCGACGATGCGGTTCTTGACGTTGTCGAGCACGGTGAGCAGCAGGGCGTCGCGCGTGACCGTCAGGCCGTCGAGCGAGGTCGAGGGCGTCGGTTCGAACAGCACTTCGAAGGCGGGCTGTCCGGCAAGCGCCGCGTCGAAGTCGGCAGCCAGCAGGGCGCCCTGCGGATAGCTGCGCCCGTCCACCTGCCAGCGCGAGCGCAGTTCGAGCACGAGCTGGCCCCGCACCGCGAACGCGTTGGCATCGAGCGGCTTCGGGACCCGCGCCAGCCGCCCCTTGTCGCGCACGAACAGTTCGCTGGTATAGAAATCGACCTGGCGCTGGACGAACTCGCGTTCGAAGCCCGGCGTCGGGTCGCGCCAGCCGGAAGCCGACAGGTCGCCGGCGGACGCCTCGTACACCGTGGCCGCCGCTTCCAATGGCTGCCCGCGCTTCCATTCCTTGACGATGCGCGGGTAACCGGAGCTGGTGAGCGACCCGGGACCGAAGTCGGTGCCGACGAACAGCGTGTCGCGGTCGATCCAGGCCACGTTGCTCTTGGCCTCGGCCAGGCGGAAGCCATCCGCCACGAAGCTGCAGCCGGCCAGGTCGAACTCGCGCACCACGGTGGCGTCGCCGCCGCCACGCGACAGCGACACCAGGCAGCGCTCGCCGTGCGGCTCCAGCCAGGTAACGCCGCCCCAGACCCAGTTCTCGTTTTCGCTGCTGGCAAGCAGGTCGAGGTCGATGACGGTTTCCCATGCCGGCTCCGGCTTGCGGTATTCGTCGAGCGTGGTGCGGCGCCAGATGCCGCGCACATGGACGGCGTCGCGCCAGAAGTTGTAGAGCCGCCCGCCATGGCTACCCGGGTACGGGATCTTGTCGGTCGAGTCCAGGATGGACCTCAGGCGCGCGCAAAAGGCGGGAAAGCCGGGATCGGCTTCGAGTTCGCCCTCGCTGGCGCCGTTGCGCTCGCCGACCCAGGCGCGGGCCTGCTTCCCGTCGATGTCTTCGAGCCACCGGTACGGGTCGTCGGGAGCAGGGGATTGTGGCGGCATTGCAATCCTAATAAGATGGAATGGTATCGATGAGAATGTGTTGCGTCCAACCACCTATACTAGCAATATCGAGCGGCCAGATCCGCACGCCTGGAGCCCCATGCAAGCACCGCAGTCCGCCAGTTCCGCACCAAGCACCCCGCGCCGGGGCGCGCGCGCCGCGCCGTGGGCCCTTGGGGTGGCCTTGTCGCTGGCGGTCGGGGCGCTGCTGTACCGCATCGCGGCCGGGGCGGTCGAGGACGATGCGCGGCGCCGCTTCGATGCCGTGGCCAGCGTGGCCCAGGAGCGGGTCGCCGCCGCCATCGCATCGTATGCGCGGGTGGTGCGCGGACTGTCGGCCCTGCACGTGGCCCGCGACAAACCGCTGGACCGCCTGAGCTTCCACCGCTACGTCAAGACACTCGACCTGCCGACCCACTTCCCGGCCATCGAGTCGGTCAACTTCGTCGCCCATGTGGACGATGCCGGGCGCGAGGCCTTCGTGGCGGCCGTGCGCAACGACCGCAGCCTGGATCCGGCCGGTTACCCCGGCTTCGACATCCGGCCTCCGGGGCGCCGGCCCTATTACGAGGTGCTGACCTGGATCGAGCCGCCGGGATTGCCGGTCGACCGCTCGGGCGTGGACATCGCCGTCTCGCCCTTGCCGGCGGCGGCGCTGGCAAGGGCACGCGACACCGGCGGCATCAGTGCTTCGGGACATCCGATCCGGATCCCGAAGCCCGTGCCCCATGTGGCGCTCGGCATGCGCGAGCCGCTGTACCTCGGCGGTCCGCTCCCGGCCACGCTCGAGGAGCGCCGCGCGCGCTACTTCGGCAGCGTCGGCATCGCCTTTTCGGTCGACCAGCTGGTCAAGCTTGCGCTCGGCTCGCTGTCGGCCCAGCCGGTGACGCTGTCCCTCTACAGCGAGACCGAGGCCGGCCCGGTCGCCGGCGGGACGCTGGCGCTGCAGGCTTCCGACCGGCTGCTGGTGGGGCCCGAAGTGCGCGGCGAGGCGGCGCGCCGCGGCCGCTTCACGACCCTGCGCGAGATCGACTACGTCGGCACGCGCTGGAAGGCGCACTTCGCGGCCGACCGCGACGCCATGGTGGCGACCTATGACCGCTACCTCCCTCTGCTGGCGCTGGCCTGCGGCATCTGCGGCACGATGCTGGTGTACGCGCTGTTCCTGAACCTGTACCGCTCGCGCCGCGCCGCGCTGGACCAGCGCCGCCTGCTCGATTCGGTGCTCGACAACCTCGACGCCTATGTCTACCTGAAGGATGGCGAGCGCCGCATCCGCTACCTGAACGCCAAGAGCGCCGCGCTGGTCGGCAAGCCGGCCGCCGCCATCGTCGGCCGGCGCGACCAGGACCTGCTGCCGGCCGCGAACGCCGACGCCATGTGGGAACGCGACCGCGCCGTGCTGGAAAGCGGCGTGCGCAGCGCCGGCCAGGTCGAGATGATGCTGCCGGACGGCGCGATCCGGCAGATGTGGAGCGTGCGGGTGCCGGTCCAGGCCGAGGACGGGATGCCCGCCGTGCTGTGCATCGCCACCGACGTGACCACCCTGCACGAGCTGAAGGCGGGGGCCGACGCGGCCAACCAGGCCAAGAGCGACTTCCTGTCGAACATGAGCCACGAGATCCGCACGCCCATGAACAGCATCATCGGGATGACGCACCTGGCGCTGCAGTCGAGCAGCGACCCGCACGTGCGCGGCTACCTGGAAAAGATCCACCACTCGGGCCAGCACCTGCTGCGCATCATCAACGACATCCTCGACTTCTCCAAGATCGAGGCCGGCAAGCTCGAACTCGAGACCGTCGGTTTCACGCTCGAGGCCGTGATGCGCAATGTCGCGCAGCAGCTGGGGCCGGCCGCCGCCGGCAAGGGACTGGGCTTCGACGTCGAGATCGCGCCCGAGCTGATGCGTCCCCTACGCGGCGATCCGATGCGCCTGGAGCAGGTGCTGCTGAACTTCGCGGGCAATGCGGTCAAGTTCTCCGACCACGGGCGGATCGCGCTGCGCGCCCGCATCGTGCGCAGCTTCGGGCCGGAACTGCTGGTGCGCTTCGAGGTGGAGGACAACGGCATCGGCATCGCGCACGACAAGATCGCACGCCTGTTCGCGCCGTTCGAGCAGGCCGACCCGTCGGCAACGCGCCGCCATGGCGGCACCGGCCTCGGGCTGGTGATCAGCAAGCAGCTGGCCGAGCTGATGGGCGGCGAAGCCGGCGTGGAGAGCACGCTGGGGTTCGGCAGCACCTTCTGGTTCACGGCTCGCCTGGCGTTGGAAGAGGGGGTGGACGGGCCAACCCAGGGTGGCGAGCGGCGCAAGTCTCCCTTCCAGACCGAGCGGCTGGATGGCTGCGCGGTGCTGCTGGTCGAGGACAACCTGTTCAACCAGCAGGTCGCGCGCGAGCTGCTGGCGCAGGCCGGCGCCGACGTGGTCGTGGCCGGCAACGGCCGCGAGGCGCTCGAGACGATGGCGCAGCAGCGCTTCGACTGCGTGCTGATGGACGTGCAGATGCCGGTCATGGACGGGCTGGAAGCAACCCGCCGCATCCGTGCCGATCCGGCGCTGCGCGGCACCCCGGTGATCGCGATGACGGCCAACGCCGGCGTGGAGGACCGTAGCCGCTGCCTGGAAGCGGGCATGGACGAGTTCCTGACCAAGCCGGTCGTGCCCCAGCTGCTGGCGGCGACGATCGCGCGCTGCGTCGGGCGCGGCACGGCCGCGCTGCCGGACCTCCCGGTCGCAACCGGGCAGGCCCACGGGCTGGTGGATCTCGAGATGCTCGCCGCCACGTTCGGGGGTGACCGTGACAAGATGCGTAAATATGCCTTCATGTTCCTGGAGACGGCGCGCGTGGCCCTGGCCGAGATCGACGTGGCGCTGTCCGGCGGCGACGTGGCGCAGGCCGCGCGCGTGGCGCACCGGGTGAAGTCGTCGGCGCGGGCGGTCGGCGCCAACGCCTTCGCCGCCGTGTGCGAGGAGCTGGAAAACCAGGCCACGCGGCCGGCCCAGGCGCGCGCGCTGGCGGCGCGGCTGCGGGCCAAGCTGGCGCGCATCGAGCGCGACATCACTGCCCAGCTCGGCGCGCGGGCGGCCGACCGGCGCTGACCGGGCGCACCGGTCCCCCGGCAACACGTGCCGGCATTGCTGTTCCGGCACTGTGCTGTGGCGTTAACACTTTCGTGATAACGCCAAACGGAGTATCCTTGCCGCCTGAGCAGCCCAACCATACCGATGTCTTCCCCGATCACTCCCGGCTTGATAATCTTGCACGGCAACCAGATGGAGTTGCTGCGCAGCGCCATGTTCGACTGGATCCGCAGCCATCCGCTCGGCCCCCTCGAGCAGGAAACGATCCTGGTGCAGTCGAACGGGGTGGCCGAGTGGCTCAAGATCGCCCTGGCCGAGGACATGGGCGTGTGCGCCGCCACCCGGGTGGCGCTGCCGGCGCGCTTCCTGTGGGAAGCCTACCGCGGCATGCTGGGGCGCGAGCGCGTCCCCACCCGTGCACCGTTTGACAAGGATCCACTGACCTGGCGCCTGATGCGCCTGCTGCCGTCCCTGTTGCACGACGAGAGCTACGCGCCACTGAAGCAATTCCTTGGCGACGGCTGTCCCGAGCGGCGCCTGCAACTGGCCGAGCGCCTGGCCGACCTCTACGACGGCTACCAGGTCTACCGCGCCGACTGGCTGGCGGACTGGGAAGCGGGGCGCGACCAGCTGCGGCGCGCCGCCGGCGATCCGGTCCGGCTCGCGCCGGACCAGAAATGGCAGGCCTGCCTGTGGCGTGAAATCCACGCCAGCCTGCCGCCGGAAGCGCGCGTATCGGGGCGGGCGACCATCCACGAACAGTTCCTGGCCGCGGTCGAATCGGGCCGCGAGCCGGCCTCGACCCTGCCGCGCCGCGTGATCCTGTTCGGCATGTCGACCTTGCCGTACCAGACCCTGCAGGCCATCGCCGCGCTGTCGCGCCACACCCAGGTGCTGTTCGCGGTGCCGAACCCGTGCCGCTTCCACTGGGGCGACATCATCGAGGGCCGCGAACTCCTGCGCGCCGCGCGGCGGCGCCAGCAGCCGCGCGCAAGCGTCGATCTGGCGGCCGTGCCGCTGGAGGAACTGCACGCCCACGCCCATCCGCTGCTGGCGAGCTGGGGCCGCCAGGGGCGCGACTTCGTGCGCATGCTCGACGAGTTCGACAATGGCGAAGGCGCGCGCTACGACAACCTGCGCGTCGACCTGTTCGACGAAGCCGAAGGGGGGACCCTGCTGGCGCAGGTGCAGGCCGCGATCCGCGACCTGCTGCCGCCCTCCGAGCATCCGGGCATGCCGCCTGCGAACGACGACCGTTCGATCGAATTCCACATCGCCCACAGCGTCCAGCGCGAGGTCGAGGTGCTGCACGACCAGTTGCTGTCCTGGTTCGCCCGGGACCCGAGCCTGCGCCCGCGCGACGTGGTGGTGATGGTGCCCGACATCGACACCTTCTCGGCCGCGATCCACGCCGTGTTCGACCAACACCGCCGCAACGACCCGCGCCATATCCCGTTCGAGATCGGCGACGTGCGCGACCGCAGCGTGAACCCGCTGCTGGTGGCGCTCGAATGGCTGCTGCGCCTGCCGCACCAGCGCTGCCGCCAGAGCGAGGTGCGCGACCTGCTGGACGTGCCGGCCGTGGCGGGCCGCTACGGCCTGGAGTCCGACGACCTGCCGACCCTCGGCCGCTGGATCGAGGGTTCGGGCGTGCGCTGGGGCCTGGACCGCGAACACCGCGCCGGCCTGGGCCTGGCCTCGGTCGGCGAACAGAACGCCTGGATCTTCGGCGTGCGCCGCATGCTGCTCGGCTATGCGAGCGGCGCCGGCGCCAGCTTCGGCGACATCGAACCGTATGCCGAGGTGGGCGGGCTCGATGCCGCGCTGGCCGGCTCGCTGGCCCAGTTCATCGAGGCGCTCCTCTACTGGCGCGGCGAGCTGGTGAAGCCGCGCACCCCGGCCGAGTGGGGCGTGGCCGCGCGCGCCCTGCTGCACGCCTTCTTCCACGCGGCCAGTGAAGCCGACCGCCTGACCCTGGCCCAGCTGAACGAAGCGCTGCAGTGCTGGCTCGAGACCGTCGATGCCGCCGGCTTCGGGGAACCGGTGCCGCTGGCGGTGATGCGCGAAGCCTGGCTCGGCCAGCTCGACCAGCCGACCCTGAACCACCAGTTCGTCTCGGGCGGCGTCACCTTCTGCACCCTGATGCCGATGCGCGCGGTGCCGTTCCGCGTGGTCTGCCTGCTCGGCATGAACGACGGCGATTTCCCGCGCCGCGTCCACCAGGCCGATTTCGACCTGCTGGCCTTGCCCGGCATGGCGCGCCCGGGCGACCGTTCGCGCCGCGACGACGACCGCTACCTGATGCTGGAAGCGCTGCTGTCGGCGCGCGACAAGCTGTACGTCAGCTGGGTCGGCCGCAACGTGCGCGACAACAGCGAGCAGCCGGCCTCGGTGCTGGTGGCCCAGCTGCGCGACTACCTGAAGGCCGGCTGGCAGCTCGACCTGTCCGGACGCACCACCGAGCACGCGCTGCAGCCTTTCAGCCGCCGCTACTTCGAGCAGGGCGGCCTGCTGACCTATGCGGGCGAGTGGCGCTCGGCCCACGGCGCGGACGAGGGCAGCGCGGTCGATGCATTGCCGCCGTACGAACTGGAGCCGGGCTTCGTGCTGAAGCTCGGCGAACTGGCGGCCTTCCTGCGCCAGCCGGCGCGCTACTTCTTCCGGCGCCGCCTCGGCGTGGTGTTCGCCGACGCCGCCGTGGTCGGCGAGGACGAGGAGCCGTTCTCGCTCGATGCACTGGAGCGCTATTTCATCGAAGACCACCTGCTCGACGACAGCGGGCCGGCCGAAGCGCCGGACGAAGTGCGCGCGGCCTTGCACGCGCGTGCGCAACGGCTGGGACGCGAAGGCGTGCTGCCGATCGGCCTGCTCGGCCGCCAGTGGCAGCAGGAACTGGTCGATGGCCTGGTGCCGGTGCGCACGGCCTGGCTGGCGCTGGGCGCGCGCTTCCCGCATGCGGCGCCGAAGCGCGCGGTGAGCCTGGCCCTGGGCGACGCGCAGGGCAACACGATCGTCCTCGATGACTGGATCGACCGGCTGCGCACGAATGGCGACGAAACGGCCTGGCTGATGCAGGTATCCTCGAAAGTGCTCGACAAGGAAGGCCGTCCGCGCGGCGACAAGCTGATCGGCCCATGGCTGCGCCAGCTCGCCGCCAGCGCCGCGGGGGCGCCGGTGGCCGGCCACCTGGTGGCGCGCGATGCCGTGCTCACCATGACGCCGCTCGACCCGGTCGAGGCGATGGCCTCCCTGCACGACCTGGCCGCGCTGTGGCGCAGGAACCTCGACCGTCCGCTGGCCGTGGCCTGCAAGACCGCGCTCGCACTGCTGCGCGAGGGCGCGCAGGAGAGCGACGCCCGCAGCGTGTACGACGGCGGATACGAGGTGCCGGGCGAGGTGGCGGAACTGTGCCTGGCGCGCCTGTGGCCGGATTTCGGCGCCCTGGTCGCGGCCGGCGACTGGCCGCATATCGCGCGCGACCTGTACGGGCCGCTGGCGGAGTGGATCGAGGCCGCCGTGCATGTCGCGCCGCTGGCCGGAGGCGAGGAATGACCCAACAGCGGAGCCAGCACCTCGATCCCCTGGACTTTCCCCTGCACGGCACGCGCCTGATCGAGGCGTCGGCCGGCACCGGCAAGACCTGGACCATCGCCGCGCTCTACCTGCGCCTGGTGCTCGGCCACGGCGGCGCGGACGGCAGCAGCGCCTTCGCGCGCCCGCTGCTGCCGAGCGAGATCCTGGTGATGACCTTCACCCGCGCCGCCACCCGCGAGCTGGCCAACCGTGTGCGCGAGCGCCTGGTCGAGGCGGCAGCGTACTTCCGCGGCCAGCTCGACGAGGATGATCCCGCACTGCGCGATCCCTACCTGCGCGAGCTGGCGGATGCCTACCCGACGGAGGGTGAACGCAGCGTCGCCGCCCACCGCCTGGTGCTGGCGGCCGAGACCATGGACGAGGCGGCGATCTTCACCATCGATGCCTGGTGCCAGCGCATGCTGCGCGAGCACGCCTTCGATTCCGGCAGCCTGTTCGACGAAGAACTGGTGAGCGACGAGCGCGCCCTGTTCGAGGACGCGGCCCACGACTACTGGCGCCAGCACGTCTATCCGCTCGGCGCCGGCGCGCTCGCCTCGGTGCTCGAATGCTGGAAGGACGTCGAGGCGCTCAAGGGCGGCGTGCGCGAACTGGTCACGCGCACCCACCTGCTGGGCCCCTGCGAGCTCGAGCCGCTCGGCGTGCTGGTGGCGCGCATGCAGCACGCCCAGCGCGCCGAGCTGGCGCGCCTGAAGGAGGGGTGGCGCGCGCGCGCCGACGAGATGGAGCGCTGGATCGCCGCCCACCGCGAGCGCCAGCCCAAGTGCTTCAACGGCAACAAGATGCGCCCGGATTCGCTGGTCAAGTGGTTCGAGGCGCTGCGCGCCTGGGCCGACGACCCGCACATGGTGCTGCCGGCGCTGAACGAGACGGCGTGGAAGCGCCTGTGCCCGGACGGCATCGTGGACGCCTTCAGCAAGGATTTCGCGGCCGAGGTGCCGGCGTGCTTCGGCTTTACCGAGCCGCTGCGCCAGGCGCTGGAGGCGCTCGATCCGCTGTCGCATGCGCTGCTGCGCCACGCCGCCCACCACATCGCCGCGCGCGTGCGCGAGCTGAAGGCGCGCAACCGCCAGTTCGGTTTCGCCGACATGCTGGAACGCCTCAAGGCGGCCCTCGAAGGACCGAATGGGGAAGCACTGCGCCAGCGCATCGTGTCGCAATACCCGGTGGCGATGGTCGACGAATTCCAGGACACCTCGCCCGACCAGTACCGGATCTTCGACCTGCTGTACCGGGTGGCCGACAACGACCCGGGGCGGGGCCTGTTCCTGATCGGCGACCCGAAGCAGTCGATCTATGGCTTTCGCGGCGCCGACATCCACAGCTACCTGGCGGCGCGGCGCGCCACCGCGGGACGCCATTACCAGCTCGGCACCAACTACCGCTCCACCAGCGAGCTGGTCGAGGCGGTGAACCAGCTGTTCCGCCACGCCGAAGGCGGCGACGGCCACCCGGGCTACCCGGGCGGCGCCTTCCGCTTCCGCAAGGGCGAAGACAATCCGCTGCCCTTCGAGGCGGTAGCGGCCAAGGGCCACCGCGAGCGCCTGGTCGGGGCCGACGGCGCGTCGCATGCAATGTCGGTGTGCTGCGCCGGGCCGATGAACCAGGAGGAGTACCGCGAGTTCTTCGCTCATCACTGCGCCGAACACATCGTCGGCCTGCTGGGCGACGAACGCGTGGGCTTTTCCGACGGCGAGCGCTTCCGGCGCCTGATGCCGGCCGACGTCGCGATCCTCGTGCGCGACCGGCGCGAGGCGGCCGCGGTACGGCGCGCCCTGGTCGAGCGCAAGGTCGCCAGCGTCTACCTGTCGGACAAGGATTCGGTGGTCGAGAGCGAAGAGGCGGCCGACGTGCTGCGCTGGCTGTACGCGGTGGCCAACCCGCTCGACGGCCTTCTTGCACGCGCGGCCTTCGCCACCCGCACCGCCGGCCTGCCGCTGGGCGAGCTGGCGCGCCTGTCGAGCGACGAAGTGGCCTGGGAGGCGCGCGTCGAGCAACTGAAGAACCTGCACGGGGCCTGGCAGCGCCAAGGCGTGCTGGCCATGCTGCGCCGCTTCGTCCATGAGCTCGGGCTGCCGGCGCGCCTGCTGCGCGAACCGGGGGGCGAGCGCCGCCTGACCAACCTGCTGCACCTGGCCGAATTGCTGCAGGAAGCCAGCACCCAGCTCGAGGGCGAGCAGGCGCTGATCCGCTGGCTGTCGGAGCAGGTGGACGGCCTGGGCGAGGGCCAGGGTGAGGATGGCGAGCGCGTGCTGCGCCTGGAAAGCGACGCCGAGCTGGTGAAGGTGGTCACGGTCCACAAGTCGAAGGGCCTGGAGTATCCGCTGGTGTACCTGCCGTTCGCGGTGACGGCGCGCCGCACCGACAAGCGCAACCGCGCCTTCTTCGAATTCGTCGGCGAGGACGGCACCCGCAGGCTGGACCTGTCGCTCGGCGAGGAGGCACTCGAGGCGGTCGACCGCGCCCGCCTGGAGGAAGACCTGCGCCTGCTGTACGTGGCCCTGACGCGCGCGCGCCACTTCCTGTGGCTGGGCGCCGCGCCGATCAGCGGCCGCGGCAAGAACGATGGACGTACGCAGAATCGCCTGCACGACTCGGCCCTCGGCTACCTGCTTGGCGGCGGCGAGAAGATCGAGGCCGAACAGCTGCGCGAGCGCCTGGAGCGCCTGCGCGGCGGCGTCGAAGGCATCGTGCTGCACGAGCTCGGCGAGCCCAGGGACCGCACCGTGCTGTCGCGCGAGGATGCGCGCCCCGACCTGCTCGCCGCGCCGCGCTACGAGGCACGCTTCGAGCGCAACTGGTCGATCGGTTCGTTCACCTCGCTGGTACGCCATGCCGTGCACCTGACGGCGGCGCCCACGCCGCCGGTGCCCATGACCGCGCAGGAGGAAACCCTGCTCGAAGAAGCGCCGCAGCTCGCCACGCCGCCGCGCATCGACGACGCTCCATGGCACCGCTTCCCGCGCGGCTCGGTGCCCGGCAACTTCATGCACGAGCAATTGGAGTGGATGGCCCAGGAAGGCTTCCACCGTGCCGACGAGCCGGAGTTCCTGGCGCGCCTGGGCCAGCGCATCGACCGCGCCGGCTGGGGCCATCGCCAGGAAGACGCGCTGGCCTGGCTGCACGCGGTGGCGACCACGCCGCTGCCGCCCCTCGGGGTGGCCCTGTGCGGCCTGCGCGACGTGGTGCCGGAGCTGGAGTTCTGGTTCCCGAGCGAGGGACTGGATGCCGTGAAGCTCGACGCACTGTGCCGCGCGCACATCCTGCGCGGCATCGAGCGTCCGGTCCTGCCCGAGCGTGTGCTGCACGGCATGCTCAAGGGTTTCGCCGACCTCGTATTCGAGCACGAAGGCCGTTATTGGGTGCTCGACTACAAGACCAATGCGCTGGGGCCGGGCGACGCGGCCTATACGCGCGCCGCGATGGAGCTCGGCATGCTCGAGCACCGCTACGACATCCAGGCCACGATCTACACGCTGGCGCTGCACCGCCTGCTGCGCAGCCGCCTGGGGGAACGCTACGAGCCGCGGCGCCAGCTGGGCGGCGCGCTGTTCCTGTTCCTGCGCGGGATCGCGAACCCCGACACCCGCGGCTGCTGCGTGCTGCCGCCCGACTTCGACCTGCTGGGCGGGCTGGAACGACTGCTGGACAAGGACGACGATGGGCAAGCCTGAAGCGAACATCGAGACATTGTGGGGCGAGCTGGCGCGTCTCTCCGAGGCGGGCGAGCTGCGCCGCCTGTCCTGCGCCTTTGCGCGCTTCGTCGCCTCCCTCGGCGCTGCGCCGCCTGCGCTGGTGCTGGCCTGCGCCGTGCTGTCCGAGCTGGAGGGCCATGGCCACAGCTGCGTCCAGCTGTCCGACCTGGGCGCCGGTCCCGCGGAACTGCTGGGCTGGAGCGACGAGCAATGGAAGGACCTGGCGCGCGCAGCCGGGCCGCTGCCGAAGACCGCGCGCGCCTGGGCGGCGCAGCTGGCGGCCTGCGCGCAGGTGTGGGAAACCGGCTCCTTCGACTACGACCAGCCGCTGGTGCTGGACGGCGAGCGGCTTTACCTGCGCCGCTACTGGCGCGACGAGACCCTGGTGGCCCAGGCCGTGCGCGAGCGCGCCGCCCAGGTGCGCGAGGTCGATGCCGGCAGCGTGCGCGCCTGGCTCGACGTGCTGTTTGCGTCCCAGCGCGCGGCCGAGAAGCCCGACTGGCAGAAGCTGGCCTGCGCCATCGCGCTGCGCGGCTCGGTGGCGATCATCACCGGCGGCCCCGGCACCGGCAAGACGTATACCGTGGCGCGCCTGCTGGCGCTGCTGTTCGCCACCGCGCCGGAAGCGGCAAACCAGCGCATCGCCCTGGCCGCGCCGACCGGCAAGGCGGCCGCGCGCCTGAAGCAGTCGATCGACAGGGCCCTGAACGAACTGGCCGACAAGGTGGGTTCGCGCTTGCCGCTGCGCGAGCTCACCCTGCGCATGGGTGCGGCGCGCACGTTGCACAGCCTGCTCGGCGCGCGGCCCGACAGCCGCGCCTTCGCCCACCACCGCGGCAATCCGCTCGACGTGGACGTCCTGATCGTCGACGAAGCCTCGATGGTGCACCTGGAGATGATGGCCTCGCTGCTGGACGCGCTGCCGCCGTCCGCGACCCTGGTGCTGCTGGGCGACAAGGACCAGCTCGCCTCGGTGGAGGCGGGCGCCGTGCTGGGCGACCTGTGCCACGATGCCCAGGCCGGCGCCTACGACGCGTCCACCTGCGACTACGTACGCGCGGCCAGCGGCGAAGCGCTGCCCGGAGAATTCCGCGGCAACGGCGGCCCGCTGGCCCAGCAGACCGTGATGCTGCGCCACAGCCGCCGCTTTGGCGGCCCGATCGGCCAGCTCGCGCTGGCCGTCAACGAGGGCGACGCCGTGCGCGCCGAAGCGGTGCTGCGGGCCGGGGAGGCGGGCGTGCGCTGGATCGAGAATGCGCAGCAACAACATGTCCTGCAATTGGCGCAGTCCGGGTACGGCGCCTACCTCGAGGTGCTCAAGGCCGGCCCTGCCGCGGGCGCCGGCCCGGCGGCGCACGAGGACTGGGTGCGCCGGGTGCTGCAGCGCTTCGAGTCCTTCCGCATCCTGTGCGCGGTGCGCGACGGCGAGTGGGGCGTGGCGGGGCTGAACGATGCCGTGGCCGGGCGCCTGGCCCAGGCCGGGCTGCTGCGCCCGGCCGGCGAGTGGTATGTCGGCCGTCCGGTCATGGTCACCCGCAACGACTACGGCACCGGGGTCTATAACGGCGATATCGGCCTGACCCTGCCCGACCCCGGGCGGCCGGGCGCACTGCGCGTGTACTTCCTGGAAGGCGAGACCGTCCGCAGCGTGCTGGCGACGCGCCTGCGCAACGTCGAGACGGCCTACGCGATGACGGTCCACAAGTCGCAGGGCTCGGAATTCCGCCACACCGTGCTGGCGCTGCCGCGCGAGCGCGGCGCCATCCTCACGCGCGAGCTGGTGTACACCGGCATCACCCGCGCCAGCGAGCAGTTTACGCTGGTGTCGCCGGCCGGCGCCGTGCTGGCCGAGGCGATCGCGTTGCGCACCCACCGCACCAGCGGCCTGCGGGAGATGGTCGCCCCTGCAGCGCGCTGATCGCGGGCTTGCCCCTCGAGCCGGCTTGATCGGGGCCAAGGAGACGTCGAATCGGGCGGGTAGTTGCGAACTCGGCCGTGCCCAAGCGGTCATAGTTCTGTCTGCGAGCAAAGGTATCGAAGATCCGCTTGCATGGGGCCGCGTTTCCGTCGATTCTACCTGTGCCGCGCGTGTGCCTTTGTCTTGCCTGTGCCTTGCCTGTGCCTGCTGTCACGGCTTGTTCTCCATGTGTGGTCGAACACGGGAACCGGGAGGCGCAACAACCAGCCGAGTCGATCACGGAGCATGCATGCAGCTAACCGGTCAGGAGACGCACCTGCTTTCTGCCGACGCCGGCAACCCGGCGGCGCGGGCGGCGGCATGCGATCTCGCGTCCGGCGTGCTCTGTGCCGACCAGCCTGCGGCGGCGTGGCCGCGCTGGTTCGCCCGCACGTTCGACGTCTGGTGGCAGACCAGCCTCGTGGCGGTCGTCGCGGGCGTCGTCCTCGCCCGCACCTCGCCTGCCTTCCTGCATTGGCTCGAAACCCCGTTCGGCTGGAAGTCGTTCGGCCTGATGTGCATCCCGGCAGGCCTGGTCCTGGACGCGCTGCTGCAAGCGCTGGCCGGCAACACGCCCGGGAAAGCGATGCTTGGCCTGAAAGTGGTCATGGCCGACGGACGTCGCCCGCGCCTGCGCGAGCTGCTGGGACGAAACATGAACCTGTGGAGGGCCGGCCTCGGTTTCGGCCTGCCGCTGGTCAGCCTGTTCACGATGGCGCGCCAGTGGCTGCGGCTGCGCAAGGGAGGGGCGGCCAGCTACGACGACAAATACTTCCTGGTGCATGCCGGTCCGGTCGGGTGGTTCAGGAAAACCGTCTTCGGCATCCTGTTCTGCCTGATGTTTGCCACATTGGTGGCCCTCGACGCGGCCGACCGGCAGGACAGCCGCGAAACGGCCGCCATGCTGGCCGCCCCGCATTACGGCTGGACCAATCCCGCTACCGGCCGGACGGTGCGAATCGCCCCGCACTGGAAGGCCGAGGCGCACACCGGCGACGACGGCGCGGTGCTGTACCAGTTCACCCAGCACAGCGATCATGCATTCGTGCTGTTCGCGTCAGAGGAGGCCGGCGCACGGACCTTGCGGGAATACACGCATGAACTGGCGGGTGGCCTGGCCGACGGGTTCGACCTGGAGGCCGGCCATTTCGAAGACTTCCGCGGGGAGCCTTCCTGGGTCGGCGCCGGGGAAGAAAAGGATGGCGCGGCGCGGGTGCGGCTGCGGGTCGTGCTGTCGGGCGGGAAGGCCTGGCGGGTGATGGTGCTGCAGGCGCCGCCGGTGGGCTATACCGACGACCTGGTGCACGAGCTGACCGATACGCTTTGGGACAGCGTCGCGCCTGCGGGTGCGCTGCCGCCGGCGCCGCAACCATGAAAAAGGGGCCTCGCGGCCCCTCGTGTCACTTCCGGGTTTACTTCTTGCGCCGCTTCGGCACCACCTTCGCCTTGGTGCGTTTCTTGACCGCCTTGGCCTTGGCCTTGCCGCCCGCCGAGGCCTTGACGCGCGGACGGGCGGAACTCGCCTTGATGCCGCTGCTGCTGGCGGCCTTCGCCACCCGCACCGGCTCGTCGCCGGTGAGGAAGCGGCGCACGTTCAGCGCGTCCAGGATGCGAGCCGAAGAAGCGCTGGCATTGAGCAGCACCATGGTCGCGTTCTTGCCGCCGGCCTTGATGTTCATGATCAGGCAGCGGCCCGCTTCCGAGATATAGCCGGTCTTCGACAGGCCGATGTCCCAGCCATCGGCGCCGACCAGGCGGTTGGTGTTGCGGTACTCGACCTTGCGGCCGCTGATGTTGATCAGCTCCTTCGACTCGGTGCTCATGCGCGTGATCTCGGGATACTTGCTCGATGCGGCTGCCATCTTGACCAGGTCGCCCGCATTCGAACGGTTGCGCGGCGACAGGCCGGTCGGCTCTTCGATGACGGTCTGCGTCATGCCGAGCGCGGCGATCTTGCGCTTGACGGCGGCCTTGAAGCCCGCGTTGCCACCCGGGAAAGTCCGGGCCAGCGCGGCGGCGGCGCGGTTGTCCGACGACATCAGGGCGAGCTGCATGACGTCGCGGCGCGAGATTAGGGACCCGACCGGCACGCGCGAGCTGCTGTGCTTGAAGGTGTCGACGTCGCTGCGGTCGATTTCGATCAGCTCGTCCATGTCCTGGTTGGCGTCGAGCACGACCATCGCGGTCATCAACTTGGTCAGTGAGGCGATCGGCACCACGGCATCGGCGTTCTTTTCGAGCAGAATCTTGCCGGTGTCATCTTCTACCACGAGCACCGATTGCGAGCCGAACGGCACCGCGAATGCGGCAACCGAAAACGACATCAATGCGGCGGCAAACAATTTTTTGAACATTGTCGGGTCAGGAATAGTGTGCGTTGAGCGGGAGGCGCGGCGTACATACATGGGCGCGCAGTCAACTATCTAGCTGTAGGGCAACTACAGGTGTTGGAAGATAGCATCAAGCACCTTGCATGTCTATGGCACACAAGCAAAAACGGGCTTGTGAACTGGAATTTTTATCTGAAACAACGACTCCCTTTGCATCGTGTCTACGAGAATTGCCGCGACGATGCAAATCTGGCCTCAATGCATGACGCATGGCCGACCCGCGTCCCGGAATGAAAAAGCCCTGCGCGGGGCAGGGCTTCTCGGGAAGGTTTATTTCGGCTGGTAGATCTTGTCGAACTCGCCGCCATCGTCGAAGTGGCGCTTCTGGGCGTTGCGCCAGCCGCCGAACAGCTCGTCCACGGTGAACAGCTGGATCGGCTTGTAGTTGGCGGCGTACTTCTTCATCACTGCATCCGAACGCACACGCAGGTAGTGCTTGGCGCCGATCTCCTGGCCTTGCGGCGAGTACAGGAAGTTCAGGTAGGCGGTCGCTTCCTTGCGCTGGTTGCGGCGGTCGACCACCTTGTCGACGACGGCCACCGGCGATTCGGCCAGGATCGAGGTCGACGGGTAGACCACCTCGAAGTCGTTGCCGAATTCCTTGCGGACCATGCTCACTTCGTTCTCGAAGGTCACCAGCACGTCGCCGATCTGGCGCTGGGTGAAGGTGGTGGTGGCCGCGCGTCCGCCCGCGTCGAGGATCGGCACGTTCTTGAAGATGCGGCCGACCAGGTCGCGCGCCTGGGCTTCGTTGCCGCCTTTCTTCAGCACCGAACCCCATGCCGCCAGGTAGGTATAGCGCCCGTTACCCGCGGTCTTCGGGTTCGGGATGATCACCTGCACGCCGGGGCGGGCCAGGTCTTCCCAGTTGCGGATCTGTTTCGGGTTGCCTTTGCGCACCAGGTAGACCATGGTCGAGTAGTAGGGCGCAGCGTTGTGCGGGAACTTCTTGGCCCAGTCCTTCGTCACCAGGCCGCGGTCGGCCAGCATGTCGATGTCGTTGGCCTGGTTCATCGTGACCACCGAGGCTTCGAGGCCGTCGGCGACGGCGCGCGCCTGCTTGCTCGAACCGCCGTGCGACTGCTTGATGGTGACGGTCTGGCCGGTCTGCTGCTTGTAGGCGGCGATGAAGGCCGGGTTGACGTCCTTGTACAGCTCGCGCGCCACGTCGTAGGAAACGTTCAGCAGCTCGGTGCCGGCGGCGCTGGCCGACAGCGGCAGCGCGGCGCCCAGCGACAGGGCCACGGCCAGGCGCAGGAGCGGGCGGCGGAGCGGGGAGGTGAGGGTCATGGTTTCTCGCTTTTCAAAAAAACTTGTCTGGACAAGCTAAATCATGCGCAATTTCGTCAAAGTACGGAACAATACTTTTGTCATATGCTTAGTACGGTTGAGCGGATATGCATCCCGGCAGCAAGGCGGCGTGCTTTCGGTGTATAGTCGGGCCCTGCAATGCGCCGGCCGCAGCTTGTCGCTGCCGGTCCGTACCGCTGGTATTTACAGTTTCCATGTCCTTATATTGATGTCCACGCGTTTTGAAATTCGTAAGGCGGCCCCTGGCGATGCATCCGCTGCCTGCGCGCTGCTGCGCCGTTCCATCGAGATCGGCTGCAAGGCCGACCACGACGGCAAGCCGGCCGTGCTGGAAGCGTGGCTCGGCAACAAGACGAGCGCCAATGTCGCGACCTGGTTTTCCTCGCCCAGCAATTTCGCCGTGGTCGCGGAAAGCGACGGCATGCTGGTCGGCCTGTGCCTGCTGACGCAGGCGGGCAAGGTGGCGCTGTGCTACGTCTCGCCGGACCTGCTGCGCACCGGAATCGGCCGGGCCTTGCTGGCAGCGGCCGAGGAGCAGGCGCGTGCCTGGGACATCAGAAAGGTCCACCTGCACAGCCCGGCAAGCGCGAGCGCCTTTTTCGAGCGCCAGGGCTATGTCAATGCCGGCAAGGACAAGTCCTGCTTCGGGATGGAATGTGACCTGCTGTGGAAGGGGCTCGACGCGGCCTGCGAGACGGGCCCGGGCGCGGCCGCGCGCAAGCGCTTTTGCAACTGCAACGCCTGATCTTGTCGCCGGTTTCACGCCGGTTACGCCACACACCATCCGAACACATCTTTTGTCATCTAGAAGCTTAAGTTATAGTGACTGCTTCGAATAGATGAGTGTCTTATGGCTTCACGTAGAGATTTCCTTCAACGCGGCGCCGGCCTGTGCGCCCTCGGCGCCCTCGGCGCACCCCTGAGCAGCGCCGCCCGGAGTACGGGCCTCGAACCGCCACCCGACCTGTTCGACGCCCAGTTGCTCGACATCGACTTCTGGGTCAAGCCGCGCACCCTGTCGATGGTCCGCCCGCAAAGCGGCGAGCGCGTCAAGGTGCTGTACTGGAAGGATGGCGAAGTCATCGATTCCGCTTACCAGGAACTGTGCCATATCCTGCGCGACGTCAACGGCCGCGCGAGCATGCCGATCGACCCCAAGCTGTTCGAGATCCTGTGGGGCACCCAGGCCTTCATCGCGCGCTACGGCATGCACCAGCCGCTCGAGATCCTGTCCGGCTACCGTACCGAGGCGTCGAACCGGCGCCTGGTCGAAGAAGGCGTTCCGGCGGCGCGCAAGTCGCTGCACACGGTCGGCAAGGCGGCGGACATCCGCATTGCCAGCCTGAACGAAGAGGTGCTCGGCGGCCTGATCCGCAGCTTCCGTCAGGGCGGCGTCGGCTACTACTATCGTTCGGGGCCGAAAGGCGGCTGGATCCACGCCGATACCGGCCTGAACCGCACCTGGAAGGGGTGAGCGGCGGCGGCAGGGCAGCGAATAACGCGTGCGAGCGCGGCACCGGACTTGGGCTACACTAAGTTGTCAGGGTCGGGGCGGGACGCCCTTGGCTTATCCACGTCACTTTTACCAAAGGAGGCAGTGATGGCAACGATGAACACTCCCACGATGGACCGCAGGACGATGGGCGAACGGCGCGTCTCGGCGCGTTCGCACGAGCGCTCCGCCATGTCGGCGCTCGACTACCTGGCGATGGCCCTCCTGATCATTGGCGGCCTGAACTGGGCAATGGTCGGCCTGTTCGACGTCGACATGGTCGCCACCCTGTTCGGTCCGGGTAGCCCGGCAACGCGCGTCGTGTATGTCGTCGTCGGCCTGGCCGCGCTGTATTCGATCTACACGACTGCCAAGATGGCCGGCAGCAAGCGGCATTGACGCGCGGCCTGCCGAACCGCCGCGGGTGCAAGCACTCGCGGCCAGGTAGCGCAGCAGGTCTGGCGAGGTGTCCATGCGTGTTGGGCTGATTTCCGACACGCACGGGTTGCTGCGCCCGGAGGCACTTGCCTTCCTCCGGGGCAGCGACCATATCATCCACGCGGGCGACATCGTCGGCCCCGAGATTCTTCCTCCCCTCGAAGCGATCGCGCCGCTGACGGTCGTGCGCGGCAACAATGACCGCGGCGCCTGGGCCGGGGCATTGCCGGAAACCGCCGTGCTGCGGATCGGTGCGCTTGGCATCTACGTCATCCACGACCTCAAGGAGCTGCCGATCGATCCGGCGCGCGAGGGCATGCACGTCGTCGTGTCCGGCCACTCGCACAAGCCTGCCCGCTTCATGCAGGACGGCGTGCTGTACGTGAATCCCGGCAGCGCGGGGCGCAGGCGTTTCACCCTGCCCATCTCGATCGGCGAGCTGCTGGTCGACGGCGGCCAGGCCAGGGCGCGGCTGGTCACGCTCGACGTCTCCTGAGCCGGGCAAAAAAAGCTCCCGGACCAATGATCCGGGAGCGCACTCACGCCAGCGTGCCGTCCTGCTTCACGCTCATTTCATCGTGTAGCTCTGCCACGCGGTATCCACTGCGAAATTGCGCGTCGTATCCCAGTACGTGAAGTTGTAGCGCACCACGTCGCCGATCTTCAGGCCGCCGGCCACGAAGGTGTTGGTGCCGCCGTCGAGCCGCATGCGCACGTTCTGCTGCGCGCCGTTGTTGACGGTGTAGTGCACGTCGGCCCAGCTGCCGGTGTTGGTGTTGAATTGCAGGGAGGTAGCGGACGCCTGGGTCACCCAGGTCGGGCCGGTCGGCGTCGGCGTCGGCGTGCTCGTGCTGCCCGAGTCGTAGACGATGTCGTCGATGGCGAACTGGAAGGTCGTCGCCGGCAGGCGCGCGGCGTCGCTCGAGATCATGAACATGTCCAGCAGCGACTGCGGCGCGACCTTCGTGCCGAGCAGGGTCGAGACCGGGATGCTCGCGCTCGCCCATTCGCCGTTGCGCACCAGGCCGTAGGCCGTCGTATTGGCCGGGAAGCTGACCCAGTTCTGGTTGGTGTAGGTATCGCCGACGCCGATGTTGAAGGACACGTTGGCCGGGATCTTGATGCGGAACTTCAGGGTGCCGTTGCGGAAGTTCGACAGGTCGCGTGCCTGGCGCGCCTGCACGCCGCCGCCGAACCACTGGTTGGGCGCCGTGTAGTTCCAGGCGATCACGTTGCTGCCCTCGGCCGGCGGTGTGTTGCCGGCGCCGGTGGAGGCGGCGTTCCACAGGAAGATGTCGGAACTGGTGCCGGCCACGAGCTTGTTGTTGACGGTCGTGTTATCGGTGAACACGCCGAACTTGCCGACCTCCGGCACCGTCTGGTTGCCGAGCTTGACCGTGCCCTTGCCGTCGAGCTGGTAGACGCGCACGTAGTCCACGTACATGGTGCCCGGCAGCGGCGCCGTCACCTGGCTCGGGTTGGCGGCGTCGGTGAAGTTGCCGCCCACGGCCAGGTTCAGCAGCAGGTAGAAGGGCGCCTGCAGCGCGCTGGAGTTGACCGGCAACGGCGCATCGTACATGTTGCGCTCGACGCCGTTGTCCACCACGGTGAAGCGCATCTGGCTTTCGTCCCAGTACAGGCGGTAGGTCACGAAACGGTTCGCCAGCGAGGTCGAGGGGATGTACCAGTTCTTGGTCTGCCAGGCGGTGGATGCGGCGCAGGTCTCGTTGCCGGGTACGCAGGCGGCCTGCTGGTAGGTGATCACGTTGGAGCCGACGAAGTGGTTGGCCGACGGGTTGCCGGCGCCGGCGCGCACCGAGGCTTTATGCCCCATCTCCATGATGTCGATCTCGCCGTTGCGCGGCCAGGTCTGCGGGCTCACGCCCAGCAGCCAGGCGGCCGGCCACAGGCCGGTGGCGATGTTGGGGGTGCTCATGCGCACCTCGATCATGCCGTACTGCACCTGCACCTTGCCCTTGGTGTCGACCTTGCCGGACGTGAAAGCGTTGCTGCCGACAGTCTCCCTGCGCGCCTGGATCGCCAACGCGCGGGTGCCGGATTCGAAGGGCACGTTGACGATCGAGAGGTTGTTGGGGCTGTAGGTCTGCAGCTCGGCATTGCCGTAGCCGCACAGGTTGATCTGGCAGCCGTTGCCGTCCGATGCCGTCCAGGTGCTGGTGTTCAGGCTGGTGCCGTTGAACTCCTCGGACCACAACAGCTGGCCGATGACGGGATTGGTGACGCTGGCCGCCGCCTGCGCCCCACAGGCCAGCAGGACCGCCGCAGCCACTGTATGGAAAGGTTTCCATCCCGAGTGACGATGTTGGTTATGATTGTTCACTTCGACTCCTCATTTAACTCCGAAGAAAAGCGGAGACACCGGACCGGCGCTCCACGACCTGCCAACTTGATCTGTTGGTCTTGATATTCCTGGTAAAGTTGGTGATGGAAACGTTTCCAAGCAATGTCAAAAAAGAATATTCCGCTTTTGCAAAGGTGTCAAACGCAATCGTGCGTGGATATTTGATCTGCCACAGCTCAGTAATTGGTGGATGTGCTAGCGGCAGATCCGTTCAAGCGACGGCGCGCAGATAGGCTGCAGGAATCTGCAAACCGTTGCCAACACCGGCCATCGCCGCCACGATGAGTGCGGACAGTACCGCACCGACGGCGCCGGCAAGCAAGGGCGCCGCGCGCTTTCCCTTTGACAGGTAACGCCCGGCGGCAAGGCCGAGATGGACGAACACCGCAAGCACGGCAAGGAAGTAGTAGGGTACGAAGAAGGCGGCGGACGGCCAGGCGTGCAACCCGGCGGCCGCAAAATGGATGTTGGTGTCGAGTTGCAGGCCATGGCGGCCCCAGAACACGGCGCCGAGATGGACCGCCAGGAAGAACAGGAGATAGTAAGCACTGATCCTCGTCGCCCTGGCGCCGGGCGTGCTGCCGGGCAGCCGGCGTGCAAGCAGCAGGCCAGTGGCCATCTGCACGGCGACACAGGCAAGCACCAGCGCTTCGACGGGTAACCAGCGGTAGACCTGCCGGGCATTGTCCATGAACGCAAACGCGGCGGCAGGATCGACCACGAGTACGGCATGGTTGAGCAGGTGGACCGCGACGAATACTGCCAGTACCAGGGCAGAGCATCGGTGCAGTGTCGTGAGCGGGGAGCGGACCTGGTGCGATGTTGGATGCATGGTGATCGTGGATGTGGTGGAAGAGGGACTTGGATATCCCTGAATTCGCTCTTCCTGCGTTCTTATTTCGAGGATTTCAGGTAGGCGCGCAGGCCATGCGTCAGCACGAAGGGGAAGACGCTTGCGTGGTCTTCGTCGTCGAACACGCGCAGGCGCGTCTTCAGGCCCGGGAAGCGGCGCGCGTTCAGGGCCGCATCGAACTCGCGCAGGTCTTCCACCATGTCCGCGTCTTCCTCCGAGCGCGAGCGCCGCTTGCCCGGCGCCAGCCGTTCCAGCCCGCCGATCCCGAAGAACACCGAGGCCGGCAGGTCCCGGTGCTGCGCGGCGTAGGCCTTCTCGCGTTCGAACATGATGCCGGCGTCGTACCACAGCGAAGGGCTGCCGAGGATGTAGTGCTCGAAGCTGCGCGGCTGGGAGAGCAGCATCTGCAGGCCGAGCAGGCTGCCGTAGGAATGGCCGACGAAGACCTTGCGCCCCATGTCGGCGCGGTACAGGCGGGCGACAAGCGGGAACACCTCGGCCGTGACGAAGCGGCCGTAGGCCGCGGCCTCGCCGAAGGCCGGTTGGCGGCCCGGCATGTCCGAGCGGTAGCTGTGCCTGCGCGGCGTCGTCGGGGTGTAGTCGCGGCGGCGGCTGTAGGTGCCGGCGTCGCCCTTCGCATACGACAGGCCGACGACGATGACTTCTTCCATGCCCGCGTGCTTGTGCAGCCGCGAGGCGATATTGCGCACCACCGGAAAGGCGTAGTTCGCATCGACCACGAACAGCACCGGGTAACGCTTGCGGCTGTCGCGGTAGGAGTCGGGCAGGGCGACGTAGAGCTGGTAGTCGCGTCCCAGCACCTGCGCGCGGATGTCGCGGACTTCAGTGTTGTCAAGCAGGTAGGGCGGGGCGGCGGGGCTTTGGGCGAAGGCGCTGCCGGCGGGGGAGACGGCTGAGCAGAGGGCTGAGCACAGAACGAGGCAGCGGGCCAGGCGCTGCGCCAGAAACGGGGAAAGCGCTTTCAATCGGCATCCTTCGGTAGAGACAAGGATCGCCATCCTGCCATGGAAAAATCCCGTAAGATACGTCCTTACCTGTTTTTACCCGTTTCACATGACTTCGCCAGCAGAAAACCCGCCGCAGCCGCGCTTTCGCCCCCGTCCCTGGGACCACCTCGAGACCCCGCAGGACGTCGAACTCTGGATCGACGAGCACAACCGCGCCTTGCAGGAACTGGTCAAGCCGCAGGAAACCGGTGTCGGCATCTGCTTCACCCTGGCCGAGGGCGGCAACGTCTACATGCAGACCACGGGCGATGCCGTGATCCTGGATGTGGAGCCGGAGGCCGACTGGATCGCACCCTTGATCACTGCCGCCACCGGCGCCGAACCGCCGCGCGGGCAGGTCTGGGTGCTCCCCGACGACAGGCTGGTGCAGCTGATCCTGGGCCTGTCGATGCTGGTGCAGAGCACGACCCTGGTCGTGGGCCATCCGTTCGGCGCCAGGGCGCGCAGGCCGGCCTACTGAGTCTTCCCGGCTTCCCGGCACCGGAGCTGTCGGCCATGAAGGCTTCACTGCCGGCGCAGCGCGGCGAAATCAGATACCCCGGAGCTTGCCGGCCTTGCTGTTTTGCCGGTTGAACGATTGGGACTGCGATGCATTCTGGGCCGGCTGGCCGCCGGAAGCCTGCCGGCCTTGTTGTTGATTACCCTGCTGGCCCGCCTGCTGGTTGCCCTGTGCGGACTGTTGTCCGCCTTGCTGCTGTCCGGACTGCTGGCTGCCGGATTGCATGGCTTGTCCTTCCGTGCTGACCAGGTCCTTGCTCGGATCCGCCACGGCAGGGTCGGGAATCGCGCCCTTCATCCGGGTTTCTTGATGTTGAGTCATGCCAGCCTCCTTTGCTGATTGGTTCGTTTGCTTGAGCAGTTCGTGATAGGCCGCCTGCCGGCAGCGTGAATCGGATTGCAGGCGCCGCCATGGACGCTGCGCACGCTGCCGGCCGGGCCCGTGAAGAATGCAGGTGACAGGCGCGCGGCGAACGCGCGCCCTTTGTTCAACGATTGCCTTGCTGGCCACCGGCGTTGCCGCCCTGGTCGTTCTGCTGGTTGAACGCTTCCGCCGCCTGCTGGGCGCTTTCGGTCTGGTTCTGGTTGCCCAGGTCGTCCAGGGCAGGGGTCCCGCCGGACGCATGCTGGCCAGTGTCCTGGTTGCCCTGCCTATTGCCCTGCTGGCCCGACTGCTGGCTGCCGCCCTGGCCATCGTCGCCCTGGCGGTTCGGCTGGCTGCGCTCGGACTTGCCCAGCGCCGGGGTACCGCCCGGCTGGCCGTGCTCGGCCTTCTGCAGGTTGCCGCTGTCGGCGATGTCCGGCGTGCCGACGCCACCGTCCTTGCCGTTGTCGTTCAGGTTGCCCGTGGTGCCGGTGATCCCGGCGGAGCTGGTGCCGACGCCGCTGAGTTCGTCGAAGTTGCGGCCCTTCTGTTGATGTCCCTTGTTTTCACCCATGTCCTTCTCCTGGCTTGATAGGTCGAGACCTGATGGTAGTCTTCCTGGCCGCCGGGACAATCGGAGCGCAGACGTCCCGCGCGTAGGAACTTTCGGACATAGTCAGCTGTGGAGGCAAGAGGCGGATCGCCATGCGAATGCACCGCGGCAAGCCGATGGCCCGCCACGGTGCGTGGAAGTGTTCAAGAAGAGAGGATACGCCCCAGGGTCAGCGGTTGGCACGCTGCTGGTCGCCGTCCTGTTCGCCGTCCTGCTGGCCGGATTGCTGGTTGCCTTGCTGCTGTCCCGATTGCTTGTTGCCCGACTGCTGCCAGATCTTTTCCAGCTTCTTGCGTCCGATATCGGCGTTCAGGTCTTCCATGTGCTGGTAGCTGGGCCCCTGCGCGGCGAAATCCTTGTCGTCACCCATGCCAGACTCCTTTCACTCTATGTTCGGAAAGTTCATGATAGGCGACATCAGGATTTTCGCTATCGGAATTGGCGACGCCGCCGCATAGGACGGCTCGCACAAAGCCAGCAATTCAATGCGGGGTCAAGGTTGGGCCGGTGCGATGCCGAGGGAGCGCAGGAAGCCGTGTACCGCTTCGTAGGCGCCGACGTACTGCTCCGCCGTGAAGCCGCCGTGCCCGCCGCCCTTGATCGTGTGCAGCACGTTCTTCACGCCCGCCTTGTCGAGCGCCGCCTTCAGCCGCACGCCGTGGGCGTAGGGCACCAGCGGATCGGCGTCGCCATGGATCGTGAACACGGCCGGGCCGCCCGCACGCACATGGGTGAGCGGCGACACCGTCCGCGCGAGTCCTTCGCGCCCCGGCATGCTGCCGAACCAGGCTACCGCATAGGAGCGCACGTTCGGCCCCTGCAGCATGTCGGCCACGTCGGTGATGCCATACCAGTTGACCACGGCCGCCACCTTCGGCGCCGGATTCGTATAGGGGCCGCTCCACGTGAATTCGTTGGCGGCGCACTGGTGCGTGAGCGGGGAGTCCGATGGAATCATCGCCGTGGCCAGCGCCAGGTGCCCGCCGGCCGAGTCGCCGGTGGTGACCACCCTGGACAGGTCGAAGTTGTACTTCTTCGCATGACGGCCGACCCACTGCAGGGCGCACAGCGCGTCCTCGACGGCCGCCGGGGCCAGCGCCACGTTCGCCAGCCGGTAGCTGACGTTCACGAAGGCGAAGCCCATCTCCATGTAAGGCAAGGCGGACAGCGCGGCGCCTTCGCGGCGGCCCGCAACCCAGCCGCCGCCATGGAAGTGCATCGCCACGGGCATGGGCTTGTCGCGCTTGTTTACCGGAAGGTAGACATCGAGCTTGAGCTCCTTGCCGCTCGCCGTCAGGTAGGTGACGTTCGCATCGATCCACCAGCCGTGATCGAGCAGGGCGGCGCTGCGCACGCCGGCCTCGCCCGCCTTTGCTGCGAGCGGGAAGGCCAGCGCGCAGGCCACGCAGGCAATTGCTGCGGCGGTAGCCGGCCGCCAGCTCAGGGTCGGCATGCCCGCCCTTACATGTTCGGGTAGTTCGGGCCGCCGCCGCCTTCCGGCGTCACCCATACGATGTTCTGGGTCGGGTCCTTGATGTCGCAGGTCTTGCAGTGCACGCAGTTCTGCGCGTTGATCTGCAGGCGGTCCTTGCCTTCGTCGGTCTTCACGTACTCGTACACGCCGGCCGGGCAGTAGCGCTGTTCCGGGCCGGCATACTTGGCCAGGTTGACGTCCACCGGGATGGCCGGGTTCTTCAGCGTCAGGTGGATCGGCTGGTCCTCGCCGTGGTTGGTGTTCGAGATGAACACCGACGACAGGCGATCGAAAGTAAGCTTGCCGTCCGGTTTCGGATACGCGATCGGCTGGAACTGCGAGGCGGGGCGCAAGGCTTCGTGGTCGGCGTGCTTGTGGTGCAGCGTCCACGGCGCCTTGCCGCGGAAGAGCATCTGGTCGATGCCGGTCATGATGGTGCCGATGTACAGGCCCTTGCTCATCCACGGCTTGAAGTTGCGGGCCACGTGCAGTTCCTCGTGCAGCCAGGATTGCTCGAACGCGGCCGGGTAGGACGCCAGTTCGTCGTGCTGGCGGCCTTCGCCCAGCGCCGCGAACGCGCTTTCCGCGGCCAGCATGCCGGTCTTGATCGCCGCGTGGCTGCCCTTGATGCGGCTGGTGTTCAGGAAGCCGGCATCGCAGCCGATCAGGGCGCCGCCCGGGAACACGGTCTTGGGCAAGGATTGCAAGCCCCCTGCGGTGATGGCCCGCGCACCGTACGAGATGCGCTTGCCGCCCTCGAAGAAGTGGCGGATCGCCGGATGGGTTTTATAGCGCTGGAACTCCTCGTACGGCGACAGGTAGGGGTTCTGGTAGGCCAGGCCCACCACGAAGCCGACCGCCACCTGGTTGTTCTCCAGGTGGTACAGGAAGGAGCCGCCATAGGTGCTGTTGTCCAGCGGCCAGCCGGCGGTGTGGATCACCAGGCCCGGCTGGTGCTTGGCGGGGTCGATCTCCCACAGTTCCTTGATGCCGATGCCGTAGGTCTGCGGGTCCTTGCCCTTGTTGAGGTCATACCTGGCCATCAGCTGGCGGCCCAGGTGGCCGCGCGAGCCTTCCGCGAACAGCGTGTACTTGGCGTGCAGTTCCATGCCGAGCTGGAAGTCCGAACCGGGCTGGCCGTCGCGCTTGACGCCCATGTTGCCGGTGGCGACGCCCTTGACCGAGCCGTCCTCGTTGTACAGCACCTCGGCTGCCGGGAAGCCCGGGAAGATCTCGACGCCCAGGCTTTCCGCCTGCGCACCCAACCAGCGCACCACGTTGGCCAGCGAGATCACGTAGTTGCCGTGGTTGGTCAGCATCTTCGGGACCATGAAGTTCGGCGTCTGGATTGCCTTGGTCTCGGTGAGGAACAGCACACGGTCTTCGGTGACCGGGGTATTGAGCGGTGCGCCTTTTTCCTTCCAGTCCGGGATCAGCTCGTTCAAGGCGATCGGGTCCATGACCGCGCCGGACAGGATGTGCGCACCCAGCTCGCCGCCTTTTTCGAGCACGCAGACGGAGACTTCCTGGCCCTTTTCCGCAGCCAGCTGCTTGAGCCGGATCGCCGCGGACAGACCGGCCGGGCCGCCGCCGACGATGACCACGTCGTACTCCATTGCTTCACGCGGTCCGTATTGTTCGAGGAGGTTGCTTGGCTCAGTCATGGTCTTTTAATAATAGTTGGAAGATTTAAGCACGAGTGTGCACTTTTTCATTGCCGAATGCAATGTTGGCCGCCATTTTACGGACATTATTAGATGCGGCAATCTAATACTGATGATTTGTGTAATCATGATGGCTTCGCCACGAGCGTGGCGCGCTAAACAGGGGAGCCGGACGTGGGTATCGAAGTCAACTACGAAGGAAAAATCGCCATGGTCACCGGCGCCTCGAGCGGCCTGGGCGCGCGTTTTGCCAAGGCGCTGGCCGGTGCCGGGGCGCAGGTGGTGCTGGCCTCGCGCCGGGTCGAGCGCCTGAAGGAGCTGCGCGCCGAGATCGAGGCCGACGGCGGCGCCGCGCACGTGGTGCGGCTCGACGTGACCGACCTGGGGTCGATCAAGGCGGCCATCGCGCACGCCGAGACCGAGGCCGGGCCGATCGACATCCTGGTGAACAACTCGGGCGTCTCGAGCACCCAGCGCCTGCTGGACGTGACCGAGGACGACTACAACTACATCATGGACACCAACCTGCGCGGCGCCTTCTTCGTCGCGCAACAGACCGCCAAGCGCATGATCCAGCGCGCCAAAGGCGACCCGCGCAAGCAGCATCGCATCGTCAACATCGCCTCGGTGGCGGGCCTGCGCGTACTGCCGCAGATCGGCGTGTACTGCATGAGCAAGGCCGGCGTGGTGCAGATGACCAAGGCAATGGCGGTGGAGTGGGGCAAGTACGGCATCAACGTCAACGCCATCTGCCCGGGCTACATCGCCACCGAAATGAACGAGGACTACTTCGACACCGAGCAGGGACGCAAGCTGATCGACATGCTGCCCCGCAAGCGTCCGGGCAAGCCCGAAGACCTCGACGGGCTCCTGCTGCTGCTCGCGGCCGAGGAAGCCCACTTCATTAATGGCGCCATCATCACGGCCGACGACGGGATGACGGCGCAGTAACAGTTTTTTTGTTTGTGTGTTTTAAATCGTAAGGAAGCAATGAGCAATAAGCAGTTCGTGCATTCCATGAGGATCCCCATCCGCTGGGGCGACATGGATGCGATGGGTCACGTCAACAACACCGTCTATTTCCGCTATATCGAATCGGCCCGCATCGCCTGGCTGGAAGCGTCCGGGGCGCTGCCCGACCCGACCGCATCAAGCGAAGGGCCGGTCATCGTCAACGCCTACTGCAGTTTCCTCAAGCAGCTGACCTATCCGGGCGAGATCGAGGTCAGGACCTTTGTCGGACCGCCGGGCCGATCGAGCATCGAGGTCACGCACGAGATCCGCCTGGTCGGGCCCGATGGCCAGGCCGGGGCGCTGCACGCCGAAGGCGGCGCCAAGGTGGTGTGGATCGACTTCAAGGCCGAGAAATCGACGCCGCTGCCGGAGCGGCTGCGGGCGCTGCTGCCAAGTGGGTGAGTGCGGAGGGTACTGACGTATTGCGGTCGCGAACTACAGTGCCAAGTCTTCGCAATCGGCAACCGCGCCTTTTGCGCACGGATTGTGTGGGTCGCTGAGTTACTCGCCCCGCTGCTGCACGACGATTGAATGAGATATAGCGCAACACTGGCTTGGAAGTTCCCGCGGGAGGGCATCTGGAACTTTTTTCGTGCTGCTGCGTCCGCTGATCATTGTAATTCTGTGGATTGGTGCTGACTTACTGGTGAAGCTTACATAAATTCAGTAGGGAGCTTTGATTCTCATCGTAAATTTAGTGGGGTAAGAGAGCTTCTTAGGTCCATACGTAACGAGACCTTTAGGGGCCGCAGGCAACATCTAAAGCTGTCGCACCATCCTTGCACTACTGTCCTAGAAGAGCTGGTTCTACCACTCTTCGAAATTTCCGTCTAGAACTCTCGTGCAACAAGCGTTTTTTGAGTGTGGTGAACATGTAGTGTATGCTTGCAAAATTATGAACGAACTTTGGTAGAGATTGCATCTTTGCCAATTTTGCGTCAGAAATTATAGAACAGCAATGGAAGATTATTTAAAATTTAAGTATACCCATGAGGACATATTTCGCTTGTTCGTGGACAGTATTGTGCCGTCCATTTGCGAAACTGCTGCTTTTCAGAGGCTAAAAGGAATATCATTTCTCGGGGCAGTAGAAAGGACGCCAGAATATTCGAAGCGACGTAATAACCGGTTTGATCATAGTATTGGTGTGGCATTGTTGGCGCAATATTATGCCCAAAAGATGGGGTTTAGTGAGCGAGATCGGATTGCAGTAGTAGTTGCTGCCCTTTTGCATGATATTGGACACGCGCCTTTGTCTCATTCTATAGAACCTCTTTTTGCGGAACGATTTGGTTTAGATCACCATGTTGCGACAGAAAAAATTTTAAGAGGCGAAGTAGGACTTGGTAAAGGATTGCATTCAACACTCTCAAAGTACGCTATTGACGCAGACGAACTCATCAATTTAATGTCTGGTGCTGATCGCACAAAAACGGGGCGTATCTTTTCTTCTCCTATCAACGTTGATACTGTCGAGGCAATTTGGCGGGGCGGTAGTTACGTAAGAAAACAGTTCTTTCATCCGTTGTCGGTGTTAGATGCATTTATCGAATGCGACTTCAAGACCGGTTCAATTGTTGATAGATTTTGGGCTGAAAAGCATTCATTTTACTGGCTGATGATTTACAGTAAAGATGGAGTGGCCGCAGATTATTGGGCCCGTGATCGTGTTGGAGGTAATAAGAGACTGGCGCCTGATGATTTTTATCTTACAGAGAAACATTTCATGTGTAAGTACGTGGCAGAAACTGTGAGTAAAGTTGATCCGGTTGAAGTTAGTATTAAGGTGCGACATTTTGAAGTTGATGAGCGACAAGAAGTGTCTTGCTATGACACACTTTCAGCTAGATACAAGGTCGTGAAATCTAAAAAATCAGTTTTGCTACACCCGCCCAAGAAGTTAGAATCATTTAGAAATTCCACTCTTCTACTAATTTAATTATGCCTTATATTGAAACAGCCAAACAAAATTCTGTGAAAAAAGTTGAGGAGCTGCGGCGGGTACTAAAAAACGATGACACAACGTTCACAATTGTTGTTGGGGGGTCGCTAGCTCGGGGAGAAGCGTCTGATGAATCAGATATTGACTATTTCTTCTTTGGGGACGATGAAGCTAGCGTAGAGCGTGCGAAAGATTTTCTACGTTCGAAAGAAATAGAGATTGCCGCAATCGTCGGAAAAGCGCCTTCTGCCGATGGAGCCTTTGGTTCTGCAGCCTGTGAAACGCGTCAAGCGTTGATTACCGATATTGGGGGTAATAATGATGATAATGCGAAGATCACTCGGCGGATATTATTCTTGCTTGAAGGCTCTTGGTTGACCTCACCAGATACTTTCAAGCGCTATCGGCGGGCTGTTTTAAGTCGGTACGTTTCGGAACACGTCGAGCCACACCACTTAACGCGTTTCCTCTTGAATGATGTAATCCGTTATTATCGAACGATTTGCGTCGACTTTGAGTTTAAGACGGTAGAGAAAAACAAGGAGTGGGGTCTTAGGTATATTAAATTAAGATACTCGAGGCAATTTCTTTATTTCAGTGGCATTGTTGCGATTGCGCAAACGGTGGGATTAAGCCCTTTGGCAAAGGTCGAGCGATTAATTGAGCTGTTTGACTTGACGCCAATCGAACGGGTCCGCACCATTTGCGGTACTAGTGCTGATGAGGCTCTGCGCTTGTACGACAACTTCTTGCAAAAAATTTCGTCGGGTGCAACGCGTACGGAACTGAATACTGTCGGGCAGGACAGGCAGACGCATACTGAAGATTTTAAAGATTTGCAGTCGAAAGGTCGCTTATTTACTGCTGAACTGTCTAAAATTTTAGACGGGACATATGGTCCGCAGCATCCAATCCATAAGGCCCTCGTTTTTTAAGGCTCCTAGAGTATAGGGCGCCATTAGCTCCGACGCGGACGCTGCCGCGAACTTTTGTATCTGCTTGATGCTATGCGCTCAATAGTTCGCCGGCTCAGTTTGTTCACGCGTGCGTTGATCCTGGTGTTCATCAGGGTGGGCAGCTCAAGTTCGCCTGAGTCCACCCAGCAGATGCCAGGTGGTTGTCATTCGTATCCTTGTTGAGTTGGATATGCCCAAGGGCCAGTGGCTGGGCGGGCACCGTACCTCGCTTGGCTGGAACACGCCGGAGCGTCCCTGACCCGACCAGCGCCGGTGAAGGTTGGTCATCGCCCGTGCCTACTGCAGCTTCCTCAAGCAGTTGGGGGCAAATGCCGTCGTCAACATCGTCAGCAACTACAAGAACGTGGAAAACTCGAGCGCGACCGAGTTCGAATGCCACGACGGCGCGATGATGACCGGTGTCGCACTCAAGGGAGAATTCGTCAGGATCAAGCAGTAAGCCTGCGGGATGGATGCGGCGGCAGCAGGAATGGACACGCTCGTGTGGATGGCAGACATCACGGCCCTCCCGGTCGTCCGGCTGGCGGCCTATGCCGACTGGCTGGGCGAATCCGAGCGGCAGCGCCATGTGCGATTCATCAGGCCCGAGCGGCAACGCCAGTTCGTTGCCGGTAGAGCCCTGTTGCGCCGTGTACTTGGCCAGCTGCTTGGCGTAGAGCCCGGCGGCGTTCTCTTGCAGGAGCGGCCCGGACAAGCCCCGGTGCTCGTGCATCCTTTCCGTACCGATGTGAGCTTCAGTATCTCGCATAGCGGCTCGCTGGTCGCCTGTGCCGCCAGTACCGCCACCGCCGTGGGAGTGGATATCGAGCGAATCGATCCGGCCCGCGACGTGCTCGCGCTGGCGGGACAAGCATTTACTCCCGACGCTGTCACGCGGCTAAGCGCCTGCCTGGAAGAGGAGCGTGTCGAGACGTTCTACCGGATGTGGTGCCTGCATGAGGCAGGCATCAAGCTCGGGACGGGCAGCGCTATTGGGTACGTCTTTATGCATGCCGGCTTTGCCGGTGCGCTGTGCTGCGCGCGAGCGCTTGCCGCCGCGCCGGTTCCGATCCTCGTCGATCTGGCTTGCCAATAGCGCCAGGCGCTGCCGTCGGCATGTCGCAGGCCTCCTTGCTCCTGCCGCCGGCGGATGAGCGTTGCGCCCCGGTACGCAAGCTCCTGTTTAAATACGGTCCATGAACGCGCCTTTTCAAGGCGGGCCGTAGCTGCAGGAGGAACACGTTGATCACCAAATTCGCTCAGCCCGACTGGGCTGCCTTGTTCGCAGTCAATACCCCACTCGCCGAGCTGGGCGCGCGCGCCACAGTGCTGTACGTGGTCATCCTGGTGCTGATGCGTGTGATGCCGCGACGCACCGGGGGAGAACTGGCAACCATCGACCTGATTTTCCTGCTCCTGATCGCCGGCGCGGCGTCGAACGCCTTTGGCGAGTACAAATCAGTGACCGAAGGGCTGCTCCTGATCGGGGTGCTGGTGATATGGGATTACGTCTTGAACGCCGCGAGTTACCGTTTTCGTTTCATCGAACGGCTGGTGTCGGCGCCGCCCATTCCGGTGGTTCGCGACGGAAAGCTACTGAGGCGGAACATGCGGCGCGAATTCCTGACCGAAGAAGAGCTGATGAGTTCTCTTCGGCAGCAGGAGATTACCAACCTGGAAGAGGTAAAGATTGCCTATATCGAAGCCGAGGGGGCGATCACGGTAGTGCGTCGCCGATAGCGCTGCCGGCATCGCGGCACGGGAAGGTCAGCGCCCCCCGACCAGCTTGTGCACCAGCTCCGACGAGGTCGACGCCGCGAACTTGCGCATCAGGCTGGCCCGGTGCATCTCCACCGTGCGCGGGCTCAGGTCGGTTTCGCGGGCGATGACCTTGCTGGTCTTTCCCTCCACCAGCAGCGCGGCGATCTCGCGCTCGCGCGGCGTCAGTTCGGCCGACACCGGCCGCTTTTCGCTCACGTCCTCGAAGGTCCAGACGCCGGCGCCCAGCGGCTGGCCCGGGTCGAGCGCGCGCCCGGTGACGTGGCACCAGAACAGCTCGCCGTCGGCGCGGCGCATGATGCGCTCGTCCGAGTAGCGCCCCTTGGCGTTCATGATCGGCACGATGCGATCGCCCGTGCGCAGGAATTCGTCCATCGTCGGGTACAGCACGCTGAACGACTGCCCGTTCAACTGGCCCGGCGCATAACCGAACATCGCCGCCAGCGCCCCATTGCAGGACTGGATCACGCGGTTGGCCGAGACGCACATGCCCACCGGCGCATGCTGGAATATCATTTCGTAATCGATGGCGGCGCCGGGCGGCGGTTCGGCTGGGTTCACTTGAGGTGGATCGACTGCTCGGTTCATGGCGGGGCCGGCCCGTATTTCTACGGTATTGTTATTCGGTACAGCGTATTTTATGCTGAGAATCGACTCTTGGAGGAAAGATCGGCGCACCGCCGCAGGCTGCCACGCCGCCTGCGCAGGTCGCCGGGTTCCAGAAGTAAAAAGGCTTGTTGGCTTAACCTATAAAAGGGACGGGTATGAACAAAGTGTATCCTGATGCGAAGTCGGCGCTGGCCGGCATCGTTGCAGATGGCCAGACCATCGCCGTGGGCGGTTTCGGCCTGTGCGGCATTCCGGAAGCGCTGATCGCGGCGCTGCGGGACTCCGGCGTGAAGAACCTCACCGCCATTTCGAACAACGCCGGCGTGGACGGCTTCGGCCTGGGCCAGCTGCTGGAGACGCGCCAGATCAAGAAAATGATCGCGTCCTACGTCGGCGAAAACAAGGAATTCGCGCGCCAGTTCCTGGCCGGCGAGCTCGAACTCGAATTCACCCCGCAGGGCACGCTGGCCGAAAAGCTGCGCGCCGGTGGCGCCGGCATCCCGGCCTTCTTCACCAAGACCGGCTACGGCACCATCGTCGCAGAAGGCAAGGAAACCCGCGAATTCGACGGCGAGCACTATGTCATGGAGCGTTCGCTGCTGCCGGACGTCTCCCTGGTCAAGGCCTGGAAGGCGGACAAGGCAGGCAACCTGTTGTACCGCAAGACCGCGCGCAACTTCAACCCGAACGTCGCTACCGCAGGCAAGATCTGCATCGTCGAAGTCGAAGAGCTGGTCGAGATCGGCGAGATCGATCCGGACCAGGTGCACACCCCGAGCATCTTCGTGCACCGCATCGTCCACAACCCGACGCCGGAAAAGCGCATCGAACAGCGCACCGTGCGCGCGAACTAAGCACCCCTCGGAGACAGAACATGGCATGGACTCGTGATGAAATGGCCGCGCGCGCGGCGAAGGAACTGCAGGACGGTTTCTATGTGAACCTGGGCATCGGCCTGCCGACCCTGGTGGCGAACTACGTTCCCAACGATATGGAAGTGTTCCTGCAGTCGGAAAACGGCCTGTTGGGCATCGGCCCGTTCCCGACCGAGGAAGAGGTGGACGCCGACCTGATCAACGCCGGCAAGCAGACCGTGACGGCCCTGCCGGGCGCCGCCTACTTCAGCTCGGCCGATTCCTTCGGCATGATCCGCGGCGGCAAGATCAACCTGGCGATCCTGGGTGCGATGCAGGTGTCGCAGCAGGGCGACCTGGCCAACTGGATGATCCCGGGCAAGATGGTCAAGGGCATGGGCGGGGCGATGGATCTCGTCGCCGGCGTCAAGCGCGTGGTCGTGGTGATGGAACACGTCGCCACCGCCAAGGACGGCAGCACCAGCCACAAGATCCTGAAAAAATGCGACCTGCCGCTGACCGGCGTGGGCGTGGTGGACCGCATCATCACCGACCTGGGCGTCATCGACGTCACCGATACCGGCCTCAAGCTGGTGGAACTGGCGCCGGGCGTGACCACGGAGCAGGTGCTGTCGGCGACCGGCTGCGAGCTGGACGTCTCGGCGGTATAAACAATACCGCGGGGGCGGCGTTCCGGCCTTGCGGTGTGCTGGTGTGGATGAAAGCCCGCAGGATGCCCTGCGGGCTTGTTTATTTCAGGGCATCCAGACGCTTGCGCAGCGACGCCGCATGCTCGTCGTCGTTCGGCGACTTCAGCAACTCCGTGAGGGCAAGGCGCTCGGCGGTCTTGAGCGCGTCGGCCGCTTTCACCCGCACGTCCGGCACGACGCCGGTGCCTTCCCAGTTGGTCTTGCTGACCGGGTTGATGGCCTGGCCGCCCGGGATGAATACCTGCATGTGGGGATGGATCCGGTGCGTCCTTCCGGGATGGGCGCCGCCGCCGGTGGTCTCGCCGACGATGACGCCGCGCCGCAGCTGCTGCAGGTTGTAGCTGAATTCCTCGGCGCCCGAGAAGGTGTCCTTGCTGGTGAGGACATACACCTTCTTCGCGCCGCCGAACTTCTTCCCCGGCACGTCCTCTTCGGTCCAGAACGATTCCGTGCGCGCGCCTTCGCGCCAGTGCATGTCGTTCAGGTGGGTGCGCCGGTCGAACAGGTAGCTCGACATGTAGGCAACCGCGTGGGGATCGCCGCCGCCGTTATGGCGCAAGTCGACGATGAGCGCATCGGTGTCGGCGACCAGGGTCATGGCCGCACCGAGCGCGGGTTTGGCGAACCGGGCGGAAGGGAAACTCCGCAGGTCGATGTAGCCGATGTTCCCGGGCAGGGTCTCGACCTTGCGGATGCCGTAGTTCCTGGCCTTGAGATAATCCGCGAGCTTGCGGTCCATGTCCGGCGTCTGCGCAGGGCCGTTGGCGAGGTCCGGGACGGGCTGCGCGCTGTACCAGACGCCGAGATGCTTGTCCCGCGTCGGGTGCCGCAGGTCCTTGGTGAGCATGCTTGCGAATTGGTCGAGGTTCCTGGCCGCGCGGTAGGCCCCGCGTTGTTCCTGTTCCTGCAGGCGATCGACGACCAGTTTCGCCTTGTCCGGGAAGACATACACCTCGCTGATCCTGGCGCCGAGCTCGGACAGGACCTGCTTGCGGGTCGCGTCGTCGAGCCGCGTCTTGTCGGCGGCAGCCGCATCGAAGGCCAGGGTCGCAAGGATTGCAGGTAAAAACAGGAGGGTCGAGGGAAGTTTCATCGTCGTACGTGTCGGGGAAAGGGGAAGTTCCTTGTCGCGGCGTGCTCAGTTCCAGACGTACTGGACCGGCACCCAGGCACGGGCAGGCTTGCCGTCGCGCGTGAGGGGAGGCTTGAACCTGCATTTCACCAGCGCCGAACGGGCCGCTTCGTCAAGGGCGGGGTAGCCGCTCGACTTGTCGAGCTTGGCGTCGACGACCCAGCCGTCCGCACCGATCAGGAAACGCCATTGCACCGTGCCGCGGTGCTGTTGTGCCGCTTCCTCGCTGGGATACTCGGGTCTCGCGCACTTGTTGGTGTCGATGCCTGCGCGGGTGTTTGGCGGGGCTGGCGCGGCAGTTTCTGCGGGCGCCGCCTGAACCGGGCCGATGGCGCCCATCGTGCCCAGGCCAAGCGCAAGGATGAGCGGTTTCCAGAACGCCGCCCTGGGCGCAGGAAGAATGGAAGCGTTAAAACGGGACATGCAATCTCCTTTGTTCTTGTTGGCGCGGCGACGAAGCGGGCAGGCGTCCCTGCCCGACTGCCGAGCGTAGCACGGCAGCTGCGAACTTACTCCAGTGTCCAGACGTACTGGACGGCGGCCCAGGCCTCGACCGGCTTGCCCTTGGTGGTGGCCGGCTTGAACCTGCACTTCGTCAGCGCTGTATGCGCCGCCTCGTCGAGCGCCACGTGGCCGGACGATTTCGTGACTTTCGATCCCTTCACCGTGCCGTTCTTCGCGACCAGGAAGCCGAGGGTGACGGTGCCGGTATGGTGCTGCTTGATCGATTCGGCTGGATAGTGCGGTCTCTCGCAGGTCTCGAAATTGGCGATCGCGGGTTTTTCGGGCGCCGCCAATTTTGCGGCCGGCCCCGCATGAGCGAACACCGCGGCGCTCATGGCCGCCAGCCCCAGTACGGGAATGGCCGCCTTCCAGTTCAATGCCTGTCTCAGGGATTCGGAATCAGGGCGAATCAAGCGTTTGATGCGTGACATGAGATCTCCTCCGTTGGCCGCCTGGGCCAGGTGGTGGGTTGAGAACTGGAGTTTCTCCAGCTCGGAAAGGGCCAGGGCCAGGCGCCGCGGTTCGCCCAGACTCCTTGCTGCGAAATCGTCGGCGATCTGTTCCCGTTCCACCCGGATGCGGGTAGAAATCCACCAGACCGCCGGATGGTAGAAGAGCAGGGTCTCGACCACGTTCTGGCACAGGTTCACCAGGTAGTCGTGACGCTTGATGTGGGCCATCTCGTGGGCCAGCAGCGCGTCGAGCAGGTGCGCCGGCATGCCGGTGACGAGCGCGGCGGGTACCAGCACCGCCGGGCGCCACCAGCCGGCCGTGATCGGGCTGGCCAGGTGCTCGAGCACGCGCAGGCGCACCGATCGGTCCACGCCGAACTGCGCGGCAAGGCGTTCGATGCGCGCCTGCCAGGCCGGGTCCTGGCGTTCATGCTTCACGGCGCGGTCGATCCAGAGCATGCCCAGGACCATGCGCGCCGCCAGGGCCAGCGCGCACACGAACCAGGTGCCGACGATCCACGCCAGGTGGTCGGCGAGCAGCACGCTCCAGCCGGCGTCGAGCGGCGAGCCGGCCATCAGGCCGGCCGCGAACAGCACCGCCGCGTCGCCCCTGCTGCCGGCGCCGCCGTGCAGCCGCAGGCCCAGTTCGAGCGCGGGCCAGGCCAGGCACAGGAGCAGGCCGGTGCAGGCGACGAGGTAGCGCGATTGCGGACGCGCGTTGCGCAGGAGCGTGAGCAGGAAGGCGGTCGCGCAGCCGATCGGCGCACCCTGCCACAGGAAGTGGACCAGGGTCCAGCCGATGCTGGCGACGATGTCGGCGGGGCTCATCGCCGCTTCTCCGGCTGGACTCCCTCCGGCCTGGCGCCGGTGTCGTCCTGCCCCTTGTCTTCACGCAGCAGCTGTTCGATCTCCTCGCGTTCCTTCCTGGAGATGCCGCTCTTGAGCGCGGCCAGCACCAGGGCCTTGGCCGATCCGGCGAAGGCGCGCTGCATCAGGTCCTTCAGCAGATTGGTCTCGACCGAGTCCTGGGCGTGGGCCGGGGCATAGACATGCGAGCGTTCGCTCTCGTCGCGCACCAGGAGGCCCTTGCCGTGCATGATCTGCATCAGGCGCAGCACGGTGGCATAGGTCACGTCCGGCTTGGTCTTCTGCATTTCCTGGTGCACCTGCTTGGCGGTGCCGGAGGCCATCGGCCACAGGACCTGCAGCAGTTCGAGTTCGGCCGGGGTCGGCTTGGGGGTATCGGGTTTGCGTGGCATGCGCGTCCTCATTGGGTAATCGAGGACTAGAATAGTCTGTCTAGACACGCATGTCTATTGATTTCCTGTGCCATGCGTGTTTTATGCGGGCAGGGTAGGGACGAAAAAAAACCGCGCCCGGAGGCGCGGTCTTGCGTGGCGTGCTTGCGGCGTATGCGGTTACGCTGCCTTGGCCGCCTGCGGCACCGGCTGCAGGTCCGGGGTCGAGTCCATGCCGCTTTCGACCGGCACGCGGCCGCTCAGGACATCGTCCATGCGCTGCGTGTCCAGTTCCTTCTCCCACTTCGACACCACCACGGTGGCGACACCGTTGCCGACGAAGTTGGTCAGGGCGCGGGCTTCGCTCATGAAGCGGTCGATGCCGAGGATCAGCGCCATGCCTGCCACCGGGATGGTCGGGACCACCGCCAGGGTTGCGGCCAGGGTGATGAAGCCGGCGCCGGTGATGCCCGATGCACCCTTCGAGGTCAGCATCGCCACCGCCAGGATGGTCAGTTCCTGCATCAGGGTCAGCTCGGTGTTGGTCGCCTGGGCAACGAACAGGGCCGCCATCGTCATGTAGATGTTGGTGCCGTCCAGGTTGAACGAGTAACCGGTCGGGACCACCAGGCCGACCACCGGCTTGGAGCAGCCGAGGCGTTCCAGCTTGCGCATCAGGGCCGGCAGGGCGCTTTCCGACGAGCTGGTGCCGAGCACGATCAGCAGTTCTTCCTTGATGTACTTGATGAAGCGGAAGATCGAGAAGCCGGTGTACTTGGCAATGCCGCCCAGGATCACGACCACGAACAGGAAGCAGGTCAGGTAGAACGAGCCCATGAGCTTGGCCAGCGGCAGCAGCGATTCCAGGCCGTATTTGCCGATGGTGAAGGCCATCGCGCCGAAGGCGCCGATCGGGGCGACCTTCATGATGATGTTGACGACGCCGAAGATGGCATGCGAGAAGTCCTCGATCATCTTCGTCACCGGACGGCCGCGTTCGCCCATCAGCGACAGCGAGAAGCCGAACAGCATCGCGATCAGGAGCACCTGCAGGATGTCGCCCTTGGCGAACGCATCCACGAAGGTGGTCGGGATGATGTTCATCACGAAGTCGACGGTGCTCTGGTTCTCGGCCTTGGACGTGTACTGGGCGATCGACGAGGCATCGAGCTGGGTGGCATCGACGTTGAAGCCGGCGCCCGGCTTGAGCATGTTGGCGACCACGAGGCCGATGGCCAGCGCGATGGTCGAGACCACCTCGAAATACAGCAGGGCCTTGCCGCCGACGCGGCCGATCTTCTTCATGTCCTGCATGCCGGCGATACCGGCGACGACGGTACAGAAGATCACCGGGGCGATGATCATCTTGATCAGTTTGATGAAGCCGTCTCCCAAAGGCTTCATCTTGGTGCCCAGTTCAGGGTAGAACACCCCGAGCAGCACGCCGAAGACGATGGCGAACAGCACCTGGACATACAAAATTTTATAAAAAGGCTTTTTCATGGCAACTCTTATAAGAGAAGTGTGTGAGATGCCATCTTCTCGGATTCCCTTCGCGCCATCTATTGTGGATATCCGCAGGCCTTATATCTTGTTTCCGTTATGCCGCATCCTTATGGCGTGATATTTCCGGAACCCCGCCACACTCCCGTAGGGGGGCGGCAGCGCCGACCGCCCTACAGACCTCGCTCATTTCATCACTTAGCTTGCAAGAAAGTTCGCAGATGCAAGGATGCTGTAAGTAAAACATGTAATATGGACAGCAGGCCGCGTTGAAGATTCGTTAAGAAATCATGTTGCGGAATCCTCTCGACAATAAACAAGGAGACATCCATGCAAAGCCATGACAGCAATGGATACTGGAAAGCGACGCTCAAGTTGCTAGGTATCATCTTAACCATCTGGTTCCTGTGCTCATACGGCGCCGGAATCTTGTTCGCTCCGTTTCTCAACCAGTTTTACCTAGGTGGATATCCCGTGGGCTTCTGGTTCGCCCAGCAAGGGTCGATCTACATCTTTATCGCACTGATTTTCTACTACGCGAAGAAGATGGGCCAAATCGACCGTGAATACGGCGTCCAGGAAGACTAAGGAGAACAGTGTGGATCTGCAAACAACGATTTACCTCTTCGTAGGTGCGAGTTTTGCCCTGTACATCGGTATCGCTGTCTGGGCACGCGCAGGCAGCACGAGCGATTTCTACGTCGCCGGCAGCGGCGTGCACCCGGTTACTAACGGCATGGCAACCGCCGCCGACTGGATGTCCGCGGCATCGTTCATTTCGATGGCCGGCCTGATCTCGAACATGGGATATGGCGGGGCGGTGTTCCTGATGGGCTGGACCGGGGGATATGTCCTTCTAGCGATGTTGTTGGCGCCGTACCTGCGGAAATTCGGCAAGTTTACCGTGCCACAATTCATCGGTGACCGGTTCTATTCGAACGGCGCCCGTACCGTTGCCGTCATCTGCCTCTTGACCGCTTCCATCACCTACGTCATCGGCCAGATGACCGGTGTCGGGATCGCGTTCTCGCGTTTCCTGGGGGTCTCGTCCGAAATGGGCATTTATATCGGCATGGCCATCGTGTTCATGTACGCCGTGTTTGGCGGCATGAAGGGAATCACCTATACGCAGATCGCCCAGTATGTGGTGCTGATCTTCGCCTACACGATCCCGGCGATCTTCATTTCCCTGAATTTGACCGGCAACCCCCTGCCGCAACTTGGCCTTGGCGGCGATTTGTCCGGTACCGAGGTGTCGCTCCTGTCCAGGCTGGACCAGGTCGTGACGGACCTCGGCTTCAGCGAATACACGACCACCTCGGCCGGCAGCATGCTGAACATGTTCTTCTTTACCGTCTCCCTCATGATCGGTACGGCAGGACTCCCGCACGTCATCGTCCGCTTCTTCACTGTCCCGAAGGTCGCCGACGCCCGCAGCTCGGCCGGATGGGCCCTGGTGTTCATCGCCATCCTGTACACGACCGCTCCAGCCGTCGGCGGCATGGCCAAATACAACCTGCACCAGACTGTCAATAGCGCCGTTGCCAGCGGTGGCGACCTGTATGCGCCGGAAGCAAGTATCCTGGCCGAAGGACGCCCCGACTGGATGAAGCGCTGGGAGGTGACCGGCCTGCTGAAGTTCGAAGACAAGAATGGCGACGGCCGCATCCAGTACTACAACGACGCGACCAAGGACGAAGCGGTCCTGGCAAAGGCAAACGAAGCAGGCTGGAAAGGCAACGAGCTGACCGTCAACCCCGACATCATCGTCTTGGCCAACCCTGAAATCGCGCTGCTGCCCAACTGGGTGATCGCACTGGTTGCAGCCGGCGGCCTGGCCGCGGCGCTGTCTACCGCTGCAGGCCTGTTGCTGGCAATTTCGTCCTCCATTTCGCACGACCTGATCAAGGGTGTGTTCGCACCGAATATCAGCGAAAAAAATGAGTTATTGGCGGGGAAAATTGCAATGGCCTTCGCCATCGTGCTGGCCGGTTACCTGGGCCTGAATCCACCCGGTTTCGCAGCCGGTACGGTAGCACTGGCATTCGGTATTGCGGCCAGTACCATTTTCCCGGCGCTCATGATGGGCATTTTCAACAAGAAAATGAACAATACCGGCGCCATCGCCGGCATGCTCGCTGGCCTCTTCGTCGTCCTGTTCTACGTTTTCGCTCACAAAGGCATCTTCTTTGTGAAAGGAACGGAATATGTCGAGCTGGTCGGCGGTACGAATGGCTTCTTCGGCATTTCACCGGAAGGTTTCGGCACGGTGGGAGCGCTGGTGAATTTTGCTGTGGCGTATGTGGTCAGCAAGCTTTCCAAGGAAGCGCCGCTGGAGATCCAGCACCTGGTCGAGGGTATCCGCATTCCCAAGGGCGCTGGCGCGCCGACCGGCGATCATAGCTGACATCGGGACGGACGGTAGGGATCCTTTCCCGGGTCTCTGAACCGGGTGGAGCCAGGCCCCGGTGCCTGGTTCCACATGTTGTTTTCTCGCTATGAGATTTTGAAAGCAGAGGGGATATGTTTGCCTGGGTAGACCTGATTTTGACGTGGATTTTATTCCTGTCGTTGTTCCCAATGGCTTTTTTCTGGCTCCGTCATGCCTGGCGTATCGCAGTGCTGAAGGACATGTCCGGCGTTGCCTTGCGCCGAGGGGTGCCGCCTGCCAACCCTGCCAGATTTGCGCCATATGCCTTGCTGATTAATGGAACCGCAGGGTGTGCCGCATTGTTCGTGATCCTGTCGGTCCTGTTCGGACAAATCGCCTATGCCCACTGGACTGCGATGGCAGGTATCACGGTGTGGTGCAAGTTGACCCTGGACTTTATCTTGCGACATCACGCGCATCACCGAAATACCACGCAGAATCGTGGCGTGTAAGTGCCAGCGAGCGTTACCAAGAGGCGTAGTTCGATGGGCATGTCCACGCTTCGGTTCGCCAGAACCGTTCTCGCCGTCCTTGCCGGCCTGGGCGCGTTGTCAGGCGCAGTCCTGACGGTGCAGGCTTACGAGCTGCTTGTTGACGGGCTTCGCCTCAATGCAGCCTTGGTTCTCGGTCTCTGCAGCGCTACCTTGTTCATTGCTTCCGGATGGCTGGTGCTTGGGCGGCGTGGCGCGCTGCACCTAGTGTCGGCAAGCGCAGCAGCCATGATCATGGCCGTCGTGCTGGGCCTTTTTTACATGGGCGAGGGGACCGTGCATGAGGCATTCTAGCAGGCTTCCTGTGCGCCGGGGTATGGCTTGTGTTTCACGCAGGCGTCTACCGTGCTTCGGCTATGCATCGCACTGGTTCTGGGCTGCGTCGCCTTGGTGGCCTGCACATTCTTCTTCCCGGAGCGGGCCGTCCAGCAACGCGTGCGCGCCAGCCGCTAAGGCGGCACGCCGGCTGATAACGCGGCGCGGCTCAGCCCTCCAGATCCCCCAGCGACTGCTCGACCCCGAGCTGCACGTCGCGCAGGAATGCGCCCCCTTTATCGGAGAGCGCGATCCCCGGCACCGCCAGCTCGACCAGGCAGACCAGCGTCTGGCGGAACCATTCCATGTCGGTGCCCATGAGGGGCAGGGCATGCGCGTCGATCAGGTAGTACACCGCACGCGTCAGCAGGTTCGGATCGCGCCCGGCGCGGGCGATGCCGGGCGCGAAATCGACGACTTCCCGGTAGAACCGGTCTGCCAGCGTCTCGAGGATGTCGTTCGAGACCTGGGGCTGGCCGGCGGCAAGCACCACCCGGGCCAGGTCGAGGCAGGCGTCCCGCAGTTCGGGTTCGTCGAGGCGTAGCGTCATGGCGTCGTCGCGGCTATGGCCTTACTGCGGCCTTACTGCGCGGCCCAGCCGCCGTCCATGTTCCAGGCCACGCCGCGCACCTGGTCGCCGGCCGGGCTGCAGAAGAACACGGCCAGCGCGCCCAGTTCGTCCGGGGTGACGAATTCGCCCGAAGGCTGCTTTTCGAGCAGCAGCGCCTTGCGCGCCGCGTCGTTGGACAGGCCGTCTCGGGCGGCGCGGTCGTCCACCTGCTTCTGGACCAGCGGCGTCAGGACCCAGCCCGGGCAGATCGCGTTGCAGGTGATGCCGGTCTGGGCGTTCTCGAGCGCCGTCACCTTGGTCAGGCCCACCAGGCCGTGCTTGGCCGCGACGTAGGCCGACTTGCCCGCCGATCCGACCAGGCCATGCACCGAGGCCAGGTTGATGATGCGCCCCCAGTTCTTCTGCTTCATGCCCGGCAGCGCCAGGCGGGTGGTGTGGAAGGCCGAGCTCAGGTTGATGGCAATGATCGCGTCCCACTTCTCGACCGGGAACGCGTCCACGGTCGCGACGTGCTGGATGCCGGCATTGTTGACCAGGATGTCGACGCCGCCGAACTTCTCGGCCGCAAAACGCATCATGGCTTCGATCTCGTCCGGCTTGGACATGTCGGCGTTGTGGTAGGCGGTCTGGACGCCGAATTCGGTGCCGATGTCGGTGTAGAGCTTTTCGATCTGCTGGGCGTCGCCGAAGCCGTTGAACACGATGTTGGCGCCCTGTTCCGCGAGCGAGCGGGCGATGCCGAGGCCGATGCCGGACGTCGAGCCGGTGACGAGTGCGGTTTTACCACTGAGCATACTGGAATTCATTGCGTCCTCTAGTTTTGGGGGTGAACGGGTTGCTTCCTCAGAATTGGTAGAATTCTAATCGCAACGCCCTGTAAAATGGTGAGATGCGTGGTGAGCTGCGTGGTGCGTGGCGATGGAAAGACCAGCAATATTGCCATGATGGAGAGCGGGATGACCGAAGCCAGATTAAAAAGCGTGCAGTGCAGCTCGCCCGACGGCCTGCACCGCATGGCGTACAAGGAGTGGGGCGACCCGTCGAATCCGAAGGTGCTGGTCTGCGTGCACGGCGTCACGCGCGTGGGCGACGACTTCGACCACCTGGCGCGCGCGCTGTGCGATACGTACCGGGTGGTGTGCCCGGACGTGGTCGGCCGCGGCCGCTCGGGCCGCCTGCGCGACCCGCAGTACTACACGGTGCCGCAGTACGTCGCCGACATGGTCACGCTGGTCGCCCGCGTGACATCGGACGACGAGGGCGTGCACTGGTTCGGCACCTCGATGGGCGGCCTGATCGGCATCATGCTGGCCGCGCTGGAAGACAGCCCGGTGCGCAAGCTGGCCGTCAACGACATCGGCCCGGTGCTCGACGGGGGCGCGATTGCGCGCATCGGCGAGTACATCGGGCAGGACATCCGCTTCCCGGATTTCGACAGCGGGGCAGCCTACGTGAAGGCGGTATCGATGTCCTTCGGGCCGCATACCGACGAGCAGTGGCACAAGCTGGCGAGCGACGTGCTGCGCCGCGACGCGGACGGCCAGTGGGTGCGCCACTACGACCTGGGCCTGGCCCAGCCGTTTCGCGCCATCACGGCCGACAAGGCGGCGCACGACGAGGCCGGGCTGTGGGCGGCCTGGGACGCGATCCGCTGCCCGACCCTCCTGGTGCGCGGCGAACTGTCCGACCTGCTGTCGCGCGAGACGGCGCGGGAAATGTGCATGCGCGGCCCGAAGCCGCGCCTGGTCGAGATCGCCGGCGTGGGCCACGCGCCCACCTTCGTGCAGCCGGACCAGATTGCGATTGCACGAGAATTTTTAGTCGGCGAAGGGTCCCAGGGCCCCGAGCCACGTTTTTGAAGAAAGCAGCTATGGAAATCAAACGACTCCACGTAGGCAAGCGCCTGTCCGAAACCGCCATCCACAACGGCACCGTGTACCTGGCCGGCCAGATCGCCGAAGACACCAGCCAGGGCATCGAGGGCCAGATGCGCGAGGTGCTGGGCCACGTCGACCGCCTGCTGGGCGAAGCCGGCAGCGACAAGACCTGCATCCTGATGTGCCAGATCTTCATCGCCGACATGGCGCATTTCGCCGGCATGAACGCGGTGTGGGACGAGTGGGTCGCCCAGGGCCACACCCCGCCGCGCGCCACCGTCGAGGCCAAGCTGGCCAACCCCGCCTGCCTGGTGGAGGTCTGCATCACCGCCGCACTGCGTTAAGGCGGCGACGGCTTAATGGTATCGACCGCCTTACTGGGCGACGCCACCACCCAGCTGGTCCAGGGACTGAGCGCGCAGGACTGCGAACGGGTCCAGGCCGCGCTCGACTATGCGAGCGGCGCCTACGGCGAGCGCAGCACGGCCTCCGGCCAGGACGCGCTCGAGTTTTCGCTCGGGGTGGCGGGCACGCTGTCCTACCTCAGCACCGATGCCGAGACCCGCATCGCCGGCCTGCTGTTCGAGCTGGCGATGATGGAGCCGGAGGTGGCCGGGTCGCTCGAGGAACGCTTCGGCAAGGAAGTGTCGGACCTGGTGCAGGGCGTGTACCAGCTGGTCAGGCTGCGCGACCTCACTGCCGGCAAGGAGCCGGTCGCAGCCGGGAAAAATGCGGGCAAGAACGCCGCCCAGCAGGCCGCCGCCCAGGTCGAGACGCTGCGCAAGATGCTGCTGGCGATGGCCTCGGACATGCGCGTGGTGCTGATCCGCCTGGCCTCGTGCGCCGCCTGCCTGCGCTTCTTCGCCGAGCAGAAGCGCTTCGACGAGTCCACCCGCGCCTATGGACGCGAGGTGCTCGACTTCTACGCCCCGCTGGCCAACCGCCTCGGCATCTGGCAGCTCAAGTGGGAGCTGGAAGACCTGTCCTTCCGCTTCATCGAGCCGGAGGCCTACAAGCGCATCGCCAAGATGCTCGAGGAAAAGCGCACGCAGCGCGAAGGCTTCGTGCAGTCCTCGATCGAGCGGCTCCAGGGCGAGCTGGCCGCGGCGGGCGTCCAGGCCGAGGTGTCGGGCCGGCCGAAGCACATCTACAGCATCTGGAACAAGATGCGCGGCAAGGAGCTCGACTTCAGCGAGCTGTACGACGTGCGCGCGTTCCGCGTGATCGTCGCGGACGTGAAGACCTGCTACACGGTGCTGGGCATCGTCCACAACATCTGGACCCCGATCCCGAAGGAATTCGACGACTACATCTCGCGCCCGAAGCCGAACGGCTACCAGTCGCTGCACACGGTGGTCACCGCCGAGGACGGGCGGCCGCTGGAAGTGCAGATCCGTACCCAGGAAATGCACAACTTCGCCGAGTACGGCGTGGCCGCGCACTGGCGCTACAAGGAAGAGGGCGGCTCGAACTTCAAGAGCGAGCAGTACGACGAGAAGATCGCCTGGCTGCGCCAGCTGCTGGCCTGGAAGAGCGACGTGGCCGACGCCGTCGCCGGCCAGGAAGACCTGCAGAAGGAATGGGTCGAGAAGCTCAAGGCGGCCACGCTGGACGACCGCATCTTCGTGCTCACGCCGCAGGCGCGCGTGATCGAGCTGCCGCAGGGCGCGACCCCGATCGACTTCGCCTACCACCTGCACAGCGAGGTGGGCCACCGCTGCCGCGGCGCCAAGATCGACGGCGTCATGGTGCCGCTCAACACGCCGTTGAGAAACGGCCAGACCTGCGAGATCATCACCGCCAAGGGTCCGGCCGGCACCCAGGGCCCGTCGCGCGACTGGCTCAGCCCCGGCTACACGGTCAGCAGCCGCACCCGCTCCAAGATCCGCGCGTGGTTCCACGCGCTGGAACAGGCCGAGACGCTGGCGCAGGGGCGGGCGCTGGTCGAAAAATCGCTGCAGCGCGAGGGCAAGACGGCCGTCAACCTGGAAGCGCTGGCGCACAAGCTGGGCTTTGCCAAGGTGGACGAGCTGTTCATCCAGGTCGGCAAGGAGAAGTTCAGCCTGCGCCATGTGGAAGCGGCGCTGCACGACACGGCGGAGGCGCCGCCCCCGAGCGACGAGGCGGTGGTCAACAAGAGCCGCGCCTCGAGCGTGGAGCAGGGCGCCAAGTCGGGCGTGCTGGTGGTGGGCACCGAAGGCTTGATGACGATGCTGGCCAGGTGCTGCAAGCCGGCGCCGCCGGACCCGATCGTCGGCTTCGTCACGCGCGGCAAGGGCGTGTCGATCCACCGCCTGAGCTGCAAGAACTTCGCCGAGATGCGCGCCAAGGCGCCGGAACGCGTGATCCAGACCGCCTGGGGCTTGGCCGAGGCGGATACGGTCTACCCGGTGGACATCTTCATCCTCGCGGGAGACCGCCAGGGCCTGCTGCGCGACATCTCGGACGTGTTCATGCGCGAGAAAATCAACGTGATCGGCGTGAATACCCAGACCACGAAGGGCCAGGCGCGCATGGTGTTCACGGCGGAGATCGCATCGACCGGGCAGCTGCAGAAGGCGCTGGCGGCGATCGCGGAGGTGAAGGGAGTGTTGCAGGTGAGGCGGCAGTAACAGGCGGGAATCCAAGGGAACTGCATACCGCACAGTATCAATTTGATACAAAAACCAGGCACTCTCATCAAAATTCGTATCATATCGACACCATGCGCCGAACCATCCACTTCTACGCAAACCCGCGCCTCTGGGGCCTTGCCTTCGCGCGCTACCTGCGCAGCTGGTGGTACATGGTCCACCTGGGCGCCATCGCCATCGTGATGGCGCTCTCGCCCTCGACCTACAACCGCGAGAACCGCCTGGCCGCCGCCCGCTACATCTACGCCAGCACCTGGCAGGTGCTGCCCTGGTTCGCGCTGGCCTCGGCCCTGATCAGCCTGGTCATCATCCGCATCGTGCTGGTCACGGCCAAGAGCTACGGCCTGTCGAACTTCGCGCTGGAGATGGTGGTGCGGGTGCTGGTGCTGGAGCTGATTCCGCTTTCCGCCGCCATGTTCGTGGCCCTGCGCGCCAGCATGGCTTTCGACGCCTCGGCGCTGGGGCTGGCGCGCGCCGGCATGTCGCCGCAGGCGGCCAACGACGAGGCGCTGCGGCGCATGCGGCGCGACATGGTGCCGCAGCTGCTGGCCAATTCCGTGGCCGTCCTGAGCCTGGCCATGGTCACCATCACCATCGTGCTGGTGCTGGCCTACCTGAACGTGTACGGCCTGCTGCCGTGGGGCGTCGAGGATTACACGCGCACCGTCGGCCGCGTGTTCACCCCGACGGTAACCATCGGCTTCGTGCTCAAGACCGTGTTCTTCGGCCTGGCCGTGGCCCTGATCCCGACCGCCGCCATCCTCGAACTGCAGCGCTATCCGCGCCGGATCAACTCCACCGTGCAGCCGGGCGCCATGCGCCTGCTGTTCGTGCTGCTGGTGATCGAGGCGGCATCGCTGGCACTTAAATATATTTGAAGGCAAGCCAATGACCGAACCCCTGCCGGACGAACCGAAACACGTCGAACTCAAGGCCATGATCCTGCTGGCGGCGGTCGGCATCCTGGTCGCCGCCTTCCTCGGGTATGTGATGCATGCGCGCGGCGTGTTCGAGCCCACCCAGCGGCTGATCCTCGAGACCGACGACTCGTCCGGCGTCATCCCCGGCATGGACATGAGCTTCGCCGGCTTTCCGATCGGGCGCGTGAGCCAGGTCGAGCTGGCGCCGGACGGCAAGGTCCGCATCCTGGTGGACGTGCAGAGCAAGGACGCCAAGTGGCTGCGCACCTCGAGCGTGTTTACGCTGGAGTCGAGCATCGTCGGCGAGACCCGCCTGCGCGCCTTCACCGGCCTGCTGAACGACCCGCCGCTGCCGCCGGACGCCGTCCGTTCGGTGCTGCGCGGCGACGTCTCCGCCGAGATCCCGCGCATGGTCGCCACCGCGCGCGCGCTGCTCGAGAACCTCGAAAGCATGACCGCGGCCGGCTCGGACATCAATGCCAGCCTGGCCAACATCAACACCCTCACCGGGCGCATGTCCGGTCCCGGCGGCGTGCTGGGCGGCGTGATGGGCGGCGACGCGGAGGCGCGCAAGCTGCGCGAGGCGCTGGACCGCATCAACTCGCTGCTGGGCAAGACCGAGCAGCGCGTGTACGGCAAGGATGGCGTGATGGACGACACCCAGGCCGCCATCCGCCAGCTGCACGTGGTGCTGCAGGACGCCAGCACGACCCTGAAGAAGATGGACGCGGTGCTGGTCGAGGCCCAGGCCGTCGGCGCCAACGCGCGCGAGGCGACGCAGGACCTGGGCGCGCTGCGCGGCGAAGTCGACGCCAGCCTGCGCAAGGTGAACCGCCTGGTCGACGAGATCAACCGCAAGTGGCCCTTCGCCCGCAGCAACCAGGAGATCAAGCTGCCATGAAAATCCCTGCCTTCCTCGTTGCGCTGTCCGCTGGCGCGTTGCTGGCCGCCTGCGCCAGCAAGCCCTTGCCGCCCGACTGGCAGGCGGACGCCAAGGGGGCGCTCGACGCCTCGACGGACGACTACCTGAAGGGCCACACGGCGGCCGCCGCTGCCGAGTTCCGCAGCGCGCGCACGGCCACCACCGCCACCGGCCGGGCCGACTACGTGGCCCAGGTCGAACTGGTGCGCTGCGCCGCCCGGGTCGCGAGCCTCGATTTCGACGACTGCCCCGGCTACGCGGCACTCGCCGGGGAAGCCACGCCGGCGCAGCGCGCCTACGCCGACTACCTGTACGGCCGCTGGCAGGGGCTCGATGCGGCGCTGCTGCCCGAGCAGCACCGTCCCGTGCTCGCCGGCGGACAGGTCGCCGCGGTGGCCGATCCGCTGGCGCGGCTGGTCGCGGCCGGCGCCGCGTTCAGGGCAGGGCGCATCACGCCGGACGGCATCGCGCAGGCCATCGACACCGCCTCGCACCAGGGCTGGCGCCGTCCGTTGCTGGCCTGGCTGGGCGTGCAGGCGCAGCGTGCCGAGGCGGCGGGGGATGCGCAGGAAGCCCAGCGCATCCGGCGCCGGATGGCGCTGGCGTCGGGGCAGGGCTAGGCTCAGGTTTGGAGCAGCTGCGCGCTTCGTGCATGAGCCCGCGTAAATCAATAATTTGCGTGCCTGTACGAAATCATGCATCACTGAAGCTTGACTAAAAATCAATTCGGGCAGACACTCCGCAGCTGTCACAGAGCAACTTGCTTACTTCCAGATGCCCCAAAAGGTACTGTATATGGTCCAACTGTTGTTTCTCACATTGCTTACTGTGTCCTTTAGTGCGAGCGCGATCGTCATTCGCGCCGACGTTGAAGACGCCAAGTATCGAGTTCCGGCGTCTGAACTTCCCGCCCTGGTTGATCTGCCTGGCGAGGGGCATGGGGTACTGATTGCATCGCAATGGATTATTACCGCTGCTCATGCGATCACATGGCAATCTGAAATCAAGCAGGTAACTATTAACGGGATTCCGAGAGCGGTTGAGCGTCACGAAATACATCCAGGATACAGAAAGCCGCCGCAGAAGTTACTTGAGCAGGCACTGGCAACCTGGGACTGGACGCTTTTTCGGGTTCTGCTTTCGTCGTCGGATGACATTGCACTTGTTAAATTAGCACAACCTGTTACTGACGTTCTGCCTGTCGCAATCTACAGGAACGACAACGAGTATGGCCAAATAATAAAGATCCTGGGAAAAGGCGCTACGGGTAACGGCGTCACCGGATACGAATTCAATAGCTCCCACCGCACTGAGTTGCGCCGCGCTTACAACAAAATCACAAGCGCACACGACCGCTGGTTATGCTATATCTTCGACAAGCCATCGGACGCCCTGTCCCTTGAGGGCGGGTCGGGAAGTGGTGACAGCGGCGGGCCAATTCTTATCCAGGCCGAGGCGGATTGGCTTTTGGCTGGACTGACTTCATGGGCAGATCCACAAAGTACCGTCAGGACGCCTGGGCGGTATGGCCAAATCAGTTGTAACGTCCGCCTGAGTCATTATAGAGATTGGATTCGAAGTGTTATGTCTGCCGAGCGGTGATCGGATACCGATGCAGTACCGCGCGAGGGCGGCCATGGCGGGCAGTCATGATTGGCGATTCATTCGCTGATTTCGCTGGAGCATTTGAACTGGCCGCCGAGTGACCGTATATGGACTCCTCCTCGTTTGCAAACAATCCGTCTTCAGGCCGTGAGGTACGACTGCTCACGTATATCCGGTCTCGTACTGCTGCACCTGCTCCAGGTGCTGGACCCTGATGGGCTATTCGC
>NZ_JBHLWP010000010.1:0-205593 GCF_042432755.1 Massilia consociata
TGTACAACCACCACATTCCGCAGCGCGCACTCGACGCGAAAACACCCATCCTCGCGCTCAAGGAATGGCAGCAGAAACGACCAGAATTATTCGTTAAACGCGTTTACGATCAAACGGGACTCGACATGTAACGTCACGCGGCAGACTATCAGAAAATGGCAGGATCACGGTAGTCCAGTTGATCGTTCGCATTGTCCAAAGACGCTGAAAGCGGCGCTCATGCCCGAGCAGGAGTTGATCGTGGTGAGGCTGCGCAAGAAACTCACCCGTTAGCCGTTGATTCATAGGGTGCAGGGCAAAACCGAACTGCGCGGCACGACGATGCAGCTGCTTCATGACGCGGTCGCGATACTGCTGTTCGTAGTGGTCAGCGCCAGGTCTCGTTAGTCCATCCCATACCGCATCGCGTTGCTAGAACAGCATCGCGATCTTGCGGACGGTAGCCATCGCGTCACTGCTTTGGCGTGCCAATTCGTCCCGCAAGGCGCCGGTAGAAATTGCCAAATGCGGTGTTGCTCCGTCCGACGGCCACAGCTGCCAGCCGAATCGGTGCCGGTCAGCTGATACATGGCAGTCCGTAAGTTAAACGTCGGATCGCTGGCAGCTTGCCGCAGTACTTGGCTTTGGGAGCGGCTCGTCCGGTATCGGCTTGCCGATTTTGAAGCCAGCGACCGTACGTTCGATTTTTCCGCATCAAATTCGTCGATACATTGCTGATAAAAATCGTAACGGGCAAGCACCTGCTTGAGCGTGAACAAATGCTCGGGCCGATAATTGCCGACCAAGGCGTTGCGAATGGTTTCCAGGCTTTCCTTGCAGTACACATCATGCATCGCCGCCAACTTATCAGGATCACGTTTACCGTAGACGCTGGCATGGATGACGGGCTGCGCCGTTGCGGGTGCTACCACCGTCATCAGTAGCAGCACACGAGCTGCCTCGGCGATGCTGGACGGCCTCGCCAAATAGTTCGCGCCAGGGCCCCTAAGGAAGAAAAATAGCTTGGTGATTACCGAGATTCAAACGTTTTCGGTACATCGTCTGTTGAACGGCGGCTGTTGAAGTGAGACGCCGAGCCTCAGCCGCCGGAATTATCCACAATGGCGGGGCAGATTTTGGAGAATTCTCCACAATATTTGTCACTTAAGGCTGGCTGGCGCCGGCTTTGAGTGAGAGCGCCTGAAAATTCTCCCATACATAATCCGCTCGTGCGCAAGCCGGGCGGATTTTTCTTTTGCTTCCATTCTTTTTGGCAGGACCCTACATTTGTCGGGCTTTCAGGGATTTGGTCGGAGGAATATATTTATTACCGCCGAATATGATTAGTAAGGCAGACACAAAAAGATGGATGAGTTGCGAAAATATCAGGCAAAGCGGAATCGTCCGCATCTAATTCAACTAAGGGAAATAAAATGGAAAACATCGTCATCGATACCAAAGAAGCTGGCCTGGACCTGACCTTCGAAATCCTGGAAACCACCGAAGCGACCGCAATGGAAGAAATGGGCGCATCGACGACCATCGCTGCCAGCTCCAGCTGCAGCACCAGCACCCCGACCAAGCCGGTCGCACAGTAATAGTTGCTCCGCTGCTGGCGCTGCCGGCAGCACTCAGGGGAGGCTGGCTCAGGTAGTCGCCGCTCCGGTCAAAATCCGCTCGTGCGCAAGCCGAGCGGATTTTTTCTTTTGCTTCTGCTTTTTTTATGAAAAACCCTACATTTGTCGGGCTTTCTGGAATTTATCCGGAGGAATATATTTGTTACTGCCGAATATGATTAGTAAGCAGACATGAAAAGATGGATGAGTTGCGAAAATATCAGGCAAAGCGGAATCGTCCGCATTTAATTTAAACCAAGGAAAATAAAATGGAAAACATCGTCATCGATAATAAAGAAGCCGGCCTGGACCTGACCTTCGAAATCCTGGAAACCACCGAAGCGACCGCAATGGAAGAAATGGGCGCGTCGTCGACCATCTCCGCCAGCTCCAGCTGCAGCACCGTCCCGACACAGCCGTCGGTACAGTAATAAGCGAGCCGCCTCCGGGGAGCGATCCCCGGAGTGCGCGAAGTTTTATCCACGACGTCCGTTCGCGGACGTCCTTGATCAGATTACACGGCAGGTTTCCATGGACATTGCAGCGACGACGGAAATATATCGCATCAGACCCGACATCTTCGTCAAGGCCGGCGAAGACCGCATCTATATCAATTTCCGCGACGACCACTACGTGCTGCGGGTACATCCGGACATGGTCGATTCGGTGTTCCGTTTCCTGGACCTGAACGACGGCGCGACGCCGCTTGCCGTGGTGCTGGAAGCATTCCCGGAAGCGCAGCGCGGCAAGCTGCAGTCCCTGCTCGAATTCCTCACAAATAAGAAAGCCGCGTTCTGCGTGGAGCAGGATGCGGGCACTTCCGACCTGTCGCCCGTCGCCGATACGCTGTTGTACCTGGCCGAGTACGGCGATCATCCGGCCCGCCTGTTCCGGCACTTCGTCGGGCGGCGTGTGCTGCTGGTGGGCAGCGGCTATCCGCTCGCCGGTTGCATCAAGACCCTGGCCAGGCTGGGGATCAGGCAGCTCGACGTGCTGCTCACGCATACCCATGAACGCAACCGCTGGCCCGCGGAAGACTTGCGCCGCTCTTTCTGCGAGCTGCGCCGCTGGCCCGACGCCAGCCTGACCTTCGTGCAGGCCGCGGAAGCCACGCAGCGCCATGAGGACGTCCTGCACCTCGACATCGACAGCGACCCGGCTGTTCACGAAGCGGTCGCGCGCAGCGCGGCAGGCGCACGCCACCTTTACGTCATCGTGTCCGCAGGGCAGGCCTGCATGAGCTTGCAAGTCGCCACGCCGCAGACCGCGCGGATGGGCGATGCCGACGAGGCATGTTCGCCGCCGCAACAGCTGGTGGCCGGAGCTTTCGCCGCGCTGGCCTACTTCGACGACCTGTGCCAGGTTCGTTCGCTCAACGCCGGGAGTTATCTGCATTATTCGCTCGATGCGCATGGCCGGGTACGCAGCGCCCCACACGTGCGGCTGAGCGCGATCGAGGCGCTGGGGGCGGGCACGGTGCCGCGTGCAAAACCAGGCTTGCTTGCCTTCCGCGAAAGCCATGGTGCGCCCTTGTTCCCGCTCGGTGAGCCCAGCGAGCTGACCGAAGCCAACAGCTACATCAAACTGTTTTCGGCCGCACTGCCCGCCACGGCCCCCGCTGACCGGCGCTTGATTGCGGCCGGCTTCTCGCGTGCCGATTGCGAGCGGCGCCTGCTGCTGCAACTGATCGCCGAACACGGTGTGTGGTTCGACGGCGGCAGCGAGGACGAACAGCATGCCGTCCGCCGCTACCTGCAGGCCTGTCGCCAGGCGGCGCAGGTGCGCGCGCTCCTGCTCGAGCGCGACCGCCTGTCCCCCTGCGACGCTGGTTGGGAAGACGAATCGCGCGAAGAGGCCTACCTCGAGTTCTGCATCAGCGCCAGTTTCGGCGAACGTGTCCGATGGTTCGGGTCCGATACCGGCCACGCGGAATTCGCGCGCTGCCTGGTGCTCGGCTGCGGCGACCTGCGGCTCTACCTGCCACATGCCGGCGTCGCCGCCAGCAGCGATCGCCTCGAACTGCTGTTTGCGATGCACGCGGCACTCTGGCGCCGTGCCAAGGGAATGGCGCCGGCCGTGGACATCGTTTTGCCCGCGGCGCTGAACCCGTTCGGGATGCAGCCATGAGCGCGGCACCCGGCCTGCGCGAGCGGTTGGAACGGCCGAGTCTCCCGTGGGTGGTGCCCGTTCACGTGCATGAGGGTGCCCTTGGCGAATGCGGCGCGCCTCCCGGTCCGCTGATCGTGGTCCTGATGCGCCCGGACCTGCTGGCGCTCATCCCGGTACACGGCACCGATGGCGCCGAACTGGATCTGTTGTCCCGTTGCGGCGACGCGTTTGCGGCTTTCCCCGCCAGCCAGCGCCGCTGGAGCGCTTCGGCCGTGCTCGAGGTCCGCCTGCTGGCGGCCGTGCACGCGGTGGCGGCGCAGATGGCGGCTGGCGAACTGGCGCGCGGCGACGTCTCGCTCTATCTGAACGGTCATTTCGAACACAAGGCGTTGGCGGCGGCGTCCATCGCTGCGCCGGCTGCCTTGGCAGCGCCTGACGAGAGCTGCAGGAACCCGATCCGCGATCCCGGCGGGATCCTGCGCGCTTTCGGCACGGCCTCCGTCCTCGACCTCAGCCTGGATCGCTCGCCGGACCAGGAGAGCTACTACTGTTATTCCAGGCACACCCGGCTGCTGGGCATCGGGCGCGGCACGACCGATCGCCAGATGATGCTCGGGGCGGTGCTGGAGTACCTGGAGCGCTGGGCGGCGTCGAGCCTGCCGGAATCGGCCGTCCACGGCGCCTGGCGCGATTTCCCGGGCCGGGCACTGCGGCCTGCCCATGTGTTGGGCTTGAGCGAGGACGTGTGCGCGGCAGCCTTCCCGGATTTCACCGAGGTGCGCCGCATGCCATGGCTGCCCTGCACTCTGGAGCACAGTGGCGAAGAGGCCCTGATCCCGGTGCAGATGGTCAATTACCTGCTCCCGACCGACGTGCCGGTCGGCTTTAATACGAACAGCAGTGGCTGTGCCCTCGGCAACTGCCGGGACGAAGCCGCCCTGTTCGCCGCGCTGGAGGTGATCGAGCGCGATGCCTTGCTGCTGACCTGGTACAGCAAGTCGGCGCCGCCGCGCATCGTCCTGGACAGCATCAGCGATCAGACCACGCGCGAACTCCTCATGCTGCTCGACTTGTGTGGCTATGAGGTGCGCTGTTTCGACGTGACGGTCGAATTCGAGGTGCCGAGCGTGATGGCCGTGCTGCTGGGACGGGAAGCGGGCAACCTGGCAGTGTTCGTCACCGCGGCCAGCCACCCGAGTCCGGTGCTGGCCTTGCGCAGTGCGTTGGCCGAGGCCAAGTCCCTGATCCGCACGGCGGAGCGCAACTTCCGGCGCCGCCAGGCGGCACTGGCGGCAGCGCAGGCCGACCATTCGGTACTTGGTGAGGACAACCAGCTTCTCTACTACGCGCACCGGGAACACCTGCATCACTTCGACTTCCTTCTTGCCGCCCAGGAGAGCCTCGGATACGACGATTATCTGGCCACCTATCCGTTCGCCGCGCAGCGTCCGGCCGAGGCCTACCGGGCGCTGAAGGAGCGCATGCGCGCGCTCGGCTATCCGCTCCTGGTCTGCGACAACACGGTGCCGATGATGCGCCCGTTTGGACTCTCCAGCGTACGCGCTTTCATCCCGGGCACCATCAACATGGTGTTCGGCGACCATCCGATCCACCTGCCGCAGGGCCGCCTGGCCCGCGCGGCGGCAAGCCGCCCCTGGGTCCGCGACGTGCCGGTTCCAGTGCACCCCCAACTTCATCCGCTGGGATAGTCATGACGACAGCTGAAACCGGTCGCCTCGCGATCAACGAATTTACTTTCCGCTACCTGTACCCCGAGCAGGAACGCAAGCAACGCTATCCGCTCGATGCGCTCGAGCGCCGGCACCAGGCGGCCGTCCCAGGGCCGGATGCCGGCGCCGGCCAGGACCTGGCGCCGCTGTTCCAGCGCCTCGCCGCCGGCCATGCGCCGGCGGGCACCCTCAGCGAGCGCCTGATCGGCCTGCTGATGCAGGTGCACAGCCCGGTGACCGTCACGCCGCGCGGGCCGTTTGGCACCCACGCCAGCTACCCGTCGCCGCGTGCTTACTATCCGCTGCAGTTCTCGCTCTACGACGCCGAACCGGGACGCGGTTTCCGGATCGACCTGGACGCGCTGCGGCTGCACGGCATGGCGGCATTTCCGGCCGAAGCCGCGCCGGGTGCACGCTACACGCTACTGGTCCAGGCCGACTTCGAACGATACGACGCGCTGTACAACTTGTTCCGCAAGTCCCTCTACACGCTCGAACTCGGCCATTTCCTGTCGGAGTTCATGGAGTTGGCGCGCCGCTGCGGCATCGCTGCCGGCGTGCGCCAGAGTGCGGCAGGCTTCTGCGTGGACATCTACGGCGACGCCGGCGACGAACGCTGCCCGGATGGCGTGTTCGAAGAGCATCGCCGCTTTGCACGGGCGCGTAACAGCGGACGCTATCACCGGGGCCTGTACCCGGTCGCGGCCCGCTGCAACGCTACGCAGCTGGGTGCCCTGCGGGACGCGCTCGACGCCGCGATGGGCCAGTTGGAGACCATGTTCCCGTCGGTGCCGGCGATGAGGCTGACGCCAACCCTGTGCCTGCGCGCCGGCGAAGGCGTCAGTCCGGGCATCTACCGCCACGTGGGCGGCGCTCTGCAATGCATCAGCCTGGACGACCCGGTCGATGTGTTCGACACCTTGTACAGCTATCCGGATTTCAGTTTCCGCACGGTGCCGGCGATGGTCTTTCTGTGCGTCGACGAGCTCGCCTATGCCTGTTCCGCGCCCGCCTTCCTGGAGCTGAACTGCGCGCTGGGCTACCTCAGCCAGGCCATGATCCGCAGCCTGACGGGGGACGGCTGGTTTGCCCGGCCGTTCCGAAGCTACCAGCAGGTCGGCGTCGATCGCCTGCTGCAAAACCGCGCCGCCGGGTTGCGAACTTATTATGGACTGCTGATCGGGAAGAATCGCAGCCAGGAACCGCTGGTGACCTTGCTATGATCGTTCCTTACCTCGTTGCACGCATCAACAATGTCCCGCTCGACGCGCTGGCGGCGCTCACCGCCTCACAGGAAGTGGAAGCGGCGGCAGTGGCGATCGTGGCGCTCCGGCGCCGGCTGGCAGACATGCAAGCGGACGTCTGCGATACCCTGTTCCGCTTGGCGAGCACGGATGAAGTCCGCTATCGCGAGCTGATCGACCTGAAACGCCGTATCTTCAAAGGCGCCGACCTGGGCGATATGCTGGCGCGCCACGCCAGCCTGCTGGCACGGTATCCGGACCTGTACGACTGGCATCGTGCGGCGGCGGCGCTGGTCGAGCGTGAACGCGCTTTCGAGTCCTTGTTTGCCCAAACCCTGGAGGATGGCAGGCGCGCGGCGCGCGTCCTGGCCCGCGCCCCCAACTTCCTGACGGCGCTTGGCTTTACGCGCGGCCAGGTGCTGGACGCGGCACGCGCGTATGCCGACGGCATCGCTGTGACGGACAAGAAGGCGCTGAACGACGAAGAAACCATCATCCGCTACCTGACCCGTGCGATCGTCAAAGTCAGCCCGTTTTCGAGTTTCACCTCAGTGGGCTTCGTGCCCTTGCGCAGCGGCGGAGAGGGGGGCGACACGCTGGTGTCCAGCGGCGGCCTGGCCGATTGCTTCGGCCTGGACCGCAGTGCGATCCTCAAGCTGTTCGAACGGTTCGTGCTCAAGCACCATCGGCACTGGCGGTACCGGCTGACGAGCAACGCCCACGTCGTTGACGGCACCGACTACGCGTACCTCTTCACCGACCGTGCCGAGGTCTATCCTTACCGCACCGGCTTCGCCAAGAGCGTGCTGCGCGATCGCAGCTTGTACGCGGCGGCCGACAGCTCCGACTGGCTCGACTGGAGCACGCTGGAGGCGCGCCTCGGCCAGCAAGTCGACAAACCCGCCCTGCTGGCCAGGCTGGTGGGCGCCGGCGTGCTCCATTACGCGCCGCGCCTGGACGACCAGCGACGCGACATGCTGGCCGACTTCCTGGCCCTTGCCGAGGACTTGGCCGCGCGCGACGCTGCGGTGCTGCCCGCGTTGGCGCCATTGCGTGGCATCGCCGGCGCTTTTGCGGCGCTGGGGCGGACGGAGCCGGCGGGCTGGCCGGCGCTGCAGGACCAGATCCACCAGGGTTTCCATGCGCTGGCCGAGCATCTCGACTGCCCGCTGGTGAAAGCAACCGGGATGCTCTATCACGACAGCTTCATCCCGGCCCTGTCGCCGCTGCGGCAGGAGCCGATCGCCCGCTTCGCCACGCAGCTGCACGAATTCATCGCGCACTACCTGGGCCCCAACTTCAACACGGGGTTCAGCGACCAGCTGCTGCAGCGCGTGCGTGCGGCGATGGCCGGGCGTGAGCCGCTGAGTGTGTTCGCGTTCCACGAGCTCGTGCAGCGTGAGCTGGCCGCGACGACCGACGACCCGAGCAAATCGTCCCAGATGCGTCCGGTGATCGACCTGTTCGACGAGATCTGGGCCCGGCGCGGCGAGGACGAGATCGAGCTGGCGGCGGCGCCACCGGCGGAGGGCGCGCGGAGCATGGCGTTTGCCGCCTACGGGCACGTCCAGGACGGGACTTTTATCCTGAATAACATCGACAGCGGTTTCCTGCGCTGCTACTCGCGCTTCTTCACGTTCACCGAGGATCCCGCGGTGCTCGAAGAATGCCGCGCCGCGTACGAGGGGTATCTGGAGCACGCCTACGATTTCCACGACACGTGCGGCTTCAACACGGGCCGCCGCCCCCGCATCTGCGCGCGCCGGGTCTGGCTCCAACCCGCGGCCGAGCAGGCGCCGGACGACGTGCTGCTGGCCGACCTGCGGGTCGACTGGCCGACGGCGGCTGCCTATCCGCGCCTGCTGGACGGGCGCAGCGGCCGCCCGGCGCCGCTGCGCCACACCGGCCTGTTCGTCAAGGAACTATACCCGCGCATCCTCGAACTGCTGCTGCGCCTGAACATGGCCGACGAGCCGTCATATTTCGCCTTCCGCTTCGCCCTGCACAAGATGCTTGCGGACGCCGGCCTGGACGAGATGGTCAGGATTCCGCGCATCCGCTACCGCGATCTGGTGCTGTCGCGTGCACAGTGGTGGATTCCCCGGGAACAATTGCCACAGCGCCGTGCCAGTGAAAGCACGCTTCAGTTTTTCCGCCGGCTCGACGATTGGCGGCGCGCCCACGGCCTGCCTCAACAGGCCTTCGTACGGCGCCATACGGACAAGCCGCTCGAGCGCGACATATCCAACATGAAGAAGCCGCTGTTCATCGACTTCTCCTCGCCGCTCATGATCCGCATGATCGGCCGGGTGTTCAGCACCGATTTCGACGTGCTGTCGCTCGAGGAGATGTTGCCTGACCAGCAGCACGCGTTCGCATCGGACGGCGCGCGGCGCTACGCCAGCGAAATCCTGTTCGAGCATGCTTCCACCGAATCCTTCCGGAGAAACACATGAGTAACGTTGACTTTACTTCCCAAGACGCGCGTAAGGCGCTGCTGCGGTTCTCGCTGCCGATGATGGCGTTTTCGATCCTCGACTATCTCGGCATGTTCATCGGCCTGGGCTGGCTCATGGCGCTCACCGCGAGCGTCGAGCTGCCCGCCACTTTCCGCCTGTCCGCCACCGTCGTGAGCATCCTCGAAGCCGGTTTCGGCGGCTTGCTGTCGGCCGTGTACATCTATGCCAACCAAGCGTTCGGCCGCAAGGACCATGCGTTGGCGCGCTACCTGATCAACTTCGGGTTCGGCATCGCGGTGGTGGTTGGCGTGCTGATTGCCCTGTTCGGCGACGTGATCGGCCGGGCACTGTTGTCGACGTTCGACGTGGGCCCGACGGTCAGGTTCCAGACCGAGCAATACCTTGGGGTATTCTGGATTGGTTATGTGGTGGTCATCGTTCACTTGTATGGCGGCATGCTGGCCAAGATGGCCGGAGCCATTTCGGTGATCTGGCGCTACAAACTGGCGGGCCTGGGCGCCAGCTTCGTTCTCACGCCCTTGATGATCGTGCTGGCCGAGCGCGCTGGCTATGACGTGTTGCAGGCCACCGCCCTGGCGCTGATCGCGTCGCGCGTGATCGGCCTGGTGGTGCTAGGGATCGAACTGGTACGCCGCAACACCTTCCCGTTCCAGCTTGGCGTCGTCTTCCTGCCGAGCCGCCTGTTCTCGGAATGGGGGGCCATGCTGCGCATGGCCGGTGCCGAGACCCTGAACGGATTTTCCCTCAGCCTTTCATTCTTCTTCCTGTTCGTAATCCTGTCCTATTTCGAGGCTGGAACCCTGGAGGCGGTCACCATCTCGCAGTACCTGACCGGATTCTTCCAGACCATCCTGATGGGCGTCGTCGCCGCCATCATCCCGTTCGCGGCGCAAAATGCCGGCAACCGCAACATCGACCAGATCGCCATCGGCGTGCGCTGGATGACCAAATGGGTGTTCATCGGCTCCCTGGTGGTGATGGTGCCGTTCATGCTGGCCGCACCGGCCCTGATCGGCACATTCGTCCCCGACCCGGTGATGGCCGCACGTGCGCTGGCCTATATTCAGATCACGGCCCTGCCCTGGAGCTTGGTGATGGCGTCGTTCCCCTTCATCTTTGCAGTGATTGGCGTCGGCGACAGCCGCGGTACCTTGTTGCTCACGATCTGGTCGATGTACATCTGCAACCTGCTGCCGGTCGCAGGCGTCCGTTTCCTGATCGGCGACGACATCCGCTTGGCGGCCTATGCCGAAGCCAGCGGCCATCTGCTGACCTTCATCGGCTGCGCCCTGTATTACCTGCGCAAGGAAAAGCAGCTCAGGGATGATTGGAGCGCCCCGGTCCTGGTGGGGGTGCCAGCATGAGATCCTGTGTCGTCATCGCTCCCGCCAGCGTCTCTGCGGTCAGGACCGAACAGTACTGCCAGCTCGACCTCCATGGGGTTGCGGCACATTTCGGCGTCATCGACATCCCGGCGCCGGACTTCGATCCCGACTCCGATGCGCATGCGCACAGTGTCCTGCTGCAGGTCGAGGCCTTCTCGTTCAACTATCGGGAGAAGGCCCGGGTGGTGAAAGTGGCGGCCGATCCGAACGCGCGCGGCTACCTGGTGCTCGGTTCGGAGCTCGGCGGTACCGTACTGCAGGTGGGTTGCGCCGTGACCAGCCTGAAGCCGGGGGACCGCGTCTGCGGCAATGGTACGGTAGAGGCCGGCAGCGCCCCCCTTGGACTGACCACGCAGCGAGCCTCGGCGGAATTGCAGGTCATCCATGCTGCCAAGCTGCAGCGCGTGCCCGACGAGATGGAGCTGACCGAAGCGGCGGCCTTCAGCGTCGGCGCACAGACCGCTTATGGCATGGTGCGCCGGCTGCGGGCCGGCCCGGGCGATCACGTGCTGGTCACGGCCGCGACCTCGAATACTTCGCTGTTCGCGATCAAGGCGCTGCGCAACCGCGGCGCGACGGTGCATGCGCTGACCAGTTCGCCGACCGCGGTTCCTTATCTGCGCAGCCTGGGCGTGCAGCATTGCTGCGTGCTGGACAGGCAGGGCGATCACGTGCCGGCATTGCGCGCCTACCTGGAGACGCAGGGCATGCGCGGCTTCGATATCGTGATCGATCCGTTCATGGACATCTACCTTCGCAAGCTGATCCCATTTGTCAATCGCTTCGGGACCTATATCACCTGTGGTGTCTATGCCCAGTTCGCCCAGGCGGACGACGCATTCCTGTACCGCGGCCTGCCGCTCGACGAGATGTTCGGCCTCCTGATCCGCAAGAGCATCAGCCTGGTGGGCAACAACCTGGGGATCACCGACGACCTGGCTGTGGCCTTGCGCGACTATCGCGAGGGCCGGCTCCAGATCGAGCTCGATGCAGTGCTGTCCGAGGGGACGTTCGCCACCTTCGTCGAACGCAGCTTCATGTCATCGAACCGGCGCGGCAAGGTGGTGTTCCGGTATGGGAAACGGGCAGCAACGATGGCGACGGAGACTACAATAGCCGCAGCATTGCAGCTTTGATGACCGCAGCGGTCTTGTTCGACACACCCAACTTGTCCATGCTGTTCTGAACATGAAAGTTCACGGTACGCTCGGAGATCTGCAGGATCTGGCTCACCTCGCCCGAAGTCTTGCCGTCGGCGGTCCAACGCAGGATTTCGATCTCGCGCGTGGTGAGGGAGGCTTGGGTGTCGGCCGCCTGGCTGGCAAGGATCAGGCACGACAGCCTCGCGTGGCTGGCCTGGGCCAGCCACGCCATCTTGTAGCCATGATCGCGCAGTTCTGCGGGGGTCAGCGAATCGTGCGAGCGCGCGAGGGTCAGCAGGCCGGCATTGCCTTTGGAATCATAGGAAGCCTGCGCCCAGCCGACATTCAATCCATGCGCACGCGCGTCCTCCCAGAACGCGCCGCAGTTCATGAAGACCTGATCGTTCCAGACCAGGGGCGCAATCGAACTCATGGCGTGCGCAACCGTGGGGTCGACCACCAGGTAATTTTGCTCGGCGTAACGCTGTTGCCAGGAGCTCGAATAATTATTCAGCAAATGGGTTTTGGGGTTCGACAGCGGCAGGGCGGTACGCAGGCCGTAGGCACAGTGGTCGAATCCGAGTTCGCGGGCCGCCGTGCACATGATCCTGAAAATGTCCGTTTCCGTCTGCGCGTCCAGCAGAGCGTCCATCCAGGTTTCTTGCCAACTATTCGAGTCTGCCGACATCATGGGGTCCAAGTCTTTCGAAGCTTTGCAGCGGGCCGACGGAATGGCGACATCCCTGTCACACGGCGTGCGGTGACAAAACCAGCTCACCGCCGTAGTATTCTTGTTTACTTCAACTGTATTCAATCCTGTTTCCGGCGCATTCCGTTGCACCTAAAGAGTCCCATCATGTTCCAAGACGGCCAGATTCGCCTGTGCATTCCTGATCTAACGCTCGTCCGTCTCGTCCACCTCATATCCGGCATGGACGAGGATACTCCCGAGTGCATCCAGTCGGGTGCGGTCGCCAGCACCATGACCGGTTATACCGAATGGGTCAGCACCGACGTACCGACAATCACCATAGGCTGGGATTGGCAAATCCAGACCTCCAACAACCAGCTCTCCCTAAAGCGTCTAGGAGAGCCGCGTAGTAATGTGATACTTCAAGATAACATTGGCGTAGACCTCAGTCAACAATATGCTGACCGCATATTATCGGAATGGGTCGACGCGATGGAATGGAAGAACGAGACCCTGCAGTACCTTAATCGCCGCTATTCAACATGAATAACTTCCGCGTTTAATGTACCCGGGCCCGGCATCGGCGGGCCCTCATGTACACCGACTGACAAGTTTTACAGTTATCGGATTTCTTGATTTCAGGTCCAATGCTCCCACGACAAAGCAAAGTCTTTTTGGGGGGCAAAAATGAACTTCGTATCAGGAACCGCTTCAACGCTTTCAGCAACCCTGTACAAGGGTGTCGCCGCGTATCGCCATAAAGTATTCGTCGAAATCCTGGGTTGGGATTTGAAAACCGAGGCCGGCCTGGAATACGATCAATTCGACCGCGACGACACCGTGTACGTCGTCGCCCGGGACGAACAGGACCGCGTGAGCGGCTGCGCGCGCCTGCTGCCCACCGTTTGTCCTTATTTGTTGGGCGACGTCTTCCCCCAATTGCTCCACGGCGCCCCCATCCCGTGCAGCCCCGACGTCTGGGAGCTGTCGCGCTTCGCCGCGGTTGACTTCAACGACCGGACCATGTCCCCGCTGGCCCAGTGCTCATCGCCGCTGTCCATCGAACTGCTGCGCGCTTCGATCGCATGCGCTGCCGCACACGGCGCCAAGCGTTTGATCACGGTCTCGCCGGTCGGTATCGAGCGACTGTTGCGCCGCGCCGGAATCCCTGCGCGGCGCGCCGGGCCGCCAGTGATCATCAACGGCCATCCCATTTTTGCCTGCTGGATCGACATCGAAGCCGCTACCGCCTGATCCGCACGCTCTTTTGACACGCTTTTTTATTCCTGGGATTAAAAAATGAATAGTCAGCATATCACCCGACGTGAGAGCGAAATATTGCAATTGCTTTCGCGGGGAATGCAGAACAAATATATCGCACGGGAATTGGGAATCAGTCCGTTCACGGTTCGCGACCATATTACCTGCTTGTTGAAAAAGGCCGGTCTGAGAAATCGGGTCGAGCTGAGCTTGTTAGTCGCGCAGGGCAATATGTTGGCAAGGGAAGCGAACGGCGTTTCTTGATAAAGCGTAATGGAGTCACTATGAGCAGATTGCAAAGGATTTTAATGATCGTCGCGAGTGCCCTCGTATTCACGCTGGCTAATGGAGCAAATGTGGAAAAAAACTTTGAATTGGACAATGGACATATCGTGGTCGTTCTGGACGATCAGGTGGAGACGGCGGTCGTCGAGCAGCGTCCCTCCGTTCCAGGGAAATGCAGCCCAAGGCTGGCGCTGCGCGGGAGCGGCGGCGAATGGAAGGTCCAGCGGGACGATCCCGGTTGCAGTAACGATGCCAACGGCGTCTTACGGCTTAACCCCGCATGGGTCGGCAACCTGAGCCTGCACATGACCGCCGGACAGGTGGACTTGGCCGGCGATATGCTGGCGCGCCTGTCGGCGTTGCGTGCCGCAGTCAAGGTGGGTGATGTGACAGGGGTGCCGGGCGTGCGCCGCACCTGGCTGGTGGGTGCCCAGGTGGACCTGCAGCAGCCGGGCGAGGGTATGTCGCTGCAGGTGCGGGTTGGGGCGGGCCAGATCTCGTTCTTGAAATGACGGCGTCACATCCAAAGGCGCACGAAGCGATGGGTGCCGCCAGCCCCATGGCCGGGCGAGCCGTGAACGGCGCCGGCATGGACCAGGTAATCCCGCAACGTCCGGGCCGGCGCTGGGCGAGTGCGCTGCTGGCGACCGCGGTGGTTGCCTTGGCGGGCGCCGGTGCCTGGCACTTCCTACCGTCGGGATTGCAGGTGTCGGCTGCCGATCTGCAGGTGGCGACCGCGACGCGCGGGGTATTCCTCGACCAGGTGGTGGTGCGCAGCACTGCCGAACCGGCCGTGTCCGTGCTGCTCGACGCAGTCGAGTCCGGCCGCGTGGAAGAGGTATTCGTCAAGGATGGTGCGATGGTCGTCAAGGGGCAGCAGCTGTTTCGCCTGTCCAATCCGCAGCGCCAGCTGGATCTGCTGGCGCGACAGTCCGAGGTCGCGCAGCAGTTATCCAACCTGATCAACCTGCGGGTGAGTTACGCCAGCGCACAAAGCGAGCAGCAGCGCCGAATCAAGGAAATACGGTTCGAGCTGGGCCAGCTCGAGAAGTCCTATACCCGTACCGACGGCCTGCAGCAGCGCGGGTTCGTGTCTCAGGCTGCGGGACAGGAAGAACGCGACAAGGTCGAGCGCAAGCGCCAGCTGCTGCACGACGAACAGGTCAGCGGCGAGACTGAACTGGCAATCAAGCGCACCGCCCTGGAGCAGATGAAGCGCACGATCGACAACCTCAACCGCGGTGTAGCACTGGTCGGAACCAATATCGATGCCCTGGTGGTGCGCGCGCCGCTGACGGGGCGCTTGACCAACTTCTCGCTGCAGGTCGGCGAATCGGTCAAGCAGTCGAGCCGAGTCGGTCGCATTGACGATCCGGGCAAATTCAAGCTGGTCGGCAACATCGATCAGTTCTACCTGGACCGGGTGGCGGTCGGCCAGCGCGGCCAGGTCCAGATCGACGGCCAGACTTATGCGGTAAAGGTGGTCAGCACCAATCCGCAGGTGACCGACGGCCGCTTCGGCGCCGAACTGCAGTTCGACACTGACAACCCGACGATGCTGCGTGCCGGACAGGCGGTCGACTGCCAGCTCGCCCTGGGGGCCGCCACGCCCGCGCTGGTGTTACCGAACGGTGGTTACCTGAACGATTCCGGCGGCACCTGGGTGTTCGTGCTGAGCGCCGATGGACGCCATGCCGAACGGCGCGCGATCCGCATCGGCCGGCGCAGCGACGCCCAGGTAGAGGTGCTGTCGGGCCTGGCACCGGGCGAGCGCGTGATCGTCTCGTCCTACGCGAAATTCGACAAGAGCCAGCAGCTGGAACTCTCGAAATAGCGGCATCGCGCATCCGCGAATCTTAACAGGAAAACATCATGATCCATCTGAAAAACATCAGCAAGCTGCACCAAACGGGGCAGATCCAGACCCGTGCACTGAACGGCCTCAACCTGGAAATCGAGCCTGGCGAATACGTGGCGATTACAGGTCCTTCCGGCTGCGGCAAGTCGAGCCTGCTGTCGATCATCGGCTTGCTTGATACACCGCATGCGGGGGAATACTGGTTCGAAGGGGCAAATGTCACTGGCCTGAGCGAAGCGAAGCTGAATGAAGTACGGCGCGGCAGGATCGGCTTCATTTTCCAGAACTTCAACCTGATTGAGGAACTGAGCGTGGCCGAGAACGTCAGCCTGGCACTGGAATACACCGATGTGCCGGCGGCCGAGCGCAAGCAGCGTGTCACGGAGGTGCTCGAGCGCCTGAACGTCAGCCATCGTGCTGAGCACTTTCCCTCGCAACTGTCCGGCGGCCAGCAACAGCGGGTGGCGATTGCCCGCGCGCTGGTTGCTCGGCCGCGCGTGCTGCTGGCCGACGAACCGACGGGCAACCTCGACACGGCGCATGGCGACGAGGTGATGGCGATGCTGCGCGAGATTAACGAGGACGGCACCACCATCGTGATGGTCACGCACTCGCCAGCGCACGCCGCGCAGGCCGGGCGCGTGGTGAACATGCTGGACGGACAGGTGTGCCAGGACGCGCGGCAGGAACCCCTGCGCGCAGTGGTTTGATTGACATGACTATGCGGAGAAGCCCATGCGGTGGTCGGATTTTCGAGTAGGTTGGCGCATCCTGCGGCAGGATGGGAAATGGTCGGGCGGGACCTTGTGTGGACTGGCGCTCGGATTCGCCGTCTGTATCGCGCTGTTGGCGTACGTGCGTTATTCGTTCAGTTATGACACTCACGTGAGTCAGGCGGAGCGGATTTTCCTGGTCAAGTCGCGTTTCCACTTCCCCGGCGTGCCGGAAGAGTGGTCGGACACCACGACCCAGGCACTGCGTACGGCGTCGCAAGCCAGCGGTCAGAAGGTAACGGCATCGATGTTCGCACCGATCCAGGCGACGGCCGTGATCGAGAACATCGCCTCGGACCTGACGGTGACGCTGGTGGATCCTGCTTTCGTGCAGATGTTCGACCTGCGCGCGCTGAGCGGCGACGTGGCGGCCGCCCTGGCACGCCCGGAGGCGCTGGTGCTGACGCGCGATACGGCGCGCAAGCTGTTCGGCACTGAACAGGTGCAGGGTCGGACTCTGCGCATGGGCGCGATGAGCTACATGGTGGGCGCCGTGGTCGAAGACCAGCCTTCCGCCAGCACGACACCCTTCGCAGCCTTGGCCGGCCCGAAGTCGACCTTGTGGAACGCACAGGATCGCGATGACGCCCTGCAGAATTGGGGACGGATCTTCGGACGGGTCTACCTGATGGTGGAACCTGGCGCCAACCTGGAGCAGCTGACGGCGGCTTTGCAGGGAGCATCCGACCGCTCGCCGCTGCACGCGCAGTTGCCCCCGGACTTTCTGGCACAGTTGGGAGGCAAGAAACTGATGGACGTGGGCCTGGTGCCGCTGCGCGACGCTTACCTCGATCCGGACCTGGTGGGGGGCACTGGTCCGCACGGTAACCGGGCTGGCCTGCTGGGGCTGGCGGTGGTGGGCGTGCTGATCCTCGTGCTGGCGACCTTGAACTACGTGAATCTGACAACTATTCGTACGCTGCGGCGCCAGCGCGAGATCGGCATGCGCAAGGTGCTTGGTGCCAGCGTAAGCCGGGTTGCGGGACAGTTTGTCGCCGAGTCCTTGCTGGCCTCGCTCTTGGCCGCGGCCGCCGGACTGGTCCTGGCATGGCTACTGGTGCCGCGGCTCGGCGTGCTGGTCGACCGCGACCTCGGGTCGATGTTGTCGCTGCCGCTGGTAGGGGGCGCCCTGGGTCTGTCACTGCTGGTCGGCGTGCTGGCAGGCCTGCATCCAGCGTGGATCGCGGCGCGGCTGCGCGCACACACCGCAGTCGCCGGTCGCGGCGACCAGGAAAGCCGCCAGGGCCTGTGGGTGCGCCGTGTCCTCACAGTCGTGCAGCTCGGCAGCGCCGTGGGCATGGCCAGTCTGACGCTGGCGATCGCTTGGCATACCTGGGAGGCCAGCCGGGTCGATCCGGGCTTCGATCCTTCGCACTTGCTGGTGCTCGACACGGCTCCCGCCTTCACGCCGCTCGGTCCGCAGCTGGCCTCGATGGTCGAAGCGGTGCGGCGCCTGCCGGGCGTAAGCGGGGTTGCCCTCAGCATGGAAGCGGTGGGACGGCGCAACGTGCAGCAGAAAGATTCGGCCAGGCGCGAAGGTGGGACCATGACGACCATCGAATGGAAGGGGATCGACACCGAGTTCCTGACCGTGTACGGCGCCCGCCTGTTGGCAGGCCGGGTGTTCGACCGTTCGCGCGACGCGGCCTCCGGGACCGGAGTAGTGCTCAGCGCCAGCGCCGTGCGTGCGCTTGGTTTCGGCAGCCCGGAGGCGGCCGTGGGACGCTTCGTCGAAGCCCAGGGCGGCAGGCAGCAGGTCATCGGCGTGGTCGCGGACATCCGCTTCCAGACGCCGCAGGAGCCGCCGCAACCAGTGTGTTACCGCCTGGCGCCATTGACGCCGGTGCTGACCGTCCGTACAGAGGGCGATCAGGCGCCGGTACGCGCGGCGCTGACGCAGCTGTGGACGCAGTACTTTCCGAACGATACCCTGAAGATGGCGCGCGCGGAGACATTCCTGCAGGCGCACTACGAAGAGGACCGGCGTAACGCCGAGCTGCTGGGCATCGCGGCCGGCATTGTCCTGCTGATCGCGGCGCTCGGCGTATACGTGTTGTCCGCCTATTCTGTGCGGCGCAGTGCGCGCGAAATCGTGATCCGCCGCCTGCATGGGGCTGGGCGGGCGGCGGTCATCCGGCTGGTCGGTCGCGAGTTCCTGATCGTGCTCGGTTGCAGTCTGCTGCTCGGACTGCCTCCCGCACTGCTCGTGATTGAACGCTACCTGGCTTCCTACGCCGATGCCTCCCTGTTGTGGATTTGGGGCGTGGTGGCGGCGGTGGCGCTGGTGGCGCTGGTGTCCTTGCTTTCGATCGGACGCAACCTGCAGCTGGCGCTGTCCCTGCGCCCGGCCGTGCTCCTGCGGACCTGAACGATGACGAAGCCCGCTGTCTTCATGGCTCAGGCCCCAGCGCGCCAGCCGGGCTGGATATCGCTGCATGTCTTTATCCACGATTTCGCGCGCTTGAGCCACTTCGTCCGCGAGTGCCTCGGGGGCTTGGAACTGCCGGTGCGGAACAACTGCTTCTTCATCCGCTACTGGGTCGGCGGTCCGCACGTCCGCCTGCGCTTCCACGTGCCCGAGTGGCGCGAACGGATCGAGGAGCGGGTACGACAGTACCTGCGCCTTCATCCGGTCGAGGGCACGCTGGACCCGACGCGCTTTTACGCGGCTTACCACTCCTACCGGGAGGCGGAGCCGGACTGGTATTGGTGCGAGAGCGGCTCCATGCACTATATCGATTATCAACCGGAACCTGAGCGCTATGGCGGCCCGGCCGGGCTGTCGCTGTGCGAGACCTACTTCGCCTGGGACAGCAACATGGTCATCCGGATCCTGCACGAACAGCCGGACAGCGCCTGCCAGACCATCATGCTTGGGTATTGCCTGGTGCATCTGACAGTGCTGCGCCAGCTTGGATTGCGCAGCAGCTATCTGCGCACTGTCCATGGCGTGGCGTCGGATGGCGAAATCGCAGCGTATGTCGAGCGCTTCCTCCAATGCGACCCGCGCGCCCTGCCGGCGGGCCTGCTGTTGGCGCGCCAGCAGTTCTACGACCGCAGCTATTTTCAGGAATACCTGCCTTCCCTGCAGGCCCGGCTGCACCTGCTTGCGCATGACTTGAGCGCGCGGCATGTCGAGGATATCCCGCGCATATTCGACGCCTTGCTGCACATGTCCTTCAACAGGATCGGGATCGGGCCGCGCCGGGAGCGCACTGTCCGCCTGACAGCCTTATATCTGGAGAATCACTGTCTGCCTGACAGCTCAAATCTGGAAAATAAAAATGAAAAAACTGCTACAAATTCGAATCAACTATAACGGAAATGGCCGCCAGTTCTACAGCGTGTTCTGTGCGCGGCTCCAGCGCCATCTGGCCGAACGTTATTTCTATCGCTGGACAGTCGCGCGTGGATGGCAAAACGGCCGCCATTACCTGCTGACCTTCGATACCGGCGCGCCGTGTTACGAGCCGGGCTGGCGCGACGAGATCCTGGCGATGGCCGCTGATTTCCTGGCCAGCCACCCATCGCCGGCGTACGACGCCGGAGAATATGTCGCAATTCAGGCGGCCCTGAGCCGGATCGAAGGCGAGCAGGTCGACACCAGCCGTGTCGAAGCGAACAATACCTGCACCAGCAGCGAGATCGACACCGACACCTGGGCACGCAAGTTCGAGAACCTCGAGCAGCGCTGGAGCATTTTCGAAGCCGAAATTCGCCTGCGTCCATGGCTGATCCAGCAGTGGTGCGAGGGGGACGATCACGAGCGTTTTCTGTACCGCTTGCTAATCCTGCTGGGCTGTACACTCCCGCCCGGTCCCTCGGACAATCCGGACGTGGTCGAGTACAACGGCTTTCTGTCCTACAACGCGAACTTCCGGTTCTGGTACTACACGCTGGAACCTGAGCAGCAGGCACGCGTGACGGAACAGTTCGAAGCGCGTTACACGCAGGCGCAGGTGCGCTACCTCGAATGCGTCGGCGAGCTGGAAACCGAATTGGCGGTGCCGCATTCCTCGGCAGCGCAACTGGCCGGCTTGCTCGTCGACTGTTATCTGCAGTTCGGTGCGTTGGCGCAGCAGGAACTCATCCATCAGCGCTCGCCCTATCCCAAGGATGCTGTCGCGCCGCGCAGCCAGTTGAGTCATTTTCACCAGCGCCTTTTCTACCAGGACGACGACAGCCTGCGCCAGTTGAGCTGGGAGTTCTCGGGCTATCGCTGGCTGCTCAACATTGTTTACCGCAACCTGCCGGGGCTCGATGTCTCCCCACTGAGCCGTCAATACTGCAATTTTTCGATTGACCGGCTTCAGCGCGAACATTTGCCTTGGATGCATCGCATCCGCAAGGCCATGCTGTCCGCGAACATGGCGGCGGCGCGGATGTGACGTTTTCTGGAGCGGCTAAGTGTCGAGTCCCGTTCGATCATAAACGCGCTTGACGAATATTTCTGGCCGCTTCTGTTGCCATTCCTTAAGTGCCAGAATGGGCGTTTTGCTGCCGACGGCGCGTTGCGGAATTTGGTGGTTGGACAGCTTCAAATAGCGACGAACAGGTCACGTCGCGAGGTCTCGTCCGGCATCTTCTGCAGATACTTGATATCGATGTAGATAAAGCCGGGTTCGTAGTCCTTGATGGCCGGATTGATGTACTGCTTGGTAATGAACAGCAGGTCGTCGAGCGGCAGGTAGAGCGACTGGCGCAGAGCCAGGAGAATGGCTTCCTGGGCCTGGCTCACGGTTGTACGCAGCGTGTGAGCGCGGTGCGAACGGTCCTGTACATCGTCGCGTCCCAGCCACTTCTGCCCTGCGCGGCGCCCACCTCATGACGGCAACAGCAAGAAAACGACCGCGTTCCTCTAGTGTGAAGCCGGGCAATTGAACCCTCGTACCAAAGGCATGGTCGGCCCGCGTGTTGGTATGCACGCGGCGTCGCGCCAACCGGAATTCGATTGACTTCTCTTTTAAACAATCTTATCGTAATTGCATTGATGAGCAGACTGATCTTGCTTGTCTTCTATTTTGGCATCAAGGTATCACGGAAAAAAAAGTGGTCTTTTCTTCTTTTGGTAGGCGTCGAGAACGTCCTGTACCTGTCCTGATGCAACTTACAAACTGAGCCGCCGCGTATGCGGACCGCACTGACACGTGATGTCGTGCCATTGGGCTGAACGGAGAAAAGCATGAACGTGTTAATGGTTGGGGCAGGCAATGCTGGATGCGCGCTTGGTGCCATCCTGGCGCAGGATGGGCACCGGGTCGTCCTGTTGAAGACGTCACATTCCCTGCACGACGAAAATTTCGATACCGTGCGCGAAACGCGCACGATCACGCTGGTCAGCAATCCCAAAGGTGGCGAAACCAGCACCGCATCGCTGGCGCTCGCAACGCGTGACGTGACCGAAGCCTTTGCGGTCGAGCCGGACGCAGTCATCATCACCACGCAAACGCAATGCCACGCCGAGATCGCCGCACTGATCGGCCCTTACCTGAAAGCGCACCAACTGGTGCTGCTGGCGCCTGGCTACATGGGTTCGTGCTACTTCCTTCCCTATCAGGAGAAGGAAGGTTTCCTGCTGGCGGAAGGGGAAAGCCTGCCCTATGACGCGCGCATCACCGAGCCGGGTGTCGTGAATGTCCTGTTCCGCAACACGCGCAATGCGCTGGCTTTCCTGCCGCGCGCGCGCACCGAGGAAGGACTCGAACGCGCTGCCCGCCTGTTCCCCACCTATGTGGCGACGCGCACCAATGTGCTCGAGTCCGCGATGCATAACCCGAACCTGATCGTGCACACGATCGGCTCGCTGCTGTCGGCCAGCCGCATCGAATATGCGCAGGGCGAATTCTGGATGTACCGTGAAGCGTTCACCCCGTCCGTCTTGAACCTGCTGTACAAACTGGATGCGGAAAAGAATGCCGTGATTGCCGCAACCGGCGGCAAGCCCTCGCCTTATTTTGACGAATGCAAGTTCCGTAACGAGGAAGACCTGTCGCAACCGTCGATCTCGGTGTTCCGCCGTTACGCCGCCGAGGGCGGCCCGAAAGGGCCTGCTTCCCTGCAAACGCGGTTCATTACCGAAGACGTGCCGATGGGTCTGGCACTGCTGTCATCCATCGGTCGCCTGATGGGCGTGCCGACGCCGATGGCAGATGCCCTCATCGTCATCGCCAGCGGCTTGCTCGACCGTGATTTCGCAGCCGAAGCGCGCACCCTGGAGAGCCTTGGCCTGGGCAAGCTTTCGCGGGATGAGTTCATTCGCGTCCTGAACGGGTGATGTCGTGTCCCTGCACGATTTGCTAGCCAAGCCGTATTACGCTTGGCGCCGCTTTATCCCGAGCCGCGTGCTGTACCACCCCGATTTTTTCCGCGTGTGCGACTTCCTCAGTAAGGACAAGGCAGTGATTGCGGAGGAAGCGAATCGCCGCCTGCGGCACATCCTGGTGCACGCGCTCGAACACGTGCCCTATTACCGCCGCACCGTAAAACTCAGTAGCGCCGAAGCGGCGCAGGAACCGCTGCAGGAAGTGCTGGCCGCCTTCCCTTACCTGTCCAAGGAAGACGTGATGTCGCAGCAGCGCGACTTCCTCGACAGCCGGCTCGATCCCGATAAACTGATGTATGCGACCAGCGGCGGCTCGTCGGGCCAGGGCATTGGCTTGTGGCGCACCAAGCGCCTGGCCGACATCGAAAAAGCCTTTTTTACGCACGAATGGGGCAAGCTCGGCTTTTCCTTCGATAAGGCCCGCATCCTGCGCATCGGCGCCGACGCGCGCCGCCTGGCGCACGAAGAGCCCGCGCGGGTGGTCGGCAACCGCTTGATGCTGTCGCCGTACCACATCCACGAACAGCACAAGGCCGCGATCCGCGATGCGATCAATCGCTTCCGTCCGGAATTCGTACACGGCTACCCGAGTTCCGTGACGGCGCTGGCCGAACTGCTCCAGGCTGGCGAACTCGACGTGCAAGTCAAAGCCGTGCTGCTGGCATCGGAACCGGGAACCCCGGCGCAGCTGGCATCGATCCGCCGGCTGTTCCGCGCCCCAGTGTCGCTGAATTACGGCCTGTCGGAGAGAACGAACCTGGCCTTCCTGACCGTGGACGAATCGGGGACCTCCGACTACCAGTTCCAGCCGCTGTACGGTTACAACGAGAACCGCATGGATGGCGACCGCCCCGAGATCGTCGGTACCTCACTGTGGAACGACGTGATGCCCCTGATCCGTTACCGTACCAACGATTATGGCCTGATCGGCGCGGACGGCCGCTGCGCGATGATCGACGGCCGCGGACATGAATTCCTGGTCGACCGCAGCGGCAAGCGTATCCCCGGATTGTCGATCGTCATCGACGAGGTGACCTGGGATTTCGTCCGGCTGTACCAGGTGCGCCAGCAACGCGCCGGCGAGATCACCCTGGCGGTGGTGCCGCGCCATGGATCCCTGAACGACGAGCAGCGCGCCTTCGTGCTCGACGCCCAGCAGCGCCGCTGGGGCGGCTTCTTCGACATCTCGTTGCAGGAAGAGCAGGACATCCCGCTGGCGCCGAACGGCAAGCGCAAGCTGGTGGTCAATTCGCTCAACGCCTAGGACTTTTATGCGTCATGCGGCGGGCCGTACCAGTGCGACGCTGCGCAGGTACGGGTCTTCGTTGCTGACGCACAGGACCGGCGCGTTGCGTTCGCGCGCAAAGTGCCGGCCCAGCGCCAGCACCGTCACGAACGGCACGGCGCCGCAGCTTCCGCTGCCGAGGCCGATGCGGATGATGTCGTCGGCCGCATCCACCTGCGGAATTGCCGGCGCCCCCAGTCCCATCAACTCGAGCGCGCGGTTGGGCCGGTGCGCGGTGTCGGCGACCACCATGCCGATCTCCGCCAGCTCGACCTTGCCGGCTTTGCCGACCTGCTCCGCCAGCGCCAGCAGCAGCGCCGAATCAATTCGCCGGGCATCATCGGCAGCGCTGTCGCGGCGGCGCTCCGAGAGCGGGCCCAGCAAAGCGAAGTCGCTGTTGTGCGCTTGCGCCTGCTGCAGGTCGGTCAGCAGCAATCCGGCAGCCCCTTCACCTGGAATCTGGCCACGCGACCCGGAAGAGCTGAACAGCGATGCACTCGCCGCCAGCCGGTCCACGCTTTCCTGTCCGATCAGGGACGCACAGGAGATCACGATCGCCACCAGGGGCGCAGTGCCCGTCGATGCGGCGGGCACCAATTGCATCAGCATGGCTGCCGGGGTCGGAAGTTGTTCCGTTACCTCCGGCGTAGCGATGGCCGCTTCCGGCCAGCCGTACTGGCCGACGGTATGCCCGAGCCACATCGTCGCCGCACGGCGCACATCCAGCGGCCAGTCATCGGGCAGCAGCACCCGCAACTGAAGCATCGGCGGCTTTCCTTCGGATGGCATGAAGTCGGTGGCCAGGCTGGCCAGTTCGCTCGCCACGCCAGTTGCCAGGGTGAGCGCGCGCCATTGTTCATCGCGCAGGATGACGGGCACTCCCCGGGCGGCCAGCCATTCGGCAATTTCATCCTGCAATGCTTCGTCGCGTGCATCATCGCAGCGCGCGGTCATGACCGGAAATCCGTTGTCGTCCACAAGCTCCTTGTCCAGGTCCGCGCGCGCTTCGTTCTCGGCAATGGCTTCGGCGAGTTCTTGCGCCGAGCTGCCGTGGGGAGAACGAAGGGCCGTGGCAATGACCGCCAGCACAGGCGCGGCCGGTATCTCGGCTGCGGGCAAGGAGGAGGCGGGCGTCGATGTGCCGGCAGCCGGAACTGCTGCCCGGGCGGCAAGCGTCTTATGTACAGCCCAGAAGGCGAGCAACAGGCTCAAGGGAAGGAGCAGTGTCAATGCGAGGTCGAGCGTATCAGGACGATGATCGACCGCATGCCAGTAGCCGATCATGGCTGCCCAGCAGACAACGAAGGTTGTCACGACGATGGCGCCGAGCTTGAGCCAGTCGGCAGGTTGGCGTGCTGGCGCGGTTGAAATGGCGGTCATGGCTGTCGTCTAGAGATTGTCGATCGTTGCTTGCTGCCCGGCGACCAGGGTAGCGCCGCAGGCGGTCTTGTCGCCGTGGCGCGCTGCCGGCTTGCCGTCGATGATCAGGGTCGCGTCGCCGCTGACGATCGGGCTCGGCCCGTGTTTGGGGCACACCGTTTTGTCGCCCATCCGGGCGATTGCTTTGCCGCCTGTATCGCTGTGCGGGGAGGCTTCGATGACGGTGCCTCCGTGTGATGTTGTATCGCCGAGCGTGATTAATGGACCTGCCATGAGTTCTCCAAGAACGCGTTGGTATCGCGAATACGCCTTATTTATTGCTGATTTTCATCCCACTGCCATATGGTATTTCCATACACTGAACTTACCGCTGGAAAGATTTCCCCTCGTGTGAAGTATCGGCGTGAATTTGAAGATGCCGGGGTAAAATAGAAACCGCTGGCCTCACATGGCTTATACGCCTCGACTCGTTGTTCTTCAAGTTCCACACGATTGGCCTCAGTATCGATCTGCTCGAACTCGCCATCGATGAGTTCTACGTAATACCATTTTGATGGGGCTGACGTAAAAGCATTACGCGCAACGAAACTTGGTGCTAGCTTTGGAGTGAAGGCGTCCTCGTAAAAAGAGTCTTCCAATAATTCGGGGGCTTTTGCGTTTTTTTGAACAAACGCAAGCATTGCATCTTCATCCAGCCATAGTTTCGATCGACCGACGGCTGCAAGTGCCTTCTGGCCCAGGTCGTTAAAAATCGCACACTCCCTGAGCTTCCCGTACTCGTTGCCGTTCCATGCGAACTGCAGTGTGCCGTCTGGGAAGTCACTTGAGAAGTAGACACCAGTTTTGGGTGGAATATCATCGCTTTTACAGATGAGATCTTCACGGACTCGGAACTTAGGTAGATTCTTGAATGTTTCTTTATACTTCTCCCAAGTTACACATAGGCCAAAATCATTCCATCTTCCTGCACAATCCGATGTATTCATCGTGTCATCGATATATGAAGCGTATTTCGAAACCGATGCGAACATCGTATCAAATATTTCCTGTTCGGCAGGAGTAGTCCAAAGTAACGAATACTCTGACATCCCGCGGTAACATTGATATGCACCGGTGACGTGGTAAATTCCTGAGGCTCGATCAGCGATATCTCGAACTACTGATAGGCCAAAATCTGCTAGGAAAGACCAAGCATGATTCGACCAGTTTTCACTGGTATCGCGCTCACCCCAGAGCGCACTTTTGAGAAAAAGATCCCTTCCTTCGGTGCGGCTTTGGTCAAGTAAACTGTCAGCAAAATTCTGAAGTTCTTGTACGCGCTTCAAAAGCCCATAGAGATACTCATCAGAAGCGAACAGGTAAAGCAAAGCCGCTTGCTTTTTTTGCCAAGGCGTCAGTTCGAATTTGGGTTTCATATGTTTGAAAATCTTTGTTTGGTAATTTTTATAGATTCATGGACGTAAATTGCCCCGGTAATGCCGGCAGTCCAATTTTTTCGGCGAAGCCCACTCCGTCGAAGTCGGTATAGCCCCAACCAGTCTCAAAAGGTCCCTTTATATTTGGGTGCGTTACTTTCTCTCGAATTCCCAAATACTGAGCCTTTTCAGATTTTGGTAGCTTGTCGAAAGCATCTTGAGTAATCGAATTCGTAAGTTTGTCGTTGCTTTTTCCGCCGAGCTTGTAATAACGCATAGTGTCGTTGCGCGAGTCTGTCCTACTAACGTTGAATACAATCTGTTCCCATCCGCCCTCCAGGTGCCTATCTGGAAGCGTATCTTTGACTTGACCGGACGCTGGACCGCGCCATACTTTCAGCGTCTCGCCCGGCTTTATATCATATACAACGAATTGTCCATTTACGTTCCAATCAGGCCAAACGGCAAGATACTTTCTCCAGGTTGCACGCGGATCGGCCGAATTTTGAATTTCGTTGAATACCTTTTCGCTGATCCAGCAATCGCTCATTGCGCGACTATTCGGAGACAAGACGCGAATAAGACGCGCTGGCCCCGCAATTTTGCCTGCCGCAAGTTTATGAAACGATTTAATACCTTGCTCAGTTAATGGCGGCCATCCTTCGGCAACTTTAGCTGACACCATGTCGTTGAAATCACGTGGCAATGCCGCACGCCAGCGAAGCTTATTTCCTTCATTAAGCCAACTAGGACACGGACGTGGTCGTCGCATCAATGTCACTGCGGTGGCTTCGGGTAAAGCGCCGCGATAGTGCACATTGTTTAGATTAACAATTGCTTTCCTACTTAATGCCGTTTCTCCCAGCAAGCGCAAAATCACCGCATCGAATATCGCGTCGATGGTCAGATTGACTTTTGCAATCCCTTCGGTCGCCCGCGAGCGCACCCACATTACATGTTCCAAGGCATGAGCTGCTCGAGGCCCAACCACAGGAAGGTGGGAAACCTTGCCGGCGAGTTGGCGCAGCGTCCCGATGGCGGAGTCAAAAGCCTTGATCAGCTCTGCCGGATTGGTCTTGGATTTGACTTTCCTGATCTCGTTAGCGAGCCAGGTAAATACCTCGTCGATGTTGTGCTGACGCAAATATTTCTGAAACGCTTCGCGGCGCAGAAGCGCTACAACCCATGTGATGGCCTTGTCCACCGCTTCTGCAATCGCGTTCCCACCAGCACGGCGAACAAAAGCAAAGAATATTTTGAGGACACCTTTTACGAAGGAGCCCAGGAAAGGAATCAGCCCAATCAGCGTTAGAGCAAGGGCCACCCACGCCCAGGTGTCAGAGGGGTCTTGCCTGAGCTTCTTGCAGTTGGCAATCAGGTCGCGTACGTCGCAAATCTGATCGACCAGAGGAATCATCGATACTGCAGCATCGACGACAATCTGCCCGGTCGAGCGGTTTTCGTTGAAGTCGCCCTGGACGGCTTGCCAGAACCATTCCCAAGGATTGGAACTTACTTCCTCCGGTGCTTGCTCATTCGTGGTCCATGCAAGTGCATCGCGCATTTGTGTCGGGTTAATGTCGGGCATGATTTTCTAACGACGCAGGTGGGTACTGCAGTCAACCAAGCAGCGCTTGTAAAGGATCGTGCGGTTTTTCTTCCTTGGGCTGGCGCGGTTTGTAGATCACCTTTTTCACCGGCTTGTTGTCGACATTCTCATGACGCGCTTTTCCGTTCTGATCCAGTGTCCCGGTCAACACCGGCCCTTTGTCGAAGTGGATCTCGTACTCGACGTCTGGAATGCCTTCGCCGACTATTGCGTCCATATAGTTCAAGGAAATCCAGTCGGATGCTTTCTCGGTCAGGTCGCTCGGCAAGTCCTGCAAATTCGCAGTCTGGCGGCCACCTTTGTCGAACAGGTGCTGCCCCCCCTTCACCGAAAACGTCCCCGGACACGCAAGCGTGATATCCCCACCCTCCAAGGTGATCGACGATTCCCCCGCCTGCAGCACGATCTTTTCCTTGGCCTGGATCTCGATGCAGTCGTTCACCGAGACCACCGTGACTTCCTGGTCCGCCAGAATCTCCAGCCCATCCGTATGCGCCTGCAGCGACACCGGTCCATTGGCCGCGATCGCCTGGATGCCGCCTGCATGCGTAAAGAAACTGGTCGCACCGCCGGAGACGGACGAGAAGGTATGTCCCGCCGTCATGTGCAGATCCGACTGCGTGGTCCAGTGCAGGTGCTTGCCTGCAAACAGCACGGTGGACGCTGGCGTGGCCCAGTTGATGCTGGCCGCCGAATCCATCAGCACGATCGGTGAATCGAACTTTTCCACAGGCTGCGAGGTATCCAGGTCTCGTGACCCCGGCCTGGTTTTATGGGCCGCTTGCCCATTGACCGGCCCGTCATACCTTCCCTTTTCTTGCGGATCGATCCGTTCGATGAAATCCGTCTGTGCCTGTGCGGCGTCCTTGCTGAACAGCGCCTGCTGCCGGGCTGCCGCATCCCCCAGCCGGGATGCCAGGTCCTGCGCCTCTTTGAACTGCGCCACCGTTTCCGCCGCATCCATCTGGGTCGAGCTGACGCTGCTCCCGAGCGCCGGCCGGGCCCGCGTGGACAGCAGCACGCCTTCGCCGCCGCGAATAACCGTCCAGGCATCGGTGCGCAATTCAAAACCACTGCCGCGGTAGGTGCCGCGCTGGGCGGTGCCGGGCTCCTGGTGGATCAGGTAGCCGAGATTGAGCTGCGTGGCAGCGAGGCTGGTGGCCAGGCGCATGCGCAACTGCCCGGTCGTGTCGTCGACCTGCCACTGGTTGTAGCCGCTGCCGTCGGCATTGCGTGTATGGATCCCCGACAGCACGCCCGCATGGTTGATGCCGGAATCCACGCCGGCAGAAAACGGCGGCACGTCGGTACCGTTGTACAGCTGGGCCACGATCACGGGGCGGTCGATGTCGCCTTCGATAAAGTCGACCAGCACTTCGGTACCGATGCGCGGCGTGAACACCGTGCCCCAGTTCGGTCCGGCGAGGGCCTCCGCCACACGCACCCAGGTGCCGGAGGCATCGTTGCCCGGTGCGCAGCCTTGCGGGTCCGTGTTGTGCGCCGTGCCGCCCGCGTTGGGCCGGGGGCCGCGCTGCCACGGGAACTGGATGCGTACCTGGTGATCGCGGTTGGTGGTAGCGACCGCGTCGGCCAGGCCCACCACCAGGGCGCACTGCGGGCCTGGCGCCGTGGCTTGGTGCGGCGCCACGCTCAAGCGGGGAACGAGCGGTACCACCTCACGCACGCAGGCAAAGGTGTTGCGGTAAGTACCGTTTTCGACCTGCGCCGCGACGGTTGCTGCAATCCCGGTATGGAAATTGTTGCGGGCTTCATGCCGTACCCACAACACCTTGAAGAGGTTTGCTCCGTCGGGATAGCGGTCATGCCGGCTCAGGTAAAAAGCGTGGCCTGCCGCCAGCCGGCGCACCGCGCCCGTCCCCTCGAACATCTTGTTCTCCAGCTCGAGCGCCTGCAGCATCAGCTCGCTGTGGCCGTGCGCGGCACCACGACCGGTCGCGATCCGTTCCCCGCTGCCGTCATGCACCTGCAGCAGCGGCAGCGCGCCCGCGTCCAGGTGGGTTGCCTGTTCGGCCGCCGGCGCCAGCAGCTGGGCCGGATCCCAGCTGCTGATCGCCACCGCATTCGCCTGCACGCTGCGGCGCGCACGGAAGCCATCGATCGCATCGTCTTCTTCCGTGGCGCGCACGCCGTGAAAACGCAGGATGTCACCGCCCGGCATGCCCGGGGCCGCCGCCCTGCTGTCGAACACGAGCAAACGATGCCGTGCCTGTCCATGCGCACTTCCCCCACCGTCGTCGGCCCCGTCGTGTTCGAAACGCCAGTTCAGCCCTTCCGAGGCCAGCAGGCGGACCAGGAAATCCAGGTCGCTTTCGCGGTACTGGGTGCAGACCGGGCGTGGCACCAGCTCCTGGGTGAGGTCGAAGTCGAAGCGCACCTGTGGATAATCCGCAAGTAATTCACAGACGATCTCGCGGACGTTCTTGTCCTGGAAAATGTAGCTGTCGCGCCGCAGCGCCAGCATGGACAGCGCCGGCTCGAGCCGCAGCCGGTAGCGTGCCACACCGCCGTCCGCGCCGCGCCAGGAGGCGGCCGTGCACAGGCCGTGCCAGGCGCGCCGGCCGCCGTCCGGCTGGAGCAGCCCGATGGTGAGTTCTTCGCCGATGAACAGGGACACATCGAGGTCGGTGGAGGTGCTCAGCGCGTCGACCTCGAACAGGAACAGTTCGTTGACGGCTTCTGCCCCGGAAAACCGTTCCACCGCCAGTGATTCGGGCAAGCCGCTTTCCTGGGCGCTGGCCAGCGTGATGAGCCGTGCGTGCTGGTCCAGGCCCGTGCCGAATACACCCAGGGCGGCAAAGTCCGGCGCCGCCTTCATGCGGCGACTGCCAGCAGTTCCAGCCGCAGCTCCTTCATGCCGGCCGGGACATAGATCGAGATCGATTGGGCCTTGAGCATGCGCTCGTACATCGATCCCTTGGCTTCGAGGATGAAGTAGCAGGTTTCGGGGCGGACCGGCACCGCTGCCGGCAGTTGCGGCGCATAGGTCAGCCGCACGCCGGGCAGCGCCGACAGCACGAATTTTTCCACGTCGTCGGGCGCGCCGACCTTGAAGCGCAGCGGCACCACGTCCACCAGTTCCAGCGCCGGGATCGCCGCCGAGACGGCAATGTAGAACGTGGTTTTTTCGTCGATCTTGCCCGAGTCGAGCATGCCGATGTGGTACGAGGGCCGCACTTCGTTCAGGGCGATGGCGAAATACTTGGAGGAGATGACGGTATCGAGCAGCTCGCGGATGATGGTGTGCAGCTTGGCAAAGGCGGGCCCGGGGGCGTCGTGTTGATAAGGCGGTAGGTCGGCCAGGGTCCAGCTCTTGGAAAACGTCATCAGGCCGCCCGCCACGTCGAGCAGTTGTTCGTAGAGCCGTTCCGGGTGCAGGGCCGGATGGTTGAAATGGTGCGTCAGGGTGGCGTAGGCCGAACTGGCCGTGTGCAGCAGCCAGAACGAGGACATGTCGCCCGAGCGGAACTCGACCACGTTGCGGCTCGGCTCGCGCTGGTGGCCGTACAGGGCGCCGACCTTGGCCTGCAGCGCGTCGAGCAGCCGGCGCAGCTGCTGGAACAGCACCGGCGCCGCGCCGACCGACAGGGTCGGCGGCACGAAGGACTCGTCGAGCTCGAAGCCGCCGGTCGCCGCGCGCCGCAGCCGCAGCAGCGGAAAATGGATGTAGGAGTCGCGCGGCTCGGATTCCGACACCAGGCGCACCGATTTCCTCAGGTAGGCCAGTTGCACCGGCGCGGCCTGGGTATACAGGTCCGGCGTGTCCTGGTTCGCCTGCACGAAGCGGGCGGTATTCGAGGCCTGGCCGGGGGGCGTGAAGTTGCCGCTGAACGGCTTCATGCCCGGCAGCGCGACGGAATAGGTCACCGTCTGCTGCGACGGCGGCAGCAGGCTCAGGTCCACGGTGTCGGGCAGCGCGTCGACCTCGGGCGCGTCGACCCAATCTCCGTCCTGGAAGCGCACCGACAGCGCAAGCAGCCGCAGGACGCTGTTGGCCAGCGCATCACGGTCGACCTGCAAGGCTTCCACACCCCAGGCATACGGGTGGACCGCCTTGATGCCCTTGTGGAGACACTGTTCGTGGTAGTGGTCTTGCCGCTGGAAATGCTGTGGACGCAATAACAGGCCTTCGCCCCAGAGAACCTTGCTGGTCATGTCTCTGCCTTCCCCTTTGATCGAATGTGGTGGAACGCCGCTCAAAGAAACATAACAACTGGCAAGGGTTTCCCATGTGAAGTTGATCAAACGTTGGCATCAGCCGGCGTGGCAACATCGCGTTTCGTGTTCATGAAAGCGACAGTGGCAAGGGGACCGTGATGAAGGGATATACGCCAGGCCTGTTCGACCGCCTGCTCGGGCTGCCGACGCGCGGACCGGGCAATGCCCCCGTGCAGCGGATGACGATCGAGGAACTGAAGGACACGGTCGCGCGCGACCTCGAGGCCTTGCTCAACACGCGCTCGGTCATCCAGGACGGTGCATTGAAAGCCTATCCGGAGTGCGCCGGCTCGATGGTCAATTACGGCCTCATCGATTTTGCCGACCGTTCCCTGTCGAGCCCTTCCGACCGCGCCTACATCTGCGACTGCATCGAAAAGACCGTGGCCTGCCATGAACCGCGCCTGCGCAACATCCGCGCCCGGCTCGATCTGCGGGATGATTCCGTCAACCGCCTGAATTTCTCGATCACCGCCGTGCTGGTGGCCAGCGTGTCGCAGGAACCGGTCAATTTCGATGCCGTGCTGACCCCGTCGACGCTGCAGTACAGCATCAGCAAGGCCGGCAAGGCGCCGCGCGCACTGCCGGCGGGGGCCTGACGTGGAACAGCTGCTGCCCTATTACGAAAGCGAACTCGGCTACCTGCGCCGCAACCTGCGTGAATTCGCCGAGCGCTATCCGCGGATTGCCGGCCGGCTCCTGATCAGCGGCGAAGTATGCGAGGACCCGCATACCGAGCGCATGATCGAATCGTTCGCGCTGCTCAACGCGCGCATCGCCAAGCGCCTCGACGACGATTACCCGGAATTCACCGAGGCCCTGTTCGAGGTGCTGTACCCGCATTACCTGCGTCCCTTCCCCTCGTGCTCGATCGCGCGGATGGATGCGGGTGGCGCAGCCACGCAGGGGGCCGGCGCCAGCGTCGTCGCGCGCGGCACCCAGCTCAATACCCGGCCGGTGCGCGGCGCCGCCTGCTCCTTCCGCACCGTGTACCCGGTGAGCGTGGCGCCGCTGGCGATCACCGCGGCGAATTTTTCCGCGATCATCGACGCGCCCGAGGCCGTGCAATTGCCGGGTACGGCCTCGTCCAGCATCAGTTTGACGCTTGCCTGCACGGCAGAACAAGGCACGCTGGCACAGCTCGCGCTGCCGCTGCTGCGGGTCTTCATCGACGGCGAACCGTCGTTTTGCGCCGCCCTGCGCGACGCGCTGTTCATGCGCAGCGTCGCCGCATATGTCGAGGCCGGCGGCAATGGCCGCTGGCATGCGCTGCCGGCCATTCCGGTGCGCGCGGTCGGCTTCGACGAGGACGAGGCAGTCATCGATTTTCCGGCACGCTCGCATGCGGCCTACCGCCTGCTGACCGAGTATTTTTGTTTTCCCGAGAAATTCAATTTTTTCGACATCGACCTGGCTGCGCTCGCGGCAGCGGCACCCCCGGACGCGCGCACGCTCACGCTGCACCTGGCTTTGGCCGGCCTGCGCTCGGATTCGAACCTGGCGCGCATGCTCGGCACCTTGTCCACCAACAATGTGTTGTTGGGCTGTACCCCGGTGGTCAACCTGTTCCGCCAGCGCGGCGAGCCGATCCGCATGACGCACACCACCGCCAGTTATGCGGTGGTGGCCGACGCGCGCCGCGCCTTTGCCTACGAGGTCTATGCCATCGATTCGCTCACCCTGATGCGCCAGACGCCGCAGGGCGAGACCCTGGTGCAGTTCCGCCCCTTTTATTCCTTGCGCCATGCACAGACGCCGGAAGATGCCGGCCACTACTATGCGGTGCGGCGCGACGAGTCGCTGGTCGATAAAAGTCCCGGCTTCGAAACCCAGGTGACGATCGTGGATATCGATTTCGACCCGGCGGAAGTGGAAACCGACACGCTGAACATCGAGCTCACCTGCACCAACCGCGACCTGCCCGCACTGCTTTCCTATGGCCAGCCTGGGGGCGACCTGTTCCTGGAAGGCGGCTCGAGCGTGCGCGCGATCGCCTTCCTGCGCAAGCCGACGCGCTCCTGCCGCTTCGCCAGCGGCAACAAGGCGCACTGGCGCCTGATTTCGCACCTGGCGCTCAACCACCTGTCGCTGGCCGAGGGGGGCGTCGAGGCCTTCCGTGAAATGCTGGCGCTGTACGACTTGCCGCGTTCGCCTTCTTCGCAGCGCCAGATCGGCGGCATCCGGGCCATCGCCCAGCGTCCCACCACCGCCTGGCTGGCCGGCAATCCGTTCGCTTGCCTGGTGCGCGGTGTCCAGGTGCGCCTGAGCATCGACGAAGAAGCCTTCGTCGGCAGCGGCATCCATGCCTTTGCCCAGATCGTCGAGCGCTTCCTTGCCCTGTACGTGCATGCCAACAGCTTCACCCAGCTGGTGGTCGTGTCGCACAAAACCGGAGAAGAATTATTGACATGCACGCCCCGCAGCGGCGATTTGAGCCTGCTGTAATCGAGCGCCTGTTCCGGGAGCCGTACCGCTTCGAGTATTTCCAGGCGGTGCGCATGCTCGAACTGTGGGCGCGGCGCCGCGGCATGCCAAGTAAAAGCCTGGTGGCGAACTTCCTGCGCTTCCAGAATTCGGTCTCGCTCGGCTTTCCTGCCAGCCAGCTGGAAGCCATCCACACCGAGCCGCGCGAGCTCGAGCGCACGGCGCCGGCCCTGCAAGCGGCGCTGCGCGACAATACCCTGAAATACGTGCGCTTGACCCCGTCCTTCATGGGCCTGCTGGGCGGACATGGCGTGCTGCCTTTCCACTACACCGAGCGCATCGCCGAGCACCAGGCACAGCAAAAGGGAGACGTCGAGGACGAGGGCGCACGCGCCTTCCTCGATGCCTTCTCGAACCGTTCGCTGGCCCTGTTCTATGAAGCCTGGCGCAAGTACCGGCTGGCGCTGCAATACCAACTCGATGGCCAGGACGGTTTTCTTCCTCTGCTGCTGAGCCTGGCGGGCCTGGGCGACAAGTCGCTGCGCAGGCGCCTGGCCGGCAGCGCGAACGGCGCGGTGCTGGACGAGTCGCTCGCCTATTTCGCTTCCTCGATCCGGCACCGTCCGGCGTCCAGCGTGCAGCTGGCGCGCGTGCTGTCCGAGTACTTCGGCCAGAAGGTCGTTGCCGAGCAGTTCATCGGCTGCTGGTACGCGGTGCCGCCCGCGCAGCAGACCGTGCTCGGCAGCGACAATGCCGTACTGGGCCGTGGAGCGATTGCCGGCGAGCGCGTCTGGCAGCGCGACCTGCGGCTGCGGCTGGTGGTCGGGCCGCTCGAGCGTGCCGGCTTTAACGACTTCCTGCCCGGCGGGCAGGCGGCGCGCGCACTGAGGAGCATGCTGTCGATGTTCACCGGGGTCGCGCTCGAGTACGAAGTGGAGCTGGTGCTGCTGGCGGCGGGTGTGCACAACGTCCGCCTGGGCGGCGACGAAGGCCGGCTGGGATGGGATGCCTACCTGGTCGAAGGCTTGCAGACGGAAGACCGGCGCGACGTGCGCTATGAACTGAATGGCTTGTAGGCGCCTGGTGCGTGCCGGGGACGCTTACTGGCGCTGCAGTTCGCGCTCGATATCGACCCGCAGCATGTAGACCGTCGGTGTCAGTCCGCGGTCACCGGGCGTATAAAAAATGCCCGGCAGCACGCCGTCTTCTTCCAGCTGGGGAAGCAGATCGTTCATCAGGTCGTCCAGCGGGAAGGCTTGCGGCTCGTAGCCGTCCCACTCGTACTCGGCGCACAGGTCGGCGAATTCGCTGGCCGGCCACATGGCGAAGACCAGGGTGCCGTCATCGGTTTTCGCCAGCGCCCAGCCGTCGCGGTACAGGCCCCACACTTCGCCGGTCTCGGCGATCTGCCGCACGAAATGCGTGTAGCGCTGCGGCGCACTCAGGGTGACGACGTCCGCCAATTGCTGCGCGCCGAGTTTGATTGCAGAAAGGGTTTGCTCGCTCAAGGTGTCCACCGCGGCGTCAACCGCGTCCATGTCCGGCGCCAGTGCCGTCCTTGCGAGGATACGCCACATCGCGAATCGGTGGCGCAAAGCCGTCAAGCCGGATGACCCAGCGCAGGCCGGCACGTCCTGTTGATAAGATAGCGCTTTTCCACAAGCTGGCCCGCCACTTGCCACACGCCACACGCCATGCGCTACCGCCAATGAGCTTCGACCTGTTTTCCTTCAGCCGCATGGGCGGCCTGTTCTTTCTTACCGCCATCGCCGAGTTGCTCGGCTGCTACCTGCCGCTGCTGTGGCTGACCGGAAAAGGCCCGATCTGGCTGCTGGTGCCGGCCGTCCTGAGCCTGGCCGCCTTCGTCTGGCTGCTCACGCTGCACCCGGCCGCCAGCGGCCGCGTGTACGCGAGCTACGGCGCGGTGTACATCGCCACCGCGCTGGCCTGGCTGTACGTGGTGGACGGCATCAAGCCGGTGTGGAGCGACTATCTGGGCGTGGCGCTGGCCCTTGGCGGCGCCGCGTGCATCGCCTTCGGCCACCGCCAGGCTTGAATCGCCGGGCCTGCGCTACGCGGCCAGCTTCGCCAGCAGGTCCTGCACCACCGACAGCTGCACCGGTTTCGTCAGATGATGGTCGAAGCCGGCCTCGGTCGACTTGCGGCGGTCGCTCTCGGCGCCCCATCCGGTCAGGGCGACCAGGGTGGTGTCTTCCAGGCCGGGCACGGCGCGCATCGCCCTGGCGGTCTCGTAGCCGTCCATGCCGGGCATGCCGATGTCGAGGAAGGCCACGCGCGGCCGGAAGTCCCTGGCCCGCCCCACCGCCTCGCGGCCGCCGTGCGCCACCTCGGTCGTATAGCCCGACGCTTCCAGGATCATCGATAGCGTCACGGCGGCATCGACGTTGTCGTCCACGACCAGGATCCGGGTGCCGTCGGCAGCGCTGCCCACCGTGGACGCGGTGGCGAGCATGAGCGCACCGGCATCGTGCGCAGTGGCTGCCAGCGGCAGGCGCACCGTGAAGGTGCTGCCCGTGTCCGCCCCGTTGCTGGCGGCCGCGACGGCGCCGCCGTGCATCTCCACCAGGCGCCGCACCAGCGACAGGCCGATCCCGAGGCCGCCCTGGGCACGGTCGATGTGCTGGCCGACCTGGCTGAACATCTCGAACACGGACGCCAGGGCTTCCTGCGGGATGCCGATGCCGTTGTCGGAGACGGCAATGCTCGCCTCGCGGTCTTCGGCACGCAGCGACAGGCCGATACGCCCGCCCGGCGGCGTGTACTTGGCGGCGTTGTTGAGCAGGTTGGCCACGACCTGGGCAATGCGGGTCACGTCGATGTCGGCCGGCACCGGCCCGTCCGGCAGGTCTACCGTCAACGCGTGCCGCCCGGCCTCGATCAGCGGCAGGCTGGTCTCGACGGCGTTGGCCAGCACGTCCTTCAGGTCGGCGCGCTCCTTCTTGAGCTCGAGCTTGCCGCCGCTGATGCGGGCAATGTCGAGCAGGTCGTCGATCAGGTGCACCATGTGGCCCACCTGGCGCTCCATCATCTCGCGCACGCGCGCCACCACGGCGGGGCTGTCGCCCTTCAGGCGCATGACACCCAGGCCGCTGCGGATCGGCGCCAGCGGGTTGCGCAGCTCGTGCGCCAGCGTGGCCAGGAATTCGGTCTTGCGCCGGTCCGCCTCGGCCAGGTCGCTGGCCAGCTTGCGCAGCGTGGCTTCGGATTCCTTGCGCCGGGTGATGTCGCTGAACAGCAGGGCCACGCGCCGGCTGCCCGGCCCGCCGAGGCGGGTGGCATACACGTCGAACCAGCGCTGCATCGCCGGCGCCTCGTTCTCGAAGCGCACCGGCTCGCCGCTGCGCGCCACGCGGCCATAGGTCTCGAACCAGAAGCTGTCGAGCGTGGGGATCAGCTCCTTCGCGGTGCGGCCCACGGCGTTGCGCAAGCCGGTGTGCTGCTCGAACATCGGGTTCATCTCGAGGAAGCGGTAGTCGACCGGCCGCTCCTGCGCGTCGAAGATCATCTCGAGGATGCAGAAACCCTGGTCCACCGACTCGAACAGGGTGCGGTAGCGCTCCTCGCTGGCGCGCAGCTTCTCTGCCGCGCGCTTGCTGTCGGTAGTGTCGACCACGATCGCGACCAGGCCCTGGAATTCGCCGTCCGGGCCGCGCAGCGCATTGACGCTGCTGGTGGCCGGCAGGCGGGTGCCGTCGCGGCGCAGGTAATGCTTGTCCACGATGACGCTGTTCTCGCCGGCGGCAAGGCGCTGTACCGCGTCCAGCGTCACCGGGAGCGAATCGGGCGCGGTGACGTCGAGCACGCTGGCACCCAGCAGTTCCGCTTCGGTCCGTCCTACCATCTCGCAGTACTTCTGGTTGACGAGGGTGATCCGGCCTTCTGGGTCCATCTGGACCACGCCGGTGGCGGCCTGGCTGACGATCTTCTCGAAACGCTCGCGGCTTTCGTACAGCTTGCGTTCGGCCAGCTTGCGCTCGGTCTGGTCGACGCCGTGCACCAGGACACCGGTGCTCCTGCCTTCGCCGTCGCGCAGCACCAGGAAAACCAGATCGACGAACCGCTGCTCGAGCGGCGCGTCCTGGTGGCGCTGGAGCATGACCGGCAGGTCGGTGCCTTCGAACGGCTCGCCGGTCTGGTACACCTTGTCGAGCAGTTCAATGAATCCCTGTCCGTCGACTTCGGGCAAGGCGTCGAGCACGGAAAGGCCGACCGGATTTCGGTTGCCTATGAGCTGCAAATAGCGGTCGTTGACCATCTCGAAGACATGTTGCGGTCCGTTGAGCACGCACATGAAAGCCGGCGCCTGCCGGAACACGTCTTCCATGCGCTGATTGGCAGCGCTGAGCTGGCGCAGCAGGCGCTCGCGCTCGGCCTCGGCCTGCAATTGCTCGGTGACGTCACGCGACACCGCCAGCAGTCCGGTGGCCGGTGCGCCGGCCTCGCCGATGGACGTGATGGTGACTTCCCACCATTTCGGCGTGCCGCACGCGGTCGGGCAGAACCCGCGGAAGCGCCCGACGCCGCCGGCGCGGGCAGCCTCCAGGGCGGCGTCGATGCCTGCCTGGCTGTCCGTGGGCCACAGGGTTTTCCACACGCTGCCGCGTACCGCATCGAAACTGGCGAGCTCCATCGCGCACAAGCCGTTGAGGTTCATGGCGACGATGCGTCCTTGCGCGTCAAGCAGCTTGACGCAGTCGGGGCTGGCTTCGAAGAGTTGGCGGCCGAAGGTGGCCGGGTCAAGCGCCGGAGCGGGGCTGCGGGTCTCCTGCATGGGGTGTCCTTGTTCGTTCGCGGCAGTATATATGCACCGTCGGGCCGGGTGGCGCAAGCCAGCTCGAATTGTCACGAAATTGTTATGGAAACGTCACGGGGCCGTCATCTTCGCTCCCTACCATGCACGGACTTTCCTAACAACCATCAGGATTATCCGTGAACAAGCCGACCGACCTCGCCCGCATCCCTGTCGACCATGACGACATCGATACGAACGTTTCGTCGAACGAACACTTCAGCACTGTCCTCGAAGCCCGCCTGAGCCGCCGCAGCCTGCTGCGCGGCGGCGCCGCATCGGCCGCCAGCGCCATGCTGGGCGCCCTGGGCCTGAGCGCTTGCGGCGGCTCGAGCAACGACACCGTCACCGCTCCGGTCGCCCCGACCCCGTCCACCCCGCCGGTCGCTACCACGCCGCCGCCGGAAAAACTGCTGGGCTTTACCGCCGTCTCCAAGAGCCTGGCGGACACCGTCGTCGTTCCGGCCGGCTATACGGCCAGCGTCCTGTACGCGCTGGGCGACCCGCTCACCGCCAATACGCCCGCGTTCAAGAACGACGGCACCGACACCGATTTCGAAAACCGCGCCGGCGACCACCACGACGGCATGGAATTCTTCCCGTTATCCAGTACCGGCGCCGCGTCCACCACGGCCGTCGATCGCGGCCTGCTGGCGGTGAACCACGAAGCCACCACCGACGAGAAGCTGTCCTCGTTCTTCCTGCACGCCAATGGCGGCACCATGAGCCTGCCCCGCCCGGCCGCCGAGGTGGACAAGGAAATGGCCTTGCACGGCCTGTCCGTGGCCGAGGTGCGCAGGAATGGCGCCAAGTGGGAATACCTGAAGGATTCGGGCTTCAACCGCCGCGTGCACCAGCAGACCGACATCGAACTGTCGGGCCCGGTGCGCGGCAACGCGCTGGTCGTCACCAAATACTCCAGCAACGGCACCAAAATCCGCGGCACGCTGAACAACTGCGGCACCGGCAAGACCCCGTGGAACACCTACCTGTCGGGCGAAGAGAACTGGGCCGGCTACTTCACCCGCGCCGGTACGGACAATGCGGCGCGCGACGACAAGAGCGTGGTCTCGCTCAACCGCTACGGCCGCAGCCAGGGCGCCGCCTCGCGCCATGGCTGGGAGACCGGCGGTACGGACGACAAGTACGCGCGCTGGAACATCAGCAAGACCGGCGCGTCGCAGGATGGCAGCGACGACTACCGCAACGAATTGAACGGCATGGGCTACATCGTCGAGATGGATGCCTACGACAAGACCCGCGCCATCAAGAAGCGCACCGCGCTGGGCCGCTTCGCGCACGAGAGCGCCTCTTTCGGCAAGCTGGTCGTGGGCCAGCCGCTGGCCGTGTACATGGGCGACGACTCGCGCAACGAGTACATTTTCAAGTACGTGTCGAACGCGGTCTGGGCCGCCGCCGACGCGACCGCCGCGGACCGCATCGCCACCGGCGACAAGTACCTCGACAACGGCAAGCTGTATGTCGCCAGATTCAATGCCGACGGCAGCGGCCAGTGGATCGAGCTGTCGATTTCGAACCCTGCCATCGCAGGCTATGCCGGCTACAAGTTTGCCGACCAGGCCGACGTGCTGGTGAATGCGCGCCTGGCCGGCGACGCCGTCGGCGCGACCAAGATGGACCGCCCGGAATGGTGCTCGGTGCACCCGACCACCGGCGAGATTTACTTCACGCTGACCAACAACAGCAACCGCCGCGCCGAGCCGAGCGGATCGAGCCAGTCCGCGCCGGACGCCGCCAATCCGCGCGCCTACACCGACATGAAGGGCACGGCCGCGCAGCAGGGCAACGTGAACGGCCACATCATCCGGGTCAGGGAAGGCGCCGCGGGTTCCGCCGCCACCGGCTTCACCTGGGACATCTACCTGTTCGGCGCCGAGGCCGATGCCGCGCCGGGCACGGTCAACCTGTCGGGCCTCACTGTCGACCAGGACTTCTCGAGCCCGGACGGCCTGGCCTTCAGCACCGCCACCGGCATCTGCTGGTTCCAGACCGACGACGGCGCCTATACCGACGTCACCAACTGCATGATGCTGGCCGGCGTGCCGGGCCAGGTCGGCGACGGCAAGAAGGTCACCTTGACCTACCCGCGCGCCAACGGCAGCACCCTGAGCGTGGACACCTATGTCGGCAAGGCCGCCACCGCGGATACCCTGAAGCGCTTCCTGGTCGGCCCGGTGGGCAGCGAGATCACCGGCATCGCCGAGACGCCGGACGGCAAGGCGCTGTTCGTGAACATCCAGCACCCGGGCGAGACCACCCTGGCTGCCAACGCCGCCGATCCGGCCAAGTACACCAGCCAGTGGCCGGCAAATGCCGGCTACGGCGCCGGCAAGCGCCCGCGCTCGGCCACCATCGTCATCACCAAGAATGATGGAGGGCGTATCGGCACCTGATCTTCGGCTTTACCAGTTTCTCCGTCTCTTTCGGCCGGGCGCGCAGGCGTCCGGCCTTTTTTTCGTCCATCGCAAGGAGTCGATGCGCGCGCCATGTCAGCATTGTCGATGGGCAATTCAGCCGCCAGGAGCACGCCATGCCGACGCTTTCATTGAGCACCTATTACCGCATCACGCGCGCCAGCGCATTGTTCGACATCTTCTTCACTGCGGCATTCGCGACACCGTGGACCTTCACGCTGTTCTATGAGCAGTTATCGAACATTAACGTCTGGATGGGAGGCGAGCCGCTGCCGCCCTTCGCGCTCGTGCACGTCCTGATCACCTGCCTGATGGGGACCCTCGTCATGCTGTGGTCGTTTACGCGCCTGGGCGAACCGACCCTGGCGCTGGGCCGCTACGACGGCGCCGGACGCTTCCTGTTTGCGGCCTGGATGACCTGGGCGCTGCTGCAGGGCGGCCTGCCACTGGTCTGGCTATTCCTCATCCCGGAACTGTTCTGGGGCGTGGCGCAATGGCTGCCGGTGGAGGGTGCGCCGCGGCCGCAGCCGGTCCAGAAACCCGCGCTGACCCTGGTGCGCGTCTCAAGGTAGCGGCAACAGTACCGCACGCGCGGCCTTCAGCAGCGCCGCGCCCATGCGCTCCAGGCGCGGCGGCTGGATGCGCCACGCGTGCCAGTACAGCGGCACGTCCACGTGCAGGTGCGGCGCCAGGTCCACCATGCTGCCGTCGGCCAGCATCGCTTCGCACTGCTCCAGCGGCAGCAAGCCGTAGCCCATGCCGAAGCGGATCGCCTGCGCGAACGGATCGCTGGCCGGCACGTAGTGGAAGGGATAGGCGCCTTCCGGCAAACCGAAGTGTTTCAACAGGAAGGCGGACTGCAGCGAATCCTTGCGGTCGAACACCACCACCGGCGCGCGCCGCGCCGTCTCGCGGTGGAAGCCGTCGGCGAACCACTGCCTGGCAAAATCCTGCGCGGCCACCATCCGGTAGCGCATCGCGCCCAGTGCGCTGGCTGTGCAGCCGTGCATGGGCGTGGCTTCTCCCGAGATGCAGGCCACCACCCGGCCCTGTTCCAGCAGAGAAAAAGTGTGGCCCTGGTTGTCGAGCACGAATTCGACCAGCAGCGCTTCCTCCTGCAGGATCGGTGCCAGCACCGGCAGCAGCCAGGTGGCCAGGGTGTCGTTGTTGACTGCCAGCGCCACCCGCGCCGGACCGGCATCCATCCCCATCTCGGCCAGGAATTCCGATTCCAGCAAGGTCGAGCGGCGCAGGTACTGCAGCAGGCGCGTGCCCGGCCCGGTCGGGCGGCAGGGCCGGCTGCGCACCAGCAGCGGGGTGCCGAAATCCTGCTCCAGCGCCGCAATGCGCTGCGAGACGGCGGAAGGCGACAGGGCCAATTGCGCCGCCGCCAGTTCCAGGCTGCCGGTATCGACGGCGGCAATAAACGCGGCGCTGCGGCGCGGATCGATCTTCATGCTGCCCCTGATTCAGTTTTGCTTAACTGGATTTAGAAAAGATAAATATATTTGAATTATGGCCCGCCAGCGGCGAGCATGTCGGCTTTCGCACAGGATTTTTTTATGTTTTCTCAACAGGTTTTCCTGCAGGGCCTCGGACTGGGCGCCAGCCTGATCATGGCCATCGGCGCGCAGAACGCGCACGTGATCCGCACCGGCGTGCGCGGCGAACACGTGCTGGCCACGGTGGCCGCCTGCATCGTGGTGGACGTGGCCTTGATCGCGCTCGGCATGTCCGGGCTGGGCGCGCTGGTCGAAGCCTCGCCGCTGCTGCTGGCCGCGGCGCGCTACGGCGGCGCCGCCTTCCTCGTCTGGTATGGCTGGCGCTGCTGGAAGAGCAGCCTGCGCGGCGGCGCTTCCCTCGAGCTGTCCGGCGACCAGCAGGTACAGACACTGGGGCGCGCCCTGGCCACCGTGCTGGCGCTGTCGCTGCTCAACCCGCACGTCTACCTCGATACCGTGGTGCTGCTCGGCGCCGTCGGCAGCAGCCTGGGCGGCGACGCGCGCCCGTCCTTCGCGCTGGGGGCGATGACGGCCTCGGTGCTGTGGTTTTCGGCCCTCGGCCTCGGTGCGCGGCGCTTCGCGTCCGTGCTCGGCCGTCCGGCCGTGTGGCGCGCGATCGAGGCATTCACCGGATCCTTGATGCTGGTGCTGGCCTGGCTGCTGGTGCGGAGCGCGTAACTGGCCGCCTCTGGCTATACTCGTATCCTGACTTGACTGCCGGAGCCGACCATGCGACACGACCTGCTGACGATGCTGAACATCCGCCACCCCATCATCCAGGCCCCGATGGCGGGTGTGTCGACACCGGCGCTGGCCGCCGCCGTCTCCGAAGCGGGCGGGCTCGGCTCGATCGCGGTCGGGACCAGCACGCCGCAGCAGGCGAGAAGCGCCATCGCCGCCGTGCGCGAACAAACCAGCCGCCCCTTCAACGTCAACGTGTTCACCCATGCAGCGGCGCAATCCGACCCGGCGCGCGAAGCGGCGTGGCTCGACTGGCTGCGCCCGCATTTCGCCCGGTTCGGCGCCCAGCCCCCAAGCGCGCTGCACGAGATCTACCGCAGCTTCCTGGCCGACGACGCGATGTTCGACCTCCTGCTGGAAGAGCGCCCGGCCGTCGTCAGTTTTCATTTCGGCCTGCCGGGACAGGTGCACATCGACGCCTTGAAGTCGGCCGGCATCGTCCTGTTCACCACCGCCACCTCGCTCGAGGAAGCGCTGCAGATCGAAGCTGCCGGCATCGACGTGATCGTCGCGCAAGGCATCGAGGCGGGCGGACACCGTGGCATGTTCGATCCCACCCGGCCCGACCCGGCGCTGCCCACGCTCGCGCTGCTGGAGCAGCTGGCCGGCAAGGTCAAGCTGCCGCTGGTCGCCGCCGGCGGCATCATGGACGGCCGCATGATCCGCACCGCGCTGTATCATGGCGCCAGCGCGGTCCAGATGGGCAGCGCCTTCATCGCCTGTCCGGAGTCGTCGGCGCCGCCACACCACCGCGCCCTGATCGCCCAAGGCGCCGGACTGCGCACCGAACTGACGCCGGTGATCTCGGGCCGGCCGGCGCGCGGCATCGTCAACCGCCTGTTCACGGAGATCGGCGCCGACGGCCACCCGCCGATTCCCGACTACCCGATCGCCTACGACGCCGCCAAGGCGCTGCACGCGGCAGCCTGCGCCGCGGGCAGCCAGGACTATTCCGTCAACTGGGGCGGCACGCATTTCGCCCAGGCGCGCAGCATGCCGGCCGCCGAACTGGTCGCCACCCTGGCGGCCGAGATGGAGGAAGCTTGATTAGACACTCTCAAGGGCGCATCAAGGGGCGGCAGCGTTCCTCGATCAGCGCATGCAGCAGCTTCACCGCAGGCGAGAACTGCTTGCGGTGCGGGCAGACCAGGTGCAAGGGCGTCAGTTCTCCCGGCACCTCCGGCAGCAGCACGTCCAGCCGTCCGTGCGCCACGTCCGCGCTGACGTCGAGCCAGGATTTATAGGCGATGCCTTCGCCCGCCAGCGCCCAGCGCCGCACCACGTCGGCGTCGTCGCTCACCAGGCAGCCCGCTACCGGAACCAGCCGGGTAGCGCCTTCCAGCGGAAAGGCCCAGCGGTCGTAGGTGCGGCCGCGCAGGCGGTATTGCAGGCAGTTGTGGCGTGCCAGCGCGTCGAGCGAGTCCGGCCGCCCATGGCGGGCGATGTAATCGGGCGAAGCGACCAGCACGCGGCGGTTGGCCGGCGCCACCGGCAGCGCAATGAAGCTGGCGTCGTCGATCTGGCCGTAGCGCAGCGCGATGTCGACCGGGTCGCGGAACACGTCCGCCACCTGGTCCGATACCAGCAGCTGGATGTCGAGCTTCGGGTGGGCGCGGCGAAAGTCCGCGATCCACGGCAGCAGCAGGTTGCGGCCGAAGTCCGAAGGCGCCGCGATCTGCAAGGTGCCGCTCAGGCTCGCAGCATCGCCGCGCATGCCCTCCTGGCCGTCGCGCAGCGCCTGCAGCGCGTCCTGCGCGAACGGCAGGTAGCGCCGGCCCTCGTCGGTCAGGCGCAGGCTGCGGGTGGAGCGCGCGAACAGGCGGATGTCGAGCTCGCGCTCGAGGCGCTGAATAGCGGCGCTGGCCTGCCCCGGCAGCAGGTTGACCTCGCGCGCGGCTTTCGAAAAGCTGCCGAGGGCGGCGGAACGGACGAACAGCGCCAGGTCGTCTAGGCGGATCATTTTCTCTCTGGCTGTGAAAGTGAAATCGCTCCGGCCCGGTTTTTCATGGCCAGAGTGTTATTTACAATCCTGCCAAGCTAAAACTTAACGGAGATTTAACATGAAAGCAGTAGTGTATACCCAGCACGGCCTGCCCATCAGCGACCCCGCCGCCCTGCAGGACATCGACCTGCCGATGCCGCAGCCCGGCCCGCACGACCTGCTGGTCGAGGTGCGCGCCGTGTCGGTGAACCCGGTCGACACCAAGATCCGCAAGGGCGCGCCGGTAGATGGGCCGCGCGTGCTGGGTTGGGATGCCAGCGGCATCGTGCGTGCGGTCGGCCCCGACGTGACCCTGTTCGCGCCCGGCGACGAGGTGTTCTATGCCGGCTCGCTGGTGCGGCCCGGCTCGAACAGCGAATTCCAGGTCGTGGACGAGCGCATCGTCGGCCGCAAGCCGGCCCTGCTCGATTTCGCGCAGTCCGCCGCCCTGCCCCTGACCGCGATCACCGCCTGGGAACTGCTGTTCGACCGCCTGCAGGTGCACGAGGGCGGCGGCGCTAACAAATCGGTGCTGGTGATCGGCGCGGCCGGCGGCGTCGGCTCGATCCTGGTCCAATTGGCGCGCCAGTTGACGGGGCTGACCGTGATCGGCACCGCATCACGCGAGCAAACCCGCAACTGGGTGCGCGAGCTGGGCGCCCACCACGTGATCGACCACGGCAAGCCGCTGCAGGATGGGCTGGCAGCGATCGGCATGACGCAGGTGGACATCGTGATCAGCCTCACGCACACCGACCAGCATTACGCCGGCATCATCGAGGTGCTGGCCCCGCAGGGCCAGTTCGCCCTGATCGACGATCCGGCCGTGCTGGACGCCATGCCGCTCAAGCGCAAGTCGATCTCGCTGCACTGGGAACTGATGTTTACGCGCTCGATGTTCGGCACCCCGGACATGATCAAGCAGCACGAGCTGCTGAACCGCGTGGCCGCGATGGTCGACGACGGCCGCTTGCGTACCACGCTGGGCGAGCACTATGGCCGCATCTGTGCCGAGAACCTGCGCCGCGCGCACGCCTTCATCGAAAGCGGACGCGCCGTCGGCAAGATCGTGCTCGAAGATTTTTAAACAAGGATAGGAAAACAATGGATATTCTTACCGCCGCCCGCCAGCGCCATACCGCCAAGGCCTACGACAGCGAACGCCGCATTCCCGAAGCCTTGATGCAGCAGGTCTACAGCCTGCTGCGCCACAGCCCCTCGTCGGTCAATTCGCAGCCCTGGCACTTCATCGTCGCCAGCACGCCGGAGGGCAAGGCGCGTATCGCCAAGGCGGCGCAGGGCGGCTATGTGTACAACCAGTCGAAGATCGTCGACGCCTCGCACGTGATCGTGTTCTGCTCGCGCATCGACATGGACGATGCCCACCTGGAGCGCCTGCTGGCGCAGGAAGCGCGCGACGAGCGCTTCCGCGACGATGCCGCCCGGGCCGGCCAGGACGCGGGCCGCCGCGGCTACGTGCGCCAGCACCGCTACGGCAGCCGCGACATGCCGCAATGGCTGGAAAAGCAGGTCTACCTGGCACTCGGCACCGCACTGCTGGGCGCGGCCACGCTCGGCATCGACGCCACTCCGATGGAAGGCTTCGACCAGAAGATCCTCGACGAGGAATTCGGCCTGCACGAGCAAGGCCTGGCCAGCGTGGTGCTGGCCAGCTTCGGCTACCGCTCGGGTGCGGATTTCAATGCCGGCCTGCCGAAGTCGCGCCTGCCGGAAGAGGTCACGTTCACTTTCGTCTGATGCGTCAGCCCCACCTGGCGCTTGCTGCGTCAACGGTGGGGCCTGTCGTGTGCGCCGGGCCTGGCGGTGCGGGGCACCTCAGGCCCCTGCCAGCATCTTCTCCATGAAGACCGACTCCAGCCCGATGCCGCTGCGGTGCGGGTACATCTCCTTGCGCACGGCAACGAAGCCCGCGCGCTGGTAGAACGGCACCGCGTTGAGCGAGGCCGACAGGAACAGGCGGCGCATGCCCTGCTCCACCGCCATCGCTTCCAGCGCAGACAAGAGCCGCATGGCGATGCCGCGCCCCTGGTGCGATGGATCGACGAACACGGCATCGACCTCGCCCTCGTCCTTGCCCGCATCCAGCTTCAGGATCGCAAAGCCGAGCATCCGCCCGTCCTCTTCGGCCACCAGGGCACCGCCTGCTGCGAGCAGCCCGGGGAGTTTTTCCGGCGGCGGGGCGGCGCACCAGGCATCGATGATGTCTTTCGCGTAATGCGAAGCGCAGGTCGTGCGCACGGCGCGCGTGCGCAAGTCCCATAATGCGGCAAGGTCGGCCGGCTCGGCCCGTCGCTGGTTCGGCATGGTGGTGGCAGATGGTCGGGTGCTGCTTGCCAGCTTAGCAAAACCGGCAGCCGTGCGCTCATCCGACGCACGGGGCGGGATAATCGGACACCGATTCCTGGAGACGGGTGCCATGCTTCGACGACGCTTTCTGGCAGTCATTGCCACCTGCGCAAGCGGCGGTCTTGTCGCGGCCGAGCAGGAGGATGCCTTGTGGGAACGGCTGCGCGCGGGGGGATACGTGCTGCTGATCCGGCATGCCGCGACCCATCCCGGTATCGGCGACCCGCCCCATTTCAAGCTCGGCGTGTGCAGCACCCAGCGCAACCTGTCCGATGCGGGCAGGCGCGACGCCCGCGCCATCGGCGCGGCCTTGCGCGAGCACAGTATTCCGATCGGTCCGGTATGGTCGAGCCGCTGGTGCCGCTGCGTCGACACCGCCCGCCTCGCCTTTGGCCGGGTCGAGGAAGAACCGGCGCTCGATTCCCTGTTCAGGGACAGCGACACGGCGGCCAAAGCCAAGCGGCGTGCGGCGCAGGCGCGCATCGCGGCCTGGAACGGCCAGGATAACCTCGTGCTGGTCACGCACGACGTCAACATCCGGGCCCTGGTGAACGAATACGTGGACCAGGGCGGGATCGTGGTGACGCGCCGCACCGATGCCGGGCTGGAAGTGGTGGGCCGCCTGCGCGCGCATGGCGGCCCAAACTGACCCGCCTGCTGCCGGCCCGACGTACAATCGATTGTGTTGTTTTCACTAAGGAGTGTGCCCATGAAACGCTCGTTCTTGCTCGCCCCGGTACTGGCCGCCCTGGTGGCCACCACCGCTTTCGCCCACCACGGCTGGAGCGAATACGACGCCGACAAGCCCGTCAACCTGACCGGCACCATCGAGGAGTCCGGCTACATGCAGCCGCATGGCTACATCCGGCTCAAGACCACCGACAAGACCTGGCTGGTGGTTCTGGCGCCGCCCGGTCGCATGGAGAACCGCGGCCTGCCGAAGGAAAACCTCGCGGTCGGCGGCCAAGCCACCGTGCTTGGTTATCCACACCGCAGCAAGAACGATGAGCTGCGCGCCGAACGCATCACGATCAAGGACAAGACCACGGAGCTGCGCTGATGCAGGTACGCGACGCGGCAGAATGGGCCGCGTCCTTGCCGCTCGCGCAGGCGCTGCGCGAAGGTGCCTGGCTGTACCCGGTCGTGGAGACCGTCCACATCGTCGGCTTCGCCGTGCTGGTGGGTGCGGTGGCGATGTTCGACCTGCGCGTGCTCGGCTTCGGACGCCAGCTGCCGGTCCAGGCGCTGGCGCGCCACCTGCTGCCGTGGTCGGCCGGCAGCATGCTGCTGGTGGTGCCGACCGGGCTGCTGCTGTTCATCGCCGACCCGCAGTCGCTGCTGGCCAACCGGGTATTCCTGCTCAAGCTCGGCCTGATCCTGGCGGCCGGCCTGAATGCGCTGGCCTTCCATGCCGGGCCCTACCGCTCGGCCGCCGCCTGGTCGCAGCAGGCACCGGCGCTGGCCAGGCTGCATGCGCTGCTCTCGCTCGGCCTGTGGATCGCCGTGATTGCCTGCGGCCGCATGCTGGCCTATTTTTGAGGCACATCCAGCCCTTGTTGCCAGGGGCTGCAGGCCGCACTATGCTGGGGTGTCCCTTTTCCATCCGTACCGGTCCGAACATGTGCGTCAACTACCACACCCCCACCCGTGAACAATTCGGCACGCTCGGCGCCTTCAGCGAGCTGCCCGCCGACTGGCGCTGGCCGGACGAAGTCTGGAAGGATTATCCGGCCCCCATCGTGCGCGCCGGCCGCGACGGCGGCATGGACGTGTGCCTGGCCAGCTATGGGATGGTGCCGCGCCGGCACATCCCGCCCGGCGTCAAGGTGTTCGATACCATGAATGCGCGCGCCGAGTCGATCGGCGAGCGGCGCTCGTTCGCGCCCGCCTGGCGCCGCCTGCAGCTGTGCGCGGTGCCGATGACCTGGTTCTATGAGCCCTGCTACGAAAGCGGCCGCGCGGTGCGCCACGCGATCGGCATGATGGATGACCGCCCCTTCTTTGTCGCCGGCCTGTGGCGCGAGTGGACGGAAGCCGATGGTGCAATCCAGACCGCGTTCACCCAGATCACCATCAACGCCGACACGCACCCCCTGATGCGGCGCATGCACAAGCCGGACGACGAAAAGCGTTCATTGGTGATCCTGCCGCACGAGGAGGTGGCCGACTGGGTGGCTTGCCGCGACATGGACGTGGCGCGCAGTTTTCTCAGGCACTATCCGGCCGAACGGATGAAAGCATGGGCGGCGCCGCAGACGGTGGCGAAGAAGCAGGAGCCGTCGCCGAACCTGTCGCTGTTCTAGTAGAGGTGGACGGGAATCGCTGCGATGCGAACAGACGTACGGGCTGCGACACCGTGATTTGGACGGGTGGGCAGGAAACCTGCCCACCCTACGGATCGTGCTAGAGTTTCGGCATCATGCTGAAATCCTTTGCACCCCTCGTCCTTGCCTTCTCCTTTGCCGGCGCCGCCCAGGCGGCCGTGCCGGTCTACGGTTTCGTGGTCAAGAATACCTACCCGCACGACCCGAAGGCCTTTACGCAGGGGCTGTTCTTCCGCGATGGTCACCTGTACGAGACCACGGGCCGCAACGGCGAGTCGACGCTGCGCAAGGTGGACCTCGGCAGCGGCCGGGTGGTGCAAAAGGCGGACCTGCCGCCCGAGGTCTTCGGCGAAGGCTCGACCCCGGTCGGGAACGACATCGTGGCCCTCACCTGGACCTCGCAGGTGGGCTACGTGTTCGACATGAAGACTTTCAAACTGAAGCAGAAGTTCACCTACAAGGGCGAAGGCTGGGGCCTGGCGAGCGACGCCAGGCAGCTTTACATGAGCGACGGCAGCGCCTTCATCCGCATCCTCGATCCCAAGACCTACAAGGAAGTACGACGGGTCCAGGTCACCCATGAAGGCAGGCCGGTCCCGCAGCTGAACGAACTCGAGATGGTCGACGGCGAACTGTTCGCCAATGTCTGGGGCACCGACGTCATCGTCCGCATCGACCCGCAAGACGGCAAGGTCAAGGGCGTGATCGACTTGCAGGGCCTGCTGCCGCCGGCGCAACGCGGCACCGCCGACCCGGACGCCGTGTTGAACGGCATCGCCTGGGACAGCAAGCGCCGGCGCCTGTTCGTCACCGGCAAGCTGTGGCCGAAGGTGTTCGAGATCGAGCTGGTGCCGCGCAAGCGCTAGGCGCGCCGCGCTTCCTATTTGGTCACGTCGATGACCACCTTGCCGAAGTGCGAACCCGATTCCATGTAGCGGTAGGCTTCCTGCGCCTGGCCGAACGGGAACACGCGGTCGATCACCGGTTTCAGGCCCGTCACCTCGGCAAAGCGCATCACGTCTTCCAGCATGCCGCGGCTGCCGACGAAGATGCCGACCATGCGCTTGGCGCTGGCCAGCAGCGAGGCCGGGTTCACCTCGCCGCCGAAGCCGCTGACGCCGCCGATGATGGCGATCGTCCCGCCCATCGACGCCGCCGACACCGAGCGGTTCACGGTCCCCTTGCCGCCCACTTCCAGCACCACGTTCGCGCCCCTGCCCTGGGTGAGGGCCAGCACTTCCTCGTGCCATTCGGGCACCGTCTGGTAGTTGATCGTGTGATGCGCGCCCAGGTCGCGGGCGCGCTGCAGCTTGTCGTCGCTGGACGAGGTGATGATGGTGCGCAGGCCAGCCGCCTTGGCGATCTGCATGCCGAGCACCGAGACGCCGCCGGTCCCGAGCAGCAGCACGGTGTCGCCCGGCTTGACCTGGTTGCTGGACACGAAAATCGCGTTCCACGCGGTGACGCCGGCGCAGGGCATGGTCGATGCTTCCACGAAGCTCAGGGACGCCGGGATCTTCGCCAGCGCCTCCTCGTGCAGCACGACCTCTTCGGCCAGCATGCCGTCGATGTCGCCGCCGAGCGCGTGGCGGATCTTGTCGGCCGAGGTCATGCCGTCGATCCAGTGCGGGAAGAACGAACCGGCTACGCGGTCGCCCACCTGCACCCGTGTCACGCCCGGCCCCACGGCCAGCACTTCGCCGGCGCCGTCCGAGCACGGGATGATCGGGTCGTCCACGGTGACGAGGTAGTTGCCGCTGGCGACCATCAGGTCGCGGTAGTTGAGCGAGACGGCGTGCACGCGGATGCGCACCTCGAACGGGGCGAGTTCGCGGTCCGGGTAGTCGATGCACTGCAGGGCGTCGATGTTCGCGCCGGGAAGAATCTGGTAAGCCCGCATGGGTTTCTCCTTCGTTGAGAGTTCGTGTAAATGGTCACATCGGCTTGGCCACCATCAGCCAGAAGATCGCCACGAAGGCGATGAATGCCGGCACGCCGAGCGCGACCCAGATCTTGAAGTAGCGCCAGTATTGCGGCGTGAGTTCGGTGCCGTTGCGCGCCGCCTGCTGGGCGATGTCGCGCATGCGGATCTGCAGCCACACCACCGGCAGCCAGCAGGCGCCGGCCAGCACGTACAGGGCGATCGACCACATGATCCACTTGCTGTGCATCGGATAGCCAGCCAGGTGGATCAGGTAGAAGCCCGTGGCCGGCTGCAGGATGGCGGTGGTCGCGGTGAACAGCCAGTCGGCGATGACCACGTTTTTCGCCACCACCGCGATCGCGCGCACATCCTTGCTCAAGTTCGCGAACAGCATGTACCAGGCCGAGCCGATGCCGGTGCCGAACAACAAGGTCGACGACAGGATGTGCAGCCATTTGACGACGACGTATTCCATTCAATCTTCCTCCAGTTCGTAGAGCAGCCAGATGGCGGCGAGCATGGGCAGGTTCTTGGTCAGCGGACCGTAGGGGTGCAGCAGGAATTCCGGCAGCTTGATTGCGATCACCACCGTGTAGAAGCCGATCAGGCCGAGCTGGGCCAGCCACAGCCAGCGGCGCCGCGCCAGCAGCAGGATGCCCAGGCCAAGGACCAGGTCGAAGGTCGCGGCGCCGTACAGCATGAGCGGCTGCAGGCTCTCCGGGATGCCGGTGCGCGCCAGCAGCTCGTAGCTCGCCTGTACCGGGTACAGGCCATACGAGACGATCGCGGTGATGATCCACACGGCGGCGATGCTGTAGCGCAGCACCGGCAGCAGCCAGCCCAGCTTGGCGCGGGTGCGCTCGGCGCCGGGCTGCCCGATGAAGTCGGACACGGGCCGCGGCGGATGGCCGATCAGCTGCGTGGTCATCGCCACGTCGGCGGCATTGCCCCGGTCCAGCATGCGCAGCGCGTCCTCGTCGAGCAGGCCGCCCGGCAGCAGGCGCCCGGCCTTGGCCGCCATCCGGGCCAGCAGCCCGGGCAGCGGCAGCACGCGCTGGCGTCCCATGCCCATCGCCGTGCGCAGCGCTTGCAGGTAGTCCGTGAACGGCATCGCCTGCGGCCCCACGAGCGGCACGCGCAGCGCGGTCCCTTCGCCCGGCATCAAGGGCAAGCGGTGCTTGAGCAGGCCGACGATCGCCGCCACCAGGTCGTCGACGTGGATCGGCTGCACCAGCTGCGGCGCGCTGCCGAAGCGCACCGTCAGCGGCATGCTGGCCAGCGTGCGGAACGCGCGCGCGCTGGCGCCCTCGCTGCCATACACGAGCGAAGGCTGCACGATGTAGGCGCGCACCGGCAGCGACGCCAGGAAGTCGTCGGCTGCCTTCTTCGACAGGTGGTAGCGGGTGTCGGCATCGCGGTCGGCCCCCAGCGCCGAGAGCTGGACCACCATTTGCACCTCGTGCGATTCGGCGCAGGCCGCGAACAGGGCGCGCGGCGCCTGCGTATGCAGGCGCTCGAAGGTCTGGCTGCCCGACTCGCGGAAAATGCCGACCGTGTTGATCACCACGTCGATGCCGGAAAGGCGCGCCAGCCAGACGGATTGTTCGGTATCGTTGGCAAAATCGGCATGGATGTAGCTCAGGCGAGGATCGTTACTGGTCCGGGCCTTGCGCACCGCGCACACGACGTGGTGGCCTTCGGCCAGCAGCGCCTGCAGCAGGTGTTGCCCGATGAAACCGCTGGCGCCTGTCAGCAAAATCCGCATCCATGCTTCCTTTCACTCATGTATGACTCACCAACCGAAGAGGATCCTATGGAAAACTGGAATACGGCACTACAGCGCGGCCTCGTCTCCGGCACCGCTTCCAGCCTGTTGTCGACGGTAGCGCTCGCAGCCCTGGGCAAGAAAGAAGTTGGCAGCGCCTACGCACCGACCAATGCCATCAGCCACTGGATCTACGGCGACAAGGCAGCCCGTCATTCGGGCCCCTCGATGCGCTACACCGTGCCGGGCTACCTGATCCACCACGCCAGCGCCACCTTCTGGTCGGTGCTGTTCGAGCGCTTCATGGGCAAGTATCTCGACCGCAAGACGCCGGTGGGCTACCTGACCGCTTCGGCAGCGACCGCGGCCTTTGCCTGCTTTGCCGACTACAAGCTCACGCCCAAGCGTTTCCACCCCGGCTACGAAAAACACCTGTCCAAGCCGTCGCTGGCGGTCGTGTACGCCGGTTTCGCATTGGGACTGGCAGCGGGCGCCGCGCTAATCCGTCGCAGGTAGTCTAGAGCAGAAGGGAAAAACGTGCCGCCCTATGTGTATGCGCTGATTGCGCACGGGATCATCGGCGCCCTGGACGTGTTCGTGAATCACGAATGGCTGGCGAAACTGCCTTCGCGGCCGGGTTGCGCGGGCGAAGAGGGGCTGCACAGCGCGCGCGAATTCGTGTTCGCCGCGCTGTTCGCCTCGCTCGCCTGGTTCGAGTGGCACGGCGCTTTCGCGTGGTGGATCGTGGCCTTGTTCGCTGCCGAGACCGCGATCTCGGCGCGCGACGTCGTGGTCGAAGGCGACGTGCGTGCGTTGCCGGCCAGCGAGCGGCTGCTGCACCTGTTCCTGTTCATGAACCTGGGGGTGCTGTTTACCCTGGGTGGGCAGGCGCTGCTGGGCTGGCACGACTTGCCGACCAGGCTGGCGCCGGTCGACCACGGCTGGGCGAGCTGGGTCTTGACTGCGATGGCGCTGGGGGCACTGGGATGGGCGGTGCGGGATAGCCTGGCTGCCGTGCGCCTGCGGCGCGCGGCGTAGGGTGGCCGGCTATGCCGGCCGCGCCGTGATCGTGAGCGATTGGATTGCCGCGCCGGCTGATCTGGCGGCGATTGAACGCGCGGACGGCCAAGCCGTCCACCCTACGGATTAATTAATGCGTCGCCTTCTTGCCGCGCATACGCTGCACGACGGTCACGACCGCCAGCACGATGGCGCCGACGATCACGCCGGCGATCGCGTCCACGAGCGTCGGGGTGATTGCCGCCAGCACGCCGCCCACGCCCGGCACGCCCGCCGTCATGCCTGCTGCGCTTTCCGAGAAGTGGTGCAGCGGCGCCCAGGCATGGGCGATGATGCCGCCGCCGACCATGAACATGGCGGCGGTGCCGACGATCGACAGGAATTTCATCAACCTCGGCGCGGTGGCCAGCAGCAGCCTGCCGGTGGCGCGCGCCAGGCCGCTTGCTTTCTGGCTCAGCGACAGCCCGGCATCGTCCATCTTGACGATGGCGGCCACCAGGCCATAAACCCCGACCGTCATGGCCAGCGCGATGGTGACCAGCACCATGACCTGCTGGCTGAACGGCGCGTTTTCCACGGTGCCCAGGGCGATCACGATGATTTCCGCCGACAGGATGAAGTCGGTGCGGATGGCGCCCTTGATCTTGTCCTTTTCCACTGCAAGCAGGTCCACGGCCGGGTCGACCAGGGCCTGGGTGAGCTCGGCCTTGTGCTGCTCGACTTCTTCCTTGCTGTGCAGGTACTTGTGCGCCAGCTTCTCGAAGCCTTCGTAGCAGAGGAAGGCGCCGCCGATCACCAGGAGCGGGGTGATCAGCCAGGGAACGAAGGCCGAGATCGCCAGCGCCGCCGGCACCAGGATCGTCTTGTTCTTGAACGAGCCTTTCGCTACCGCCCAGACCACCGGCAGTTCGCGTTCGGCTTTCACGCCGGTGACCTGCTGGGCATTGAGCGCCAGGTCGTCACCGAGCACGCCGGCGGTCTTCTTGGCCGCCACCTTGCTCATCACCGCCACGTCGTCGAGGACGCTCGCAATATCGTCCAGTAATGCCAGCAAACTGCCTGCAGCCATTATGCATACTCCAATCATGTCATGTTTGCATCATCTTACCTGAGCGCGGGAAGCCGGTCACACGGTTCAGCGCGGCTTTTTGCATTCCAGTCGCGCAAATCTGCATCTCGTCGCTTTTGGCGCATCTGCGCTCCGGCACGTACGTATAGTGCACGCTGTTGGCTGCGGTACTGCAGCCTCGCCACCGAAGGAGATGCCATGAATACCGAATCGATCCTGCCAGCAGCACAGGTTGCGGCACCCGCGCGCCGCGCACGGCCGCCGAAACGCAAGACCCGCATCACGATCTACCTGGACGACGAAGTGCTGGACGAATTCCGCAGCCTGTCCGAGCGCTGCGGCACCGGTTACCAGACCCTGATCAACGCCGCCCTGCGCAACCGCCTGGCGGCGCCGGCCACCGAGGGCAGCCTGGCCTGAGGTTTACGCTGCGATTCGCCTCCGGGGGCCGTGATTACACATAGCAATATTTGTGCTAATCTTCCCGCTCTTTTAACCCCGGAGGGATTTAATGAAAAAAGGCGAACTGATCGCGGAATTCGCGAAGCGCACCGATATGTCCGGCGCCGCCGCCAACACCGCCGTGAACACGATCCTCGACATCATCACCGAGCGCCTGAAAAAGGGTGACACCGTCGGTATCACCGGTTTCGGCACCTTCTCGGTGACCAAGCGCGCCGCACGCAAGGGCCGCAACCCGGCAACCGGCGAAGTCATCAAGATCGCAGCATCGAAGACCCCGCGCTTCGCTGCCGGTGCGACCCTGAAGGCCGTCGTCAACCCGAAGAAGAAGTAAGCAGTACCCCGGCCTTGCGCCGCGCTCCGGTTGCTCCGGACGCGCGCGCCGGCCCGATTCCCCCTTCCCTCGCTTCCACCCTATTCTCCCCGCAGCAGCATGAGCTTCGCTACCTGGATCGCCTTCGTCATTGCCGGTTCGCTGATCGCCATTTCGCCCGGTTCCGGCGCCGTACTGTCCATGTCGCACGGCCTGGCCTATGGCCTGAAGAAAGCCAGCGCGACCGTGCTCGGGCTGCAGTTCGGCCTGATCCTGGTGCTGGTCATCGCTGGCGCGGGCGTCGGTTCGCTGCTGCTGGCTTCCTCGCTGGCCTTCACCGTGGTCAAGGTCATCGGCGCGCTGTACCTGATCTACCTCGGCATCGCCCAATGGCGCGCCAGGGTGGAGGTGGCAGCCGAAGCCGGCGCCGTGAGTACCGCCGGCCTGCCCGCCCACCCGAGCTTCGGCAAGCGCGTGATGACCGGCTTCCTCACCAACGCCACCAACCCGAAGGGCATCATCTTCATGGTCGCGGTGCTGCCGCAGTTCATCGCGAAGGACGCGCCGCTGCTGCCGCAGCTGGCCATCCTCGGCGTGACCATGGTGACGATCGACTCGATCGTCATGCATGGCTATGCCGCGCTGGCCTCCTCGATGCAGCGCTTCTTCCGCAATGCGCGCGCCGTCAGGATCCAGAACCGCCTGTTCGGCGCCGTGCTCGTCGTCATGGGCGCCCTGCTGTTCCTGGTCGAGCCGGGCCGCCGCGCCTGAGATCGCCGCCGCTGGCGCTGCTGGCTGGTTCCTATGTCCGTTACACAGCAGTTGCAACTTTCTGTAAGTTGCGTAGTCTTTGCATGCCTTCGTGCGTTGTAATCAGGTAGCCGCTCTTCGTCCACATTGCGTCCACACATTTCGTCCACGCCGGAGCCACCATGAACAAGCGATTCGCCAAGACTGCCGTGATGCTCGCGCTCGCGGCGCTATCCACTGTCGCGCCGGCGCAGGACACGTCCCTGGACACGGAACCGCCGGGCAGGGTCGGCCGCGTTGCGCTCGCCCAGGGCAAGGTCAGCATCAGCGGGGACGTGGGCGACACCGTCCAGGATGCCTTGGTCAACTGGCCGGTCACCACGCGCAACCTCATCACCACCGAAGCGAACGGGCGCACCGAGCTGCGCGTCGGATCGACTGCCATCCGTGTCGACGGCGACAGCTCGCTCGAAGTGGCCGAACTCGACGACGACAGCCTGCGCCTGCGCCTGCACTACGGCAGCGCCAGCATCCGCATCCTGAGCGAAGACGTGCTGCCCGAATTCGAACTGGCCACGCCGCAGGGCCGCGTGCGCATGACGAGGCCGGGCCGGCTGCGAGTGGACGCCGAGCGCGTGCGCGATACCAGCGTGGTGAGCGTGTTCGAGGGCGAAGCGCAGGTCGATGGCGGCGGCGCCAGCCTGACGATCCGCGCCGGCCGCAGCGCCGAGCTGCGCGACGAGGACGTGCGCACGCTGCAGGCGCAACGCGATGCCTTCGACGACTGGGCCCTCGAGCGCGACCGCCTGCTCGACGGGTCGCGCTCGGCGCGCTACGTCGGCACCGAGATGACCGGCTACGAGGAACTGGACCGCCACGGCACCTGGCAGGACGACGTCGAGTACGGCCCACTGTGGATTCCCTCGGTGGCATCGAGCTGGGTGCCCTACCGCGACGGCCGCTGGACCTGGATCGCCCCGTGGGGCTGGACCTGGGTCGACAATGCGCCGTGGGGCTATGCGCCCTTCCACTACGGCCGCTGGGTGCACCACCGGAACCGCTGGGCCTGGGCGCCCGGCCGCATCGAGCACCACGGCCGCCGCCCGGTCTGGGCGCCGGCGCTGGTGGGTTGGGTCGGCGGCAGCGGCTGGAATGTCTCGTTCAACCTGCACGGCGCGCGGCCCGCGACCGGATGGTATCCGCTCGGCCCGCACGACCATTTCGTGCCGCACTACCGGCTGTCGGACGAACGCCTGCGCCGCCTGAACGCCTGGGGCTGGCGCAACAAGGACCAGCGCGACCGTCGCCACGACGGCCGCCGCGACCGTGACCGCGACGGCAGGCCGGACTACCGCCGCGAAGGCCTGACCGTGGTCCCGCACGCCCACTTCGGCCAGCGCGGGACGGTGGTGGTGCCGAACGTGCCGCGCGCCGGTACGCCGTCGCTGGCCGTGCCGGCCACGCCGGGCGCCGCACCGCCGCCGCCGCAGGGCTGGCGCGAGCGCGTCGGGCGCCGCGACCGCGATGGCGACAGCATTCCGAACCGTTTCGACCGCGACCGCGACGGCGATGGCATCCCGAACCTGGTCGACAACGACCGCCGCGGCCGGGACCGGGGCGACCGCGGCCAGCGTCCGCCGGTCCTGACGACCCATCCGGCGACGCCGGGCCAGGTGCCGTTCCAGCCGGGCGTCATCACGACCGCGCCGCCGTCGCAGGTGCAGCCGTGGCAGCGGGCGGAACGTGACCGGGACGGAGAGCGTGCCGACCGCTGGCAGCGTGGCGACCGCGGCGACCGTGGCGATCGTTTCGAGGGCCGCCGTGAACGCCCGCAACCGGTGGTGACGATGCCGCAGCCGACGCTGCAGGTCGCGCCGGCGCAGCCGGCAGCCCAGGTGCCGTTCCAGCCGGGCGCCATCACGACCGCGCCGCCGGCGCCCATGCAGCCGTGGCAGCGCGCAGGACGCGACCGGGACGGTGACGGCAGCGAACGCGCCGACCGCTGGCAGCGTGGCGACCGCGGCGATCGTTTCGAGGGCCGCCGCGAACGTCCGCAACCGGTGGTGGCGATGCCCCAGCCGGCCATGCAGGCGGCGCCGCTCATGGCGCCGCCCCCGCGGCCGGTTGCTCCGCCGCCACAAGCCATCGCCCCGCCGTCGCCACGCGCCGTGACGCCCGCGGCGGCCTTCAAGACGGAACGCGCGCATACCGACGAGCGAGGCGTGCACCACGTGGAACGCTAATGGTCGACTCTTTTTTTCCGGCAGTGCGCCGCCACATTGGATTGGCTACAATGCTGCTTTGCACAGGATACAAGCCATGGACCCGAAAGAATCCCTCATCGAATACCCGAGCGACTTCCCGATCAAGGTGATGGGGGCGACGCACGCCGATTTCGCGCCGACAATCATCGCGGTGGTGACCGAATTCGACCCGACCTTTCACGCCGGCAAGGTGGAAACCCGTCCTTCGGCCAAGGGCAATTACACCGGCCTGACCGTCACCGTGCGCGTCACCAGCCGTGAAATGCTCGATAACGTCTACCGCGCGTTGTCTTCCCACCACATGGTCAAGATGGTCCTGTAAAGGTCGCAAGCGAAGTGGGGCAGCCGGCGGGCGCGACCGATCGCGCTGGCTTATAATGCCTGTGCTGTCCATCACTCCACCCTATACCCATGCTCCCGAACCGTCCCGCCGCGCCGCTCATCCGCGAGCTCGGCCGCGCCGACTACGAACCCACCTTCGCCGCGATGCGCGCCTTCACCGACGCGCGCACGCCCGAGACGCAGGACGAGCTGTGGATCGTCGAGCACCCGCCGGTGTTCACGCTGGGCCTGGGCGCCGACCGCGCCCATGTGCTAGCCCCGCATGACATTCCCGTGATCCAGACCGACCGCGGCGGCGAAGTGACCTACCACGGTCCCGGCCAGGTCGTGATCTACCTGCTGATGGACCTGCGCCGCAACAAGCCGGGCGGCAAGCTGTATGCCCGCCAGTTCGTTGCCAAAATCGAACAGGCGGTCATCGAGGTACTGGCGGCGTATAATCTTGCGGGCGAACGCGTGGCCGGGGCGCCCGGGATCTACATGGCGGACGGTCCGCGCAAGGGTGCCAAGATCGCCGCCCTCGGCCTCAAGGTGCGCGGCAACGGCTGCACCTACCACGGGGTCTCGCTGAACGTGGCGATGGACCTGGCCCCGTTCACGTGGATCAACCCTTGCGGTTACTCGGGGCTGGCCACGGTCGACATGCGCACGATGGGCGTGGAAGTCCCGCTGGCGGATGTCCAGCAGGCGCTGGCGCAGGAACTCGTGCGCCAACTGACGACGCTTGACGCGGCTGCGCCAGCACCGGCCGCACCGGAAACCGAACAAACTCTCTGAAAATGGAAGCCCGCCAGGGCACGAGCCAATGACTACCGATACCAACGTCACCGCCCCTGCTTCGAACGCAACGTACGACGCCACCGAAAAGCAGAAGGGCGCCAGCAAGACTTCGCGCATCCCGATCAAGATCGTCCCCATTGCCGACACCGAGCGCCTGAAAAAGCCGGACTGGATTCGTGTAAAAGCTGCCACCGCCTCGTCGCGCTTCTACGAGATCAAGGACATCCTGCGCGCCAATAAGCTGGTGACGGTGTGCGAGGAAGCAAGCTGCCCGAACATCGGCGAATGCTTCGGCAAGGGCACCGCGACCTTCATGATCATGGGCGACAAATGCACCCGCCGTTGCCCGTTCTGCGACGTCGGTCACGGCCGTCCGGACCCGCTCGACGTGAACGAGCCGGCCAACCTGGCCAAGACCATCGCCGACCTGCGCCTGTCCTACGTCGTGATCACCTCGGTGGACCGCGACGACCTGCGTGACGGCGGCGCCGGCCACTTCGTCGAGTGCATCACCAGGACCCGCGCCCTGTCGCCGAACACCAAGATCGAAGTGCTGGTGCCGGACTTCCGCGGCCGCCTGGAAAAGGCCCTGAACATCTTTGCCGATGGCCTGCCGGACGTGATGAACCACAACCTGGAAACCGTGCCGCGCCTGTACAAGGAAGCGCGCCCGGGTGCCGACTACCAGCACTCGCTGGTGCTGCTGCGCGACTTCAAGAAGATGTACCCGAACGCGGTCACCAAGTCGGGCCTGATGGTGGGCCTGGGCGAGACCGACGAGGAGATCCTGGAAGTCATGCGCGACATGCGCGAGCACGACATCGACATGCTGACCATCGGCCAGTACCTGGCGCCGTCGAACTCGCACCTGCCGGTGCGCCGCTACGTGCACCCGGACACCTTTAAAATGTTCGAAGAGAAGGCTTACGAGATGGGCTTCGTGCACGCGGCCGTGGGCGCGATGGTGCGCTCCTCGTACCACGCCGACCAGCAGGCGCACGAAGCCGGCGTCGCCGCCTGATTTTTCCTGACGAACGACAGGCAGGGCCGGCCAGCCGCTCACGCGGCGGCGCTGGCCCTTTCCATTTTGCGGTAGCGGCCCGGGGGCGGTAGACCGTGATTGCGGAAATGGCGCCGTAGCGATTCCGGCGACCCGAGGCCGGCCAGGTCGGCAACGGCCTCGGTGGCCAACCCCGGCCGTGTCTCCAGGATGCGCGCCGTAAGCTGCACGCGTTCGCGCACCAGCCAGGCCAGTGGTGCAAGACCTGTCCTGTCCTTGAAGCGGCGCTGGAAGGTGCGTGTGCCCATCCGGGCCTGCGCCGCCATCGATTCCACCGTGTGGTCCGCGCGCAGGTTCTCGCGCACCCAGTCCATCAAACGCGCAATGGCGTTGCCTTCTTCCGCAGGCAGCGGTCGCGCTACCAGCTGCGCCTGGTCGCCGTCGCGGTGTGCCGGGATGACGAGCCGCTGGGCCACCCGGCTGGCGACTTCTGCACCGAAATCGCTGCGTACCAGGTGCAGCAGCATGTCCAGGCCGGCAGCCGAGCCGGCCGAGGTAATGATGCTTTCGTCCTGGACATACAGCACGCCCTGCTCCACCTGCACGAAGGGGAAGGCGTGCGCCAGCCGGTCCAGGTAGCGCCAGTGCGTGGTCGCTTGCCTGCCGTTCAACAGGCCTGCATGCGCGAGCACGAAACTGCCCGAGCAGATCGCGCACAGGCGCGCACCGCGCCGGTATGCCCGCTGCAGGGCATCGACCAGGTCGGGCGACGGCGGTTCCGCAGGGTCGCGCCAGCCGGGGATGACGATGGTGTCGGCGGCGTCGATCGCTCCCAGTCCATGCGGTGCTTCCACCTTCAAGCCGCCCGCGGCGCGCAATGGGCCCGGTTCGGCAGCGCAGACGGCATAGGAATACCAGGGCACATCCAGCTCCGGTCGTTCGAGGGCGAACAGCTCGATCGCGCAGCCGAATTCGAAGGTGCACAGGCCGTCGTAGGCGAGGATGGCGACGTGGTGGGGCATGGCGCGATGTTACCAGTTTCTGTCGTACGGCCACCTGCCCTTCCCTCCATGCCGCTGCCAGACTAGGGACTCGTTCAACACAAGGAGAGACATGATGCGTTCAGCGGTTTCCTCAATCCCTGCGGCGCCCAGCGACAAGGCCATGGCCCATTTCGGTACGGCCTTCGAATACGAGACCGATTGCGCCGACGTACATGGCGCCATTGCCGGCGGCGAGCAGGATTTCGTCCTGCTCGACACCCGCAGTCCCGGGCTGTACGCGCAGGGTCACGTGCCCGGTGCGCTCAACCTGCCGCATGGGAAAATCGTCGAGATCAAACTGCGTGACTACCCGATGGAGACGCTGTTCGTGGTGTACTGCACCGGGCCCCACTGTAACGGCGCGCACCGTGGCGCTGAGCGGCTTGCCAGGCTGGGGCGACCGGTCAAGCTGATGATCGGTGGAATTACTGGATGGCTCGCTGAGGGGTTTGCGCTGGACACCGGCAGCAGCGCCTGATCCAGGCGCGCATGGCTTGCGCAGGAGAACCGGCGCCGTGCGCATACGCTTGCTGCGATATAGTTGATAGCAACTAGACATCACGCAAGCGACCATGAACCATTCCCCCCCCCCTTCCGACGACACCGAACACGACGACGCCTTCCTGGAGCGCGAACTCGACTTCGCCGAGCGCGGCATCGAACTGGTCAAGATGGAAGGCCGCGTGTTCCTGCGCTTTTCCGGAGAAGTGCGCTACGAGGGCCTGCGCGTGCCCTACCGCCTCGTTCCCTCGCGCGGCGTGCTGGCCAAGCCGAGCAAATGGCGCAAGATGGACATGCTGGCCCGGCGCGACCTGCTCGAGGAGCGCGCCACGCCCGACGCCATCGAAGAGCTGCAGACCGAGGCCGAGGCGTTCGTGCGCGACATTGCCGAGGAAGCCGACAACTTCGGCTGGGACCCGATGCTGTTCCTGCATGTGCTCGACGAGCTGGAAACCTCGGAGCCGGCCGAATACGTCTTTCACCGCATCTCGCAGCGCCTGACCCACGCGGTCGAGCGCGAGCAGGAAGAGCGCCACGCCGCGCGCACCAAGGAAAGCATCAACCTGGCCGAGTATCCGGAATCGTTCGAGGTGGCCAGCAGGATGCAGCGCAAGTTCATTGCCCTGCTCGGGCCCACCAACTCCGGCAAGACCCACCGCGCGATGGAAGCGCTGGCCAAGGCCGAGAGCGGCGTCTACCTGGCGCCGCTGCGCCTGCTGGCGCTGGAGAACTACGAGCGCTTGCAAAGCGCGCGCCCGCACGGCAAGGAGATCAAGGTCAGCCTGATCACGGGAGAAGAACGCCGCATCGCCGAGGGCGCGACCCACGTCGCCAGCACGGTCGAGATGCTGGACACGAAAACGCCGGTGGAGGTCGCCGTCATCGACGAGATCCAGATGCTGGCCGACCGCGACCGCGGCGCCGCCTGGACCGCCGCCGTGTGCGGTGCGCCGGCGTCGACGGTGTTCCTGGTCGGCGCGCCGGAAGCGCGGCGCGCGATCGAAGCCCTGGCCGAACGGCTGGAAGTGCCGTTGGAGGTCCACGTGCTCAAACGCATGGCGCCGCTGGCGATGGAACCATCGCCGGTGCGCAAGCTCGGCAACCTGCGGCGTGGCGACGCGGTGATCGCGTTCTCGCGGCGCGACGTCCTGATGTGGCGCGACATGATCACCGAGAAGGGGCTGTCGGTCGCCACCGTTTACGGCAACCTGTCGCCGGAGGTGCGGCGCGCCCAGGCCGAGCGCTTCCGCGAAGGCCAGGCCGACATCGTGGTCGGCACCGACGCGCTGGCGATGGGCCTGAACATGCCGATCGCGCGCATCGTCATGACCACCACGGTGAAATACAACGGGGTCGAGGAAGAAGAGATCCCGGCGGCGCTGGCCAAGCAGATCGCCGGCCGGGCAGGGCGCTACGGCGTGCACGAGGAAGGCTTTGTCGCCGGCTACGACGACGACACGCACCAGGTCATGCGCGCGCTGATGAAGGAGAAGATCCCGCCGGTAGCGGCCACCGGCTTCGCGGTCGCGCCCTCGCTCGAGCAGCTGCACCGCATCTCGTCGGTGACGGGCGAGACATCCCTGGTAAAACTGCTGCGCCGCTTCGTGCACAACATCGACGTGCCGGACGGCTTTTTTTATCCGCGCATCACCGAGGAGCAGAACGAGCGCGCCGAATGGCTCGACACCTTGCCCTTGAGCGTGGCGGAAAAATTCATGCTGTCGCTGGTGCCGATCTCGAACCGGGTGCCGGTGCTGCAGAGCGCCTGGGAACATTGGGCGCTGTCGCTGGCCAAGAAAAAGGTGTGCAAGCTGACGCCGCATCCGCAGGAGCTGTTCTACATGAACCTGCAGGAGGTCGAGGATACCTGCCGCATGTACTCGGCCTATGCGTGGCTGGGGTACCGCGAGCCGGAGTACTTCCCGAGCATCGGCGAGGCGCAGCAGCTGGCGCGCGAGGCGTCGGAACGTGTCGACGCGATCCTGCAGCAGCAGAATACGGCGGCAAGGCAGCGCGGTGGCTCTGCGGGGGGCAGCAAGCGCAGGCGTTAAGGCTGTTCGTGAAACTTGGGTCCCGGCCTGCGCCGGACGACGGCCTTCAGGTAGCAGGCTACGAAGGCAATTCCGGACTCGTACTCCAATTCGTCGTTCCCGCGCAGGCGGGAACCCAAGTTGGCCGCGCGTCCACTCACCCAGCCTGCACGATCAGCGCGCACGGTGTACGATCCCGCCTTTGCCTTAAAGACAAGCACCATGAACCCGAACCACACCCCGGAAACCTTCAACGCATTCGGCCAATCGTTCCTGCCCGGCCACCTCGGCATCCGGATCACGGAGGTCAGCGAAGGCCGCGTTTGCGCCGAGCTGCCCGTGCAGCCGCACCTGCTCGCCCCGAACGGCTACCTGCATGCCGGCAGCGTGGTGACGCTGGCCGACACCGCGGCCGGCTACGCCTGCATCGCCCACCTGCCGGAAGGCGCGCACAGTTTTACCACCATCGAACTGAAATCGAACCACCTCGGCACCGCGCGCCAGGGCACGATCGCGGTCGTGGCGACCGCCGCGCACCTGGGCCGCACCACGCAGGTGTGGGATGCGACCGTCACCGACAAGGACAGCGGCAAGACCATCGCCTTGTTCCGCTGCACCCAGATGATCCTTTATCCGAAGGCCTGAGCAAAGGCTTGAGGCGAGGTATGAGCAGTCGGCGTCAGGACGCCAGCTCTTTTTCGATGAGCTTGTGCAGGGCCGGGAATTCCGGCTCGCCCACGTAGCGCTTGATGATCCTGCCGTTCTTGTCGATCAGGAAGGTGGTCGGGGTCAGGCTGACGTCGCCGAACTGCTTGGCGATGTCGCCGGCCGAGTCGATCGCCACCGTGAACGGCAGCTGGCGCGTCTCCGTAAAATTCAGCACGTAGTTGGGCGGGTCGTACTGCATCGCCACCGCGACGAATTCCAGTCCCTGCGCCTTGTACTTGTTGTAGGTCTCGACCATCTGCGGCATCTCCTTGACGCAGGTGACGCAGGAGGTCGCCCAGAAGTTGACCATCACGACCTTGCCGCGCAGGGATTGGGTAGAGATCTTGTCGCCGGCGATGCTGATGAACGTGACGTCCGGCGCGGGCGTGCTGCTGTTGAACGAGGCGTAGCCGATGCCGGCCAGCGCCAGCACCACCGCGCCGATGGCGGCGGGCTTGAACCAGGATCGGGCGAATTTGGAATCAGTGGTAGCGGTCATGATGGAAGCGGATGAAAAAACGGCAGGACCGCAGTCCTGCCGTTGAGTATTACGAAGCCTGCCTTGGCGCCGACTGGCTCGCACGCGGATCTTCGTCCTGGATATACTCGAAGATCTTGACGACGCGGTTCACGCCTGGCACGCCCTTGGCCACATCGGCCGCGATGTTGCCTTCACGCTGGGTCACGAGGCCCATCAGGTAGACCACGCCACGTTCGGTGGTGACCTTGAATGCGGTGGCCGACACGGTTTTCTTGTCGACCAGGCTGGCCTTGACCTTGGTGGTGATCAGGGCATCGTTCGAGCGCGAGGTGAAGCTCGACGGGCCGGCAATCTCCAGCTCGTTGATCACCGAGACCACGTTGGCGATCGCGCGCACTTCGCGTTCGGCCGCCTGCTTCATCGCTTCGTCGCGCACTTCGCCGGTCAAGAGCACCTTGCGGTTGTAGCTGGTGACGTTGACGTGGCCGTTCTCGCCGGTGAGCTCGCGCATCTTGAGTTCGGCCTTGACGTTGATCGCCTTGTCTTCGGTCTGCATGCCGAGGGTGCGGCGGTCATTGGCCGACAGGGCCGCAGTGGCGGCGCCACCGACAGCGAGGGCCACGCAGCCCGACAGCGAAGCAGCCAGCGCGGTTCCCAGTACGATTTTGGACAGCAGGCCGGCCAGCGGGCGCATGTTGGTCATTCTTCATCTCCTCCGAACAGTGCGACGTCGATGCCGTCGCAGATGCAGTGAATCGCGCACAGGTGGACTTCCTGGATGCGCGCCGTGCGTGCGTGTGGCACGTTGATATGGACATCGGCGTCGGTCAGCAGCTTGGCCAGCGCGCCGCCATCCTTGCCGGTGAAGGCCACGATGCGCATCTCGCGTTCCAGCGCCGCTTCCACCGCGGCCAGCACGTTGGCCGAGTTGCCCGAGGTCGAGATCGCCAGCAGGATGTCGCCCGCCTGGCCGAACGCCTGCACCTGCTTCGAGAAGATCTCCTTGAAGCTGTAGTCGTTGCCGACCGCCGTCAGGATCGAGGTATCGGTGGTCAAGGCGATCGCCGGCAGCGGAAAGCGCTCGCGCTCGAAGCGCCCGACGAGCTCGGCAGCGAAATGCTGGCAGTCGGCGGCGGAACCGCCGTTACCGCACGCCAGGATCTTGTTGCCGTTGGACAGGGCGCCAAACATCAGTTCGACCGCCTGCGAAATGGGTTGGGCCAGGCTTGCGGCCGACTTCATCTTGAGATCGGCGCTCTCCTGGAAGTGAGCGAGGATGCGTTGAGTATTCATAGCCGGGGATTATAGTGCAGTGGCAACAGGGGGCGGGCAACCGCGGTAAAAATTGCTTACATTTCAATGCGCATTGGACCACACTCATTGGACCACATTCTGCAGCCATTCGAGATGGTCGCCGTCGATGGCGACGACATCGATGCGGCAGGGCGGGGTGACGGGAAAACGCAACAAATAAAACTGCGCCGCGCGGGTCAGGCGGCGGATCTTGGCAGGGGTGATGCTGGCGGCCGCGCCGCCGTGCGTGCGTTCGGCCCGCTGGCGCACTTCGACGAAGACCAGGGACTCGCCGTCGCGCATGATCAGGTCGATTTCACCGCCCTTGCAGCGGAAGTTCTCCTCGACCAGCGTCAAGCCCTGGCGCCGCAGGTGGAGCAGGGCAGTCTGTTCCCAGCTGCGGCCCTGGGCCTGCCGCGGTGACAGGCGCGGCGGCCACATGTCAGCGTCCGAAGGCTGCCGTTTCGAACATGCCGCCCTCGCGGTAGATCGTACCGGTCTCGATGCGGCGGAATGCGGCGCCGCCGCCGGCGCCCATGTCCACCGACAGGCGGCCGGTCACGCCGTCGAGCTCGAAGGCGCTGCCCGGACGCAGCGCCAGTTCGCGCGCGATGCGGAAGGCGTCGATGCCCAGGGCGTACAGGCGCTGCATGTCGAAGCCGCCGTTGCCGGCGTCCCAGCGCGGGTAGCTCGCCACCAGCGGGTGCTCGGGCTGCACGGTCCAGGGCAGGTCGAGGATGCGCACGCCCGCCAGTTCCGGCGCCGACACGTTCGGATCACGGCCAGGGTTGACCGAGGCCGTGCCGTAGGTCGGCAGCGAGGTGCCGATGGCGCTGCGCACCTGGCGCAACTGGACCGCGTCGAGCGCCGCGAACACGAGCTGCGGCGGGTCGGCCTGGATGCGCGCGCGCAGGTCGGCCAGTGCATTGGCGTCCACGTAGCCGTCACTGCTGGGCAATTCGACCACGTAGTTGTTCATGCCCAGCTGCGACCAGCGGGCCGTGAAGGCGCCGGTCAGGCGCTGCTGCCAGGTGGTGGTGCCGGTGAGCACCAGGGCGCGTCCGCCCGGCTGCTCGGCCGCGGCCCAGTCGGCGACCTGGCGCGCTTCGTCCTCGAGCGACAGGCCGACCACCAGCATCTGGCGCGGCAGCGGTCCGTTGACTTGCGGGTGGTTCAGGGCGATGGTGGGTTTGGTGACGGCGCCGCTGGTGACGAGGGCGGCCACGGCGGGGCGGGCCAGCGGGCCGACCACGATGTCGCTCTGCGCGGCCGCGCGGCCGTAGGCGTCGAGCGCGGCCTGCGCGGTGTCGCCGGTGGCGATCACGCTGACGCTGATGCCGGCGCGGTCGCGTTCCCAGGCGGCCATGAAGCCGGCCCGCACCGCCTCGGCCGGTTGTGCCAAGGTGCCGGACTCGAGCGGCAACAGCAGGGCGATGCGCGCGCCCGATCCGCCGACATCGGCGGCACGCGGGCGGCCGTCGCTGGAAGGCGGCAATTCGACCGGGTTGGTGATGGCGCGTTCCACGGGCGGCGGTGGCGTGTAGCTGGGGGCGGCAGGCGGCGGGCTTGCACTCGGCCCGATGGGCGCGCACAATCCGCCCGGTACGCCGCAACCGGTATCGGGCGGCAAGGGGGTGCTCGTGCATCCCGCTAACAGGCCAAGCGCTGCGCTTGCAAGCAGCGCCTTGAGATTTTTCTTCAGCATCGGAATCCCTTATGACAGAACAGCAGACCATCGACATCGCCCGGCTTCCCGTCATGGGCGAGGCGGCCCAGCAGTCCTATCCTACCGCAACGCTGTATGTCGTGGCTACACCGATCGGCAATGTCACCGACATTACGCTGCGCGCGCTGCACCTGCTGGCCCTGAGCGATGTCGTCGCCTGCGAGGATACGCGCAAGACCGGCGCGCTGCTGCAGCGCTTCGGATTGAGCAAGCAGACCATTTCCGCGCACCAGCACAACGAACGCGAAGTGGCGGACAAGATCGTCGAACGCCTGCGGAGCGGGCAGCGCGTGGCGCTGGTGTCCGATGCCGGTACGCCGGCCGTCTCCGACCCGGGGGCGCGTATCGTCGACGCCGTGCGTGAGGCCGGGCTGAACGTGGTGCCGCTGCCGGGACCGTCCGCCGTGATCACGGCCCTGTCGGCCAGCGGCTTCGTGAACGACCGGTTTCACTTCATCGGCTTTCTGCCGGCAAAATCGAAGCAGCGGGAAAGCGCCCTGGCCGAGCTGGTGCGCGAAACCTCGACCCTCGTGATCTACGAGGCGCCGCACCGCATCGTCGATTGCGTCGAAGGCTTGATGGCGGTCTTCGAGCCGACGCGCCAGGTGGTGTTCGCGCGCGAGCTGAGCAAGCTGTTCGAGGAAGTCCACCGCTGCCCGCTGGGCGAGGCGCTGGCCTGGGTGAAAGCCGACCAGCACCGCGAGCGCGGCGAGTTCGTGGTGCTGGTCGAAGGGGCGGTTCCGGAAACCGATGCGCAGGATGCGCAAGCCGAACGCATCCTGCAGATCCTGCTCACCGAATGCTCGGTGAAACAGGCGGCCAACCTGGCGGCGCAGATCACGGGGCGCAAGAAGAACGCGCTGTACGAGCGGGCGCTGCAGATCAAGGGCGAGTAGGCAGTCTCGGGACAGCGCCTTCCTTGCGGCTTCTTGGTTAGCCGTTCGCGCGCATGGCGGCGTTCATCGCTTTTCCTTGTTGATCTGTTGGAGGAGCTTGAACGCTTCGCGCTCGAGTACCGGTTGCGCGTCCGCGAGTTCCTTGCTCGCCTGGACATAGGCGGCGCGCTTGCGTTCCTTCTTTTCTTCCGGCGGGACAACCGGCTGCGCGCCCGGCATCATGATCTGCGCGCCGCTGTTGTACTTGTTGTGGATGACCTTCCTGCCGTAGGGCGTGTGGTAGAAGCGGGTCATCTCGGTCGCGGTATCCGCGGAAATGACGTTCGCCATGGGTGCCGCCAGGCGCCGGTAAACCTCGGTGGGCGGGATGTTTTCGAGCTTGGCGAACACGGCCTGCCGCTGCCCTTCGCTCTGGTAACGACTGCGCGCGGCGACGCCGCGCAGTAGTTTCTCGACCTGCATGGCGCCAAGCAGATCGTGCACGGCTTTCACATGGGCGGAACCAAGTGCCGCCGCCTGCGACGGGGGCGCCGTGGCGGCCGCAAATGCAGGATTGATCGAGACCAGCGAAAGACCCAGCAGGGCGTGGACCACATATTTCATACTTTCCCTTTCGGATGAGCTCTAGTCGTTGAGCTTCAGATGATGCCACCTTCTGGTCGGAAAATATGCGTGCATTCTCACTTATCCACGCCCCTGCTCGGGGCGCAGCGCATCGGCCGGGCTCGGGCGCCGTCCATACCTGCGAAAGACATCTCACCACTTGCAGCCGCTGTCCTTCTTGTCCATGGCAAGAAAAAGCGGCGCCAGCAGGCCGCCCGGCAGGCCATCCTTGCAGTTCCGGCGTTTCGCTTTACCGATGGCGCGCGCGGCCTTCGTTTCCGTTTCCAGTGGCGGGTCGGGAAATTGCGCCACCGCCGTGCCTTCGCGGCCGAGCTTGGTTTGCCCGGCCAGTTGCCGCGCGGTCTGCCTGGCGGCACCGAGATCGAACTTCGGCGCATCGCTGTCGCCATCCGGCGCCGGTCCGGCCGACTCGGCCGGTTCAGCCGGTTCAGTAGCTTGCTCGACCACGAATGGCTCCCCGGGGCTTTCCTGCGTGGCCGGGACGGCGATCACCCGCGGGGAAGCGCGCCGGCGTGCAGGACGGGGCGCTGCAGGTTCGGCGGGCGGGCGCGCTGCTTCCTCCACCTTGGGCGGCGCTGGCGGCGGCGCCGGTGGACGGATGGTGACGGCAATCGAGGAGGGCGCTTCAGGCTGGAAGGCCGGCATCGATGGCCCCGTGTGACGGTAAGCGAGCAACAGCAGCAGGTGCACGCCGACCGACACGCCGACGCCGACCAGGAAACGCCTGTTCCCTAGCCTCATGATGTCAACTCTGCTGTCGTAAGCTGCCAGGTTCACAAGCTTGTCCGCCTGATCATGATTGAAATAATGCAAAGGAGCATACGGCGATGCGCTTATTTTTCCCTTAAACCTTGACCTGATCCTACTAACACGCTATGATCTTTGTCTTCGGAGTGTAGCGCAGCCCGGTAGCGCACCTGGTTTGGGACCAGGGGGTCCAAGGTTCGAATCCTTGTACTCCGACCAGTATCAAGAGAAAAGCCGACAGTGAACACTGTCGGCTTTTCTCGTTTCAGCAGGGTTTTTGTGGGTGGCCGGCATGCCGGCCACCCCATGGCTCAACCCGCCCGCTTCGCGGCAATCGCATTGCCGGCGCGGCTCGCGCCTTTACGGCCCAGCTGCTGCGAAATGAATTGCCCGGCATCGACTACCTGGTCCAGGTCGATGCCGGTTTCGATGCCGAGCCCATCGAGCATGTACAGCACGTCCTCGGTCGCGACGTTGCCGGTGGCGCCTTTTGCATACGGGCAGCCGCCCAGTCCCGACACCGACGAGTGGAAGATCGCCACGCCGACTTCCAGCGCCGCGTAGATGTTCGCCAGCGCCTGTCCGTAGGTGTCGTGGAAGTGGCCCGACAGCTGCTGCAGCGGGAATTCCTGCGCCGCGCGCAGCATCACCGCCTGGGTCTGGCGCGGGGTCGCCACGCCGATGGTGTCGGCAATGTCGATTTCGTCACAGCCGAGGTCGCGCATGCGCCGCACCATGTCGGCCACGGCCTCTAACGGCACCTGGCCCTGGTAGGGGCAGCCGAAGGCGGTGCTGATCGAGCCGCGCAGGCGCAGGCCGTTGGCCTTGGCAGCTTTCGCCACCGGTTCGAAGCGCGCGATCGACTCGGCGATCGAGCAGTTGATGTTCTTCTGCGAGAACGCTTCCGAGGCCGAGCCGAAAATCACGACTTCATCGGCTTTCCCGGCCAGCGCCGCCTCGAAACCCTGCATGTTCGGCGTCAACGCCGAATAGATCGTGCCTGGCAGGCGCTCGATGCCGGCCATCACTTCGCTGCTGGTGGCCATCTGCGGCACCCACTTGGGCGACACGAAGGAGGCCGCCTCGACGTTGGCGAAGCCGGCGCGCGCCAGGCGGTTCACCAATTCGATTTTCACCTCGGCGGACAGCGCCTCCTTTTCGTTCTGCAGGCCGTCGCGCGGCCCCACTTCGACAATCTTGACCTTCTGCGGCAAGGCGGGTTGCTGGTTCATTTTTTCAATATCCTAAATCGCGGTCGACGACGTCGTCGACGGGTTGGCCGCTCTCCAGCTTCGCGATCTTCTCCAGAATCTGGCGCACGGCGTCGTGGCGCACGGTCAGCGCCGAAACATGCGGGGTGATGCTGATGCGCGGCTCGTTCCAGAACGGGTGCGGCGCCGGCAGCGGCTCGTGGCGGAACACGTCGAGGGTGGCGCCGGCGATGTGGCCGGAACGGATCAGGCTCATCAGGTCGGGCTCGGCCACGATGGCGCCGCGCGAGACGTTGATCAGGTAGGCGCCCGGCCGCAGCTTGCCCATGTTGTGGCGGTCGAGCAGGTTGGCCGTCTCGGGCGTGAGCGGCAGCATGCACACCAGCACGCGGGTGCCGCGCAGGAATGCATCCAAGCCATCTACGCCGTGGAAGGATTCGACGCCTGGAATGTCCTTCGGCGTGCGGCTCCAGCCGCGTACAGGAAAGCCGAACAGGCGCATCGCCTCGACCACCGGCAGGCCCAATCGACCGAGGCCCATGATGCCGACCGTGAATTCTTCCCTCGGTGTCAGCGGCAGCGGGTCCCAGACGCCGTGGCGCGCCTGCTGCTCATAGTCGTCGAAGCGGCGGAAGTAGCGCAGCACGGCATGCGCCACGTATTCCGCCATCTGCACGCCCATGCCGGCGTCGCCCAGGCGCACGATCGGCACCGGCGGCAGCGCGTCGCCCAGCTTGAGCAGGGCATCGACGCCGGCGCCCATCAGGAAGATCGCCCGCACGTGCGCCAGCTGGTCCAGCAAGGCCGGTGTCGGGCTCCACACCACCGCGTAGTCGCATGGCGGCAGCGCGCTGCCTTCTTTCCATGCAACGGTCTCCACCTGCGGCATGATGGCGGCGAATTCGCGCGCCCATGGCTCGATCACGCCGTCTCCGCGGAACAGGAGTATGCGCATAGCTCTCCCCTCTGTATTCTTTTTTGGTTTTGTTATGCCGCCTTGAAAGCCAGCAGCGGCGCCCCATCCGCCACCTGGTCGCCGACCTGGTACAGCACTTCTTCCACCAGGCCGTCGCTCGGCGCGGAAATCGTGTGTTCCATCTTCATTGCTTCCATGATGACCAGCGGTTCGCCCTTCTTGACTTCCTGGCCGGACGCCGCCAGCACCGCCACCACCTTGCCCGGCATCGGGGCCGTCAGGCGTCCGCCGGCGGCTTCAAGCTCGCCTGCATGCGCCATCGGGTCATTGTACGCCAGGGTGATATGACGACCGCCGGTGAACACGTGGAACAAAGCGCCATCGCGGCGCACCTTGCCATGCAGCGAGGTCCCGCCCAGGCGGATGGTCAGCTCGGCGCCTTCGTGGCGCACCAGCTCCAGGGACTGGCGCTCGCCGTTGGCGTCGATCTCCCAGCCATGCTGGCCATAGGTCAGGCCGACCTGGTAGCCCGCTTCGCCGCTGAATTCGTCGCCAAAGGACAGCACGCGGCGGTAGGCGCTGTTCATGCGCCAGCCGCGCGCCTGCGTCCACGGATCGGCCGGGTTGGCGGGGGTGGCGTGGGTTTCGCCGCTGCTGAGCGCCAGCGCGGCCAGGGCCAGCGCACCGAGCGGCGCAGCCGACGGCGCAGGGAACAGCGCTTCGCCGTGGCGGTCGATCAGGCCGGTGTCCAGATCCGCGGTCGAGAAGGCCTCGCCTTCGACCAGGCGCTTCAGGAAGGCGATGTTGGTCGCCAGGCCGACGATCTGGAATTCGGCGAGCGCCTGCGACAGGCGGGCCAGCGCCTGGGTACGGTCCGCGCCCCAAACGATCAGCTTGGCGATCATCGGGTCGTAGAACGGAGAAATGGCGTCGCCTTCGCGCACGCCCGAGTCCACGCGCACGGCGGCCGGGTTGGTGCCCGAATCCGCACCCATCCCGCCCAGCTCGAACTCGACGGCTGCCGGCGTATCCATGTGGCGCAGCGTGCCGATCGAAGGCAAGAAACCTTTTTCCGGGTTCTCGGCGTAGATGCGCGCCTCGATGGCATGGCCATGGATCGCCAGTTCATGCTGTTTCTTGGGCAGCGGCTGGCCGCTGGCGACGCGCAGCTGCCATTCGACCAGGTCGGTACCGGTGATCATTTCGGTCACCGGGTGCTCCACCTGCAGGCGGGTGTTCATCTCCATGAAGTAGAACGAACCGTCCTGGTTGGCGATGAATTCCACCGTGCCGGCGCCCACGTAGCCGACCGCGCGCGCCGCGTTCACCGCCGCTTCGCCCATGGCGGCGCGGCGGTCCTGGGTCATGCCCGGCGCCGGCGCTTCTTCCAGCACCTTCTGGTGGCGGCGCTGCACCGAGCAGTCGCGCTCGTGCAGGTAGACGCAGTTGCCGTGGGTGTCGGCAAACACCTGGATTTCGATGTGGCGCGGGCGGATCAGGTATTTCTCGACCAGCACCTTGTCGTCCCCGAAGGAACTGATCGCCTCGCGCTTGCAGGATGCCAGCGCGGCCTCGAAGTCCTCCGAGCGCTCGACCACGCGCATGCCCTTGCCGCCGCCGCCCGCGCTGGCTTTCAACAGCACCGGATAGCCGATCCGGTCGGCCTGCTCGCGAAGAAAAGCCGGCTCCTGCCTGTCGCCGTGGTAGCCCGGAACCAGGGGAACGCGGGCGCCTTCCATCAGCTGCTTGGCGGCCGACTTCGAGCCCATCGCCCGCATCGAGGAACCCGGCGGGCCGATGAACACCAGGCCGGCGGCCTGCACGGCTTCAGCGAATTCCGCGTTCTCGGACAGGAAGCCGTAGCCGGGGTGGATCGCCTGCGCGCCGGTCGCTTTCGCCACCTCGATGATCTTCTGGCCTCGCAGGTAACTGTCCTTGGCGGCGGCCGGGCCGATCAACACTGCCTCATCGCAGACCGCCACGTGTTTCGACCCTGCGTCGGCTTCCGAATACACGGCGACGGTGCGGATACCCATGCGGCGCGCGGTGGCGGCGACACGGCAGGCGATTTCGCCACGGTTGGCGATGAGGATTTTGGTGAACATGCGTTTGTCTTTCGCTTCTGGTTGTTCGAATTGGTTGGTCGCGGCCGTGTCTCCCCGGCCGCGGTGTTTTACGCGCGAATCAGCAGCCGCAGGCCGCCTTCGGCGCCGAGTCCAGCGTCGCGGCGCGCGTCTTCAGGCCCAGTTTCTCGAGCAGCACGCGGTCGTCGTCCGCTTCCGGGTTGCCGGTGGTGAGCAGCTTGTCGCCGTAGAAGATGGAATTCGCACCGGCCATGAAGCACATCGCCTGCACCGCTTCGCCGAGCTCGCGGCGGCCGGCCGACAGGCGCACGCGCGCCTGCGGCATCGTAATGCGTGCCACGGCGATGGTGCGCACGAACTCGATCGGGTCGAGTTTTTCCACGCCGTGCAGCGGCGTGCCTTCGACCTGCACCAGGTGGTTCACGGGGACCGATTCCGGATACGGGTTCAGGTTGGCCAGCTGGGCGATCAGGCCGGCGCGCTGTTCGCGCGTCTCGCCCATGCCCACGATGCCGCCGCAGCAGACCTTCAGGCCGGCGCTGCGCACGCGGCCCAGCGTGTCCAGGCGGTCCTGGTACTCGCGCGTCGAGATCACGTTGTTATAGAAATCCGGAGCGGTGTCGATGTTGTGGTTGTAGTAGTCCAGGCCCGCTTTTTTCAATTGCTCGGCCTGGCCTTCTTCCAGCATGCCGAGGGTGGCGCAGGTTTCCATGCCGAGCGCCTTTACCTCGCGCACCATGGTCTCGACCTTTTCCATGTCGCGCTCCTTCGGGCTGCGCCAGGCGGCGCCCATGCAGAAGCGGGTGGCGCCGCTGGCCTTGGCCTGGCGCGCCGCATCGAGCACGGTGTCGAGGTCGAGGATCTTCTTGGCTTCGACGCCGGTGTCGTAGCGCGCGGCCTGCGGGCAGTAGCCGCAGTCCTCTTCGCAGCCGCCGGTCTTGATCGACAGCAGGGTGGCCAGCTCGACGTCGCCGTCCGGGAAGCTGGCGCGGTGCGCTTCCTGCGCGCGGTGCATCAGTTCGTTGAACGGCAGCTCGAACAGGGCCAGCACGTCGGCCAGTGGCCAGGTCGCGTTCTCGGCCTGCTTGATGGCGACGGGGCGATGCAGCGAGATCGTGTTCAGGGCAGCGGTATTGGTTTGGGACATCTTGGTTTTCCTTAGGTCTGGACGCGCGGGGAATGCCAGCCCGGCAGTCCCGCGAGGTCGATATATTCTGCGGCGGCTTGCGCCGTCGGGTTCTCCAGGCGGGGCACGTGGCCCAGCAGCGGCGCCGGAATGCGTTGCTCCAGCGCGTCGATGTTTTCAAGCGCGAAGCGCATGTCCGGGTCGACGGTATTGGCGACCCAGCCGGCCAGCACCAGGCCGCGCGACACGATGGCCTCCACGGTGAGCAAGGCGTGGCTGATGCAGCCCAGGCGCAGCCCCACCACCAGGATCACCGGCAGGTTGAGCTGGGTGGCCAGGTCGGCGCTGTCGAAGTCGTCGTTGAAGGGCACGCGAAAGCCCCCCACGCCTTCGACCACGACGGCGTCCGAGGCCGCGTGGATTTCGGTATAGGCGGCCAGGATCGGCACCGGCTCGATGGTCACGCTTTCCAGCGCGGCGGCGATGTGCGGCGCGGCCGGTTCCTTCAGCATGAAGGGCGTGGTGATGCTGATTGGCAGGTGCACGTTGCCCGCAGCGCGCAGCATGTCGGCGTCGTCGTTGTGCAATTCGCCGTCGCGCAGCTCGGCGCCGGCCGCCACCGGCTTCATGCCGCAGGCGCGGCGCCCGCTCTGCGCCAGCTTGTGCAGGATCGCGGCGGAGATGAGCGTCTTGCCGATCTCGGTGTCGGTGCCGGTCACGAAGCAGCAGAAGCGCGAGGGGACGGCATCGAGCGTCAGGGCTTCCGGTTGCGGCTCGGCAGTCTCCGCCTCGGCAACCAGGGCGCCGGCGCTTCCCGGCGTCGTGACGACCGGCGTCAGCGCCAGCGGCTCATCAGGTTCATTGAGGTTCTTCATGCAGTGGCCCTTTCCAGTTCGTTCAGCGCGCGCGCCAGCAGCGCCACGTCGTCGTGGCTGTGCGCGGCGCACAAGGTCATGCGCAGGCGCGCCGTGCCCGGCGCCACGGTCGGCGGTCGGATTGCCGGCACCCACAGGCCCTGCTCGTGCAGGCCGGCGGCCGCACGCAGGGCTTCGTCGTTGCTGCCGACGATCACCGGCTGGATCGCGGTGTGCGACGGCAGCAGTTGCCAGCGTTGCAGGCGCAGCGCATCGCGCAGGTGCGCCACCAGCGCGGCCAGGTGGGCGCGGCGCCGTGTGCCTTCTTCGCCGCCGATGATATCAAGGCTGGCCTGCAGCGCATGCGCCAGCGCCGGCGGCGCGGCCGTGGTGTAGATGTAGGGGCGGGCGCGCTGCACCAGCAGTTCGATCACGCTGGCGTGGGCCGCGATGAAGGCCCCGCCCACGCCGGCGGCCTTGCCCAGGGTACCCATGTAGACCAGGTTCGGCGAGCGCAGGTCGAAATGCTCGAGCGCGCCGCGGCCGCGTGCACCGAGCACGCCGAAGCCGTGGGCGTCGTCCACCACCAGCCAGGCGCCGTGGCGCTCGCACAGGGCCAGCAATGCGGGCAGCGGCGCCAGGTTGCCGTCCATGCTGAAGACGCTGTCGGTGACGACGATTCTCGTGCCGGCGCTGCTCGCGGCCAGTTGCGCCGCCAGCGCATCGACATCGCCGTGCGGATAGACCGTGACGCCGGCTTTGGCCAGCCGGGCGCCGTCGATCAGCGAGGCGTGGTTCAGCGCTTCCGAGAAGATCATCGCGTCGCTGTCCGCGCCCAGGGCGGTCAGGATGGCGAGATTCGCCATGTAGCCGGTGCACAGGTAGAGCGCGCGTGCCTGTTCCAGGTGCGGCGCCATCCATTCACCGAGGCGCCCTTCCAGCAGGGCATGGGCGCGGCTGTGGCCACTGACGAGGTGGGACGCGCCACTGCCGGCGCCGTAGCGTCCGGCGCCTTCGCGCAATGCCTCGATCACGTCGGGGTGCGCCGCCAGGCCGAGGTAGTCGTTGCTGCAGAAGGCCAGCATCGCGCGGCCGTCGACGACCTGGCGCGGCGCGCAGGGGCTGTCGGCCACGCGCAAGCGGCGCATCAGGCTTTGGCCGGCCAGGGCGTCGAGCTTGCGGTCGACACCGGCGATCAGGTCGGGAACGGCTTTCATGGTGCTCAACCCGCCATCACCGACTCGAACACCTTCTGCGTGCGCGCGGCCAGGCCGGCCACGTCCTCGTCGTCCAGCACGTAGGGCGGCATCAGGTACACGGTGCGGCCGATCGGGCGCAGCAGCAGTTCGTTTTCCACTGCGGTGGTGAAGAAGCGGCGCGCGAAGCTCGAGGCGCGCGCCGGGTCGGGCTCCAGCGCGTCGAAGGCGAAGATCATGCCGCGCTGGCGGAAGTGGTGGGCGCGCTCGTGCTCGGCCAGCGGCGCCAGCGCGATGGTGAGCTTGGTCGCCAGTTCGCGGTTGCGCTCCAGTACATTGTCGTCCTCGAAGATCTGCAGCGTGGCCAGGGCCGCGCGGCAGGCCAGCGGATTGCCGGTGTACGAATGCGAATGCAGGAAGCCGCGCGTGATGTCTTCGCTGTAGAAGGCCTGGTAGATGGCGTCGCTGGTGAGCACCAGGGACAGCGGCAGGTAGCCGCCGCTGATGCCCTTCGACAGGCACAGGAAGTCGGGCCAGATCGCCGCCTGCTCGCAGGCGAAGAAGGTGCCGGTGCGCCCGCATCCGACCGCGATCTCGTCGGCGATCAGGTGCACGTGGTGCTGGTCGCACAGCTCGCGCAGCAGTTCCAGATAGAGCGGGTCGTACATCGCCATGCCGGTCGCGCACTGCACCAGCGGCTCGACGATGATGGCGGCAATCTTGTCGCCGCGCGCCTCGAACAGCGCGCGCACATCGCCGATGGCGCGCTTGGCCACGTCCTGCGCCGATTCGCCTTCGCTTGCGCTGCGCGTGTCGGGCGCCGGCACCACGTGCGAGGCGCGCAGCAGCGGGCCATAAGCATCTTTGAACAGCGGCACGTCGGTGACGGACAGGGCGCCGATGGTTTCGCCGTGGTAGCTGCCCTGCAGGCAGACGAATTCCTGCTTGGAGGAGTAGCCGGCATTGCGCCACGCATGGAAGCTCATCTTCATTGCGATCTCGACCGCCGAGGCGCCGTCGGACGCGTAGAACGCGTGGCCGAGGTTGTGGGCGGTGAGGGCGGCCAGCTTTTCCGACAGCTCGACCACCGGTTCGTGGGTAAAGCCGGCCAGCATCGCGTGTTCCAGCTTGTCCAGCTGGTCCTTCAGCGCCGCGTTGATGCGCGGGTTGGCGTGGCCGAACAGGTTGACCCACCAGGAACTGATGCCGTCCAGGTAGCGCCGGCCTTCGTGGTCGTAGAGCCACGGCCCCTTGCCATGGCTGACGGCGATCAGGGGTACCTCTTCGTGGTGCTGCATCTGGGTGCACGGGTGCCACACGCTGCGCAGGCTGCGTGCGATCCAGTCGGAAGAGGTTTGCGGCTTCACGATGATTCCAATACTTAAAAACTAAAAAACCTAATTGAGCCAGGTCGGCTTGCGCTTCTCGAGGAAGGAGGCGACGCCTTCGCGGCCCTCCAGCGAGGCGCGGATGTTGGCGATACGGTTGGCGGTGTCGAGCAGCAGCGCATCGCTGACCGGCTGGTCCACGACTTCGCGCACCAGCTTTTTCGCCTCGGCCACGGCGTTCGGGCTGTTCGTCACCAGGGCCTTCACGATGCCGGCTACGGTGGTGTCCAGCGCGTCGGCAGGGACCACTTCGTGTGCGAAACCGATGCGGCGTGCCTCGGCGGCGTCGAAACGCTCGGCCGTCAGGAAGTAGCGGCGCGCGGCCTGCTCGCCCATGGCCTTGATCACATACGGAGAAATCGTGGCCGGGATCAGGCCCAGTTTGACTTCCGACAGGCAGAAGTGCGCCACCTCGCTCGCCACCACGATGTCGCAGGCGGCGACCAGGCCCATGCCGCCCGCGTAGCAGTCGCCCTGCACCTTGGCCACCGTGGGCTTGGGGCACAGGTAGATGGTGCGCAGCATGTCGGCCAGGCGCGCGGCATCCTGCTGGTTCTCGCTGTGCGAGTAGCCGGCCATCTTCTTCATCCAGTTCAGGTCGGCGCCGGCGCAGAAGGCCGGGCCGTTGGCGGCCAGCACGATAGCGCGCACCTGCTCGTTGCGTCCGAGCTCATCGAAGGCCAATGCCAGCTCGGCGATGGCGTGTTCGTTGAAGGCGTTGCGCAGGTCCGGGCGGTTCAGGGTGACGGCGGCCACCTTGTCGTCGATCGAGACGGTGAGAGTTTGATATTCCATTGTCATTTCCCTTTACATCCCGCATTTACATCCGGAACACGCCGAACTTCGTGTCCTCGATCGGCGCGTTGAGCGCGGCCGACAGTCCCAGGCCCAGCACCATGCGGGTGTCGGCCGGGTCGATGACGCCGTCGTCCCACAGGCGCGCCGAGGCGTAATAGGGGTGGCCCTGGTGCTCGTACTGCTCCTTGATCGGCTGCTTGAAGGCCGCTTCCTCCTCTTGCGACCACTGGCCGCCCTTGGCTTCGATGCCGTCGCGTTTCACGGTGGCCAGGACGGATGCGGCCTGGTCGCCGCCCATGACGGAAATGCGCGCGTTCGGCCACATCCACAGGAAGCGCGGCGAGAAGGCGCGGCCGCACATGCCGTAGTTGCCGGCGCCGAAGGAGCCGCCGATGATGACGGTGAACTTCGGCACCGAGGCGGTGGCGACGGCAGTCACCATCTTGGCGCCGTTGCGGGCGATGCCTTCGTTTTCGTACTTGCGACCGACCATGAAGCCGGTGATGTTCTGCAGGAACACCAGCGGGATTTTCCTCTGGCAGCACAGTTCGATGAAGTGCGCGCCTTTTAAAGCCGACTCCGAGAACAGGATGCCGTTGTTGGCGATGATGCCGACCTTCATGCCGTAGATGTGGGCAAAGCCGCAGACCAGGGTCGTGCCATATCTCGCCTTGAACTCGTCGAAGCAGCTGGAGTCGACCACGCGCGCGATCACTTCGCGCACATCGAAGGGCTTGCGGGTGTCGACCGGAATCACGCCGTACAGCTCTTGCGGCGCATATTTCGGCTCCACGCTCTCGCGCAGGGCGCCTTGCACCGGCTTGACGCGGTTCAGGTTCGACACGATGGTGCGCGCCAGCGACAGCGCATGCAGGTCGTTCTGGGCCAGGTGGTCGGCCACGCCGGACAGGCGGGTGTGCACGTCGCCGCCGCCCAGGTCTTCGGCCGTGACGACTTCGCCGGTTGCGGCTTTTACCAGCGGCGGGCCGCCCAGGAAGATGGTGCCCTGTTCCTTGACGATGATCGATTCGTCGCTCATGGCCGGCACGTAGGCGCCGCCCGCCGTGCACGAACCCATCACCACCGCGATCTGCGGGATGCCCTTGCTTGATAAGTTCGCCTGGTTGTAGAAAATGCGGCCGAAGTGGTCGCGGTCCGGGAACACGTCGTCCTGGTTCGGCAGGTTGGCGCCGCCCGAGTCCACCAGATAAATGCAGGGCAGGTGGTTCTGCTCGGCGATCTCCTGGGCGCGCAGGTGCTTTTTGACCGTCATCGGGTAGTAGGTGCCGCCCTTGACGGTGGCGTTGTTGCAGACGATCACGCATTCCTGGCCGCTCACCCTGCCGATGCCGGTGATGATGCCGGCCGAGGGTGCCGCACCGTCGTACATCTCGTAGGCGGCCAGCTGGGAGAATTCGAGGAAGGGCGTGCCCGGGTCGAGCAGCATCTGCACGCGGTCGCGCGGCAGCAGTTTGCCGCGCGCGACGTGCTTGCTTGAGGCAGCTTCGCCGCCGCCCTGGGCCATTTGCGCGACTTTCGCACGCAGGTCCTCGACGATGGCCTGCATGGCCGCGGCATTGGCCTTGAAGTCGTCACTGCGCGGGTTGAGTTTGCTCTCGATCTGGGGCATATGCCGTCCTCTGTCTCTTGTTCGCTGTTGTTCGCTGTCTTATGTCGGAAAACTGCCGTCCAGGTAATACCAGCGCGGCGCCCCGGTCTCGGAGTCGGGCTCGCGCAGGAAGCGGCTCACTTCATGCAGCCGGTGCGCCCGTCCGCCCAGCTTGAAGCGGGCGACGAATTCGACGGTGTCGCTGTCTGGATCGTCCGGCAAATCTACTTTACGTTGACGTAAACGTAAAGTAGATTTTACCTCAAGTCCCAGCCAGCGGATCGGTTCTTTCTCATCGATGATCGGCGCGCCCGGGCGGGTACTGGCGTGCCAGGTTGCCAGCAGATACGGTTCGTTCTTCTGGGTATACGCGGTGTAGCGCGAGCGCATCAGTGCCTCGGCCGTGGGCGGCAGGGTTTCCCCGGCGATATACGGGCCGCAGCAGGCGGCCAGCGACGGCCCGCCGCAGGGGCAGGCCTCGGGAGTGGTCGTTTTGGGCATGGCCGCCATTATCCGCCATTCCCGGAAGGGAGGGGACTATCGGTGCGCCGGGCCGGGTGTCAGGCGTTCAGTGTCAGCCCATCGGGCGCGAACGGCGGCGCCTCGCCTCGCATCATGCTTGTCAGTAACATGGCGCTGCCACAGGCGAACGTAAAGCCGAGCGGGCCGTGGCCGACGTTCAGCCACAGGTTGGCGTAGCGGGTGCCGCCGATGATCGGCGCGCTGCTCGGGGTGGCGGGGCGCAGGCCGGCCCAGACCGACAGGTTGGCGTAGTCGGCGGCGCGCGGCATGGTTTCCTTCACCTGGCGCGTCAATCCTTCCACCCGTTTTGGATCGTGGCGCAGGTCTTCGCCGACCATGTCCACCATGGCCGCCACGCGCAGCTTGTTGCCGATGCGCGCGTACAGCACCTTGCGCTCGAAATCGGTGACGCTGATGTCCGGCGCCACGTCGTCAGGGCGGATCGGCGCCGTCAGGCTGTAGCCCTTGAGCGGATACAGCGGCAGCGTGACCCCCACGGTGTCGGACAGCGTGCGGCTCTTGATGCCGGCCGCCAGCACGTAGCTGTCGGCGGCGATGGTTCCCGTATCGGTCTCGATGCCGGTAATGCGGCCGTGGTCGGCCAGCAGGCGCCGTGCTTCGCCGTGGACGAACCCCTGGAAGCGCGGATGGGCGCGCAGGCGCGCCGCCAGCGCCTGGCAGAAGGCGTAGCAGTCGGCCACCGCTTCGCCGCTGTTGTAGATGCCGCCGGCCAGCACCGGCTCGGCCGCCGCTAGGGCGGGTTCGCGCGCGGCGCACTGCGCGGGCGACCAGATCTCGCCGGCGCCGGGTTTGCCGGCCGCTTTTTCGAATACGTCGCGCGAGCGGTACACCACCAGCTTGCCGGCGTCGCGCCAGTCGAATTCTGCGAGCGGGATCGTGACTTCGAGCCGCTTCATGCCCTGGCGCGACAATTCTCCTAGTTCCAGCAGCTTGGCCGTGGTCTTGCGGTTGACGTCGGCGCGGCAGTGCGCGAGGAAACTGGCCAGCCAGCGGTACTGGCGCAAGTCGGCTTCGGGACGGAAGTGCAGCGGTCCGGTGTCCTGGAACATCCATTGGAGCGCCTTCAGCGGCACGCCCTCGTCGGCCAGGGGCGAAACGTAGCGGTAGCTGAGCTGGCCGCCGTTGCCGTAGCTGGAGCCGCTGCCGACATCGGGGGCACGTTCGAGGACGGTGACGTTGTAGCCGGCTTCGGCCAGCCACCAGGCCGAGGTCAGCCCGACGACGCCGCCGCCGATGACGATCACTTGCTCCATTCTTTGCTGCATACTGCACTCTTCTTGTTGGTTACAGGGTGGGAGCTTAGGGGCGGTTTCCGCGAACGGCCAATGAAAGTCGCACCGAGCGCCATAACCGGGGTGCATGCATCCTTTGGCATCATGTCGCCGCCTGGCCGGCGCTTGGGCCGGCAAGCGCATGCCGGTACAGCGCCGTGAGGATGCGTTCCTCGTAGCGCGCCAGTGCCGAATGACGCCCCTTGTCCAGGGCCGGGTCGCTCGACGTGCCGCCGGCCAGCACGATCATGCCGTTGCCGCGCGCCAGGTCGGCGGCGAACACCGAGCGCAGGCCGTAGGCGTCGCCCAGGTGGCCCACCGCCTCGAAGCCGCCGCCCTCGACCAGCGCCATGCCGGGACGGTCCGGGAACTGGGCGTTGCCCAGGCCCCAGGCGTTGAAGAAGCCGCCCAGCGAATCGCCGTTGCCGCCCTTGCCGTCATGCGTCCACTGGCGCGCGAACATGCGTTCCAGCGTGGCGCGCTGGACGATGCGCGTCGAGCCGTGCATTCCGCCGTTCATCAGCATGCGCATCACGACCCCCAGGGCGCGCGCCGAGATACGCAGGCCGCCGGTGGGGCTGAACGGCGTGGCGTTGGTGCCGGGCACATAGGTTGCGATGCCGGCGGGAGACGCGGGCGGCCGGGCGCTGTAGTCGTCCACCTGGGGTATCCACGGCCCGGCGGCGTTCCAGACCTCGGTGTCGACCGTGCGCTTGCGGTACAGCGTCGCCAGCTTGCCGAGCGCCGCGGGCGGCAGGGCCGACGGGTGGTAGCCGCCTTCCAGGCCGAGCGGCTGCAGCAGCAGGCGCTGCATGAGCAGGTCGAAGCGCTCGCCCGTCACCCGTTCCATCACGGTGCCGATCACGCCCCAGCCGAGGTTACAGTAGGTGAAGTAGGCGCCCGGGCCGGCGCGGCGCGACCACATCCCGCCTTCGCCGTACAGCGGCGCACCGGGCACCAGCACGTCCTTCAGGGCGGTCGCCAGCGGCCAGGAATAGCCGCCCTCGTCGCGCAGCGACGACGTGTGCGTGAGCAGCGTGCGCAGCGTGATGGGCTGGTCGGCAAAATGCGGGTTACGCAAGCTAAAGCCGAGGTAGTCCGAGACATCGGTATCGAGCGCGACCCGTCCCGCTTCCACCAGGCGCATCAGGCCCAGCGTGGTCATCATCTTGGAGATCGACGCGATGCGGAACAGGGTGTCCGGGGTGGCCGGACGATCGGGCAGCGCCCCGGCGCCGCCGCTGTTGTCGCTGCCGATATAGCGGCGCCCGAACGCCTGTTCGTACACCGCTTGCCCGCCGCGGATCGCCAGTACCGACAGGCTGGTCAGCTGCATCGCCGGGTCGTTCACGATGGCGGCCAGTTCGGCATCGAGGGCCTGGCGCGCGGGAAGGGCCGTGGCGGGAGACGACGGCATCGCGAACAGGGGCTCGACCGCCCCCAGCAGGGCCATGCCCAGCAAGGATCGCCTGCGCTCGTTCATCTCGTCCTTTCCCGCCGCCGTGGCGCTCGTTTAACAATAGCGGATGAGGATACGGAGTGACAGGAAGCCTTGCCAAATGAATAGCCGTGGCGGTGGCATAACTCTTTTATATTGGTATCAAGTGGTATGCTTATAAACGAAGCGAATGCGACCACAACGCTTTTTCATGGGCGGCACTGCGGCCGGGACCAAGGCCGCCATTACACTTCCTGTATCACATTCCCCCTATTGCCGATGACCAACCCGAGTCCTGCCTTCCAGGTCGACCTCAACGACAACTCGCCACTGTACATGCAGCTGGCGCGCAAGCTCGCACAGGACGTGCGTGAGGGCCGCTACCAGGCCGACCAGGCCTTGCCTTCCGAACGCACGCTGTCCGAGCAGCTCGATGTCTCGCGCGTCACCGCGCGCAAGGCGATCGACCAGCTGGTGGACCAGGGCCTGGTGGTGCGCCGCCGCGGTTCCGGCAATTACATTGCGCCGCGCATCGAGCAGCCGCTGTCGGACCTGTCGAGCTTTTCCGAGCAGTTGCAGCAGCGCGGCTACACGCCCGGCAGCCACTGGTTGCGCCGCGACGTGCTGCTGGCCGACGCCGACGAGCAGCTGTCGCTCGGCCTGTCGCCGAACACGCGCGTGGCGCGCCTCGAACGCCTGCGCCTGGCCGACGGCGTGGTGATGGCCTATGAAGTGAGCGTGATTCCCGCCGCCGTGCTGCCGCGTCCCGAGAGCGTCGGCGGATCGCTGTACGCCCACCTGGCCAGGAGCGGGCACATGCCGGTGCGCGCATTGCAGCACCTGCGCGCGCTGAACGCCCCCGCCGAACTGGCGGCGCGCCTGGCCGTGCCGGAAGGGCGCGCGGTCCTGTTCATCACCCGTGTCGGCTACCTCGAATCGGGTGAACCGGTGGAGCTGACGCACTCCTACTGCCTGAGCGACCACTACGACTTCGTGGCGGAACTCCGGCGGCCGGGCCTCTGACAAACCCTTGATTCTCTCACGCAGCATAACTTTTCGGCATGATGACGGGTGCAGCTTTCATGGGATGTCCCCGCCAATTGGTATTACACTGGTTTTATCGAAAACTCCGCACCAAGAAGACACGGCGATGCTGAAAACCGAAACCCCGGCCCAGGACCACGCAACACTCGACCAGTACCCGACCACGGAACTGGTCAATGTCTTGGTCGACGACCAGCTCAATGCCGTGAATGCGGTGCGCGCCGCCGCGCCGCGTATCGCCGCCGCCGTCGGCGCCGCGCTGCCGCGCATGGAAGCGGGCGGGCGCCTGATCTATGTCGGCGCCGGCACCTCTGGCCGCCTCGGTGTGCTCGACAGCGTCGAGCTGTACCCGACTTTCTCGTGGCCGCATGGCCGTGCGGTGGCGCTGCTGGCCGGTGGCCACGAGGCCATGTTCGTCGCGGTCGAAGGCGCCGAGGACGACCTCGAGCAGGGCGCGGCCGACCTGAAGAGCGTGGACGTGGGTGCCGACGACGTCGTGCTGCTGATCGCCGCATCGGGTTTTACTCCGTATGTGCTGGGCGCCCTGCGCGCCGCGCGCGCGGCGGGCGCGCTGACGATCGGCTTGGCCAACAACGCCGACGCCCCGGTGGCGCTGGAAGCGGAAGTCGGCATCACGCTCGACACCGGGCCGGAGATCATCTCGGGCTCGACCCGCCTGAAGGCCGGCACCTCGCAGAAGATCGCGCTGAACACCTTTTCCAGCGCCTTGATGGTGCGTTTGAACAAGGTTTACGGCAACCTGATGGTAGACTTGAAGGCTACCAATGCCAAGCTGGTGCGACGCGCCATCCGCCTGACCACTTTCGCCACCGGCGCCGACGAGGCAGCTGCGCAGGCGGTGCTGGAACAGTGCGGCTACCACGTCAAGACCGCGATCGTGGCCTTGATCAAACAAACCAGTGTCGAGCAGGCACAAGCCCTCCTGGAGGCGGCGCACGGCAGCGTGCGCGACGCCATCGCGTAATGCGCCGCTAGCGCCTGCCCGGGGCGCACCGGTATCGGATGCGCCGTACTTGCCCGACCACGAAAGACCTATGCAGACTTCGCTCGACAAACGTTCGTCAACCGCCAGCCCGTCGCAGTCCCGTCCATGGTTATGGGTGCCGTCCCTGTACTTCTCGCAGGCCATCCCGTATGTGGTGGTGATGAGCCTGTCCGTCATCATGTACAAGGACATGGGCGTGTCGAACTCCGACATCGCCTTCTACACCAGCCTGTTGTACCTGCCCTGGGTGATCAAGCCCCTATGGTCGCCGATCGTCGACATGTTCGGCACCAAGCGCCGCTGGACCGTGCTGTTGCAGCTGGGCGTGGCCGCTTCGCTGGTGGCGGTGGGCCTGTCGCTGCAACTGCCGAACTTTTTCGTCGCCAGCCTGGCCGTGATGTGGCTGATGGCCTTCAGCTCGGCCACGCATGACATTTCGGCCGACGGCTTCTACATGCTCGGCCTGCGCCAGCAGCAGCAGGCGGCCTTCGTCGGCGTGCGCTCCACCTTCTACCGCCTGGCGACGCTGTCGGTGCAGGGCCCGCTGGTGGTGCTGGCCGGCTACCTGGCGACCCAGCTGGGCGACGTCAAGCAGGCATGGTCGGTGGTGTTCTTCGTGCTGGCCGCCCTGTTCTTCGCCGCCTTCCTGTGGCACCAGGTGATCCTGCCCAGGCCGGACAGCGACCATAAAATTCCAAGGACCAGCAACCCGCTGCGCGACTTCTTCACCACCTTCGCGCTGTTCTTCCGCAAGCGCGACATCTGGCTGATCCTCGGGTTCATTCTCACCTTCCGCCTGGGCGAAGCGCAGCTGCTGAAACTGGTGGCGCCCTTCCTCAAGGACCCGATCGCCGCGGGCGGCCTGGGGCTCACCACCGAGCAGTACGGCATCGCCTACGGGACCATCGGCATCGCTTTTCTCACCATGGGCGGCCTGGCCGGCGGCTACCTGATCTCGCGTCTGGGTTTGAAGCGCTGCCTGTGGGTGATGGTGTTCGCGATCCACTTGCCGGACCTGGTGTTCGTCTACCTGTCGCAGACCCAGCCGACCAGCTTCGCCCTGATATGCTCCGCGCTGGCGGTCGAGCAGTTCGGCTACGGCTTCGGCTTCACCGCGATGATGCTGTACATGATCATGGTCTGCGAGGGCGAGCACAAGACCGCCCATTACGCGATCTGCACCGGCTTCATGGCCCTCGGCATGATGGTGCCGGGCATGTGGAGCGGGGATTTGCAGGAATACCTGGGCTACAAGAACTTCTTCATCTGGGCCTGCCTGTCCACGATCCCGGCGTTCATCATGGCGGCGCTGGTCAAGATCGACCCCGAGTTCGGCAAAAAATAACGATCGCGATCCGTAGGGTGGTCGGCTTCGCCGGCCGCGCGTGCAAACATGGCATGAACAGAGGCACCGTCCATTCTTTTTCCGGCGGACGCGGTCGGCATAGCCGATCACCCTACGAGTTCAACAACGATAAAACGATAAGATGGAGACCAAGCAGCAATGCGCGATGCACCGGTGCGCCTGACGTCGCTCGACGCCTTCCGTGGTTTGACGATTGCCGCGATGGTGCTCGTGAATAACCCCGGCGACTGGGGCAACCTGCATCCGCAGCTGGCCCACGCCAAGTGGCACGGCTGGACCTTCACCGACTGCATCTTCCCCTTCTTCCTGTTCATCGGCGGCGTGGCCATGACGCTCTCGCTCGGCCGCCTGGCCGCGGCCGGCGCCGACAAGCCGCGTTTGCTATTAAAACTGGCCAGGCGCGCCGCCCTGATCTTCCTGATCGGCTTCCTGCTCAACCTCATTCCGCATGTTGATTTTGAGACCGTGCGCATTCCGGGCGTGCTGCAGCGCATCGCGCTGTGCACGCTGCTGGCCGCGCCCCTGGTCGTCTACCTCGGCTGGCGCGCGCAGCTCGCCGTGGTGGCCGCCTTGCTGGCGCTGTACAGCGTCCTGATGCTGTGGGTGCCGGTGCCCGGCATCGGCGCCGGGGTGCTGGAGCCAGGCAAGGATTTCGGCGCCTACATCGACCGCATGGTCCTCGACGGCCACATGTGGGCCCAATCGAAGACCTGGGACCCGGAAGGCTTGATCAGCACCATCCCGGCCCTGTGCAGCCAGCTGCTGGGTGTGCTGGCCGGCCGCGTGCTGGCCTCGAGCCTGCCGCGCACCGAGCAGGTGACGTGGATGCTGTTTGCCGGCCTGGTGTTCCTGGCGCTCGGCTCCAGCCTCGATGCCGTACTCATGCCGATCAATAAAAGCCTGTGGACGGTGTCCTACTGCCTGTGGATGACAGGCTGGGCGCTGCTGGCCTTCGGCTGTGTTTACTGGCTGCTCGATGCCAATCCCTACGCCATCGTGCGCGCGCGCGCGGCCGTCTGGTCCAAGCCTTTCCTCATCTACGGGATGAACGCGCTGTTCATCTTCGCCTTTTCCGGATTCGTGGCCAAGATGCTCGGCTACATCAAGCTGGGCCAGCCCGACGGCAGCCAGCTTTCGCTCGGCCGCACGCTGTATGCGCCCCTCAAGGCGCTGCCGCTGGGCAGCGCCAACACCTCGCTGTTATACGCCATCCTCTTCAACGCCTGCATGTTCGCCATCGCGTATGGCATGTGGCGCAAGCGGTGGTTCGTCAAAGTTTGAAGAAAGAATGAAGGAGCGGATTTGAAGCCCAACTTGAAAAAACGCGCGTTCACGTTTGCGGGAATGGCCGGCATGACCGGCGCGCTGACGCTGGGCGGCTTGCTCACCGCCTGTACTACCCAGCCGACTGCCCCCGGCGGCGCGCCGGTCAGCGCGCCGGGCGCTGACATTCCGCCGCCGGCGCCGCGCGAGTTCCGCGCCGCCTGGGTCTCGACCGTCGCCAACATCGACTGGCCGAGCAAGCCGGGATTGCCCGCTGCGCAGCAGCAGGCGGAGGCCATCGCCATCCTGGAGCGCGCCAGGGCCCTGAACCTGAACGCCATCGTGCTGCAGGTGCGTCCGTCCGCCGATGCGATCTACCCCTCGAAGATCGAGCCCTGGACCGAATACCTGACCGGCGCCCAGGGCAAGCCGCCAAGCCCGTGGTACGACCCGCTCAAGTTCTGGGTGACCGAGGCGCATGCGCGCGGGCTCGAGCTGCACGCCTGGTTCAATCCCTACCGCGCGCGCCACGACAACGCCCGTTCCCCGGCCGCGCCGAACCACATCACCAACACCATCCCTTCCGCCGTGAAACGCTACGGCAAGTTCATGTGGATGGACCCGGGCGAGGAAGCGGCCTCGAAGCAGACCATGGACGTGATCCTGGACGTGGTGCGCCGCTACGACATCGACGGCGTGCACATCGACGACTACTTCTACCCGTACCCGATCGAGGCGCCGGAAGTCGCCGGCAACGCCCAGGCGCTGGATGGCAATGGCAAGCCGGCCAGCAAGGAACTCGATTTCCCCGACACCCCGGCCTGGGAACGCTACCTGGCCGGCGGCGGCAAGCTCGACCGGGCCTCCTGGCGCCGCGACAACGTCAACCGCCTGATCGAGGCCATGTACAAGGGCATCCACCGCGAGAAGAGCTGGGTGCGCTTCGGCATCAGCCCGTTCGGCCTGGGCCGTCCGGACCGCCGCCCGCCGGGCATCGTCGGCTTCTCGCAGTACGACAAACTGTACGCGGACGCCGAGCTGTGGCTGCAGAAAGGCTGGCTCGACTACTTCACGCCGCAGCTGTACTGGTCGATCGCGCAGCCGGCGCAGTCCTATCCGGTGCTGCTGGACTACTGGATCTCGCAGAACCCGCAGGGCCGCCACATGTGGCCGGGCCTGTTCACCAGCCGCATCGGCGCGGCGGCGCCGACCAAGACCTTCGAGCCGCAGGAGGTGCTGGACCAGATCGCCCTGACGCGCCAGCGCCCGCTCGCCACCGGCCACGTCCACTTCAGCATGGTTGCCCTGACGCAGAACCGCAAGGGCATCAGCGACCAACTGCGTGCCACCACCTACCCCGGCCCGGCGCTGGTGCCGGCCACCACCTGGCTGCCGAGCGAGCGACCGGGTACGCCCCTGGTCAGCGGCGCGCGCCACAAGGACGGGGTCACGCTCAAGCTCAAGGCAGGCAAGGCGACGGCACTGTACGCCGTCTGGGCACGGCACGGCAGCGAGTGGCGTTTTGCAGTCGTGCCCGCTTCGCGTGTAGACTGGACGATACCGGACGACGCCACATCCGGCGCCGCCAACCTGGTCTACGTGAGCGCGGTCGACCGCCTCGGCAACGAAGGCGCGCGCGTGCAGGCCTGGCGAAAACCGTAATGCGCATGCAAGGCTCATAAGCTTTGCTCATGCAAACACCGCCAACATGCATTCGCGTGCTGGCGGAACGACAACGTACACTCGCGGGCTATGGTCCATCCCGAACAGCAGCAACAACATAACGCCGGTCCCGATCCCGGCCACGACCTGGGACTCGGCATCGACGCCGGCGGCACCCAGACCCGCTGGGCCCTCGCGGCGGCCGGCGGCCGCATCGTTGCCGAAGGCGCGGTCCCCGGGCTGTCGGCCCTGCAGATGGGCAGCAGCGAAGGGCGCGAGGTCGTGCAGGCGACCTTTGGCGCCATCGCGCGCGCCGTGCTGGCCCACGGCCGCCCGACCCGCGTGCGCGCCGGCCTGACCGGTTTCGGCGGCGACGGCGAGCAACTGCAGCGCTGGCTGGGCGAGCTGCTCGGGCTGGCGCCTGGCGCGGTCAGCTTCAGCAGCGACATCGAAATCGCCTACCTTGCCAGCTTCGCCCCGGGCGAAGGCTACCTCGTGTATGCCGGCACCGGTTCGATCGGCGCCTTCATCGACGCCCAGGGGGGATTCCACCGCGCCGGCGGGCGCGGCGTGGTGCTGGATGACGGCGGCGGCGGCTTCTGGATCGCGCGCGAGGCGCTGCGCCATATCTGGCGCCTCGAGGACGAGCGTCCCGGCGCCTGGGAAAGCTCGCCGATGGCGCACGCCGTGTTCCAGCACGTGGGCGGCGCCGACTGGTCGTTCTCGCGCCAGTTCATCTACGGCCGCGAGCGTGGCGAGGTCGGCAAGCTGGCGATCGCGGTGGCCGCGACCGCGGAGCGCGATCCCGCCGCCGCTGCTATCCTGCGCGAAGCGGGGCGCGAACTGGCGCGCCTGGCCCAGGCCTTGACGAGCCGCTTCGGCCCGCGTCCGGTGGCGCTGGCCGGCCGCGCCGCCGAGCTGCACCCGGCCATTGTCGAAACCATGCGTGCGGCGCTTCCGCCAGGCACCACGCTCAGCCAGACCGGCATGCGCGCCCACTACGCCGCGGCGCGGCTGGCAGCCGATCCGGCACGCTTGCCGCACCAGGACGCAGCACGCGCTACCCATCACACGGCATAACCACGCATTCACGCATCAATACAGGACCCACCCGATGAAAGCCCTGATCGTTCCCGTCATCCTCGCCCTGCTGGCCGGTTGCGCCACCAGCCCGAAAGGCCCGCAGATCGACACGACCTATACCGCCAAGGGCCAGTCGAGCCGTGCGCGCTTCCTGGTGCTGCACTACACGGTGGCCGACAAGCCGACCTCGATCAAGATCCTGACCGAGCAGCAGGTGAGCGCTCACTACTTGCTTACCGACGATCCCCAGCCGATCACCTACCGCCTGGTGGACGAGAGCCGCGCCGCCTACCACGCAGGCATCTCGAGCTGGAAGAATTTCACGCAGCTGAACAACAGCTCGATCGGCATCGAGATCGTCAACGCCGGCTGGAAGGACACCCCGCAGGGCCGCGTCTTCGCGCCGTTCCCGCAGAGCCAGATCGACGCCCTGATTCCGCTGGTGAAGGACATCGTGCAGCGCCACGGCATCGCGCCCGAGAACGTGCTCGGCCACAGTGACATCGCTCCGCTGCGCAAGCAGGACCCGGGGCCGCTGTTCCCGTGGCGCCAGCTGGCGCAGGCTGGCCTGGTGCTGTGGCCGGACGCGAACCGCGTGGCCGCGGTCCGTCCGGCTTTCGAGGCGATGCTGCCGGACGTCGCCTGGTTCCAGCGCAAGCTGGCTACCCACGGCTTCGGCATCGCCCAGACGGGCGTGCTGGACAACCAGACCCGCACCGTGCTGTCCGCCTTCCAGATGAAGTACCGCCCGGCCGACATTTCCGGCAACCCGGACGCGGAAACCGCGACCCTGCTCGAAGTGCTGACCACGCCGGCCAATGCGCCGCTGCCTGTGGTCGTGCCACCGCCGGCGGTGACGTCCCCGGTCCCGCCGCTGCCGCCGGTCACCGCGCCGGCGCCGGTCGTGCCCGAGACCGCGCCCGCACCGGCCGCACCCCAGCCGACCCCGAGCCCGGCCGTGCCGGCCCCGGTACCGACCCCGGTCACGCCGCCCGTCCCCACGCCGGTGCCCGCGCCGGCACCGGCCGCGCCGGCCGCACCGGCGAACCCGGCTGTTGTGAACACGCCGTGACGGTCGCCGCAGCCGGGTTTTCCCTGTATCCTTCCGAAAATTCGCGCCTTGCGCGCGGAGTCTCTTCTGAAGGATAAAGCGATGCGCCTGCGTCATATCGAAGTCTTCCACGCCATCATGCAAGTCGGTACCATCAGCGGTGCCGCCCAGGTTCTCCATATTTCCCAGCCGGCGGTGACCAAAGTGCTGCAGCACGCCGAGCTCCAGCTGGGCATGCCGCTGTTCGAGCGCGTGCGCGGCAAGCTGTATCCGAAGCCGGAAGCGCACCGCCTGTTCGCCGAGACCGAAAAGCTGAACCGCGACCTGCAGGGCATCCGGCGCCTGGCCGCCAGCCTGAAGGGCCGTGCGGTGGAAACCGTGCGCCTGGTGTCGACGCCGACCATCGCCATCAGCGTGCTGCCGCAGGCGATGACGGCCTGGCGCGGCGACTTCCCGCAGGCACGCTGCGAACTGGCGACCCACCACACCAGCGAGATCGTCAACGCGCTGCGCCTGGGCGAAGCCGACCTGGCGCTGTCGCTGCAGGACCCGCGCCACCCCGGCATCGTGGCCGAGCCGATCGCACACGGCATGCTGACCGTGATGGCGCCCGCCGGAACCTGGAGCGAGGAAGAATGCGCCCGGCCGTTCACGGCCGACGGCCTCACCGGCGAACTGATCGGCCTGAACGACGGCGACCCGCTCGGCGAGATCGTGGTCGCGGCCTGCGAGGCGCAGGGCGTGCAGCCGGTCTATCGTACCGTGGTGCAGACCTACCAGATCGCCCGCTCGCTGGTGGAAGCCGGCGCCGGCATCGCCGTGCTCGACCCGTTCACCGCGGCCTCGGCCGACCCGGCCAGGGTACAGTGCCGCCAGTGGTCGCCGGCCATGCCGGTGCACCTGTATCTGCTGAGCGCCAGCCATTCCCCGTTGTCGCACGGGGCGCGCGAGCTGGCCAACTGTATCGGCGCGACCGCGCGCGCCTGTCTCGAAAAAGGTAGTTGATGAACCACGTCGTAGCCAGCGAAGACATCGCCGGCAGCCCCGAATTCCGCCATCTGACCAGCATCGACGGGATCGCGATCGACCTGCGCTACGCAAGCAGCAGCAACTTCGTCGGTCGCGACCTGTACTCGCCCTACGACTGCGCCTGGCTGCACCGCGACGCCGCCGCAGCGCTGGAACGCTTCGTCGCCTGGCTGAAGGAACGCCGCCCCGGCCATACCGCGCTGGTGCTCGACGCCCTGCGGCCGCAGCGCGTGCAGCAGCAGCTGTGGGATGCCCTGGCCGGCACCGGCCTGCAGATGTACCTGGCCGACCCGGCGCGCGGATCGATCCACTCGTACGGCATGGCGCTCGACATCACCCTGCTCGACGAGACGGGCAGGGAGCTGGACATGGGTACCGGCTTCGACGACATGACCGACCTGTCGCATCCGGCGCTGGAAGAAGGTTTTCTCGTCGCCGGCAAGCTGAGCGACCGGCAAGTGGCCAACCGCCGCCTGCTGCGCGAAGGCATGCTGGCAGCCGGCTTCTTCGGCATCAATACCGAATGGTGGCACTTCGATTGCGGCGACCGCGAGCGGGTACGCGCCACGTACCGCCGCGTGCTCTGAGCCCCTTTACCCCTGTTACAAACGGCTGTTGAGTCGCATCGGGGCGACAAGGGCCGCGTGCGCGCCTGCCCGCGCCGGTGCGTAATGCTACTCTGGCATCGGTAGCTCTCACGGGAGAACGGCGATGCGCACGAATTCGGCTTCCTGGCTGCTTGCTTCCCTCCTCGCCGGCAGCGCATGGACAGCCCATGCCGAGCCGGTTGCCTGGGCCTTCACCTATACCGGCTTCTTCTCGACTTACACGTACACGCACGAGGTGTTCGGAACGACCACTACCGAAGCGTTCCTGCCGGATGCGGAGATCTCCGGAGCGTTCAGCGGAAGCGACGACGACGGCGACGGCATCCTCGAGACGGACGAGCTGGATTCCTTCGTGGTCGGCCCGACGCAGTATCTGGCCTGTATGCGCGCACCGACCCCCTACGCGCGTTGCAGCTTCGGTTTCACCTATGCCCTGGACCGGCAGGAACTTTCCTTCGGGGGAGGCTGGTTCGGCACCGATGGATACTATTCCGGCTGGGGCGGTACGATCCTGTCGGGCGACGAGGCCACGGATTACTCGTACAACGACTACTCGGAAACCACCTATACCTACTACTGGACCGACCGGACCACTCTCAGTTTCCGGCAACTGCCCCCGCCCGTGCCCGAACCGGCGACCGGCGCCATGGCTGCGGCCGGATTGATGGTGCTGGCCGGGCTGTACCGGCGACGCAGGCACTGACCGGACCGCGCCGGTATCGGGCAGTCTCGCGATCGGGCGTCGGCTTTCGCATGCCTTTTCCGATGTTTCGTTCCGCCAATCCCGTGTATTGTCGCAATATAAAACCATTACGCGCGTGCTGCCCTTACTCTCCTTCCTGTAACAAGATTTCATTATTAACGGACGGCAGGGAGGACGACGATGGGAGAGGGAGTGCTGGGCGTGTTCGCGTTGGCGATCATTGAATTGTGGGCGGCAATCCCACTCGGTTTTCACCTGAAGCTGCATCCGGTATTGCTGACTCTCGCAGTCACGACCGGGGCATTCACCGGCGCGGTCGCTGCCATGTTTCTGGGAAACGGCATCCGCCGCCTGATGTTTTGGAGAAAGAGCGAAACGATGCAGGAAGGCCGCGTGTCCCGGTGGCTCGCCGCCAAAGGGCCATGGGCGATCGGCCTGCTCGGTCCACTGCTCATCGGTCCCGTGTTCGCCGCCGGCCTGGCCGGCGCCATCGGCCTGCCCAGGGTGTTTTCGCTGGCGCTGCTGGCCATCGGCATCGTCGTCTGGTCGGTTGCCTTTATCGCGCTCGGGACGTTCGGCCTGGCAGCGATCAGGTAATACCAGGCCAGGTGCGGAAGTTTGCGTTGGCCCCACGACCGTGCTCCGCCATGGGCGGTGGCGACCTACGGCGATGGCCACGACCGAAGTGGGCATGTCGAACCACGGCGTCGCGCGAAGCAGCGCTGACGCTACAACCCCTGCGCCTTCAACGCCTCGATCTCAGCATCCCCATCATCCATCAAGCGGATTCCGAGATCCGCCGTGGACAACCCCAGGCTGCGCCCCATCGACAGCAACAGACTCTGGCCCGGTGCCGCCCGGTCGGGCATCAATTGATAGACCGGATCGGCATACGCATCCGCCGGCGTCGTGATCGACCATCCCATCTGCTTGAACTGGCGGATCAAGTCGTCCAGCCACAGCGCATTGATCAGGTTATGGTGGAGCAGCAGCACCTGCGGGATGTCCCTGCCTTGCAGGCGCTGCGCCAGCGCGCGGTAGGCCAATGCGCGTTGGCGGATGTGCCCGAGATAGGCCTGGCGGATCGGTTCAAGCTCGGCATCGCCGGCCTGTGGATTCTTCTCCAGCACTTCCACCAGCTTGTCGTTCAGCCGCCAATCGCTGGTGTCGAGCGTGACGTAGGCGTTACGGTAGCCGAGCTGCCGCAGAAAAATCCGCATGCCGTCGCGCTTCTCCTGCGTGTTCCCTTCGCGCAGATACGTGAAACGGAACCATTTCCGGTAACCCGGCAGCGTGGCAATCAGGCGGTCGCAATACAGCACTTCCCGCTGGTATTGCGCCAGGCTGACCTGCTCGCTGTCCAGGTCCGGGTGTGTCATCGTGTGGTTGCCGATCACGTGTCCAGCCTGGCCCCACGCACGCGCCAGTCGCCATCCCTCAGGGCGGTCGGCGCCATACCCGGCGGTGACGAACAGGGCGGCCTTGATCCTGTGCTTCGCCAACGCCGCCAGCATCGCCGCGTTGCGCTCCTGCGGCGACAGGCGCGGTGTCGCCCCCAGGTTCGGGCCGTCATCGAACGTCAAGGCGACCGATTGCGCATACAGCTGCGGCGCCAGGACGACACAGGCGGCCGCGACTACGCAGCGCAGCCAGCGCATGGACAAGGAAGCGTGCATGGGAGCGCTCCATTCGGCAGATGAATTGGTACTCTAATCATGCATTTGATCAAAGTCTACTCGGCAAGCATAGCGCCTGTGCCGTCCTGCCGCCGTCATGAGCCCGATCAGCCCATCGCCGGCCGCCGGGACAGGCCGCGAACGGCCCAACGCTACGTAGCAGTGCGCCCCGCAGCCGGTAATCCCTTCGGAGCGTTTCCCAGCACGTAGGGGGCTAAGGGGCCGGCGCCGCTTGCGCCGGTGCTCCCGAGCGCGCCACCCAGTCCACCAGCGCCTCCAGCACCGCGCGTCCACGCCCGTTCCCGGCCTGCTCGCTGTTGACCATGGCGACGAACACGTTCTGCACGCCGTCCGCATCCGGCACGTAGCCGGCCAGCGCCACCACGTTGCGCAGGGTGCCGGTCTTCAGGCGCGCGCGGCCTGCGGCCGGGGTGCCGTGCAGGCGGCGGCGCAGGGTGCCGTCGACGGCAGCGATCGGCATGCTGGCCAGGAATTCGGGCGACCAGTTGCTGCGCAGGCCGGCCTGCAGCAAATGGGCCATCTGCTGCGGCGTGACGCGCTCCAGGCGCGACAGGCCGGAACCGTTTTCGATCACGAAGCCGGTGTCGTCGATGCGGTGGCTGCGCATCCAGTCGCGCACGGCGGCATCGGCGCGCACGAAGGTCGTTTCGCCATTCGGCGCGATGGCATAGCTGCCCGCCGCCGGATCCGGCAGCAGGCTGCCCAGGCTCAGGAACAGCGTGCGCGCCAGCGCGTTGTCGGACGGCTTGTTGGTATCGCGCACCAGTTCGGGCAGGGTGCGCGAGGTGTGTTCGGCCAGCAGGCGGGAATCGGGCGGCGCCACCCCTTCCACGGCCTTGCCGCTGAATGTGCCGCCCAGTTCCTTCCACTTCTGGCGGAACAGGCGCTCGAGGTAGTCGTCGCGGTCCAGCACGTTGATGCTGTAGGTGCGCGCGCACTCCTTCGGGAAGGTGCCCTGCAGGACCACCCGGATGCGGCCGTCCTTCTGGCGCACCGCTTGCGGCAGCTTCCAGCCGTCTTCCCATTTTGAACAATCGGCATCGACCAGCGTCATGTTGGAACCGATGCTCACCCGGTCCAGCTCCGGCTGCATCCGCAAGCTGAGCTGCTTGCTCGTGGAACGCATGTCGACCTGCAGCATGTTCTTGTTGACCAGCAGCGCGTCGGGAATGACGTTGTAATAGGCCTCGGGCGATTCGTCGAAGGGAGGAACGCCGACATCGAGGCGGGCCGGCTGCCACAGGCTGCGGTCCAGCACCAGGTCGCCCTCGATGCGGCGGATGCCCTGGTAGTGCAGGGCGCGCAGCATGTTCTCCAGGTCTTCGCCGGACAGGTCGGCATCGGCGCCGCCTTTCAAAATCAGGTTCCCGCGCAGGACATCCTTGTCGATGGTGCCCGTCGTGCGCAGTTCGGTACGGCCGCGGAAGGCCGGGCCGAGGCGCTCCAGGCTGGCCAGCGTGGTCACCAGCTTCATGGTCGATGCCGGCTGCATCGGCCGGTCGGCCTGGTGCGCGAGCACGGTCGCCTCGCCCTTGAGCACCAGCACGGCGAGGCTGTCTTCCGGCAAGCCCTGCTGCGCCAGCACCTGGGCCACCGGGGCCGGCAGCTGGGCGTGGGCGAGACCGACGGCGGCGGCGAGGAGGGTGGCGAGGGTGAGGCGACGCAGCATGGCGGTTTCCTTGCTTGATTAACCGAAGAACAGGTAGGCGACGAAGATGGCGCCGATGACGCCGGCCAGGTCGGCCAGCAGGCCGTAGCCGATCGCATAGCGGGTCTTGCGGATGCCGACCGAACCGAAGTACAGCGCCACGATATAGAAGGTGGTGTCGGCGGCGCCCTGCAGGATGCCGGACAGGCGCCCCACGAAGGAGTCGACGCCGTAGGTGGTCATGGCGTCGATCATCATGGCGCGCGAGCCGCTGCCCGACAGCGGTTTCATGAGCGCCGTCGGCAGCGCGCCGACGAAGTCGGTGGGCAGGCCGAGCGCATTGAAGAACCAGGCGAAACCGCTGACGATCATGCCCAGGATGCCCGAGTTGCGCACCACGCTGATCGCCACCAGCATGCCGACGAGATAAGGGATGATCTTCAGCGAGGTCTCGATGCCGCCCTTGGCGCCTTCGATGAAGGCCTCGAAGACGTTGACTTTCTTGAGCAGGGCCGCGCTCATGAAGGCGGCGATGATCGAGAACAGGATCAGGTTGGCGGTCACGACCGAGAACAGCTGGATCTGGGCCTTGTCGAGGAAGGTGGTGATGGTCCAGACCATGGCCGCGATGAGCGCCGTGATGCCGCCAATCCAGCCGAAGATCACCGGGTCGAGCAGGTTGATGCGCTGGCGCAGGCTGACGGCGATGATGCCGGTCATGGTCGAGCAGTAGGTGGCGATCAGGGTCGGGATGAAGATGTCGGCCGGGTTGGCCGCTCCCAGGATCGCGCGCTGGGCCATGATCGCCAGCGGGATGATGGTCAGGCCCGAAGTCTGGATCACCAGGAACATGATCTGCGCGTTGCTCGCTTCGTCCTTGCGCGGGTTGAGCGTCTGCAGGCTCTCCATCGCCTTCAGGCCGAACGGCGTGGCGGCATTGTCCAGCCCGAGCATGTTGGCGGAGAAGTTCATCACCATGTGGCCATTGGCCGGGTGCTCACGCGGCACTTCCGGGAAGATGCGCGAGAAGAAGGGACCGATGATGCGGGCGAACAGGTTGATGGCGCCGGCCTTTTCGCCCACGTTCATGATGCCGAGCCACAGCGTCATGACGCCGGCCAGCGGCAGGGCGATGTCCATCACCGCCATCTTGGCCGAGGAGAAGGTGCCGTCGATGATGCGCTTGAAGATCTCGGTGTCGCCGAGGAACAGCCACTGGGCCAGCGCCGCCAGGAAGCCTACGAGGAAAAAACCGGTCCAGATGTAATTGAGAGCCATGAGATTGTCGCCGCCGAGGTACAGCAGATTGTGCAGCGGAGAGTATAGGCCGAGAGCAAGCTGCGCAGATGAAAGAATGCACCCGCGCCATGTGAAAAAGTTATGAGCAGCCTGTATGCATTGCCTGCGCCGACAGCCGCGCATATGATACGCAACGCTTTCCTCGCAGCTTCCATCGCCCTGCCGCCCATGAAACTTCGCCTGACCGCCGCCGCCCTCCTGTTCCTCCTGCTGTGCGCGGGCAGCGCGGGCGCGCAGGAAAAAGTGCTGCGCATGTTCCTGTCCACCAGCGAAACCGGCCTGGACCCGGCCGCGGCCTCGGACAATGCCACCCTGTCGCTGCTGGAAAACCTGTTCGACCCGCTGCTGCGCTACGACTACCTGGCGCGCCCGGCCAGGCTGCGCCCGAACATCGCCACCGCCATGCCCGAAGTCAGTCCGGACGGCCTGACCTACACCTTCCGCCTCCGCCCCGGCATCCATTTCACGCCCGACCCGGCTTTCAAGGGCGCGAAACGCGAGATGACGGCGCAGGATGTCGTCTACAGCATCAAGCGCCTGTACGACCCGGCCCTCAGGTCGCCATGGGCCTACATGTTCGAGGGGAAGATCGCGGGCGACGAGGTGCTCAGGCAGGGCTACGACGTCGACACGCCCGTGGCCGGCCTGCAGGCGCCGGACCGCTACACCCTGCGCATCCGCCTGAAGGCCCCGGACAACAACTTCCTGTTCTACCTGGCCACGCCTGCCACCGGCGTGGTGGCGCGCGAAGTGATCGAGGCCTATCCGGGCCAGGCCGGCAACCATCCGGTCGGTACCGGCCCGTTCATGGTCAAGGAGTGGAAGCGCAGCGACCGCATCACCTTGCTCGCCAATCCCTATTCGACGGCCGTGTTCCATGCCGCGCCCGGCGACGCAGCGAACTACAGCCTGGAGGACCGAGCCATCGCCGCGGCGCTCGAAGGAAAACGCCTGCCGCGCGTGGACCGTGTCGAGGTGCGCATCGCCGAGGAATTCCAGGGCCGCATGCTGGGCTTCCTGAACGCCGAATACGACTACCTCGAGCAGATCCCCGAATCGATGACCGACATGGTGGTGGTCGACGGCCAGTTGAAACCCGAGTTGGCCGCGCGCGGCATCGTGCTGTCGCGCTTCCCGGTGCTGCAGACCTATTACATGTGGATGAACATGGACGACCCGGTGGTGGGGGGCTATGGCAAGGACAAGGTGGCGCTGCGCCGCGCGATCGCGCTGTCGTACAACAATGCCGAGGACATCGCGCTGCTGAAAAAAGGCTTCGCGATCAAGGCCGAGTCGCCGTTGCCGCCCAACGTGCTCGGTTACGACCCCGGCTACCGCAGCCCGGTGCCCCATGCCCCCCCGCTTGCCAATGCGCTGCTCGACCGCTACGGCTACACCCGGCGCGACCCGGACGGCTTTCGCCGTACACCGGACAACCGGCCCCTGACGCTCACCATGCACAGCGAAGCGACCGTCAGCGGGCGCCTGCGCGACGAATTGTGGCGCAAGTGCCTGAACGCGATCGGCCTGCGCGTGGTGTTCAAGTCGGACAAGAAAACCGAGATCATCAAGGCCTCGCGCCTGGGCACGGTGCAGATGTTCGAAAGTAACTGGATCGCCGACTTCCCCGACGGCGACAATTTTTACCAGCTGCTGTACGGGCCGAACGCGGGCCGCGCCAATTATGCGCGCTTCAACCTGCCGGCATACAACGCCCGCTACGAGCAGGCGCGGTTGCTGTCCGACGGACCGGCACGCCAGAAGCTGTATTTCGAGATGAACCAGCTGATCCATGCCTACAACCCATGGGTGCCGCTGACCCATGTCCTGTCGGGCGACTTGCGTCATCCGTGGCTGAAAAACTACAAACGTCATCCCGTTGAATTCACCACCTGGCGTTATCTGGACGTGGATGTTGCGCAAAGGGCACGTTCCGGCAGAGTGTCGCGCTAGTTTTGGTGAGATTTCCCTAACTAAACATTCCCGTTAGTTATACTGGCCGCCGCATATTTCATTGGATGGCGCCAAATATCTGGGCGTACCCTGAAATCGAAAACCATAACGTAATGCCAAGACATTACGCATATATATAAGCCGGTCGGGACACCCATGACCGCCAAGGGAAAACGTTAGGAGAAACGCGTGAAGTTAAAGAAGCTCGCCCATTTGATCGCCCTGATGGGAGCGGTCAGCCCGGCAGTTGCACAGGACGTGCCGGTGTCCGGCACGATGCAGCGTGTCGAAATCACCGGCAGTAGCATCAAGCGCATCGCCAAGGAAGGCGCGCTGCCGGTCGAGATCATCTCGCGCAAGCAGCTCGAAGACCAGGGCATCGTCACCGCCGAGCAGCTGATCGCGACGCTGAACGTCAACGGCAACGGCTCGGACAACCTGGCATCGAATGCGGACGTGACCTCCGGCGCCCAGCGCGGCAACAACGGCGCTTCCTCGGCCAACCTGCGCGGCCAGGGCTCGGATTCGACCCTGGTGCTGCTCAACGGCCGCCGCGTGGCGACCCACGGCATGAAGGGGTCGGCGGTCGACCTGAACTCGATCCCGATGGCGGCAGTCGAGCGCGTCGAAGTGCTGAAGGACGGCGCTTCCGCGATCTACGGCACCGACGCGATCGGCGGCGTGATCAACTTCATCCTGCGCAAGAACTACAACGGCCTGGAAGCCCAGGCCTTCACCGACGTCGCCCAGGAAAGCGGCGGCGAAATCGGCCGCGTCTCGCTCACCGGCGGCTGGGGCGACCTCGACACCAATGGCTGGAACGTGCTGGCCACCGTGGCGCACAGCCAGAACAAGGCCCTGCGCGGCGACCAGCGCGACTTCGTCAACACCTTCCAGCCGGACCGCGGCGTGTCGGTCGATACCCGCGGTTCGCCGTTCGCCAACGTGTTCGCCACCACCATCGCGCCGACCCTGCTGTCGCGCACCGGCACCGGCCCGACCCTGCCGGGCGGCGGCACCACGGCCTACAACGGCATCAGCCTGCTCGACCTGCCGGGCGGCGCCGGCTGCAACAGCATCGACGGCATGGGCCCGTACGACGAGAAGCTGTGGAACAGCGCGGGCGCGGCCTTCGGCTGCGCCTGGGACACCGGCCGCGCGGCCGTGCTGCAGCAGCCGGTCAAGAACAGCAACGCGCTGGCGCGCGCCACCTTCCAGTCCGGCGAGCACCAGTTCTTCGTCGAAGGCGTCGGCTCGCAGGTCGAAGTGGCCAAGCGCTTCTCGCCGAACCAGATTTCGCCGGGCACATCGACCTTCAACGCCAGCTCGTTCTACCCGAGCACCGGCGCCGAGTACAACAACGTCTACAACGCGCTGGTCAAGGTGTTCCCGAGTATCTCGGCGAACTACGGACTGCCGATCGCCTACCGCTGGCGCTGCATGGAGTGCGGCAACCGCGAGATCGTGACCGAGACCAAGGCCGCGCGCCTGCTGGTGGGCGCCGACGGTCCCCTGAGCCTGTTCGGCCGCCGCTTCGACTACCGCGTCGGCGTGTCGCGCGCCTTCAGCGAGTCGGAGTCGACCCTGGGCACCGGATTCAACTACACCCGCGCCCTGGCCGACGCGCTGGGCACGGGCAAGATCAATCCATTCCTGCTGCCGGGCCAGACCCAGTCGCCGGAAGCGGTCGCCCTGATCCAGAGCACCTCGGCCGCGGGTGTGGTCCTGTATGGCGGCAAGACCATCCTGACCCAGGTCGACGCGGCGGTGTCGGGCGAGATCTTCAAGCTGCCGGCCGGCTCGGTGATGGCGGCGGTCGGTACCGACCTGCGCCGCGAGGAATACAAGTTCAACGGCGACAAGCGCGCGGCCAGCGCCCGTCCGGCGATCCTGAACGCGCCGTTCGACGATGCCAACGCGCTGGACAGCGTGCACCGCGACATCAAGGCCGTGTACGCCGAACTGCTGGTGCCGGTGACCCAGGAGCTGGAAGTGACGCTGGCCGTGCGCCGCGACCACTACAGCGGCATCGGCAGCACCACCAACCCGAAGATCTCGTTCCGCTACCAGCCGATCCCGCAGGTGCTGTTCCGCGGCTCGTACAACGAAGGCTTCCGCGCCCCGTCGTTCAACCAGCTGTTCAACGGACTGACCGAATCGCCATACGCCGGCAAGGACCTGGTCGACCCGGCCAGGTGCCCGAGCGGCCTGGTCGACGCCAACCGTCCGGGCTGCGAAGCGATCAATCCGGACTACGTCACCGGCGGCAAGTCGAACCTGGGCCCGGAAACGGCGAAGCAGGGCACCGTCGGCGTCGTGTTCGAGCCGACCAACTGGTTCTCGGCCAATGCCGACCTGTGGGAAATTCGCAGGGAAAACACGATCGATTCGTTCCCGATCTCGACCATGGTGGCGAACTACAACCTGTTCCAGGACCAGTTCATCCGCAACCAGGCCGGCGAGATCGTCGTGATCGACCAGCGCTGGGTCAACGCCGGCGAGCGCATCACCCGCGGCCTCGAAGTCGGTGCCCGTGTGAACGGCAAGTTCAGCACCGGTTCGCAGTGGAGCGTGGGCATCGACGGTTCGCGCCTGCTGGAGAAGAAGTCGCGCGCCACCACCAACGCCGAGTTCGGCCCGAGCGAAGTGGGCCGCTTCGTCTTCACCGGCGACCTGGGCCTGAAGTGGAAGCACAGCGCCTACGCGACCTACAAGTACGGCAACTGGAGCACCATGCTGCAGAACATCTACCGTTCGGGCTACAACGACCAGGTGCTGCCGGGCGTGGCAAACGGTCTGGTCAAGCCGGCCAACTGGAATCCGAAAGTGGACGCGTACTCGATCTTCCACCTGACGACCACCTACACCGGCTTCAAGAACGTGTCGCTGACCGCAGGCATCAAGAACCTGCTGGATGAAGATCCGCCGTTCGCCGTCACCTACGACAGCAACACCGGCGCGGGCAGCACCTGGGAACCGCGTGTGGCCGACCCGCGTGGCCGCTCGTTCACCCTGATGGCGACCTACAAGTTCTTCTGAGTTGATCGTCCGTGACGGCCCGCTGCCGAGGGAGGTGCCATGCCTCCACGGCGCGGGCCGTTTTTCTTTGATTGATTGAACAGACGATTCGTTACCATCGTCATCTCACTACGAACCGTCATTCCCGCCTTCGCGGGAACGACATGATGATATGCCGCGTATAACACTCACCCGGCGCGGCTTCGGCGCCCTTGCCGCCGCCGCCATGTCCGCCCCCGGCCTCGTCTCGGCAGCACCGCGCCGCACCCATTCCGCAAAACGGTTGCTCAAACCCCCGCGCCTGCGCCCCGGCGACCTGGTCGGCCTGGTCGCCCCCGGCGGCTACGTCAGCGAACAGCTGATCGAGAAGTCCGTGCGCAACATCGAGGCCCTGGGTTTGCGGGTGAAGGAGGGCCGCTATCTGCGCGCCGTGTACGGCAACTACGCCGGCTCGGCCCAGCAGCGCCTGGCCGACCTGCATGCGATGTTCGCCGATCCCGACGTGAAGATGATCTGGCCGGTGCGCGGCGGTTCCGGCTGCATCTCGCTGTTGTCCAGGCTCGACTACGGCCTCATTCGCCGCAACCCGAAGATCCTGCTCGGCTACTCGGACATCACCGCGTTGCACCTGGCAATCTATAACAAGACCGGCCTGGTGACTTTCCACGGTCCGGTCGCCTCGTCCACGCTCTCGGATTACTCGCGCACGCACATGATGGCCGTGCTGGGCGAGCCGCAGGCTTCCTACACGATCCCGATGGCGCAGGAAAACGCGCTGCGGGCGCACACCGAGCCGCACTACGGCATCCGTACCCTGACCGCGGGCGTGGCCAGCGGTCCGCTCCTGGGCGGCAACCTGTCGATCGTGGCGGCCCTGGCGGGCACGCCGTACGCGGCCGACTTCCGCGGCGGCCTGTTGTTTCTGGAAGAGGTGGACGAGGCGCCGTACCGTCTCGACCGCATGATGACCCAGCTCGATCTGGCTGTCGGCTTTGCCAATGCGGCCGGCGTGATGGTCGGCATCTGCGAGGACTGCGTTGCCAAGGAGGGGCGGCGCTCGCTGACCCTGGACCAGACTTTCGACGAGCACCTTAAGCCCCTCGTCATCCCCGCGGTGACGGGCTATTCGATCGGCCACATCCGCAACCAGTTCACGCTGCCGGTCGGCCTGACTGCCCGGCTCGATACGGCGGCCCAGACCGTGACCCTGCTCGAACCCGCCGTCACATGAAGACCATGATCGAATCGCTGCTCTTTGCCGCCCTGGCAGCAGCCGCTGAAACGAGCGCTTCCGTTCCAAGCGGGTGAAACGCGGCGAACCTGTTGGTGCGGCCCAACGTTTCGTTCGTCGGTTCAGGCGGCCATCAGTCCAGGCGCATGCTCATCGTGACCGCGCCGATCGACCGTCCTTCGATGCGGTACAGGTCCGGCACTTCGCCGGTAACGTGAAAACCCGTGCGCGCGTAGAGCGCGCGCGCCTTGTGGTTCTGCGCCAGTACTTCGAGGTCGACCCAGGCAAAGCCCGCAGCGCGCGCCCAGGCCAGCGCTTCCTGCACCAGGCGCGTGCCCAGGCCGGCGCGGCGTAGGTCGTGGCGCACGCCCATGCCGAGCAGGGTGCGGTGGAGGGAAGCCGGTTCAGGGCGACCGCGCAGGTCGATGTGGCCGGCGACTGCGCCGTCTTCATCCAGTGCGATCCACACCTGGCGCCAACCGGGCTGGCCGACCGCTATCGCCATGCCGGCCGTGAAGCGTTCCTGCAGCGCCGCCGGCACGCCGTCGGTAGTGGACGCCATCGGCTGGAACAGCACGCCGTCGCGCCCGTTCTCCGCCAGCTGCTCGCCCAAGTAGGCGAACAGCGCGGGCAGGTCGTCCGGCGTAGCCGGACGGATGGCGGCGGGATGGGTCAAAGCGCGCGCGCGATCAGGATCTTCTGGATGTCGCTGGTGCCTTCGTAGATCTGGCACACGCGTACGTCGCGGTAGATGCGCTCGACCGGGAAGTCGGCCACGTAGCCGTAGCCGCCGAACACCTGCATGGCGCTCGAGACCACGCGTTCGGCCATCTCGGAAGCGAACAGCTTGGCCATCGCCGCTTCCTTCAGGCAGGGCAGTCCCGCATCCTTCATCGACGCCGCATGCAGGATCAGCTGGCGCGCGGCCTCGATCTGCATCGCCATCTCGGCCAGGCGGAACTGCACCGACTGGTGCTCGAAGATCGGCTTGCCGAAGCTTTCGCGGTCCTTCGCATAGGCCAGCGCCGCCTCGTAGGCGGCACGCGCCATGCCGACCGACTGCGAGGCGATGCCGATGCGGCCGCCTTCCAGGCCCGACAGGGCGATCTTGTAGCCCATGCCTTCCTCGCCGATCAGGTTCGCAGCCGGAATGCGGCAGTTGTCGAACACGATCTGGGCGGTGTCGGACGAGTGCTGGCCCATTTTTTCCTCGAGGCCGGCGACGATGTAGCCCGGCGTGTCGGTCGGCACCCAGAACGCGCTGATGCCCTTCTTGCCGGCCGCCTTGTCGGTGACGGCCATGACGATGGCCACGTCGCCGTACTTGCCGCTGGTAATGAACTGCTTGGTGCCGTTGATGACGTAGTGGTCGCCGTCCTTCACGGCCGTGGTGCGCAGCGCGGCGGCATCGCTGCCGGTATGCGGTTCGGTGAGGGCAAACGCGCCCAGCATCTCGCCCTGCGCCAGCGGGCGCAGGAAGCGTGTTTTCTGCTCCTCGTTCGCATACATCATGGCGATCGAGCAGACCGGGCAGTTGTTGACCGAGATGATGGTCGAGGTGCCGCCGTCGCCGGCCGCGATTTCTTCCAGCACCAGCGCCAGCGAGACGTAGTCGAGGCCCGCGCCGCCATACTGTTCCGGCACCGCCACGCCGAAGGCGCCCAATTGCGCCAGTTCCTTCAGTTCGTCTTTCGGAAAATAGTGTTCGCGGTCCCAGCGGCCGGCGTTGGGGGCCAGGCGCTCCTGCGCATAGCTGCGCAGGGCGTCGCGGATCATCTGGTGTTCTTCGCTCAGTATCATCGTGTCTCTTGTCGTCGTTGTCGTCTTGTCGGGCTTACCAGGGGATCGGCGTGCCGTCGTGGTTCAGGAAGGCGCCGTTGCTGGAGGCGTCCAGTGTCGCCAGCGTGGTGCGCAGGTCGCGCACGCTTTGCTCGACCGTGAGGGACGCGGCGCTGCCGCCCATGTCGGTCTGGACCCAGCCCGGGTGGAAGGACACGCAGGTGACACCCTGCGCGCCGTAGGTGATGGCGGCATCCTTCAGCACCGAGTTCAGTGCCGCCTTGCTGGCGCGGTACAGCGTGCCTTCGGTGGACGTGCGCGCGCCGATCGAGCCCATCCTGGAGGACAGCACCGCCAGCTTGCCGCGCGTGTTCGCCACCAGCGGGGCCACCACCGGGATCAGGCGCATTGCCGCCAGCACATTGGTGTGCATGACGGCGTCGAATTCGGGGCCGGTCGGGAAACCCGAACCGCTCGGGCCATACAACCCGGCCACCAGCCAGGCGGTATCGATCTTGTCGTCGTCGAGCCGCCAGCCCAGCGCGGCGATGGAGTCGGCGCTGGTGACATCCAGCTGGTGCGCTTCGGCGCCCAGTTGCGCCAGCGCGCCGCAGTCTTCCTGCTTGCGGGCGGTGGCAATCACGCGCCAGCCGTCGTCGCGGTACTGGCGCACCATCTCGTGGCCGATGCCGCGCGAGGCGCCGATGATCAGTGCTGTTGGCATATCAATCTCCTTGTAGGGTGGTCGGCTTTGCCGACCGCGCGTTCAACTATAACTGGCGTACCGGTTACGCATCGGCCGCTTGAACGCGCGGTCGGGGAACCCGACCACCCTACGATTCTTTCCAAATTGTGGTTAATCGCGCTGATAAACCTTCATTAACCACGGTTTGTCATCAAATCAGCTCGATCGCCATCGCTGTGGCTTCGCCGCCGCCGATGCACAGCGAGGCCACGCCGCGCTTGCCGCCGGTGCGCTTGAGCGCGCCCAGCAGGGTGACGATGATGCGCGCGCCCGAGGCGCCGATCGGGTGGCCCAGCGCGCAGGCGCCGCCGTGGATGTTGACCTTGTTGTGCGGGATGTCGAGGTCGCGCATGGCGGCCATCGGCACCGCGGCAAAGGCTTCGTTGATCTCGAACAGGTCGACATCCGAAGGCGTCCAGCCGGTCTTCTTGAACAGCTTCTGCATGGCGCCGATCGGGGCGGTGGTGAACAGGTTCGGTTCCTGCGCGTGGGTAGCGTGGCCGAGCACGCGGGCGATCGGGGCCAGGCCCAGCTCTTTCGCTTTCGATTCGCGCATCATGACCAGCGCGGCGGCGCCGTCGTTGATCGACGAGGACGAGGCGGCGGTGACGGTGCCTTCCTTCTTGAAGGCGGGTTTGAGGGACGGGATCTTGTCGACCTTGGCCTTCATCGGGCCTTCGTCCTTCTCGACCAGCAGTTCGCCGGTACGGGTGCTGACTGCGACCGGTGCGACTTCCCAGTCGAACCAGCCTTCGTTGTTGGCCGCTTGCGCACGCTTGACCGATTCGATCGCGAAGTTGTCCTGCTCTTCGCGGGTGAACTGGTAGGTGGCCACGCACTCTTCGGCGAAGGTGCCCATCGAACGGCCTTCGCCGGTCTTCTCGTTGCGCGAGTAGGCGTCTTCCAGGCCGTCGAGCATCATGTGGTCGAACATCGGCGCGTGGCCGATGCGGTAGCCGCCGCGCGCCTTCGGGATCAGGTACGGGGCGTTGGTCATCGATTCCATGCCGCCCGCAACGACGATGTCGGCGCTGTCGGCCACCAGCTGGTCGTGGGCGAAGATCGCGGCCTGCATCGCCGAGCCGCACATCTTGGAGAGGGTCACGGCGCCGGTCGACAGCGGCAGGCCGGCCTTGATCAGCGCCTGGCGCGCCGGGGCCTGGCCCTGGCCGGCCATCAGGCAGTTGCCGAAGTAGACGTGCTCGACGCTGTTGGCATCGACGCCGGCGCGCTCCACCGCGGCCTTGATCGCCACCGCGCCGAGGTCGCTCGCCGACTTCGACGAAAAATCGCCCTGGAAGGCGCCCATCGGGGTACGGGCGGCGCCAACGATAACGACTGGATCATTCATTGTGTAAGTTCTCCAAAATGGGTGGCGCAGCATCGGGTAAACGAGCAGGTGTCTGTTGCGCCGTGGTGGGATTGTCTTGTTTGCAGAAACGAATCTGCTGGGGGTACGGGAACACGTCGTCGACGACGCCTTCCAGGATGCGGTCCTTGTGGGATTGCCAGTATGCGCGGGTCAACAGCTCCGCGTGGTGTTGCATAAAGTAGTGCCGGATCGTCGGATTTCCAAGAAGGAAGCGGCCGAACTGTTCCGGAAACACGTCGTGCTTGCCGATCGGGTACCACGGCTCCGACGACATTTCGTCTTCTTCATTGCGCGCCTGCGGGATGTCGCGGAAATTGCAGTCGGTCAGATACTCGATCTCGTCGTAATCATAAAACACGACGCGCCCATGGCGGGTCACGCCGAAGTTCTTGTACAGCATGTCGCCCGGGAAGATATTCGCGGCGACCAGGTCCTTGATGGCATTGCCGTATTCGATCACGCCGTGCTCGATCAAGGCTTCCTTGCCCTGCTGCTGGGCGTCGGCGAGATAGAGATTCAGCGGCACCATGCGCCGTTCGATGTAGAGGTGGCGCACGATGATGCGCTCGCCCTCGATCTCGACCAGCGAGGGCGCGTGCTGCCGCAGTTCGGCCAGCAGCTCCTCGGAAAAGCGCGCAAGCGGAAAGGCGACGTCGGAATACTCGAGCGTGTCGGCCATGCGCCCGACGCGGTCGTGGTGTTTGACTAACAGGTATTTTTCCTTGACCTGGGCGCGCGTGGTCTCCTTCGGCGGAGGATAGAAATCCTTGATGACCTTGAACACGTAGGGGAAGGACGGCAGTTCGAACACCAGCATCACCAGCCCGCGGATGCCGGGGGCGATCTGGAAGCAGTCGGAGCTGTGCTTCAGGTGTTGCAGAAAATCGCGGTAGAACAGCGTCTTGCCCTGCTTTTGCAGCCCCAGCACCGTGTAGATCTCGCTGCGCGGCTTGCGCGGCATCAGGCTGCGCAGAAAACTGACGTAGGCCGACGGCACTTCCATGTCCACCAAAAAGTAGGCGCGCGTAAAACTGAACAGCAGGGTGATGTGGTACACCTCGGTGAGCACCGTGTCGAGCACCAGCTGCCCGTCGCGGTCGTGCAGCACCGGGATCACGAACGGATAGTCGCGCGGCCCGTTGATGACGCGGCCGACGATGTACGCGCCCTTGTTGCGGAAGAACAGGTTCGACAGGACCTGCAGCTGCAGGTTCGGCTCCGGCCGGTCGAGGCCGAATGCCTCGCGCATGCGCGCCTCGACGCGGGCGATGTCGCGGTCGAGGTCGGCGAACGGCACGGCGAGCTGGAAATTGGTCACCACGCGTTTTAGCGCAAAACGCAGGCCGTCGGCCGCCGGGTAGTAGACGCGGTAGGTCGGCAGCAGCTCCTCGGTCTCGATGTACTCGGTGGAGATCACCGGACGCACGAAGATGTAGTCGTTGTGGTAGTAGCTGCGGTGCAGGATGATGCAGCTGACCGAGTTGAAAAAGGTCTCGGCCAGTTCCGGCTGTTTGTGGCCCGACAGCAGGCCGATGTAGTGCAGCTTGATCTCGCGCCAGACGCGGTCGGTGAGTTCCCCGGGATCGTATGCGTCCTGCAGGACGTGGACACATTCCTGCACGCGCCGGTCGTAGTAATCGATGCGCGCGCGCGCGGCCTGTTGGGCAGTGGCCCAGTCGGCGGTCTCGAAATGGCGCCGGGCGTCCTGGCTGGACTGGCGGAACAGGCGGTAATGCTTGTCGAAGCCGTCCAGGATGGTGCGCGCGATGTCGAATGCGATCTGGGAAGACAGCAGTTTGGGGAACGCTTGCTGGGTCATCGTTCGTCTCGCGCGTGGATCGAGGAGGTGCTCATTCTATGGCAACCGTTGCGCTGCACAAGCATAAAACGTAGGCACTGCCTCTAGCACGTCGTTCCCGCGCAGGCGGGAACCCAATTTTGCGTGCACTATCGGTATGCTACCAACTTGGATTCCCGCCTGCGCGGGAAGTCATTTCCGGCAGTGCTGGGAATGACGGTTTCAAAGCTGACTAAAGAAGAAAGCTAACGCTATTCCAATACAGCCGTCTTACATCGTTTCGCCAAACAATTCACGTCCGATCAGCATGCGGCGGATTTCGCTGGTGCCGGCGCCGATCTCGTACAGCTTGGCGTCGCGCCACAGGCGGCCGACCGGATATTCGTTGATGTAGCCATTGCCGCCCAGGGTCTGGATCGCCTCGCCGGCCATCCAGGTCGCCTTCTCGGCGCTGTACAGGATGGCGCCGGCGGCGTCCTTGCGCAGGGCGCGCACGGCTTCCGGGGTGGTGGCGCGGTCGCAGGCCTGGCCCACGGCGTAGACGTAGGCGCGGCAAGCCATCATGGTCGAGTACATGTCGGCGATCTTGCCCTGCATGAGCTGGAACTCGCCGATCGCCTGGCCGAACTGTTTACGTTCATGGATATATGGCACCACCGAATCCATGCAAGCCGACATGATGCCCAGCGGTCCGCCCGACAGCACGGTGCGCTCGAAGTCCAGGCCCGACATCAAGACGTTGACGCCCTTGCCGACGCCGCCCAGCACGTTCTCGACCGGCACTTCGCAGTCCTGGAACACCAGTTCGCCGGTGTGCGAGCCGCGCATGCCCAGCTTGTCGAGCTTCTGCGCGATCGAGAACCCTTTAAAACCTTTTTCGATCAGGAAGGCGGTCATGCCGCGCGGCCCGGCCTCGATGTCGGTCTTGGCGTACACCACCAGGGTGTCGGCGTCCGGACCGTTGGTGATCCACATCTTGGTGCCGTTCAGGACATAACGATCACCATTCGGGCCGCCCTTCAGGTCGGCGCGCAGCTTCATGCTGACGACGTCGGAACCGGCATTCGGCTCGGACATCGCCAGGGCGCCCACGTGCTCGCCCGAGATCAGCTTCGGCAGGTATTTCTGTTTCTGCTCTTCGTTGCCATTTCTCTTGATCTGGTTGACGCACAGGTTCGAGTGGGCGCCGTAGGACAGGCCGACCGAGGCCGAGGCGCGCGAGATTTCTTCCATGGCGACGATGTGCGCCAGGTAGCCCATGTTGGCGCCGCCGTATTCCTCGCCCACGGTGATGCCCAGCAGGCCGAGCTCGCCCATTTTCTTCCACAGGTCCATCGGGAACTGGTCGCTGCGGTCGATCTCCGCGGCGCGCGGTGCGATTTCGCTTGCCGCAAACTGTTGTACGGCTTCGCGCAGTGCGGCGATGTCTTCGCCATGGTCAAAGGTCAGGCCTGGGAGATGCAGCATTGTCGTCCTCACGTGAACGGTGGTTGAGCAGAATAAAGCGTCCAACAACACCCCCATGGCGGCGTCGCATCGTCTTGTCGTACAAGCGTACTGCCTTCGACGCTGCGCCTTGCCCTGGGGGTGTTGTCAACCGCCCCAAGGGTGCATGATACTCGCCTCTTACGTTAACGTAAACGTCAACTAGAAGCGGAAAAAAATGCCGGGCATGCCAGCCCGGCGGACATTCAGGCAGCGTCCTTGCTTTGGGCGTTGCCGGTGCTGTCGGCGCTGTCGGCCAGCAGGCGGCGGCACTCTTCTTCGTGGGCGGAGATTTCCTCCAGCGCCATCTCGATGTCGGCGCGCTGCTGTTCCAGCGTCACGCGCTGGTGGGCCAGCACCCCGAGGAAGCGGTTGATCTGGGCGACCGTGTCGCGTGGCGACTCGTACATGTCGACAATGCTCTTGATTTCCGACAGCGTCAGGCCGAGGCGCTTGCCGCGCAGGGTGAGTTTCAGGCGGGTACGGTCGCGCGGGGTGTAGACACGGTTGCGCCCACCGACGCCTTCGCGCTTGGGACTCAGTAGTCCCTGGTCCTCATAGAAACGGATGGCGCGGGCGGTGATGTCGAATTCGCGGGCCAGTTCGGCGATGGTGTAGGTCGGGGCCATGGGTGCTCGGGGAGGCAAGACACGGAATCGCTTACAATCGTATGTCGGCGAATTTCCGTTTACGTTAACGTTAAACGCATTGTAGCGCGCCCGCCTTCCACGATCACGAAAGATTTTTTCCATGAACCCGCTCGAAGCCCAGCTGGCCTATCCCTTTGGCGACACGATCCCCGCACCCGGCACGCTGCAAGCGGTAGCGCCGGGGCTGGCCTGGATCCGCATGCCGCTGCCGTTCGCGCTCGACCACATCAACCTGTGGCTGTTGCAGGACGAGCAGGACGGGCAAGGGGGCTGGAGCGTGGTCGACTCGGGTGCCGGCACCGACGCCACCCGGGCGGCATGGGAAACGGTGCTCACGGAGGGGCTGCAGGGCGCGCCGCTGCTGCGCGTGTTTGCCACGCACTGCCATCCCGACCACGTCGGTCTGTCCGGATGGCTGGGCAAGCGTGTTGTCGGCACAGCGCACGCGCCGTTCTGGACCACTGCCGGCGAATTCGCGTTCGCCCGCATGATGGCCGCCGCGCTACCCGGCGTGGACGGGCCGTCGGCCATCCCGCACTTCGAGCGCCACGGGCTGGTGGATGCGGCAATGCTCGAGCAGATGCGCAGCCGCAAGAATTACTATCCTTCCCTGGTGCCGGCGGTGCCCGAAGCGTATACCCGCCTGCAGGACGGCGACCGGGTCCGGATCGGCGCGGCGCATTGGCGCGTCATTACCGGCTTCGGCCATTCGCCGGAACACGCTTCCCTGTATTCGGAAGAACTGAATATCCTGATTTCCGGCGACATGGTGTTGCCGCGCATTTCGACGAACGTATCGGTCTTCGCGGTCGAGCCGGAAGGCAATCCGCTCCAGTTGTATCTGGACTCGCTCAAGAAGTTCACAGATTTGCCGGAAGACACCCTGGTCCTGCCTTCGCATGGAAAACCCTTCCGAGGCTTGCATACCCGCATCCAGCAACTGCATGATCACCATGCCGCGCGGCTGGCCGAGGTCTTGAGCGCCTGCCGCGAGCCGAAATCGGCCGTGGACATCGTGCCGGTGATGTTCCGCCGCCAGCTCGATGCCCACCAGCTCAGCTTTGCACTGGGCGAGGCGCTGGCCCACCTCCATCAACTCTGGCATAACGGGCTGCTGCTGCGGACGCTAGGTGCCGACGGCATCATTCGGTTCCAGATTTTGTAACAATTGCGGTCATTCCTGCTTTACCCAGCCAGGATAATTTACCGTGAATTGTGCGACAAGCGGACAAAATTTCCTGTAGGATATCTTTTTTCTTGCTTTGGCGAGGTAAAAGAAGGGTTTTGCTATTTTTTATCGCGTCAATTCTATTAAATAATCACATCTTTGTGAATTTTTAAGGGTATGATTATCCGCGAGGCTTCTCATCAGTAGGAAGCCGCTGTCCGCATACGCAATTGTAAGTATCACAATGAATTCAACCAATGAACGGGAGAGCTTCAGTGAGCGCCTGCAGCAGGCGCTGAAGAACGCCCACTACTCCCCGGATAGCCCGACCCGCCTTGCCAGGGAATTCAACATCCGTTTCGAAGGCCGCCCGATCACTGTCCACGCCGCACGCAAGTGGCTGGTGGGCGAAGCCATCCCGACCCAGGAAAAACTGCGCATGATTGCCCAGTGGCTGGGCGTACCGGCCGACTGGCTCCGTTTTGGCGGCACCGAACATGCCGCCGATGGCAGCGAGGGCAATGGCAATGCCGCACGTTTCGAGTCCGCCGACGTCAAGCTGATCGCAGATTTGCAGCGCCTCGACGAACACCATCGCCAGCTCGCGCGCGAGTTCATCCGCATGCTGGTGCGCATGAACCACCAGAAGCCCGAGCAAAAATAGTTTCGCAACTGCATTTCGTGGCTGCAGGACCGCACAAACGGACGGACCTGGTACATAATCTGTCCAGTGGCGGACGGATCCGCCGCTATCGGTCACGTCAAGGAGCAGCTGCCGTATGCGAAACAACTACGCCAACACCGCCCAGCTCAAGGAACTGATGACCGCACCGCCGATGACGGCGGCGCGCCATGCCGAGTTACTGCGACAACGCAATGCCCGGCGGCGGATGCTCGAGGAAGCGCGCGACGCGAAGAAGGCCGACGATTCGGGATTCGACGCCGACAAGCGCTGACTGCCCCCGGCGCCTGCCGGTCAGGCGTCCGATGTACCTTTCATGCCGCCCCAGCGCGGGGCATGGGCATTGTCGAGCCCAAGCAGGTCGATCGCCCGGTCGACCGTGTGTTCGACCATCTCTTCGATCGTCGCCGGGCGGTGGTAAAAGCTCGGCAGGGGCGGGAACACGATGCCGCCCATTTCCGTCACGGCCGTCATGTTGCGCAGGTGCGCCAGGTTGAAGGGCGTCTCGCGCACCATCAGCACCAGGCGCCGGCGTTCCTTCAGCATCACGTCGGCAGCGCGCGTGACGAGATTGTCCGACAGGCCATGGGCCACGGCCGCCAGCGTTTTCATGGAACAGGGAGCGATCACCATGCCGTCGGTCTGGAACGAACCGCTGGCGATCGAGGCGCCGATGTCGCGGTTGCGGTGGACGACGTGGGCCAGGGCTTCGGCGTCACGCCGCTGCAGGCCGAGTTCCTGGTGCAGGGTGAGGGAGGCGGCGTCGGAAATGACCAGGTGGCTTTCGACGCCGGGAGTCGCGTGCAGCCGCCGCAGCAGCTGCACGCCATAGACCGCGCCGGTCGCGCCGGTGATGGCGACGATGATGCGACGCGGGCGACCGCTCATGCGATCAGCCGTTCTTCAGCAGGGCCTGCAGTTCGCCCGAATCGTACATCTCGTTCATGATGTCGGTGCCGCCGATGAATTCGCCGCGCACGTAGAGCTGCGGGATGGTCGGCCAGTTCGAGTAGTCCTTGATGCCCTGGCGCACTTCCGCATCTTCCAGCACGTTGACGGTGGCGATGTTATCGACGCCGCAGGCTTTCAGGATCTGGATGGCGCGGCCCGAGAAGCCGCATTGCGGGAACTGGGCGGTTCCCTTCATGAACAGCACCACCGGGGTGTTGGTCACGGTGTCTTTGATCCAGGTTTGTACGTCGCTCATGTGTTTGCCTTCGGTGAGAATGGGTGAGATGCCGCCATTTTATAAGAATTCGGCGGGGCGGGCATGGTATCCAACGGCGGCCGGCGAAAGGGTTAAGTTAACGATTTTTATCCAATGTGAGAATTGATCAGTTTTTCTTACGCAGGATGTCTATATCATTGTTCGCTTATCAATCCCGTGGAGTGTAGACGTGACGCGTTCAGAAGCGAAGACTTACCAGGGCTTTGCCACCATGTCTTCTCCCATGATGTGGGCCTTGGCCGCCCTGTTCGGGATCCCGGCCGTGTACGGCCTGACGCTGGGCCTGGCGGGTTCGACGCTGGCAGAGAGGCTGTTCAACGTGGCCAAGCTAAGCATGGGCCTGTTCATGCTGTACTGCGCCGTGCGGGCTTACCAGGGCAAGCGCGCCGTCCTCGCCTCGCGCGGCATCGTCATGCTTGGCCAGGTTTGCCTGGGACTGTTCGTGCTGTGCTTCCTGGCAAAGATCGGCGTGATCCCCCTGCCCAATGATGCTTGAGCGGGGGCGCTGATCGAATGTGCCGGTCTGGCGCGGGATGCCGGATCAGGCCGGGGCTGATATGATCGCGCGAATTCCATTTTTCATGCAGACCACGCCATGCAAAAGCCAACCGGCCGCGTTCCTTCGCCCACCGCCAACCTCGTCATCGCCGCCCTGCTCGGGGTGCCCGGCCTGATCAACCTCGTCGGCGGCGCCACGCGCGGCAGCATCGGCGACGTCATCTCCGGCATCGCGGCGCTGATCTACGCGGCACTGCTGGTGCGCGACGCCCTGCACATCAAGAAGACCGGCCTTCCGGCCATGCCGCAGGCACGCATGCTCCTGGTCGGTTTCGGCTGCCTGGCGCTCTACCTGGTCGGCCTGCTCATCAAGCACAACGGGTAAGCGGCCTCCTGCCAGCGCGACGGCTGGCGGCGACGCCGAGGATGCCCAGGCCCAGCAGGGCGAGCGGGGCGGGCTCGGGTACGACGGCGCCGGCATAGGTCCGGAACGCCAGGTCGTAGGTTGGATACGGGTCCGTCTGGAACCATGCGATGCCGTTGACGTAGTCCCCGTCGCTATAGGCCGCAACCAGGTCTCGTGAGGTGGAGCTTAGCTGCAGATAATACTGGCTGCCGGCAGCGATCGTGACAGGGGACCAGAATGCATCGATCCATCCCGACTCGCTGGCCACCGCAGTGACCATGCCCGATGCGATGAGATTGCCGTTGGTCAGGGCGTCATAGATGCTGAGCGTGACGTCGCCGGCAGGCGCATGGTAATCCGGATGGATGTAGATTCCGGCGCCGGCGATCGTTCCGGCGTTTTGCTGGAAGCTTTGTGCGCAGCCGTTCAGGTGGCAAAAGCCACCGCCCCGGCTGGGATTCGGACTGTGCTGGTCGAGGATCGGGGCGGCAAGGGCGGCGCCCTGCAGGGCGAATGCGGAAACGGCGAGCAGGACCTTCAACGGCTTGGCGAATTTCATCTGGCACCCCTGTTGTGATGAATGGACGATTTTCCAGTTAGCAATACTTGTGCCAGCCTGTATGCGCTCAATCAAAACAACAAGTTACGCGCTTGGGTCGAGGCCTGCCGGGAAGACGTGTAAGAAGTTCCGACACGCCCTCCCGTCCGCCACCGCGTCGCCGCCTTGCCTGTTACTTGCGCAGTTTGGCGAAGGCCGCCGCCATCGCGCCGCCGGTCGCCGCGCCGCTGGCTGAACCCGAGCGCTCCTGGCGCTGCTGGTGCTGGGCCACGCGCTTGCGGTCGTCGCGGTCGCCGCGTTGCTGCGGCTGCGCACCCGGTTGCGGCGCGCTGTCCGACAGGCGCATGGTCAGGGCGATGCGCTTGCGCTTGACGTCCACTTCCAGCACTTTTACTTTTACCACCTGCCCGGCCTTGACCACGGTGTGCGGGTCCTTCACGAACGTGTTCGACAGCGCCGAGATGTGCACCAGCCCATCCTGGTGCACGCCGACGTCCACGAATGCCCCGAAGGCCGCGACGTTGGTCACCACGCCCTCCAGGATCATGTCCGGGCGCAGGTCCGAGATGGCTTCCACGCCTTCCTTGAAGGTGGCGGTGGTGAATTCCGGACGCGGGTCGCGGCCCGGCTTTTCCAGTTCCTTCAGGATGTCGGTCACGGTCGGTACGCCGAATTTGTCGTCGGCGTACTTCTTCGGGTCGAGCGACTTGATCAGGGAGCTGTCGCCGATCACCGCCTTCATGTCGCGCTTGATGTCCGCCAGGATCTTCTGGACGACCGGGTAGGATTCCGGGTGCACGGCCGACGCGTCCAGCGGGTTCTCGCCGTTCATCACACGCAGAAAACCGGCCGCCTGCTCGAAGGTCTTGTCGCCCAGGCGCGGTACGGCTTTGAGCGCCGCGCGCGAGGTGAACGCGCCCTTCATGTCGCGGTAGGTGACGATGCTCTGCGCCACGCTGGAGGACAAACCCGACACCCGCGCCAGCAGCGGCGCCGAGGCCGTGTTAACGTCGACGCCCACCGCGTTCACGCAGTCCTCCACCACCGCGTCGAGCGAGCGCGCGAGCTGGGTCTGCGACACGTCGTGCTGGTACTGGCCGACGCCGATCGACTTCGGATCGATTTTGACGAGTTCGGCCAGCGGGTCCTGCAGGCGGCGCGCGATCGACACCGCGCCGCGCAGCGACACGTCGAGTTCCGGCAGCTCGCGCGAGGCGAATTCCGAGGCCGAATACACCGAGGCGCCGGCTTCCGAGACGACGATCTTCTGCAGCTTGAGCTCCGGATTCTGCTTGATCAGGTCCTGGGCCAATTTGTCGGTTTCGCGCGAGGCGGTGCCGTTGCCGATCGAGACCAGGGACACGTTGTGCTTCGCCGCCAGCTGGCCCAGCACGTGCAGGGCGCCGTCCCAGTCGTTGCGCGGCTGGTGCGGGTACACGGTGGCGGTATCGACCACCTTGCCGGTGGCGTCGACCACCGCCACTTTGACGCCGGTGCGCAGGCCCGGGTCCAGGCCCATGGTCGCGCGCGGGCCGGCCGGCGCCGCCAGCAGCAGCGACTTCAGGTTGCGCGCGAAGACGTTGATGGCATCGAGTTCGGCCTTCTCGCGCAGCGCGCCCATCAGCTCGGTCTCGATGTACATGAAGCTCTTGACGCGCCAGGTCCAGCGTGCGGTGTCGAGCAGCCACTTGTCGGCCGGGCGGCCGAGCGACTTGATGCCGAAGTGGGCGCAGATGCGGCTCTCGCACGGATTGTGCGGCGCGTCCCACTTCGGTTTTTCGGCTTCCGAATCGAGGCGCAGGGTCACGTCCAGCACGCCCTCGCGGCGGCCGCGCATGAGGGCCAGCGCGCGGTGCGAAGGCACGGTGGCCAAGGTTTCGGAGTAGTCGAAGTAGTCGGCGAACTTCTCTCCTTCTTCTTCCTTGCCGGCGACGACTTTCGACTCCACCACGCCATGCTCCTGCACGTACTCGCGCAGCGACTGCAGCAGGGTCGCGTCTTCCGCAAAACGCTCCATCAGGATCTGGCGCGCGCCGTCCAGCGCGGCCTTCGCGTCCGGCACGCCCGGGTTGGCGCCGCCGTCCGCATTGGTGAAGGCTTCGCGCAGGTAGCCGGCTGCCGCCGCGTCGGGCTGCAGGGTCGGGTCGCCCAGCAGCGCATCGGCCAGCGGCGCCAGGCCCGCTTCGATCGCGATCTGCGCCTTGGTGCGGCGCTTCTGCTTGTAGGGCAGGTACAGGTCTTCCAGGCGGGTCTTGTCCTCGGCGTGCATGATCGCGTCGAGCAGTTCGGGCGTCATCTTGTTCTGCTCCGTGACCGAGGCGACGATCGCGGCGCGGCGCTCTTCCAGTTCGCGCAGGTAGCGCAGGCGCTCTTCCAGCAGGCGCAGTTGAATGTCGTCGAGCCCGCCTGTGGCTTCCTTGCGGTAGCGCGCGATGAACGGGACGGTGGCGCCTTCATCGAGCAGGGCGACGGCGGCGCTTACCTGGGCCGGCTTGGCGGAGAGTTCGAGGGCGAGGCGTTGTTCGATGGATGGCAGCATGGGGCGCGATGTGGTCCGGTGTGGTGCGTGCTGTGAGACACACATGTATCTAAAAGGTCAAGCGGACAATGATACGCAAACGGGACGGATACGCCAGTCTTGACAGCGCCACTTGAACATGCGAGAACAGTCGGCTTCGCGCGAAGAACGCCTGCACGAACGGAGTGCACGCAGATGCAGCGGACAAGTTTTGTCCGCTACGTGCGATTCCGAACAAAACGGAAGCGTCCGTATGAAGGATAATGTTCGTTATTGTCGTTTTTAATACAGACACACGAGACCCATGCACACAGTCGATGATCATCGCGAGAACGCCAGCGACGCACCCGCAGTTGTACCCGCAGTCGCCCGCGCTCCCGCACGCGCTCCCGCCCTGCCCGCGCCGGTGGTGAGCTGGCTGCAACGGGTCGAAGCGGCAGCGCATCCGCAGCCCAAGCTGACCGACGAGGTCGCCGATCCGAAGGCCGTGCAGTACAAGTTCGTCTACGTGATGGCGCCGACCAGCGGTGGCCGCCACGTCGCCATCTGTCTGTGCAAGGCGCGCCTGCGCCCGAACGGCGACGTCGCCGCGGCGAGCCCGGTGAGCGAAGTGTTCTCGCTGCTGTCGGCGCCGCCCGCCTACCTCGAAGGCGACGACGTCGACCTGGTGCGCTTCTTCATCGCGATGCGCAGCGGCTCGGCCCAGGGCACCAGCGCCACCGAACCGAAAGGCAAGGTCGGCGCCATCCTGCTGCAGATGCTGCTCGAACAGGGCAAGCTGCTGTGGGCGAACTCGTGGTCCGACATGGCCAATGGCCTGGTCTACCCGCTGCAGGCGGGGCCCACGCGCCTGGCCAGCCTGGCCTGGCGCGACGAAGGCCGCGTCGCCAAGCTCGGATGGTCGGTGGAGCCGGCCAAGGGCGCCACCCACAGCGGGGCCGACCTGATCGACTACATGCTGCCGACCGACCCGCCGTGGTACATCGACAACCTGTCGATCGGCCCGCTGGAACTCAATCGCGGCGGCATCGACATCTCGCTGGCCGAACTGCAGGCGCTGGTGGCGCAGGCCCCGGCGCTCTCCGGCACCGACAAGAAGCGCGTCTCGCAGCTGCTGCTCGCGCACGGCCTGCAGCAATTGATGCCGCTGCCGCAGCCGCTCACCCAGCGCCTGCGGAACGATGTCAAGCCGATCCCGCACCTGCTGCTCGATTCGGTGCAGCTGGCCGACGGCGGCGCCCCGCGCTGGCACGACTTCGCGGTGCTGGCCTACGACTACGACGGCCAGCGCGTCTCGTTCGACCCGGCCCAGCGCGTGGTGCGCCAGATTGGCGACGTCACCGAGATCATCGAACGCGACCCGAAGGCCGAAGCGGCGGCGCTCAATAAACTGAACGAGATCGGCTTCCGCAAGCCGGCCACCGCCCCGTTCAACGCCATGGCCGGCGCCCTGGTGCTGGACAGCCAGGCGCACTGGCTGCGCTTTGCAGAAGGCGACCTCGATGCCTTGTCCGACGCCGGCTGGCACCTGCAGAAATCGGCCAAGTACCGCTACGACACGGTGGCGGTCGAAGACTGGTACGCCGACATCGACGAGCCGATCGAGGCGGGCAACGCCTGGTTCGAACTCGAACTGGGCATCGTGGTCGCGCGCAAGCGCGTGCCGCTGCTGCCGGTGCTGGTGCAGCTGATCCGCAGCGCGCCCGCCGACTTCGACCCGGCCGTGCTGGCGGCGCACGCCGAAGCCGACCAGATGCTGGCCACGCTGCCGGACGGCGTGCGCGTGGCGCTGCCGTGGGGGCGCCTGAAGCCGATCCTCGCCACCCTGGGCGAGCTGTACTTCAACGACAAGATCAAGGGGCGCCTGCGCCTGTCCACGCTCGATGCGGCGCGCCTGGAAGAACTTGCACGCGGCGTCGAGTTGCGCTGGACCGGCGGCGAGCGCCTGCGCGAGACCGGCCGCAAGCTGAGCCAGTTCGGCTCGGTCAAGAAAGCCGTGCCGCCAGCAGGACTTCAAGCAACACTGCGTGACTACCAGCTCGACGGCCTGTCGTGGATGCAGTTCCTGCGCGAGTACGACCTGGGCGGCATCCTGGCCGACGACATGGGCCTCGGCAAGACCGTGCAGACGATCGCGCACATCCTCATCGAGAAGGAAGCCGGGCGCCTGACCAGCCCGGCCCTCGTGATCGCGCCGACCAGCCTGATGACCAACTGGTTCGACGAAGCCGCGCGCTTCGCGCCGAGCCTGAAGGTGCTGCTCCTGCAGGGCAAGGAGCGCATGGACCTGTTCGACCAGATCGACGAGGCCGACGTGGTGCTGACCACCTATGCGCTGCTGCCGCGCGATGAGGAAAGGCTGCGCGAGCACCACTATCACCTGGTGATCCTGGACGAATCGCACTACATCAAGAACACCCGCTCCAAGGCGGCGCAGACGGCCGGCTCGCTCAGTGCGAACCACCGCCTGTGCCTGTCCGGCACGCCGCTCGAGAACCACCTGGGCGAATTGTGGTCGCAGTTCCACTTCCTGCTGCCGGGCCTGCTGGGCGACGAAAAAACCTTCAACAACCAGTTCCGCCACCCGATCGAACGCCAGGACGACTCGGTGCGCCGCGCCTTGCTCAGCCGCCGCATCAAGCCTTTCCTGCTGCGCCGGACCAAGGACCACGTGGCCAAGGAACTGCCGGAGAAGACCGAGATGGTGCGCCGCATCGAACTGGCCGGCCCGCAGCGCGACCTGTACGAAACCGTGCGCCTGGCGATGGACAAGAAGGTGCGCGAAGAGATCGACCGCAAGGGCGTGGCGCGCAGCCAGATCGTCATCCTGGAAGCGCTGCTCAAGCTGCGCCAGGTCTGCTGCGATCCGCGCCTGGTCAAGGCGATGCCGGGCAAGAAGAACTCGGCGGCGGTGTCGGCCAAGCTGATGGACCTGATGCAGATGGTCGAAGACCTGTTGCAGGAAGGGCGCAAGATCCTGGTGTTCTCGCAGTTCACCAGCATGCTGTTCCTGATCGAGGAAGAACTCGCCGCACGCGGCATCCACTATGCGATGCTCACCGGCGAGACGCGCGACCGCTCGGCACAGGTGGCTGCCTTCCAGCAGGGCGCGGTGCCGATCTTCCTGATCAGCCTGAAGGCCGGCGGCGTCGGCCTGAACCTCACCGCGGCCGACACCGTGATCCACTACGACCCGTGGTGGAACCCGGCGGCCGAGAACCAGGCCACCGACCGCGCCTGGCGCATCGGGCAGGACAAGCCGGTGTTCGTCTATAAGCTGATCGCCAAGGGCACGCTGGAAGAAAAGATCCAGCTGCTGCAGCAGAAGAAGTCGGAACTGGCGCAGTCGATCCTGTCCGAAGGCGAATCGCAGAAGATGGCGCTGACGCAGGAAGACCTGCAGGCGATCTTCGCGCCGCTGGACGACGGCGCGGCCTGATGCAAGCGCCGGCGATCCGATGCACGGGAGGCCGCATCGGATCGCCGGCGCGCCTCCCTGTATCCCTCCTGTTCCGCCCGCAGGGGCGGCCTTTCGATGACACCCCATCCAATCGTGTTCCGCAACCGGACGCCGCGTTCCCGCATGCTAGACTTGGCCCGGAAACGCAGGAATGGACAGCGCAGCCGCCTCACTCATCCTGGTTTGCCGGAATCGTGGAGGAACGCTGAACGATGACTGATCCTGTACTGAAGGAAGCCGCCAGCCCCGGCCCGCGCCCGAGGATGCAGGTCAATCCCCCCGTGTTCTTCGTCTCGGCCGGACTGATCCTCGCCTTTGCCCTGTTCGGCGCCGTGTTCCCGCAGCGTGCCGGCAACCTCTTCGATATGCTCCAGGCCGGCATCGTGCGCGATTTCGGCTGGTTCTATATCCTCTCCGTCGCGCTCTTCCTGATCTTCGTGCTGTTCCTGATGATGAGCCGTTATGGCGACGTCAAGCTCGGCCCCGACGAGAGCGAGCCCGAATACAGCTACATTTCCTGGTTCGCCATGCTGTTCAGTGCCGGGATGGGCATCGGCCTGCTGTTCTTCGGCGTGGCCGAGCCGGTCCAGCATTACGCGCGGCCGCCGGTGGGCGAGGGCAGTACGATCGACTCGGCGCGCGAAGCCATGGTGCTGACCTTCTTCCACTGGGGCGTGCATGCGTGGGCGATCTACATCGTCATCGGGCTGGCGCTGGCCTATTTCGCCTTCCGGCGCGGCCTGCCGCTCACGCTGCGCTCGAGCCTGTTTCCGCTGATCGGCAAGCGCATTCATGGTCCGATCGGCCATGCCATCGATATCTTCGCGGTGCTGGGCACGATGTTCGGCGTCGCGACCTCGCTGGGCTTCGGCGTGCTGCAGGTGAATGCCGGCTTCTCCTACCTGTTCGGCCTGCCGGTCAGCCCGACGGTCCAGATCATGCTGATCGCGGTCATCACCGGCATGGCGACGCTGTCGGTCTTCATGGGGCTCGACAAGGGCGTGAAGCGCCTGTCCGAGCTCAACATCATCCTGGCGATCGCACTGCTCATCTTCATGCTGGCGGCAGGATCGACGGTGTTCCTGCTGCAGGCCTTCGTCCAGAACATCGGCACCTACCTGGGCGCGGTGGTGCAGCGCACCTTCCGGATGTATGCCTACGAACCGAATGCCTGGCTCGGCGACTGGACCCTGTTCTACTGGGGCTGGTGGATTTCCTGGTCGCCGTTCGTGGGCATGTTCATTGCGCGCATTTCGCGCGGGCGCACGATCCGCGAGTTCATTACCGGGGTGCTGCTGGTGCCGGTGCTGTTTACCTTCCTGTGGATGACCGTGTTCGGCAATACGGCGATTGCGCTCGACCTGAGCGGTACGGCACCGATCGTGCAGACGGTTGCCGACAATCTGCCGGTGGCGCTGTTCGAAGTGCTGGCGCAACTGCCTTTCTCGGTGATCGCATCCGGGATCGCGACGCTGCTGGTCATTACCTTCTTCGTGACCTCGGCCGATTCCGGCGCGCTGGTGATCGACATGATCACGTCCGGCGCCGCGCCGCATCCGCCGATCTGGCAGCGCATCTTCTGGGCGGTCTGCGCCGGCGTCGTGGCCGCCGTGCTGCTGCTGGCCGGGGGCCTGCAGGCGCTCCAGACCGCCGCGCTCGCCAGCGCGCTGCCGTTCGCGGTGATCATGCTGTTCATCTGCTACGGCCTGCTACGCGCCCTGCAGACGGAAAAGCAGGACTCGTCCATGGACCTGTCCATCGCCGCCGACACGCCATCGGGCGCCACCGGCCTGAGCTGGCAGCAGCGCCTGGCCAGCATCACCAACTTCTACGACAGGCAGCAGATTGCAGCCTTCCTCGAGGGTACCGCGCGCCCCGCACTCGACGCGGTCGCGGCGCAGATGCGCGAGAGCGGCTTCGAACCGGCATTGACGACCACGGCGGACCGGCTCGACCTGGACGTGCCGCACGGCGACCGCGGCGTGTTCCGCTACACGATCCGCGCGCGCAGTTTCCGCTCACCCAGCTTTGCCTGGGCCGAGAAGGAGGGGCCGGAACCGGGAAGCCGGCACTACCGCGCCATGGCCACCAGCTCCGAAGGCGACCAGGCGCACGACGTGACCGGCTACACGCGCGAGCAGCTGATCAATGATCTCCTGAAGCGCTACATGCGCTTCCGCCACGTGCGACGGATTCCTTGAGGGGTAGGGGCCGGCATGCGCCGCATCACGCAACTGCATCTGGAGCATATCCAGGCCCTGTTCCTCAACGAGCGTTCCCGCCGCGAAGGGATACGCGGCAGCCTCAGCACCCCGGTTGCCGCCATTTCCTTCGCGGTGTTCGCGTTCAGCAGCCTATCGATCGAGGTCGATCCGAACCGCTGGCGCCAGATGCCTACACTGCTGATCTTCCTGCTCGGCGCGGCGGCAGCGATCGCGCTGTTTGCCTCGGCCTGGCAGGTGCTGATGGCGGAATGGCTGTTCGTCTACCATGAGCCGCCCCGCCTCGTCGACCTGCTCGACGATGTCGAGGGTCGCACCGAAGCGGAGGAAGAGCAGCATGTCCGTGCCGTCCTCGCTGCCAGCTACGCGGTCGCATATGAACAGTATTTGAAGGGCAATGCGATGAGTGCGCGCCGCCGTACCTGGGCCTTGCGGCTGATCCTGCTGTCGTTGCTGCTCCAGGCGCTGGCCTTCGTGCTGCTGCCGTTCCACCGTGCGGGGTGGTGAGGATGGGAATCCTGGACAAGCTGTTGACGCGGCGCCGCCGCATGCCGCGCTTCGAGACGCTGACGCCAGAGGTGCGGCGGCGCCTGATCCTCGTGTGTCGTGAACTGAACGAGGCCGAAGAGGAGCTGGCCGCGCGTCTGGACCTGCCGCAGCCACCGCGGCTGCTGCTGGTGGACGAGGAAGAAGCGGTCATCCTCACCCCGGGCGAACGTGCCGAAACAGCGCGGCGCGACGATCCCGCAAGCCCAGGCTAGCGGACTGCCGGTGCGGGTACCACGTTGTGCCCCATAACCCGCATGAAAAAAGGCTGCCGGCGTGAACCGGCAGCCTTCCTGCGTTTCGGATGCGTGAGCGCAGCGCGGGCTTACTTGTAAAACGCCTCGACCTTGCCTTTCAGCTTGATCAGCATCGGCTTGCCCTTGCGGTCAAGCGTACGGCCGGCAGCGACCTTGATCCAGCCTTCGCTGATGCAATACTCTTCCACGTCGTGGCGGTCCTTGTCGTTGAAGCGAATGCCGATCTCGCGCTGGAAGACGTCGCGGTTATGAAAAGGGCTGCTCGGGTCGATCGACAGCCGGTCCGGGAGTTGGGGGAGGGAGGTAGTATCGTTCATAGACGCGAATTATCCACCAACTCCGCCCCGTGTGGCGCATTAAATGTCCGCCAGGCGTCATGCATGGGGCATCGCCCGGGCGGCTGATGGAACACTCGGCTATACAAACCAGCGGAAGCAACGATATACTGCCTGACAACGTTCATTGTCCCAACGATAACAGAGAGTGTCTGATGACCCGTAGCACGGCTGCTTCCACCTCCGCACCGGACGGCCCGCAAGGCATCGGCGCCGACATGCATGGCATCGGACACCAGTTCCGGACCATCGCCGAACTTGCCGGCGACACGGCCTTCAGCATCGACCTGCCCGCGCGCACGCTGCGTTACGTCAGTCCCGCGTTCTCGGCGCTGCTCGGACAACCGGCCGGCGCATTGCAGCAGGCGATCGCGGGCTCCGGCACGGACGCAACGCACGCCGAGCTCGCACCGCTCGGCATGGTCCTGGCTGCGGCTTGCGCCGACAGCGCCGCCGGCACGCCGGGCGCGCGCAGCGTATGCGAGGTCGATGTGCACAATGCCGACGGCCACCCGATCGCCCTGCAGGTGATCTCGACCGTGGTGCGCAATGCCGACGGGTCGGCCTCGCTGGTGGGACTGCTGCGCGACCTAACGCCGCAGCGCGCCCTCCTGGCCGACCAGCGCCGCTTTGCCAGCATGCTCAATCACGAATTCCGCACGCCGCTGGCAACCATCGACGGCGCGATCCAGCGGCTCGAATCGACGGCCGCCTCGCACGGCGCCGACGAACCGACCCGCCAGCGCTACCGCAAGATCGCGGTCGCGGTGGACCGGCTCATCGCCATGCTCGACGAATACCTGTCGCCGGACCGCATGGCCGCCATCGGCAAGGCGCGCCAGCCGAACACGATCGCCCCGGCCGAGCTGCTCGATGCGGGCGCGAAGCAGGTGCGCGACGCGGGGCGCGAAGCCACGGTCGAGGCGACCGAGCTGCCGCAGACGCTGCGCGGCGAGCCGGAGGGCTTGCGGCTGGCGCTGAAGGTACTGGTGGATAACGCGTTGCTGTTCTCGCCGAGCGGCACCAGGGTCGCGCTGGGCGCGCGCCGCAGCGGCAGCGGCGTGGAGTTCACGGTGCGCGACGCGGGCGGCGGGGTGCCGCCGGAGGATGCGGAGCGCATCTTCGACAAGGGCTACCGGGGCCGCAATGCCGAGGGCCTGCCGGGCAGCGGCCTCGGTCTTTACATGGCGCGCTCGATCGTCGACGTTCACGGCGGCATGCTGCGCCTGGGCGCACAAGACGGCGGCGCCGAATTCCGGCTATGGCTGCCGGCACTGGATGGCGGCGGACAACAACGACTTGCCTCATCGGGTGTCAGCAGTGATAATCGGAACGATCATTAACATGGCTCACCCATGACGCAGATACTGATTGTTGAAGACAATGGCGAATACGCAGACGACATGGCCGAATTCCTCAGGGAGCTCGACCACGAGGTCACGATCGCCAAGACCGCAAGCGAGATGTGGGCCGCGCTGACGCGCACCCCGGCCGCGGTCGTCGTGCTCGATCTTGGCTTGCCGGACGAGGACGGTTTCAATGTCATTCCGCGCATGCGCCAGCTGTACCCGGAAATCGGCCTGCTGGTGCTGACGGGCCGGGTCGCTTTCGATCACCGCATCCTCGGCCTGCGCCTGGGGGCGGACCACTATCTCACCAAGCCGATCAAGTTCCCCGAACTGGCGGCGCATATCGAAGCCCTGGACCGCCGCGTGCGGCCGGCCGACCCGGCGCCGGCGCCGAGCAAGTGGACCTTGCGCGTGAGCGCGCGCCAGCTCGAACTGGCGGGCAAGGTAATCGATCTTACCGAGAAGGAGTGCAACTTCCTGCACCTCCTGACCATCAATACCCGCCCGGTCCCGCGCCACGTGATCGTGGCCGGCATGGGCGGCGAAGATCCGGATGCGAGCCGTCGGGTCGACATGCTGGTCTACCGCCTGCGCAAGAAAGCCCGCTCGGGCCTCGGCCAGGACCTGCCGCTGCGCAGCGCCTACGGCGAGGGTTACAGCTTGTCCGCCGGCTTCACCCTGGCCTGAGTGTTCTCCCCCTGTACCCGTCACCGCAGGATCTTAATAACTGGGGTCAGTGTCGAATTATTGGTCAATTACTCAGGGCAGGTAGGCCTGGATGACCCCGTGCATGTTAATTGGGGACAGGGTCGAGCCATTTTCTTCGTCTCTTGATATTAATTAGGGACACAGTAAATTTTCTCGGTTAGAATGCGTGCCTCACCTTTGAGCACGCCATGGCACGCCTTCCCCGACTCATCATCCCGAACCAGCCGCACCACATCATCCAGCGCGGCAACAACCGCCAGCCGATTTTTCATGGAGAAGTCGACTACCAGCGTTTCCTGGCCTGGCTGAAGGAAGCGGCGCGCTTCTACGAGGTGGCAATTCACGCCTATGTGCTCATGCCCAACCACCTGCACGTGCTGGCGACGCCTTCCGACGCCACCGGACTGGCGCTGATGATGCAGAAGGTGGGCCGCTTCTACGTCCCCTGGTTCAATCACAAATACGAACGCAGCGGCGGCCTGTTCGAAGGGCGGTTCCGGACCTCGCTCGTCGATACCGAGCGCTACTTCCTGGCCTGCAGCCGCTATATCGAGCTCAATCCGGTACGGGCCGGCTTGGCGGCAACCCCGCTGGATTATCCCTGGTCGAGCTATGCCCACCATGCCGGCGTGCGGGGCGACAACCTCGTCACCGACCACCTCTTGTATTGGGGGCTGGGCAATACGCCGTTCCAGCGCGAAGCGGCCTATACCGAACTGGTCATGCAAGGTATTTCCCAGGACGAAGTCGATTTCGTCACCGCCTCGGTATTGAAGAACCAGCCCCTGGGCTCGGATGCATTCAAGGCCGAGCTGGAGCGTAAAACGAAGCGGCAGATCCTGCCGGCCAAGCGCGGGCGCCCTTTCAGGGCGCCGATTCCACCGCTTCCACAGGGGTGACAATCAACGGCACGATTATTCGTGCCGTTTTTTTATCCATTGCCTGCGTCAGCGCGTTTTCCACGCTTGATTATTCCTGCCGGTTGCACCGCGCACCATGTCGCGGTGCAGTGTATAGCTATGAAAATCAATGGTTTATCGCTGAGTTCACAGGCTTTTGACGCCCTCGAATCACTCTGTCCCTAATTAATCAGGCGTCCGTAAAATTATCAAACAATTTGACTCTGACCCTAATTATTGTGGTTGCGGCTTCTGCTGCATTGCACTATTCTCGTTTTCAACCCCCGAAAAAGTTGTGGAGAATGCCTCATGATTGCCCAAGGTTTGTACGATCCCGCCAATGAGCACGATGCCTGCGGCGTCGGTTTCATCGCCCATATCAAGGGCAATAAAAGCCACTCGATCATCGAGCAAGGCCTGCAAATCCTGAAGAACCTCGACCACCGGGGCGCCGTCGGCGCCGATCCCTTGATGGGCGACGGTGCCGGGATCCTGATCCAGATTCCCGACCAGTACTTCCGCGACGAGATGGCCAAGCAGGGCGTCGAGCTGCCGCCGCCCGGAGAGTACGGCGTCGGCATGGTGTTCCTGCCGAAGGAACACGCTTCGCGCATCGCCTGCGAGCAGGAGATCGAGCGCGCCGTGCGCATCGAAGGCCAGGTCGTGCTCGGCTGGCGCAACGTGCCGGTCGACGAGACCATGCCGATGTCGCCCTTCGTGAAAGCGAAGGAACCGGTCATTCGCCAGATCTTCATCGGCCGCGGCCCGGACATCATGGTCACCGACGCGCTCGAGCGCAAACTGTACGTCATCCGCAAGTCGTCGGGCCACGCGATCCAGGCCTTGAAACTCCTGCACGGCAAGGAATTCTTCGTGCCCTCGATGTCGGCCCGCACCATCGTCTATAAAGGCCTGCTGCTGGCCGACCAGGTCGGCGTCTACTACAAGGACCTGCAGGACCCGCGCTGCATCTCGGCGCTCAGCCTGGTGCACCAGCGCTTCTCCACCAACACCTTCCCCGAGTGGCCGCTGGCCCACCCTTACCGCCTGATTGCACACAACGGCGAGATCAACACCGTCAAGGGCAACTTCAACTGGACCCGTGCGCGCGAAGGCATGCTCAAGTCGGCCGTGCTGGGCGAAGACCTGGGCAAGCTGTTCCCCCTGATTTACGAAGGCCAGTCCGACACCGCCTGCTTCGACAACGCGCTCGAACTCCTGGTGATGGCCGGCTACCCGGTGGCCCAGGCGATGATGATGATGATCCCGGAAGCCTGGGAAAACCACACGTCGATGGACGACAACCGCCGCGCCTTCTACGAATACCACGCCGCGATGATGGAACCGTGGGACGGTCCGGCCGCGATGGCCTTTACCGACGGCCGCCACATCGGCGGCACCCTGGACCGCAACGGCCTGCGTCCGGCGCGCTACGTGATCACCGAGGACGACCTGGTGGTAATGGCGTCCGAATCCGGCGTGCTGCCAATTCCCGAGTCGCGCATCGTCAAGAAGTGGCGCCTCCAGCCGGGCAAGATGTTCCTGATCGACCTGGAAGCGGGCCGCATCATCGACGACAAGGAGCTGAAGGACACCTATTCGAACGCCAAGCCCTATAAAGCGTGGATCAAGTCGGTGCGCATCAAGCTGGGCGAAATCAAGCTGTCGGAAAGCCAGCTTGCCCAGCATCGCGCGCAGGGTGCGCAGGGTGAAAAAGCGCCGGTCCCGCTGCTGGACCGCCAGCAGGCCTTCGGCTACACCCAGGAAGACCTGAAGTTCCTGATGGCGCCGATGGCGGTGCTGGCCGAGGAAGCCACCGGCTCGATGGGTAACGACTCGCCCCTGGCGGTGATGTCGAACAAGCTCAAACCTTTGTATAACTACTTTAAACAATTGTTTGCGCAGGTCACCAACCCGCCGATCGACCCGATCCGCGAGAGCATGGTGATGTCGCTGGTGTCCTTCATCGGTCCCAAGCCGAACCTGCTGGACACGAACAACGTCAACCCGCCGATGCGCCTGGAAGTGTCGCAGCCGATCCTCGGCTTCGACGACATGGCGCGCCTGCGCGCCATCAGCCAGCACACCGGCGGCAAGTTCAAGTCGTACGAGCTGAACATCTGCTATCCAGTCGCCTGGGGCAAGGAAGGCATCGAAGCGAGCCTGGCCTCGCTGTGCGCCGAAGCGGTCGACGCCGTGAAATCGGGCCACAACATCCTGATCGTCTCGGACCGCAACATGTCCGCCGACCAGGTCGCGATCCCAGCGCTGCTCGCAACCTCGACCATTCACCAGCACCTGGTCGGCCGTGGCCTGCGCGCCTCGACCGGCCTGGTGGTGGAAACCGGCTCGGCCCGCGAGACCCACCACTTCGCCCTGCTGGCCGGCTACGGCGCCGAAGCCGTGCACCCGTATCTGGCGCTCGAAACCCTGGCGGATCTGGCGCACAACCTGCCGCACGAGATGGACGCCGACAAGGCGATCTATAACTACACCAAGGCGGTCGGCAAAGGGCTGATGAAGGTGATGTCGAAGATGGGCATCTCCACCTACATGTCCTACTGCGGCGCGCAGATCTTCGAGGCCGTGGGCCTGAACAAGTCGCTGGTCGACAAGTACTTCCGCGGCACCTCCTCGACCGTGGAGGGCATCGGCCTGTTCGAAGTGGCGGAAGAGGCGCTGCGCCTGCACGCGCTGGCCTTCGGCAACGACCCGGTCCTGGCCAATGCGCTCGACACCGGCGGCGAGTACGCCTTCCGCGTGCGCGGCGAAGACCACCTGTGGACCCCGGACGCGATCGCCAAGCTGCAGCACTCGACCCGCGCCAACAACTACAGCACGTATAAAGAGTACGCGCAGATCATCAACGACCAGAGCCGCCGTCACCTGACCCTGCGCGGCCTGTTCGAGTTCAAGATCGATCCGTCGAAAGCCATCCCGCTGGAAGAAGTCGAGCCGGCCAAGGAGATCGTCAAGCGCTTCGCCACCGGCGCGATGTCGCTCGGCTCGATCTCGACCGAGGCGCATGCCACGCTGGCCATTGCCATGAACCGCATCGGCGGCAAATCGAACACCGGCGAAGGCGGCGAAGACCCGCGCCGCTACATGGGCGAATTCAAGGGCATCAAGATCGCCAAGGGCGAGACGCTTGCCTCGATCCTGGGCTCGGACCGGGTGGTGGCCGACATTCCGCTGGAAGAGGGCGACTCGCTGCGCTCGAAGATCAAGCAGGTGGCGTCGGGCCGCTTCGGCGTCTCCGCCGAGTACCTCGCATCGGCCGACCAGATCCAGATCAAGATGGCGCAAGGAGCAAAACCCGGCGAAGGCGGCCAGCTGCCGGGTCACAAGGTGTCCGAGTACATCGCCAGCTTGCGCGTGTCGGTGCCGGGCGTGGGCCTGATCTCGCCGCCGCCGCACCACGACATCTATTCGATCGAAGACCTGGCGCAGCTGATCCACGACCTGAAGAACGTCAACCCGAACGCCTCGATCTCCGTCAAGCTGGTGTCGGAAGTCGGCATCGGCACCGTCGCCGCGGGCGTCTCGAAAGCCAAGGCCGACCACGTGGTGGTCGCCGGCCACGACGGCGGCACGGGCGCCTCGCCGCTGTCCTCGGTCAAGCACGCCGGCACCCCGTGGGAGCTGGGCCTGGCCGAAACCCAGCAGACGCTGGTGCTCAACGGCCTGCGCAGCCGCATCCGCGTGCAGGCCGATGGCCAGATGCGCACCGGCCGCGACGTGGTCGTCGCTGCGATGCTGGGCGCCGACGAAATCGGTTTTGCGACCGCACCGCTGGTGGTCGAAGGCTGCATCATGATGCGCAAGTGCCACCTGAATACCTGCCCGGTCGGTGTCGCGACCCAGGATCCGGTCCTGCGCGCCAAGTTCCAGGGTAAACCAGAGCACGTGGTGAACTACTTCTTCTTCGTGGCCGAAGAAGCGCGCCAGATCATGGCGCAGCTGGGCATCCGCAGCTACGACGAACTGATCGGCCGCACCGACCTGCTCGACAAGGCCAAGGCGGTCCAGCACTGGAAGGCGCAGGGCCTGGACTTCTCGCGGATCTTCTACCAGCCGAAGACCGACGCGCCGCGCGCGCTGTTCCACACCGACGGCCAGGACCATGGCCTGGACCGCGCCCTGGACCACAAGCTGATCGCGCAGGCCAAGGCCGCGCTGGAGAAGGGCGAGCGCGTGTCGTTCATCTCGCCGGTGAAGAACCTGAACCGCACCGTGGGCACCATGCTGTCGGGCGAAGTGGCCAAGCGCTATGGCCACGCCGGCCTGCCGGACGACACGATCCACATCCAGCTGCAGGGCACCGCCGGCCAGTCGGCCGCGGCCTTCCTGGCGGCCGGCATCACGATCGACCTGGTGGGCGAGGGCAACGACTACGTGGGCAAGGGCCTGTCGGGCGGGCGCATCATCGTGCGCCCGAACACCGAGTTCCGCGGCTGGGCGGTGGACAACATCATCGTCGGCAACACGGTGCTGTACGGCGCGATTTCCGGTGAAGCTTTCTTCAACGGTGTGGCCGGCGAACGCTTCGCGGTGCGTAACTCGGGCGCCGTGGCGGTGGTCGAGGGCTGCGGCGACCACGGTTGCGAATACATGACCGGCGGTACGGTCGTGGTGCTGGGCGAGACCGGCCGCAACTTCGCGGCGGGCATGTCGGGCGGCGTCGCCTACGTGTACGACCCGAAGGGCGAGTTCGAAGGCAAGTGCAATACCGCGATGGTGAACCTGGAGCCGGTGCTCACGACGAAGCAGCAGGGTCAGGATGGCCAGGCCGGCTGGCACAGCCAGACCCGCAACGGCGAGCGCGAATCGGACGAGGTCATCCTGCGCCGCCTGATCGAGCGCCACTTCAAGCACACGGGTTCGACCCGGGCGCGCAACTTGTTGGATGACTGGGCCAGCAGCCGCACCAAGTTCATCAAGGTCTTCCCGACCGACTACAAGCGGGCGCTCGAGGAGATGCACAACTCGAGCATGGAAGAGGCGAACGACAAGATCGAGATGGCTGCTTAATCGAGATACTCAAACAACGTCGTTCCCGCGAAGGCGGGAACCCAAGTTCTGCGTGAGCAGACGATACGCGAGCAAACTTGGATTCCCGCCTGCGCGGGAATGACGGTGGTAGTAGGAACGACGGTGGTGTGGGAACGACGGCAGTGCCGAACCGCCGCCGCCAACTGACAAGGAAAACAACGTGGGCAAAATTACCGGCTTCATGGAATTCGAACGGCAGGAAGAGGGCCACCTGGAACCCGCCGATCGCGTCAAGAACTACAAGGAATTCGTGCTGACCCTGACCGATGGCCAGGCCAAGGTGCAGGGCGCGCGCTGCATGGATTGCGGCATCCCTTTCTGCAACACGGGCTGCCCGGTCAACAACATGATCCCGGACTGGAACGACCTGGTCTACCACGGCAATTACCGTGCGGCCGTCGACAACCTCCATTCGACCAACAACTTCCCCGAGTTCACCGGCCGCATCTGCCCGGCGCCGTGCGAATCGGCCTGCACGCTCGGCATCAACGACGAGCCGGTCGGCATCAAGTCGATCGAGCGCAAGATTGCTGATACCGGCTGGGAGCACGGCTGGATCGTGCCGCAGCCGGCAAGCGTCAAGACCGGCAAGAAGGTCGCCGTGATCGGCTCCGGCCCGGCCGGCCTGGCCGCCGCCCAGCAACTGGCGCGCGTCGGCCATGATGTGACCGTGTTCGAGAAGAGCGACCGCATCGGCGGCCTGCTGCGCTACGGGATCCCCGACTTCAAGATGGAAAAGGGCCTGATCGACCGCAGGGTCGAGCAGATGCAGGCGGAGGGCGTGACCTTCCGCACCAGCGTCCTGGTCGGCAAGGATTTCCCGGCCACCGTGAGCAACATGGCGCGCGACACCATCTTCCCGGAAGACCTGGAAAAGGAATTCGACGCAGTGGTCCTGGCCGGCGGCGCCGAGCAGCCGCGCGACCTGCCGGTACCGGGGCGTGAACTGAAGGGCGTGCACTTCGCGATGGATTTCCTGCCGCAGCAGAACCGGGTCAATGCGGGCGACAAGCTGAAGGACCAGATCAAGGCCACCGGCAAGCACGTGGTGGTCATCGGCGGCGGCGACACCGGTTCGGACTGCGTCGGCACGTCGAACCGCCACGGCGCCCTGTCCGTCACCCAGTTCGAGCTGCTGCCGCAGCCGCCGGAACAGGAAAACAAGCCGCTGGTCTGGCCGTACTGGCCGACCCGCCTGCGCACCTCGTCCTCGCACGAGGAAGGCTGCCAGCGTGACTGGGCGGTGGCCACCAAGCGCCTGGAAGGCAAGGGCGGCAAGGTGGAGAAGCTGGTCGCCTGCCGCGTCGAATGGAAGGACGGCAAGATGGTCGAGGTGCCGGACTCGGAATTCGAAATGAAGGCCGACCTGGTCTTCCTGGCCATGGGATTCGTCTCCCCGGTGCAGAACGTGCTCGACGCCTTTGGCGTGCAGAAGGATGCGCGCGGCAATGCGCGCGCCACGACCGATGGCGAGCGTTCCTACCAGACCTCGAAGCCGAAGGTGTTTACAGCCGGCGACATGCGCCGCGGCCAGTCGCTGGTCGTGTGGGCAATCCGCGAAGGCCGTCAGTGCGCGCGGGCGGTGGACGAATTCCTGATGGGCAGTTCCGTGCTCCCGCGCTAGGTCTGCTGATCTTTTCCTCATCGCTTGTTGCGTTCGGCGGCAAGCACCAAGGCGGCTCCGGCCGCCTTTTGTTTTTGTCACCTGCAAGTTGTGGGGACGAACCAACAAATGGTCAATTTCCTGCATGCGCACCCCAGCTATGTGCGTGCGTGCACCACCATTTCCTGACGATTGTCCTTACGCTAAACCTTATTGCAGCGCATCATTCGGCGTGCTTTGCCACAGTGCAACTGCCCCCCGCCGGAGAATTGCTCAAGAGCATTTGTTGATCAAATTCAATAAATGTTAATATTGCAAGATATACATATCTCTGAAAAAACAATAGCTTACACGCGTAAATAGCTGACTTTTCGGTTAGTTTTGTTGTATGCGTGCGTCGAAGCGGGCGGCCAAAATGGGGCGCCTCAAGCGAGGCTTAAGCTTTCTGCACTACAATAACGGATTACCCAAATACCAAACACGCTGTGTCGAACCTAGTCGAAATCCGCGATCTGCACTTTGCGTACGGAGAGCGTTCCATCCTGTCGAACCTCCGCATGGACTTCCCGCGGGGCAAGCTTGTGGCCGTCATGGGCGGTTCGGGCTGCGGCAAGACCACGGTCTTGCGCCTCATCGGTGGCCAGATCCGCCCGCAGCGCGGCGAGGTCCGCGTCGGCGGCGAGGCCGTGCACAAGCTCAATACCAAGGGCCTGTACCGCCTGCGCCGCCGCATGGGCATGCTGTTCCAGTTCGGCGCCCTGTTCACCGACCTGTCGATCTTCGACAACGTCGCGTTTCCGCTGCGCGAGCATACCGACCTGCCGGAAGAGCTGATCCGTGACCTGGTGCTCATGAAGCTCAACGCCGTCGGCCTGCGCAATGCCCACCGCCTGAAGCCGGGCGAGATTTCCGGCGGCATGGCGCGCCGCGTCGCGGTCGCGCGCGCGATTGCCCTTGATCCCGAATTGATCATGTACGACGAGCCCTTCGCCGGGCTGGACCCGATCTCGATGGGCGTGACCGCCAACCTGATCCGTAATCTGAACGATACGCTCGGTTCGACCTCGATCCTGGTTTCGCACGACGTGAAGGAAACCTTCGCCATCGCCGATTACGTTTATTTCATGTCGGCTGGAAAGATCGTTGCCGAAGGCACGCCGGCCGAGCTGAGCGTGTCCCAGGACCCGTATGTCAAGCAGTTCGTCAATGCCGAACCGGACGGCCCGGTGCCCTTCCATTACCCCGGCAAGTCCCTGACCGACGACCTGGGCCTGGGAGCCAAGCGATGATGGGCTTTCTCGCAGCATTGGGCCGTTTCACGCGCGAGGGCGTCGAGAGCCTGGGTTTTGCGACCCGCGCCTTCTTCAACCTGTTGCGTTTTTCCCCGGGCGCATTTCGCCGGCCAACCCTGATCACCGAGCAGATCCACTTCATCGGCAACTATTCGTTGGTGATCACGATCGTCTCTGGCCTGTTCGTGGGCCTGGTGCTGGGCCTGCAGTTCTACGTCAACCTGATCCAGTTCGGCGCCGAGGAAAAGCTCGGACCCCTGACTGCGCTGTCGCTGGTGCGCGAGCTCGGGCCGGTCGTGACGGCGCTGCTGTTTGCGGGCCGTGCCGGCACCTCGCTGACGGCCGAGATCGGCCTGATGAAGGCCGGCGAGCAGCTGACCGCAATGGAAATGATGGCAGTGAACCCGGTGCAGCGCGTGCTGGCGCCGCGCTTCTGGGGCGGCGTCATCGCGATGCCGATCCTGGCGGCGGTGTTCTCGGCGGTCGGGATCATGGGCAGCTACCTGGTCGGCGTCAAGCTGCTCGGCCTCGACGAAGGCGCGTTCTGGTCGCAGATGCAGGCCGGCGTCGATGTCCAGCGCGACATCGTCAGCAGCGTCATCAAGAGTTTCGTCTTCGGTGTTGCCGTGACCTTTACCGCCCTGTTCCAGGGCTATCACGTCAAGCCGACCCCGGCGGACGTCGCGCGCGCCACCACGCGCACCGTCGTCATCGCCTCCCTGCTGGTTCTGGGGCTGGACTTCGTCATGACCGCCCTGATGTTCACGCAGGAATGACGTCATCCATTAGTAATTAGCACAATCAATGTTTCGTTTGGCCGCGCACAGACGGCCTGAATACTGGGAAATACTATGCACCGTAAAATCATCGATGTCTGGGTCGGCCTGTTTGTCCTGCTGGGCGCTGCAGCGCTGTTGTTCCTCGCCCTGCAGGCAGGGAACATGAGCACGCTGTCGTTCACCAAGACCTATACCGTCACCGGCAAGTTCGACAATATCGGCGGACTCAAGCCCCAGGCGCCGGTGAAGAGCGCCGGCGTCGTCGTCGGCCGTGTCGGCGCGATCAGCTTCGACGACCAGACCTTCCAGGCGCAGGTGCGCCTGGACCTGAACGAGAACTACCAGTTTCCGAAAGACAGTTCGCTGAAGATCCTGACCGCCGGCCTGCTCGGCGAGCAGTACATCGGCATCGAACCGGGTGGCGACACCCAGAACCTGGCCGACGGCGACCGCATCAACCGTACCCAGTCGGCCACGGTGCTCGAAGACCTGATCAACCAATTCATCTATAGCAAGGCCGCTGAAGGAAAGGAAGGTAGTGAATGAAACACGCATCACGCCATACCACCGGCCGCATCCATGGGCTTGCGGCAATCGCCGTCGCCCTGCTGCTGACCGGTTGCGCCACGACGAATCCGCAGGACCCGCTCGAAGGCTATAACCGCGCCGTCTTCCGCTTCAACGATGCGGTCGACCGCACCGTCCTGAAGCCGACCGCCACCGCCTACAAGAACGTGACGCCGGGCTTCGTGCAGACCGGTGTGAATAACTTCTTCGGCAACCTGTCCGACGCCTGGAGCGCCGTCAACAATCTGCTGCAAGGCAAGGGTGAGGCCGGCATGGGGGACGTCACCCGCGTGGCCGTGAACTCGACCTTCGGCATCTTCGGCCTGCTCGACATCGCCTCGGAAGCCGGCATCCCGAAACACAACGAGGATTTCGGCCAGACCCTGGGCGTCTGGGGCGTGCCGAGCGGTCCCTTCTTGATGTTGCCGGTATTGGGCCCATCTACGGTGCGTGACACCGCCGCGCTGCCGGCCGATTTCGGCGGCGACATCTGGAAGTACAAGCAGCCGACCAACTGGCGCAACATCGGCGCCGCGGTGCGCGTCGTCGACAAGCGCGCCACCCTGCTCGATGCCGGCAACCTGCTGGAAGAGGCCGCGCTGGACCGCTATGAATTCATCCGCGACGGCTACATGCAGCGCCGCCTGAGCCAGGTCTACGACGGCAACGTGCCGCGCCAGAATGATGCGGACGAGGATGATGATGCTGCCGATGCAGCGACGAGCAATGCCGAGCCGGGCGCCGACCCGGCAGGCAAGGCGGTCGACCAGCCGTCACAAACCGTTACACAACCGGTGTCATCCGAGAAGCAATAAGACGAGTTAACCGGGTATCGCCCGCCGGCGCATCGCACGGCAGGCGCCCGACAACAAGGAAACCGACACATGAAACCATTCATCCAACTGATCGCTGCCGCTACCGCCACCGTCGCCATCGCAACCAGCGCCATCGCCGCCGAAGCGCCGGACGTGCTGGTCAAGCGCATCAGCGCCGACGTCATCAACACCGTCAAGGCCGACAAGGACATCCAGGCCGGCAACCGCAACAAGATCATCGACCTGGTCAACTCCAAGATCCTGCCGCACGTCGATACCCAAAAGATGACCCAGCAGGCAGCCGGCCGCTTCTGGCGCCAGGCCACGCCGGAACAGCAGCAGGCGCTGACCAAGGAATTCACGACCCTGCTGGTCTACACCTACTCGGGCGCGCTGTCGACCATCAAGAACGAGACCGTCGAGTTCAAGCCGTTCCGCGCCGAAGCCGGCGCCAGCGACGTCGAGGTGCGTTCGCAGGTCAACGTCGCCCGCGGCGAGCCGATCACCCTGAACTACCGCCTGGCCAACGGCCCGCAGGGCTGGAAGATCTACGACATCAACGTGCTGGGCGCGTGGCTGGTCGAGACCTACAAGAGCACCTTCGCCAGCGAAATCAACAAGAACGGCATCGATGGCCTGATCAAGCGCCTGGCCGACCGTAACCAGCAGCTGGCCGGCAAGCCGCTGAAGGCGCCGAAGTAATGGCCGAAGCCAATCCGATGCTCTCGCTCGATGCCCTGACCTTCGAGAGCGCCCGTGGCGCGCTGGAGCAGGGCTGCGCCGCGATCGCGGCCGGCGAAACCATATTCGACCTCGGCGGCGTGAGCGCTGCCGATTCGTCCGGCGTGGCCGTGCTGCTGGCCTGGCAGCGCCGCGCCCTGAAGGCCGGGCAGCGCCTCACCTTCATCAACGTTCCGGAAAACCTGCAAATGCTGGCGGCGCTGTACGGCGTCGATCAGCTGCTGCCGCAGTCGTAATCGCTCCTCGTAGGGTGGACGGCTTCGCCGTCCGCGCGTTCGAGTCGCATTCGAATAGGTGACACGGGTGATCTTCTGCTGGCTGAACGCGCGGTCGGTATACGCGTGATCTGGTCCACTGCACCAGATCACCCCTACAAAACCTTCCCGCAGCAAAAATCCCCGCCGGCCTCTTGTATTTGCGATTTCCCCTATAATGGGTCGTTTCCCCGCACGGTCCAGGCGCGTTCGCGCCGCCCCTCCCAACAAGAATGACAGCGATCCAGATTAACAGCGTCGAGAAAAGCTACAAGGGTTTCAAGGCCCTGAAGGGCGTTTCGATGACCATCGAGGAAGGCGAGTTCTTCGGCCTCCTCGGCCCCAACGGCGCCGGCAAGACCACCTTGATCTCCACCGTGGCAGGCTTGATCCGCCCGGACGTCGGCAGCGTCAAGATCCACGGCCACGACGTCGTGACCGACTTCCGCGAAGCGCGCAAGCGTTTGGGAGTGGTGCCGCAGGAACTCGTGTTCGACCCCTTCTTCACGGTGCGCGAGACGCTGCGCCTGCAGTCGGGCTACTTCGGCATCAAGAACAACGATGCCTGGATCGACGAGGTGATGCACAACCTGGACCTCACCAACAAGGCCGACGTGAACATGCGCGCCCTGTCGGGCGGCATGAAGCGCCGCGTGCTGGTGGCCCAGGCGCTGGTGCACAAGCCGCCGGTCATCGTGCTGGACGAACCGACCGCCGGCGTCGACGTCGAACTGCGCCAGACCCTGTGGAAGTTCATCTCGCGCCTGAACCGCGAAGGCCACACCGTGGTCCTGACCACCCACTACCTTGAAGAAGCGCAGGCCATGTGCCAGCGCGTGGCCATGCTGAAACTGGGCGAAGTGGTGGCGCTCGACACCATGTCGGCACTGCTGCGCCGCGTGTCGGGCTCGCAACTGGTGGTGCACTTGAAAAGCGGCGACTTGCCGAACGGCCTGCGCCACCTGGTCTCGCACGACGAGCACACCAACGGCAACCGCTACACCTTGCGCGTCAACGATGTCAACGAAGTCGAGCCGATCCTGGCCAGCCTGCGCGCGAACGGCGCCGTGATCGACGAGATGCAACTGGAGCAGGCCGACCTGGAGGACATCTTCCTCCAGATCGTCGGCGACAAGCAACCGGGAGGCCCGCAATGAGTCTGTTTTCAGTCGGCTTCCGCACCCTGTTTTACAAGGAGTCGCTGCGCTTCTGGAAGGTGGCGACCCAGACCATCGCCGCCCCGGTCGTGACGGCGATGCTGTATTTGCTGATCTTCGGCCACGTACTGGACGGCCGCGTCGAGATGCTCGACGGCGTCAGCTACACCGCCTTCCTGATCCCGGGCCTGGTGATGATGAGCGTGCTGCAGAATGCGTTCGCCAACTCGTCCTCGTCGCTGATCCAGTCGAAGATCACCGGCAACCTGGTGTTCATCCTGCTGCCGCCGCTGTCGCACGCCGAGATCCTGTCGGCCTACGTGGGCGCTGCCGTGCTGCGCGGCGTCGTGGTCGGCTTCGGCGTGTTCGTGATTACCGCGTGGTTCGCCCACCTGAGCTTTGTCGCGCCGCTGTGGATCGTGGTGTTCGCCTTCCTGGGCGCAGCCATCCTCGGCACCATGGGCGTCATCGCCGGCATCTGGGCCGAGAAGTTCGACCAGCTGGCCGCGTTCCAGAACTTCCTGATCATGCCCGCCACCTTCCTGGCCGGTGTGTTCTATTCCATCCAAAAACTGCCGCCGTTCTGGCTCGCAGTCTCGCATTTCAACCCGTTCTTTTATATGATTGACGGGTTCCGCTATGGATTCTTCGGCAAGTCCGACGTCTCGCCCTGGACCAGCCTGGCCATCGTGTCGGTGTTCTTCGTGGTGCTGGCGGCCATTGCGATCAACCTGCTCAAACGTGGCTATAAATTGCGCCACTAAGCGCGTCATTCATCGAAACCGAGCACATTTAGAATTCTTTGGAGTTACCGTGGCGACCACACCAGAACTGATTCACAGCTACATCAGCGCCGGCCTCGAATGCACCCACCTCCAGGTGGAAGGCGACGGCCAGCATTTCACGGCCGTCATCGTGTCGCCGGCCTTTGCCGGCAAGCGCCCGATCCAGCGCCACCAGCTGGTGTACGCCGCGCTCGGCGATCGCATGCGCGAAGAGATCCATGCGCTGTCGATGAAAACCCTCACCCCTGAAGAGTACCAAGGCTAAACATGGACAAGCTCCAGATCGTCGGTGGCAAGCGCCTGAACGGCGACATCTCCATCTCGGGCGCCAAGAACGCCGCGCTGCCCATCCTGTGCGCGGGCCTGCTCACCGCGGGCGACCTCGAACTGTCGAACGTGCCGCGCCTGCACGACGTACGCACCATCCTCAAGCTGCTGGCCCAGACCGGCCTGCAGGTGACCCAGGACGACGAGCGCGTCACCCTGAATGGCGCGAACATCACCTCGCTGGAAGCGCCGTATGAGTTGGTGAAGACCATGCGCGCCTCGATCCTGGTGCTCGGTCCGCTGCTGGCGCGCTTCGGCCAGGCCAAGGTCTCGCTGCCGGGCGGCTGCGCGATCGGCTCGCGCCCCGTGGACCAGCACATCAAGGGCCTGCGCCAGATGGGCGCCGAGATCACGATCGAGGGCGGCTACATCCATGCCAGAACGGCAGGAAAGCTCAAGGGAGCGCGCATCCACACCGACATGATCACCGTCACCGGCACCGAGAACCTCCTGATGGCCGCCACGCTGGCCGACGGCGAAACGGTGCTGGAAAACGCCGCGCGCGAGCCGGAAGTGACGGACCTGGCCAACCTGCTGGTGGCGATGGGCGCGAAGATCGAGGGCATCGGCACCGACCGCCTGGTGATCCAGGGCGTGGAAAGCCTGCACGGCGCGCAGCACGCCGTGATCTCGGACCGCATCGAAGCGGCGACCTTCCTGTGCGCGGTGGCGGCCACCGGCGGCGACATCATGCTGCGCAACACCCGCACCGACATCTTCGACGTGGCGCTCGACAAGCTGCGCGAGATCGGCCTGCAGCTGGACGTCGGCAGCGACACCATCCGCGCCCGCATGGACAAACGCCCGCACCCGGTCTCGTTCCGCACCACCGAATACCCGGGCTTCCCGACCGACATGCAGGCCCAGTTCATGGCCGTGAACATCCTGGCCGACGGCCCCAGCCGCGTCACCGAGACCATTTTCGAGAACCGCTTCATGCACGTGCAGGAGATGAACCGCCTCGGCGCCCAGATCTCCACCGAGGGCAACACCGCCTTCATCAAGGGCGTCGACCGCCTGGTGGGGGCGCCGGTGATGGCGACCGACCTGCGCGCCTCGGCTTCTCTGGTGATCGCGGGCATGGCGGCGCAGGGCACCACCATCGTGGACCGCATCTACCACCTCGACCGCGGCTATGACCGCATGGAAGTCAAACTCTCGGCCGTCGGCGCCGACATCGTGCGCATCAAGGAATGACCATTACAAGCAAATCTCCCGAGCCGGGCCTGATCCTGGCCCTCTCCAAGGGCCGCATCTTCGAAGACACCCTGCCGCTGCTCGAAGCGGCAGGCATCACCGTCCTTGAAAATCCGGAAACCTCGCGCAAGCTGATCCTGCCGACCAACGACCCCGGCGTGCGCGTGCTGATCGTGCGTGCCAGCGACGTGCCGACCTATGTCCAGCACGGCGCGGCCGACTTCGGCGTGGCCGGCAAGGACGTGCTGCTCGAGCATGGCGGCGAAGGCCTGTACCAGCCGATCGACCTGCGCATCGCCTGCTGCCGCATGTCGGTGGCGGTGAACGCCGGATTCGACTACGAGACCGCGGTGCGCCAGGGTGCGCGCCTGCGCGTGGCGACCAAGTTCGTCAACACCGCACGCGAGCATTTCGCGAGCAAGGGCGTGCACGTCGACCTGATCAAGCTGTACGGCTCGATGGAGCTGGCGCCGTTGGTCGGCCTGTCCGACGCGATCGTCGACGTCGTCTCGACCGGCGGCACCCTGCGCGCCAACAACCTGGTCGAAGTCGAGAAGATCATGGACATCTCCTCGCGCCTGGTGGTCAACCAGGCTGCGCTCAAGCTCAAGCGCGAGCGCCTGCAACCGATCCTCGATGCCTTCCAGCGGGCATCGTCACAACAAGGCTGAACGAAGGTAAACCCGATGGCAGTACAGATCCGCAAGCTCGATTCCACCGCACCCGATTTCAAGCAGACCCTCGACGCGCTGCTGGCCTTCGAGGCCGAGACCGATGACGCCATCGAATCGGCAGTCGCGAAGATCCTGGCGGACGTGAAGCATCGCGGTGACGCTGCCGTGCTCGAATACACGAACAAATTCGACCGCATCCCGCACGGCGGCGCGTCCTCGATGGCGGCCTTCGACGTCAAGCAGGCCGAACTGGATGCGGCCCTGGCCTCGTTGCCGGAAGCGCAACGCGCGGCATTGCGTACCGCAGCCGAACGCATCCGTGTCTTCCACGAACGCCAGAAGGGGGAGCTGAACGGTTTTACCTTCACCGAGCCTGACGGCACCGTGCTGGGCCAGCGCGTGACGCCGCTGGACCGGGTCGGCATCTATGTCCCTGGCGGCAAGGCGGCGTACCCGTCCTCGGTCTTGATGAATGCGATTCCGGCCCAGGTGGCGGGCGTGCAGGAAATCGTGATGGTCGTGCCCACCCCGGACGGCGTGAAAAACCAGATGGTGCTGGCCGCCGCCGCGATTGCCGGCGTCACCCGCGTGATCACCATCGGCGGCGCCCAGGCCGTCGGCGCGCTGGCCTACGGCACCGGGACGATTCCCGCCGTGGACAAGATCGTCGGCCCCGGTAATGCCTACGTGGCCGCCGCCAAGCGCCGCGTGTTCGGCACGGTCGGCATCGACATGATCGCCGGCCCGTCCGAGATCCTGGTGCTGTGCGACGGCACCACCGACCCGGACTGGGTGGCGATGGACCTGTTCTCGCAGGCCGAGCACGACGAGCTGGCGCAGGCGATCCTGCTGTGCCCGGACGCGGACTACATCGCGCGCGTCGAGGCGAGCATCCACAAGCTGCTGCCGACCATGCCGCGCCATGAGACGATCACGACCTCCCTGAGCGACCGTGGGGCGTTGGTAAAGGTGCGCGACATGGAAGAGGCGTGCGCAATCGCCAACGCCATCGCCGCCGAGCACCTCGAGATCTCGGCCGACGACCCGTTGAAATGGGCCGATCAGATCCGTCACGCGGGCGCGATGTTCCTCGGCCGCTTCTCGTCGGAGTCGCTGGGCGACTACTGCTGCGGCCCGAACCACGTGCTGCCGACCTCGCGCACGGCGCGCTTCTCCTCGCCGCTGGGCGTCTACGATTTTCAGAAGCGTTCGTCGGTCATCCACGTGAGCGAAGCGGGCGCGCAAACGCTCGGCAAGGTCGCAGCCGAGCTGGCCTACGGCGAAGGCTTGCAGGCGCACGCCCGCAGCGCAGAACTGCGCATCAAATCATGACCGATTGGGTCGACCAGGTCTTCTGCGAGGATGCGCTGCCGGGAATGGCGCGCATCCCGGACGCTTCCATCGACCTGATCCTGACCGACCCGCCCTACAACCTGGGCAAGGACTACGGCAACGCCTCCGACCAGCAGAGCGTCGAGGCCTATCTTGCCTGGACTGAGCAGTGGATCGACGCGGCGCTGCCCAAACTGAAACCCAACGGCAGCCTGTACATCTTTCTCACGTGGCGCTTCGCGCCGGAGATCTTCGTCATGCTGAAAAAACGCATGACGATGATGAACGAGATCATCTGGGACCGCCGCGTGCCCTCGATGGGCGGCAGCGTGCGCAGCTTCTCTTCGGTGCACGACACGATCGGTTTTTTCGTCAAGCGCAAGGATTATTATTTCGACCTCGACGCCGTGCGCATTCCCTACGACGCCGAGACGAAAAAGGCGCGCTCGCGCGCGATTTTCATTGGCGCCAAGTGGCTCGAAGTGGGCTACAACCCGAAGGACGTGTGGAGCGTGTCGCGCCTGCACCGCGAGCATCCGGAACGCGCCGACCATCCGACCCAGAAGCCGCTCGAGATCATCGAGCGCATGGTGAAAGCCTCGTGCCCGGCGGGCGGCATCGTGCTCGACCCCTTCATGGGCAGCGGCACCACCGCCATCGCGGCGCGCCAGACCGGGCGCCGCTTCACCGGCTTCGAACTGAATCCCGCCTACTGCGACATCATCCGGGAGCGCCTGGCCGCGCCCGAGGTGCCGGTCGCCGGCAAGATCAAGAAAACACGCAAAAGCGCCGCGAAGAGTGCGCCCCTGAAAGAGGAAACCGCATGACATCGAGCATGACTGCGATCGACAAGCTGATCGAGAACACCATCCGCGAGGATGTCCGCAACATCGCCAGCTACCACGTGCCGGACGCGAGCGGCTACATCAAGCTCGACGCGATGGAAAACCCGTATGAATTGCCGGACGCGCTGCGCACGGAACTCGGCCAGCGCCTGGCCGACGCCGCGCTGAACCGCTATCCGGTGGCGACCTATGCCACGCTCAAGGCCAAGATCTGCGCCGGACTCGGCGTCCCGCCGGGCTACGATGTCCTGCTCGGCAACGGTTCGGACGAGCTCATCTCGATCATGGCCACCGCCGTGGCCCGCCAGGACCGGGGGCCGGACGCGCGGCGCGCCGTAATCATGGCGCCGACCCCGGCCTTCGTGATGTTCTCGCGCTCGGCCCAGTTCGCCGGCGCCGACTTCGTCGGCGTGCCCGTGAAAAGCGACTTCTCGCTCGACCTCGACGCGATGCTGGCGGCAATTGAAGAACACCGGCCGGCGCTGCTGTTCCTGGCCTATCCGAACAACCCGACCGGCAACCTGTTCGACGCCGACGACATGGCGGCGATCATCCGCGCGCTGGGCGAGACCGGCATCGCGGTGGTGGACGAAGCCTACCAGCCGTTCGCCAGGAAGAGCTTCATGGGGCGCCTGCCGGAATTCCCGAACCTGGTCGTGATGCGCACCCTGTCCAAGCTCGGCCTGGCCGGCATCCGCCTCGGCTACCTGTCGGGCGATGCCAAGCTGCTGGAGCAGTTCGAGAAGGTGCGCCCGCCCTACAATGTCAACGTGCTGACCCAGGTGGCCGCCGAGTTCGCGCTCGACCACCTCGACGTGCTCGACCGCCAGGCCGAGTTGCTGAACGCCGAGCGCACGCGCCTGGCCGCCGAACTGGCGGCGCTGCCGGGAGTCGAAGTGTTTCCATCGGCCGCGAATTTCATCTCGATGCGCGTGCCGGATGCGGACAAGACCTGCGCGCAACTTCGCAGCGGAAAGGTGCTGATTAAGAATTTGGGTAAAATGGACAAGATGCTGGCCAACTGCATCCGCGTGACGGTCAGCACCCCTGAAGAAAACACCGCATTCCTGAATGCCCTGAAAGCGTCCCTATAAAAAGCAGCTCTTCCTTCGGAAGACCCGCAACGACGAGCACCTAGCAATGACCCGCACCGCCGAAATCACGCGCAACACCAACGAGACGCAGATCCGCGTCGCGATCAACCTCGACGGCACCGGTCGCCAGAAACTGAACACCGGCGTCCCTTTCCTCGACCACATGCTCGACCAGATCGCGCGCCATGGCATGATCGACCTCGAAGTCGACGCCGTTGGCGACCTGCACATCGATGCCCACCACACCGTCGAGGACACCGGCATCACCCTCGGCATGGCGGTGGCCAAGGCCGTGGGCGACAAGAAGGGCATGGTGCGCTACGGCCATTCCTACGTGCCGCTGGACGAAGCGCTGTCGCGCGTGGTCATCGATTTTTCCGGCCGTCCGGGCCTGGAAATGCATATCCCATGGACGCGCGCCATGATCGGCACCTTCGACGTGGACCTGACGGGCGAATTCTTCCGCGGCTTCGTCAACCACGCCGGCGTGACCCTGCACATCGACAACCTGCGTGGCGTGAACGCACACCACCAGTGCGAGACCGTGTTCAAGGCCTTTGGACGTGCGCTGCGCATGGCCACGGCGTTGGACGAGCGTGCCGCCGGCATCATTCCTTCGACCAAGGGCAGCCTTTAATCGGGCAACTGAGCGATCCACCATGACGAACAAGATTGTAGTGGTCGACGGCCTCGGTAACCTGCGCTCGGTGGCGCAGGCGCTGCGCGCGGCCGCGCCCGAAGCCGATATCCTGGTCTCGAACAAGCCGCAGGACATCGATGCGGCCGACCGCGTCGTGCTGCCGGGCCAGGGCGCGATGCGGGACTGCATGCGCAGCCTGCGCGAATCCGGTGCCGAGGAAGCGCTGCTGCGCGCCGTGAAGAACCGCCCGGTGATGGGCGTGTGCGTGGGCGAGCAGATGCTGTTCGACGAGAGCGAGGAAAACGAGGGCACGCCGGGCCTGGGCCTGTTGCCGGGCAGGGTGGTGCGCTTCCAGCTCGACGGCAAGCGCCAGGCGGACGGCTCGCGCTTCAAGGTCCCGCAGATGGGCTGGAACCGGGTGCGCCAGACCCGCGTCCACCCGCTGTGGGAAGGCGTCGAGGACGGCAGCTATTTTTATTTCGTGCACAGCTACTACGCCGTGCCCGAGCAGGCAGCCGACACGATCGGCGAAGCAGACTATGGCGGCATGTACACCTGTGCCGTCGCGCGCGACAACCTCGTCGCCACCCAGTTCCACCCCGAGAAGAGCGCTGCCGCCGGCTTGCGCCTGTACCGCAATTTCATCCACTGGAATCCTTGAACCTTCGTTCGCTTCCATCGTCAACCAACCGACAACGACCATGCTGCTGATCCCCGCCATCGACCTCAAAGACGGTCACTGCGTCCGCCTGAAACAGGGCGATATGGACCTCGCCACCGTGTTTTCCGAAGACCCCGCCGAAATGGCGCTGCACTGGCTGAAGAAAGGCGCACGCCGCCTGCACCTGGTGGACCTGAACGGCGCCTTCGCAGGCAAGCCGAAGAACGAGACGGCGATCAAGTCGATCCTGCAGACCGTGCAGGAGTACGCCGAAGAGAACGGGATCGACGAGATCCCGGTCCAGCTGGGCGGCGGCATCCGCGACCTCGACACCATCGAGCGCTACCTCGACGACGGCATCACCTACATCATCGTCGGCACCGCCGCGGTGAAGAACCCGGGCTTCCTGCACGACGCCTGCGGCGCCTTCCCGGGTTCGATCATCGTCGGCCTGGATGCCAAGGACGGCAAGGTCGCCACCGACGGCTGGAGCAAGATGTCCGGCCACGAAGTCATTGACCTGGCCAAGAAGTTCGAGGGGTATGGCGTCGAATCGATCGTCTACACCGACATCGGCCGCGACGGCATGATGGGCGGCGTGAACATCGAAGCGACCGTCAAGCTGGCGCAAGCCGTGAAAATCCCGATCATCGCTTCCGGCGGCGTGCACAACCTGGCCGACGTCGAAGCGCTGTGCGCGGTGCAGGACGAGGGCATCGAAGGCGTGATCTGCGGGCGTTCGATCTACGAAGGCACGCTCGACCTGACGTCGGCCCAGGAGCGGGCCGATGAGCTGACGGAAGGAGCGCAGGCGTAAGGCTTTCAGGACCACCATCCTCCGAGCCGTCATCCCCGCGTAGGCGGGGATCCAATCTTGCATGCACGTCACGTTGCATGCGTTCACACTGAACACAGGAATTGGGTTCCCGCCTGCGCGGGAACGACGGTTTCCAGGCTAACGAAGGTCTTGGCTACCGCTGAATTTTTATGCTCGCAAAACGCATCATCCCCTGCCTCGACGTTACCGGCGGCCGTGTGGTCAAGGGCGTCAACTTCACCGAGCTGCGCGATGCCGGCGATCCGGTCGAGATCGCGCGCCGCTATGACGGACAAGGCGCGGACGAAATCACCTTCCTCGACATCACCGCCTCGAGCGACGGCCGCGACCTGATCCTGCCGATCATCGAAGCGGTGGCCTCGACCGTGTTCATCCCGCTCGCCGTCGGCGGCGGTGTGCGCAAGGTCGAGGACGTGCGGCGCCTGCTCAATGCCGGCGCCGACAAGGTGTCGATGAACACCTCGGCCGTCACCAACCCGCAGCTGGTGTTCGACGCCTCGCAGAAGCACGGTTCGCAGTGCATCGTGGTGGCGATCGACGCCAAGCAGGTCGCACCCGGCAAATGGGAAGTCTTCACCCACGGCGGGCGCAACCCGACCGGGCTGGATGCGGTCGACTGGGCGCGCAAGATGGAGTCGCTCGGCGCAGGTGAGTTGCTGCTCACTTCCATGGACCGTGACGGCACCAAGTCCGGCTTCGACCTGGGCCTGACCCGCGCCGTGTCCGACGCGGTCGGCATTTCCGTGATCGCCTCGGGCGGCGTCGGCGGGCTGCAGGACCTGGCCGACGGCATCCTGGAGGGCCACGCCGATGCGGTGCTGGCCGCCAGCATCTTCCACTACGGGCAGCATACGGTCGGCGAGGCCAAGCGCTTCATGCTTGATCGTGGCATCCCGATGCGCCTGGATTGAACGAGAAAAAACTATGCCGAACAAGTGGCTCAACAAGGTCCGCTGGGACGAGAACGGCCTGGTGCCGGTGATCGCCCAGGAAGCCGCAACCGGCGACATCCTGATGTTCGCCTGGATGAACCGGGATGCGCTTGCGAAGACGGTGGAGCTGGGCGAAGCCGTCTACTGGAGCCGTTCGCGCAAGAAGCTTTGGCACAAGGGAGAGGAGTCAGGCCACACGCAGAAGGTAGTCGAGATCCGCCTCGACTGCGACGAAGACGTGGTGCTCCTGAAGATCGAGCAGGCCGGCGGGATCGCCTGCCACACCGGACGCCATTCCTGCTTCTTCCAACAATTCGACGGCGAGGACTGGCAGGCGGTGGACCCCGTGCTGCAGGACCCCGACACCATCTACACCAAGAAGAAACCTTCATGAGCGAAATCCTGGCCCGCGTCGCGGCCGTGATCGAGTCGCGCAAGCCGGAACACGGCGGCGACCCCGCAACCTCCTACGTCGCGAAGCTGTTCAGCAAGGGCGACGACGCCATCCTCAAGAAGATCGGCGAGGAAGCCACCGAAACCGTCATGGCCGCCAAGGACGCACGCGTTTCCGGCGACGCGTCCAAGGTACTGTACGAGACGGCCGACCTGTGGTTCCACACGATGGTGCTGCTGTCGCAGTTCGGTTTGACGCCGCAGCAGGTGATCGACGAGCTGGCACGGCGCGAAGGCGTGTCGGGAATCGACGAAAAAGCGTCGCGTACCGGGCAATAATAGATCAGTAAGTACCCACTTGCACTTGCCTTCCCGGCATCCGGTGTCATAATCGGACATCCACCGCGCCGCTGTCGTCATGCCGCTGTCATGCGGGACCGGTAGGATGCACGGGTTTCCTGGCCAGGTAAAACTGCAGGAAACGCTGTAATAAATCTGGAGACAAGATGGACAACTGCATTTTCTGCAAGATCGTTGCCAAGCAAATCCCGGCCAGCGTCGTGTATGAAGACGACGACGTGCTGGCGTTCAAGGACATCAATCCGGCCGCTCCGGTGCATTTGCTGGTGATCCCGAAGCAGCACGTGGACACGCTCTCGGACTGCGGCATGGAGCATGCCGCCGTGCTGGGCAAGATGCTGGCGCTGGCGCCGAAGCTTGCGGAGGAACACGGTGTTGCTGTCAAGGACGACGGCAACGGCGGACGCAGCGGCGGCTTCAAGACCTTGATCAACAGCGGGCCGGATGGCGGGCAGGAGGTGTACCACCTGCACCTGCACATGTATGGCGGCAAGCGCCCGTGGCGCGGCCTGGGCACCTGAGCCGGGGCCAGGCTGCGAATAGCCAGGAAGCCGGGCAATAAGTAAAGCAAGCAAGCCCGCATGGCGTATACTGAAATAGAAGATTTCCCGATTTACAGGCGCGTGCGCCTTGCAAGGAGAAAAGCATGGGTTCGATGAGTATTTGGCACTGGGTCATTGTCCTGGTGGTCGTGATGCTGGTGTTCGGCACCAAGAAGATCAGCAATATGGGTTCCGACCTCGGCAAGGCCGTCAAGGGCTTCAAGGACGGCGTGAAGGGCGAGGATGACAAGGCGAATCCGAACGCTACCGCGTCGACCGGCCAGCCGCAGCAGCCACAGCAGGTCGCCGACAAGTCGACCATCGACGTGGAAACCCGCGAAAAGACCCGTCATTAATATCCGGGCATGATCGATCTCGGACTGACCAAACTCGCGGTCATCGGCGTTGTCGCGCTGGTTGTGATCGGCCCCGAAAAGCTGCCGAAAGTGGCGCGCATGGCGGGCACGCTGTACGGCCGCGCCCAGCGCTACCTGCACGACGTCAAGTCCGAGGTCAGCCGCGAGATCGAGCTCGACGAGCTGCGCAACCTGCACAAGGAAGTGCACGAGAGCGCGCAATCGTTCAAGGACGAGGTCGAGCAGTCCGTGGCCAGTCACGTCGACGAAGTCGAAGCGCTGTGGGACGGGCGCGACGCGGCGTCTTCTTCCCCGGCAGCGTCGTCCCCGTCGTTCGTCAGCACCAGCGATATCGAGCGCAAGGCGCGCGACTTCCGCCGCAAGAAGCTGGTGCGCACATCAAGCGTGCCGGCCTGGTACAAGCACCGCAACGGCGGCAAGACCCATGTGCTGTCCGGCGCTGCGCGCGTGCGCAAGTTCCGGCCGGGCTCCAGCAAATCCAAGACTACCTTTTTCTAGATGACCGAAGAAGCCGCAGGCGAAGAAACCTTCATTTCCCACCTCGTCGAGCTGCGTGACCGCCTGGTCAAGGCGTCGATCGGGATCGCCATCGCCTGCGCGGCCCTGTTCATCTGGCCCGGGCCCGCGCAGATCTACGATCTGCTGGCTGCGCCGATGATCGCCTCGCTGCCGGCCGGCTCGAAGATGATTGCTACCGGCGTCATCTCGCCTTTCCTGGTGCCGATGAAGGTCACGCTGCTGCTGGCTTTCATCCTGGCACTGCCCTGGGTGTTCTACCAGCTATGGGCCTTCGTGGCGCCCGGCCTGTACGCGCACGAGAAGCGGCTGGTGCTGCCGCTGGTGGTGTCGTCCTCGCTGCTGTTCGTCGGCGGCGTCGCGTTCTGCTATTTTCTCGTGTTCGGGCGCGTGTTCCAGTTCATCGGCGAGTTCGCGCCGGCGTCGATCGCCGTCACGCCGGACATCGAGAACTACCTCGATTTCGTCATGTCGATGTGCCTGGCCTTCGGCGTCACCTTCGAGGTGCCGGTGGTGGTCGTAATCCTGGTGCGCATGGGCATCGTCAGCCTCGAAAAGCTCAAGGCGATCCGCTCCTACGTGATCGTCGGCGCCTTCGTGATCGCCGCCATCGTCACGCCGCCGGACGTGGTCAGCCAGCTGGCACTGGCCATCCCGATGTGCCTGCTCTACGAGCTGGGCTTGATCATCGCGCCGATTTTCGCGCGCGTCACGCGTGCCCCCGAGGAGCACGCCTAAGCAGACCGTGCTCAGTTGGACCTGAGCACGCCGCTGTTGCCCAGTCCGCCCTCCACCGACTGCGCCTTGTAGGTACGCACCGCCTTTACCATCTGGTTGTACGAATCCATGAAGGATGCCGCCAGCACCTTGCCCTGTGGCGAGTTGCTGAAGCCGTGTGCGCCTGCGAGGCCGCCGCGGAAAAAGCCGGCCAGGATGCCGAAGTCCCAGTTCTGCGCGCTGCCCTCGGCCGCCGCCAGTTGCACGCCCGAGCGGTTATCGGCCAGCAGCAGCATGGTCGAGGCCTCGTTGGACTTCATCGAGCCGCCGATCAGCGAGGCGACCACGCCGACCCTGCCGCCCACCAATCCGTTGAGCCCGCCGGTACCCTTCTGGCTGAAGGTGATCGAGGGCGTCATGGTGTAGTCGGCGGCGGCCATCATGCCCTTGCCGACATTGCTGGTCCTGCGCAGTTCTCCCGATTCCATCAGCGCGCGCTCGCCCTGCATGCTGCGCAAGGCCTGGCCGCGCTCGACGATGACGAAGCAGTTCGACTGCTGGATGATCATGCGCAGCAGCGGCACCGTGCTCTGCATGCGGTACTCGGCGGTGAACTGGTTCAGCCATGGCTGGTTCGCTTCCTCGACGATGGCCAGCGTGCCCAGGCTTTTATCGCAACGTTCGAGCTGCTCGTTGGCGCCGATCGACGCGGCGCCGCCGGCCGAGCCGGTGGCGACCGTCTTGGCGCCGGAAGCGCCGATGCTGGGTGTCGTGGCGCAACCGCCGAGTGACAATGACGCGGTCAGGGAAGCGAGCAGCAGTAATGGCGAAGTCGATTTCATTCAGGGCATCCTTATGGTGAAAAAAGGGAACACCCCATGCTACGAATCACGCCCCGGGACGGCTTATTTCCGCTCAAGCAAGCTGTTGCCTGACACCGATCCATGACAAAACCGGGGCCGGGCCCCGGTTCCGCTCATCCTGCCGGGCCGCTCATGGACAGTTGCCGATAATGTAGTAGCCCGCCGAGGTCTGCGCCAGTGTCGTGGTGTAGAACGTGTTGTTCAGCCCCATGTTCTGGTTCGACCCGTTGGCCAGCGCATAGCCGCCGCTGTTGTACGCTCGCCCCGCCGTCACGTGGGCGTAGTTGCTGGCCGTGGTCGTCGTGCACACGAAGCCCGAGGTCGTGCTGGCGGTGACGCCGGTGGACTTCGCGCTTTCCACGCTGTTATTCACGGCCGACACCTGGTAGGTGTAGCTGGTCGCAGCCGCCAGGCCGCCATCGGTGTAGTTCGTGCTGGCGAGCGGCGTGCCGTTCACCCTGGCGCCGTTGCGGTACAGGTTGTAGCCGGTGGCGCCGTTCGACGCGTTCCACGACAGCGCAATGCTGTTCGCGGTGCGCGCACCGACCGCCAGACCGCTTGGCGCCTGCAGGGCCGGCGCCGTCCCGACCAGGAACTGCGAAATGGTGCAGGCGGTCGAGGTCAGGCCGGTCGTGCTGTTGGTCGCCGTGACCGTGCCCGAATAATAACCGTCGGCGCGCGCCGCATACGCCTTGCTGAAGCTGGCGCCGCTGCCGGCCGCGCTGTCGTCCACCGGGCTCGGGCCGTCCAGCACCACGCGGTAGCTGCCGATCGCCCCCGCGGTGTCGGTCGCCGCGCCGTTCACGGTGATCGTGGAGCCCGACACGCTTGCGCTGCAGGAGCTCATCGACGGCGGCGCGGCGCGCGCCACCCGCAGGTTGTTCCTGAACCAGAAATCCATCACGAACGCCGGGTAGTTCACCTTGGTGGCGTCGACGTAGTTGCTGTTCTGGCCGCCGGTGCCGGCCGGCCAGGCGTGGCCCATGCCGGTAACCGTGATCTCCGAAGTGCGCAGCTTGCCGTTGGCATCAAGGTAGGGAACGTTGTTGCCGCCGGTCGGCACCGCAACCGTCGCAGCCTTCGTGTAGGTGCCGCCATAGACCTGGCGCATGGCCGCGGCATTCAGGGGGCCGTAGGCCTGCGCCACGGTGTAGTCGTTGGTGCCCCAGATGACGCCCGCCACCTGCGTCGAGAAGTGGCTGGCGTTGCTGCCGGCCCATGACGTGCAGCTGCTGGCCACGCTGGAAGACGTGGTGCCCGAGGGGACCATCGAGATCTGCGAGGTCGACACGGTCGGCGCCGGGCCGGCATTGATGCCGATGCCGGCGAAGATGTCGGGCGCCACGCAGCCCAGCACCATGGTCTTGGCGCCGCCCGAAGACAGGCCGGCGACATAGATCTGCTTCGGGTCGATTGCATACTGCGGGTTGCTCACAAAACGGTTGATCAGGTCGAGCAGCACCGCGTTGTGGCCGTAGCTGCGGCTGCGGTTGGTGGCGGCCCAGTCCCAGCAGTGGGCCCCGTACAGGTTGCCGGTGGCATTCGGCGCCAGGATCACGGCGCCGTACTGGTCGGCTGCCGCCTTCCAGTTGTAGCCGGCGTCGCTGGTGCTCGAGATGACGTCGTTCGCCGCGGTCTGGGCGCAGCCGTGCAGCACCAGCACGAGGGCGCGCTTGCCGCCCAACGCCGGCGCGGTGGAAGGCCAGTAGTAGTAGCCGGTGAGGGCGCCGCCATTGGTGGTGTCGGTGGCCCAGGTCTGGTTCGCGCTCCAGGTGCCGGGTCCGGCCTGGAGTTGCGCGGACGCCGGCGCCGCGACGGCCAGCGCCAGGCAGGCGGCCAGCGCGGCCCGTTCGAGAATGCATGCCATGTGAAAGTCTCCGTTCTGTTCGTTGTCAGTGCTACGTTGCCGCCTTCGGATGGACGTGACGACACCATGCCGGTTCCGCAAGCGGAGTTCGGTGAAACCCGTGAAACAAGAGGAAAGACTGGCGGGCTGCGTCCGTCAGGACGCCGGTGCGGGAAGGGAAGTCATGGATGTCTCCGGCTGATGGCGCATTGGTGCCAATGGTTATGGGAGCTGCATATCCATTCTAGCCTTGGAGATATTGCGCACAAGCTAGCGCGCGAGCACGCTGCTTGTGCGCTTTTGCACAGGCGCATTCCTGTGCAAAATCAAAACATTGCTATTGCATCAGCTCCGAGATCATCTTCACCGGCGCATTGCCGTAGCTGAGGAACTGGTCGTGGAATTCCTTCAGGTCGAAGCGTTCGCCCAGCTGCTGCTTGCGGCGCTCGCGCAGGGCCATGATCTGCTCGTAGCCGCTGAAGTAGCTGGTCAGCTGCACCGAGGTGAGCGTCACCCGGCGCCACTTTTCGTCGGCTTCCTGGCGGGTCTGGAAGGCCTGGCGCACCAGCAGGTCGATCGCTTCCGGCTGCCCCATGCCCAGCACGTGCACGCCGTAGTCGAGGATCGTGTTGGTGACGCTGCGCAGGTTCCACTTGGAGTACATCAGCCACATCTCGGGCGCGTTGTCGCCGTAGCCGTTCTCCAGCATCATGCGCTCGCCGTACACGGCCCAGCCCTCGACCATGGCGCCGTTCCCGAACAAGGATTTTATGAGGGAAGGCGAGCGGTTCGCATACACCAGCTGGGCGTAGTGCCCGGGAATCGCCTCATGGATGTTCAGGATCTGCAGGATCCACTCGTTGTACTCGCGCAGGCTGCTCTCGGCCTGTTCCGGTGTGAGGTTGTCCAGCGGCGTGACGTTGTAATAGGTCTTGTCCTTCGGGCGGTAGGGGCCCGGGGCATCGATGCTGGCGCCGGCCACGCCGCGCTGGTACATCGGCGTCTCGCGCACCTCCAGCGGCTTGTCGGCGTCGAGCGTGAGCAGGTTGCGCTCGGTGACGAACTTGTGCAGTGCCGGGATCTGGCGCCGGATCTCGGGCAGGAAGTCCTCGCGCGAGACGTGGCGCTCGGACAGCTTGTCGATCATCATGCCGATCTTCTTGAAGCGGTCGCGCGGCTTGGCCCTGCCTTCCATGTAGCGCGGCCACAGCTCGTCCGAGATCGTGTCCATGCGGGCGAGCAGCTCTTCGCGCGTGGCCAGGGCCTTGCGGAAGGTCTGCTCGGCGCTGCTCGAGGACTGGATCTCGAGCGCGAACTTCTGCTCGTACAGGTCCTTCCCGGCGCGGAAGGGCCGTGGCTTGACCGTACCATTCGTCATGTTCCTGTCCAGCGCCGTCAGGAAGTCCACATAGCCCAGCACCGCGGTGCCGGCGTTGGCGATGCGCTGCGCGAAGATCGCCTTTTCCTGCACGGTCAGGGTCGATTCCTGCGCCGCCTTGCCCAGGTCGGCCAGCACGGCGATGGTGCCCGGCGCCTGCCCGATGGCGAGCTGGGTATGCTCGCGGGTGGGGTTGGCGATCGACGCCTGCGCCGCCTCGTAGAAGGCGGGCACCTCGGCCAGGCGCCTGAGGATGGTGCGCAGGCGCTGCGGCTTGGAGGCGTAGCCGGTGTTCAGGATCAGGTCGAGTGGCTGGGCGACGTTGTACAGCGCCGGGTTCCACTCATGCTCGCGCCAGGTGGTCAGGTTCCAGCGGTCCTTCTCCAGCTTGTTCACCAGCAGGGCCAGGTCGGTGCGCTGGCGCGACGACAGCTGCCTGGTATCGAGCTTGCCCAACTTGTCCAGCCATTCGTTGGCGAAGGCGAGCTTTTTCGCGCGGGTGGCGGCGTCGGGAATGGTGAGATTTGCGGCCTGGTCGAACTTGCCGACGTAGATGCCGCCTTCCGGGTCGATGCGCCACAGGGCCGTCAGGTACTGCATGCTCATGGAATCGAAGCGGCGGTCCAGGCGCCTGGCGGAAGCGCTTGCCGTTGGTGCGGCGGCGACGGCAGTGGCGGCAGCGGCGGTGGCAACCGCGGCCTTCTTGACCGGCGCCGTCGGCTTGCGTTTGTCGTTTGCCTTCGATTTGACCACCTTGGCGGCTTTCGCCTTGCCCTTGGCGGGCTTGGTGGTCTTGGCGCTGGCTGGCGCCAGCGCGAAACTCGCCAGCAGGACAGCTAGCGCGATTTTCGTTTTCATCATCCTGTTCGAACCCTATGGATTAAAGGTCGGCTTCCTCCGCGCGGCAAGCGCTGGGCGGAGCCCGAGAAGAGTAGCACCATTCAGGACGCTTGCGGGCGGCTGAAACATTCCGACACAGCAGGCTTATTCGATGGCGCCCGAGCGCACCATGTCCCGGTGGGTGGCGTTGATGGTCTCGACGGCCCGGCGTCCTCCGGCGATGTGGTGCAGGACGATCCCGCTCCCGCGCGTAAAACGGTGGCCGATGAATACCGTGGTGGAACGGGTCGCCCAGCTGACGAAACCGTTGACGTAGGTGGCCTCGCCGATGTCGCGCCATTGTATGCCGCGCACGTCCCGTTTCCACGGCAGGACGCCGGATACCACCCACACGCCCACGTCATCGTAGTACAGCTGCACGCTGCGCACCATCAGGAAGCGGTAGGCAAGCAGCAGCGCCGACAGCACCAGCACGACGGCGGCGGCGATATCGTTCCACAGGAAGGCCAGCGGCAGCGCGACGAAGAACAGCGCCACGGCCAGGGCCAGCACGCCGCCATAGGCCAGCCAGGATTTGACGCCGAGGACATGCGCTTGCGAGGCAGTTGCCGCTTTGTCCAGTTCCATGGCTTTACTCTTCCGTAAAAGCGGCATGATCACATGGAATGCCGCGTTGCGCCAGTAGGCGTCCGAACAGTGTGAGCAGTGTGGCAACGCAACCGATTGTCGAATGCGCGGTTGGCGGAGCTTACGGCCTACGCAAGGCTGAGGCCCTGCTTCAGCATGGCCAGCATCTCGCCCGGCGACATGCGCGCCGCCGTCTCGGTCCCCTCCAGCAGGCTGTCGGCCAGGTCGCGCTTGCGGTGGTGCAGCTCGACGATGCCTTCCTCGATGGTACCGCGCGCCACCAGCCGGTAGATCGTCACCGGCCGCTGCTGCCCCATGCGGTGCGCGCGGTCCGAGGCCTGGTCTTCCACCGCCGGGTTCCACCACGGGTCCATGTGGATCACGTAGTCGGCCGCGGTCAGGTTGATGCCGACCCCGCCCGCCTTCAGGCTGATGAGGAACAGCTCCCCCTCCCCGGCCTGGAAGGCATCCACGCGGCGCTTGCGTTCCTGCATGGGGGTGGCGCCGTCGAGGTACTGGTAGGGGATGTGCTTGCCGTCCAGGTATTTGCGGATCAGGGTCAAATGGTCGACGAACTGGCTGAACACCAGCACCTTGTGGCGGTTCTCCAGCAGGCCGTCGACCAGGCGGGCAAAGGCGACCAGCTTGCTGCTCACCAGGCCGGCGCCCGGCGCCACCAGTTCGGGGTTGCAGACGGCGCGGCGCAGCCGCATCATCTCGGCCAGGATCTCGATCGACTTCTGGCTCTCCGGCGCTTCCAGCGCGGCCAGCTTGTCCAGCGCCTGGCGGCGCAGCGATTCGTACAGCGCGCTCTCGTCCTGGGTCAGCTCGACCGGGATCACGATCTCGGTGCGCGGCGGCAGCTCGGTGAGCACTTGCGCCTTGGTGCGGCGCAGGATGAAGGGCTGCGTCAGGCGGCGCAGGCGGTGCCTGGCACCCGCTTCGGCCCGTTTGTCCTGTGCTTTTTCAATTGGCCCGGCAAAGCGCAGCTGGAACTGCTCGGCACTGCCCAGCAGGCCGGGGTTGATGAACCTGAACAGGTTCCACAATTCGCCCAGGTGGTTCTCGAGCGGGGTGCCGGTGGCGGCCATCCGGAAGTCGCCCTGCAGCGCCATCACGGCCTGCGAGCGCTTGGTGTGCATGTTCTTGATGGCTTGCGCTTCGTCCAGCACGATGCTGTGCCACGTGCGCTCGGCAAAGAGCGGCGCTTCCAGCTGCAGCAGGCCGTAACTGACCACCACGACGTCGAAAGGCCCCGCGTCGTTCACCGTCGCGGCGCGGTCGCCTGGCCCGAACAGCTTCATATTCAGCGTCGGCGCAAAGCGCTGCGCTTCGGCGATCCAGTTCAGGCAGACGGAGGTCGGCGCCACCACCAGCGCCGGGCCGCTTGGCGCGCGCGCCAGCAGCAGGGCCAGCGCCTGCAGCGTTTTTCCGAGGCCCATGTCGTCGGCCAGGCAGGCGCCGACGCCCCAGTGGGCCAGGCGTCCCAGCCACTCGAAACCTTCGCGCTGGTAGTCGCGCAACTCGGCCTGCAGGGTGGACGGCAGTTGTGGCGTAAACGCTTCGGTATCTGCAATGCGCTGCAAATGCTCCCGCCAGGCAGCGTCGGCTGCCACGCCGCCGGCCTCGCGCGCCAGCTCGGCCAGGGAAAAACTCGCCAGCGGATGCATGCGCAGCTCGTCGCCGTGCAGGGTGCCGTAGTCGGCGAGTTCCATCAGGCGGCGGTGCAGCTCGTCGCTCAGGGCCAGGTATTCGTTGTCGCCCAGCGCCACGAAGCGGCTCTTCTGTTCGCGCACGCGCTCCAGCAGGGACTGCAGGCTCATGACGCGTTGTTCGTCGATCACCACATCGCCGCTGGCGGCGAACCAGTCGCGGTCGCGGCGGATCTGGATGCGCACCGATTTCGCGTTCGCGCGTTTCGCGACGCGGAAATTTTCGCCTTCGGGCCACGCCACGACGCATTTTGCCGGGTCGAGGTTGCGCAATTCGTCCACCAGTTCCAGGCACAGCAGGGGCTGGCCGAGGAGCCATTCGCCGTGGTCGAGTTCTCCGTGCTCGAGCGCGTGGCAGGCGCCGACCAGTTCGCGCTCGGCGTCGCGCTCGGCGTTCAGGTTGCGCCTGGCCTCGAGGCGTACGCCGTTGACGTCGGCGATGACGCTTTCCGCGCCTTCCCCGGGAGAATAGTAGGCGCCGGCGTCCGGCAAGGGGCGCACCAGGATCTGCATGCGCAAGCCCTGCTGGTAGGGGCGCAGGTGCAGGTGCAGGCGCGGGTCGGCCGCCACCTGCTCGATGTCGCCCGGGCTGGCGCCGATGTCCGACTGCACGGTGACGATCGAGGAGATGGCGCTGATCGCGCGCAGCACGCGGCGCTCGGCTTCCAGCGGCACTTCCAGGCCCTCGCCGACGATGGCGGCGATGCGGCGGTGCTCTTCCGAGATGCGCACCAGGCGCAGCCGGGTCGGGGTCTCGCGCGTGACGATGACGTCGCCGTCCTGCTCGCCCGGCGTGGGGTGCAGGGAAATCAGGACCTTGGCGCCGCGCGCCTTCACCAGCAGTTCCGGCTCGCCCGGCAGCAGTTCCACGCGCGTGCCCGGCGCATCCATCCAGAACAGCAGCGGATGGCCGACCAGGGCACCCAGGGCCTTGTCCAGCTCGAATTCGAAGCGGATGCTGGTGCTGCCGTAGTAGCGGCGGCCGGCGATGGCCGACACCACCTGCACGTCCTGCGCGGTGAGGAATTCGAGTTGCTGCGCTTCTTCGGCCAGGCGCTTCAGGCCGAGGGCGCGGCCGCGGCTCCAGCCGCCCTGCGCGTCGCGTTTCTGTTCGCGCGGCTCCAGTTCCTGCACACCCATGTGCTCGTCGTAGCGGATCATCCACACCAGGCGTGACTCGCGCACGGTCTCGGCATTGAGCGCGGGCTGCAGGTTGATGAGGGCGTTGAGCTGGCGCTCCCATGGCTCCTCGCGCTCGAACCAGTGGGTCATGTCGGTGAAGCGGCGGGTACGGCGCAGTTCGCCCGCGCGCTGTTCATGGCCGATGCTGCCGGACCCGCCCAGCTGGCCCAGCAGCCCGGCCAGCTGCGCGGAGAGAAGATCGAAGCCGGCGCGCTCGGACTGCGCCAGCATTTCTTCGATGTCCTTGCGCTTGCCCGCCAGCTGCGGCAGGCCGAGCCAGTGGTGCATCAGCGCGCGGAAAGTGAAAGGCTCGAGCGCCATCTCCCAGCTGCGCGATGCCAGCACTTCGGCATCGACGGTACCGCGCCGGATTTCCTGCAGCATGCTGAGCTGGAAGACCACCGCCGTCTCCGGGCGCTGTACCGCGCGCGTGGCGATGTCGAGCCAGGCGTCGGACAGCTTCAGGTGGGCGGGCTGGTTGCTGCGCAGGAGGGCCGCCAGGTAGAGGTGGGCGCCGATGCCCTCGAAGATCGCCTTGCGCTTGCCGGTTTCGCGGCGCAGCTGTTTCAAGGCCTGTTCGACGCCCGGCAGTCCCGTCTCCGGATCGTCGCGCAGCAGGGCAATGACGCTGCGCAGGAACAGGCCGGCCGCGTCATCGACTTCGACCAACAGCGCCTGCGCGCTGTCGAGCCGTCCGCACAAGACAAGGTGTTCGGCCAGCGCGGTGCGCAGCGCGATCGAGGGGTCGCCCTGGGCCGCGTGGGCTTCGGCGGCGCTGCGGATCGCCGGCGCGATGCCCGGTTCGCGCTGCGCATGCTGCACCAGCACGGCCAGCACGCCGTCGCGCAGCGCGGGATCGATGCGCTCGATGAGGGCCGGATCGAACGGGCGTGCGCACACTTCGACCAGCGGATGCAGGTAGGACGCTTCGTGGCAGCGCAGGCAGGCCGCCAGCAGCGGCGTGACCGCCGTGCCGCTCTCGCCGGCCAGCAGCGCCATTCGCAGCAGGGCCAGGCCCTGGCGGTAGCTGCGCAGGACGGGCGTGCCCTGCCAGTCGCGGCGCAGCGGGGTGACGCGTTCGTAGGCGGCGCGCAGGGCGGCGAACAGCTCCCCGTCCAGCGCATGCCGGAGTGCGGGCCACACCGCCTGCGGGGCAATCGTCACGCCGCGCTCGCCCGCGTCCGCAATGAACCCCGCGTCGCGCAGGCGGGCCAGCTCGGCCGCCCATTGCTCGGGCGGCAGCGCCAGGCCGGCGGCCATCAGGTGTTCGAGGATGCGCTGGCGGCCCATCGGCTCGCCGCCAAGCGCCAGCAGCGCGAGGATCGCCGCTTCACCGCTGTCCAGGTCCTTCAGGTTCATGCCGCCGGCAGGTTCTCGATCTCGAGCGCCGGCAGCCCGGCCGGGACCGGAATGCCGAAGACGCGCAAATAGAAGTAAAGCTCCGCCTCCAGCGTGCGCACCACGCTGTCAGGCTTGCGGAAGCCATGGCCTTCGCCTTCCAGGGTGAGGTAGGCGACCGGCAGCTTGCGCGCGCGCAGCGCCTCGACCATGGTCTCGGACTGCTGCGGCGGCACCACCATGTCGTCCAGGCCCTGGAAGAAGATCATCGGACGATCCAGTTTGTCGGTGTGGTGGATCGGCGAGCGCTCGCGGTAGACGGCCTGCGCCCGTTCGGGCGGGGCGATCAGGTACTGGTTGTAGTGCGACTCGAACTTGTGCGAATCCGCATCCAGGCCGGCCAGGTCGGACACGCCGTAGTAGCAGGCGCCCGCCTTGAACACGTCGTGGAAGGCGAGGGCCGACAAGGTCGTCAGGCCGCCGGCGCTGCTGCCGCGCACCAGCAGGCGATCCGGGTCGACCAGGCCCTGGCTCGCCAGGAAACGGGCGCCGGCCACGCAGTCCTCGACGTCGACCACGCCCCACTGGCCCTTGAGCAGGTCGCGGTAGGCGCGCCCGAAGCCGGTGCTGCCGCCGTAGTTCACGTCCAGCACGGCAAAGCCGCGGCTGGTCCAGAACTGGGTCGCCAGTTTCAGGGTGCTGGCGGCCATGCCGGTCGGGCCGCCGTGGCCGATCACGATCAGGGGCGGCAGTTCGCCGTCCTGCGGGGCGAAGTCGGCATTGGTAGGCGGGTAGTGGAAGGCATAGGCGGTGCGGCCGTTCGCGCTCGGGTAGCTGATGCTGTCGGGCACCGACAGGTAGCCTTGAGGGGGCAGTTGCGCGATCGAGCGTGCCAGCACCTCATGCCGGCCGCCGTCCAGGTCGATGCGGACCAGCTCGAGCGCGACCGTCGGTGCGCCGCCCAGCAGCGCGACCGTGTGCGCGTTCACGCGCAGTTCGCGGATTTCCTGGTAGGGCGTGGGCACCTCGGTGAGCGCGCCGCCGCGCAGGCGCGCGAGCTTGCTGACGCCGCCCTCGACGTAGGCGCAGACGATCTCGTCGTTCGAGCGGAAACCGTACAGCGAACCGCCGAAGGTCCAGTGCGGGCCGCCGAACTCCGCCTCGCGCGGGCACAGCGGGTGCACCACGCCATGGTTGTAGCGGTACAGATTCCACCAGCCGCTGCGGTCGGAGACGAAGTGCAGCACGCCGTCCGGCGACCATTCCGGCTGGCAGATCGACTCCTGCGGCCCGCCCGCCACCAGGCGGCCGTTGACCAGGCTGCCGTCTTCCAGGACGTCGGCCAGCCACAGCTCGGTGCCTTCCCACGGCATGCGCGGGTGGTCCCAGCACAGCCAGGCGAGCTGGCGCCCGTCCGGCGAGAGGCGCGGCGCCGCATAGAAATCGTTGCCGTCCACGAGGACGGTCTCGCTGCCGTCGAAGCCGATGGCGCAGATCGTGTTGTCCGGATAATGGCCGCCGGCGGAGTGGTCCTCCACCACCCCCACCAGCCGCCGGCGCCGCGCATCGACGACGAAGTCGGCGTAGCGGTGCTGGTTGCCCTCCGCCGTGACCGGCACCGGCGCACTTCCTGGTTCTATACGGTACAGGCGGCTGTCCGCATGGTGCGAGAACCACGCCACGCCGGCGGCCACCGTGCAGGCGCCGCCGCCGTATTCATGGACCTTGCTGCGCACGTTGAACGGCGCCGGGGTCAACTCACCGGACTGCGTGCCTACCAGGGTCGAGCGGCCGGCCTCGCTGGCGCGGCCTTCGAGCCAGTACAGGCTGGCCCCATCGAGCACCAGCGACGACAGCGGCGTGGCGCCGGCCGCGACCACGACGGCAGTGATGGGAGAGGTCCAGGCGCCGCAGGGGGCTTGCTGTTTGGTCATGGCGGGTTCTTTCATCAAACTGGAATCGCATTATAAGTGCGGCCGGGGGATGCGATAATAGAGGTTTTCCCTACGCTTTCATTGTCAGCCATGCCACAATTCGCCCCGCTTCAGAACGACACCTTCCTGCGTGCGCTGCTGCGCCAGCCGACTGACTACACCCCGGTGTGGCTGATGCGCCAGGCGGGCCGCTACCTGCCGGAATACCGCGCCACGCGCGCGCGCGCCGGCTCGTTCCTGGGGCTGGCGAAGAATCCGGACTACGCCACCGAAGTGACGCTGCAGCCGCTTGACCGCTATCCGCTGGATGCGTCGATCCTGTTCTCGGACATCCTGACGGTGCCGGACGCGATGGGCCTGGGCCTGTATTTCAGCGAAGGCGAAGGCCCGAAGTTCGAGCGTCCGCTGCGCACCGAGGAAGCGGTGCGCGCCCTGGCGGTACCGGATATGGCGTCGCTCGACTATGTCTTCAAGGCGGTGACCCAGATCCGCACCGCCATCAACGGCCGCGTGCCGCTGATCGGCTTCTCGGGCAGCCCATGGACGCTGGCCTGCTACATGGTCGAAGGCGGCGGCTCGCGCGAATTCCACACCATCAAGAAGATGATGTATTCCCGTCCCGACCTGATGGAGCACATCCTGGACGTGAACGCGCGCGCAGTGGCGCAGTACCTGAATGCGCAGATCGATGCCGGCGCCCAGGCCGTGATGATCTTCGACTCGTGGGGCGGCGCGCTGGCCGACGGCGCTTACCAGGAATTCTCGCTGAAGTACATGCGCCAGGTGCTGAGCCAGCTGCAACGTGAGAAAGACGGCGTGCGCATCCCGGCGATCGTGTTCACCAAAGGCGGCGGTTTGTGGCTGGACGAGATGGCCGACATCGGTGCCGATGCGCTGGGCCTGGACTGGACCGTCAACCTGGGCCGCGCGCGCGCGCTGGTCGGCGACCGCGTCGCCCTGCAGGGCAACCTCGACCCGGCCATCCTGTTCGCCGCGCCGGAGCAGATCCGCGCCGAAGTCGAACGTTCCCTGAACGCCTACGGCACCCCGTCGGCCGGCCATGGCCATGTGTTCAACCTCGGCCACGGCATTTCGCAGTTCACCCCGCCGGAGTCGGTGACGGCGATGGTCGACGCTGTCCACAGCGTCAGCCGCAAGCAGCGCGCCGGCTGATGCACTTGCCTGCTGCGGCTGGTGGCCACATCGTTGCCGCAGCAAAATCACAGTTGTTCACAAGTTCGACAAACCCCCGAATTTATTTCTGTGGACATCTTTGTGGCACCCAACAAAGTGCAAGCGCTTGATTTATAAGATATTTCCACGTAAGGGACTGTGGATTTACACAGTGCGATTGCTGGCTCACCGGTGAAATGTCCCACGATTCCTGTCCTTGTTCACAAAGTTATCAACAGACAGACTCGGGAGTGCTGAAAAGTGCTTGGTTTACGCGGACTTAGGCCAACTCTTCAAGTAAGGTATGAAGATTCTGGTGCATCGCAGCGAGTTTTCCCAGTACACATGTGCAGTTATGCACAGCAAGCCGATTCCAGGGCAGGTTGTTAACAGGGATAACTCTCGGTTTGTAAGTGACTGAATTTATGCGGGTTTTTTGTGTTTCCTTGCCGAATCTGCATATTCCGGTTGATCTAACGTAAACCTTCGGCGGGGTCAAGTACCGCGCTATTCACAAAGTTTTCCACAGCCTCTTGGTCACTTGTTTCCGTCACTATTAAGGTTGGATTTGGCACATTGCTACCTACAAGTTGCGATCGATACGCCGCTCAACAGCTGCTTCGATTACCGCTGGTCCTGCGAGCCGGGCGAAGAGCCGCGGGTGGGCCAGCTGGTGCTGGTGCCTTTTGCCCGGCGCGAGGTGGTGGGCCTGATCGTGGCGGTCAAGGGAGATACCGACGTCCCGGCCGACAAGCTCAAGGACGCGCTGGCCGTGCGCGGCCAGCTGGCGCCGCTGCCCGAGCGCTGGCTGGCGCTGGCGCGCTTCGCCGCCGACTATTACCAGCGCCCGCTCGGCGAGGTAGCGCTGCCGGGCCTGCCGAAGAACCTGCGGGTGCCCAAGACCGTGGCGCTGGACCGCGCCCTCAAGAAACTGGCCAAGCTCGAAGAGCCGCATGATCCCACGCCCTCGGGCATGCCCGCACTGAACCCGGCGCAGCAGGAAGCCGCCAACCGCATCGGCGCAGCAGAAGGTTTTACGCCGATCCTGCTGTATGGCGTGACCGGAAGCGGCAAGACCGAGGTCTACCTGCAGGCCTGCGCCCAGGTGCTGGCGCGCGATGCGCAGGCGCAGATCCTGATCCTGGTCCCCGAGATCAACCTGACGCCGCAGCTGGAGGGGAACATCCGGGCACGCTTCCCGGGCGTGATGCTGGCCACCCTGCACAGCAGCCTGTCCGAAGGCGAGCGCATGCTGCACTGGCTGGCCGGCCACCAGGGGCGGGCGCGGATCGTGCTGGGCACGCGCCTGGCCATCCTGTCCTCGCTGCCGTCGCTGCGCCTGATCATCATCGACGAGGAGCACGACCCTTCGTACAAGCAGCAGGAAGGCCTGCGCTACTCGGCGCGCGACCTGGCGGTGTGGCGCGCGCACCAGCTGGCGATCCCGATCGTGCTGGGGTCGGCCACGCCCTCGCTCGAGAGCTGGCACCACGCCAGTACCAAGCGCTACCGCAAGCTGGAACTGCGCGAACGCGCCGTGCGCGACGCCGTGCTGCCCACCGTCAAACTCATCGACATGGAGCGCGACCGCCCCAAGGACGGCCTGACCGGCGCATTGATCGCCGCGCTGCGCACACGCCTGGACCGCGGCGAGCAGTCCTTGCTGTTCCTGAACCGGCGCGGCTATGCCCCGGTGATCTGTTGCGACGCCTGCGGCTGGATCAGCAACTGCACCCGCTGCACCTCGTTCATGGTGCTGCACAAGCCCGAGCACCGGCTGCGCTGCCACCACTGCAGCCTGGAGCTGCGCATCCCGCGCGCCTGCCCGACCTGCGGCAACGTCGATCTGCAGCCGCTCGGGCGCGGCACCCAGCGGGTGGAAGAAGGCCTGCAGGCGATGTTCCCGGAAGCGCGCATCCTGCGCATCGATGCCGACTCCACGCGCCTGAAGGGCAGCGCGCAGGCGGCCTTCGACACCGTGCACCGGGGCGAGGTGGACATCCTGGTGGGCACGCAGATGGTCGCCAAGGGCCACGATTTCAAAAAACTGACCCTGGTCGGCATCCTGAACCCGGACACCGCGCTGTTCTCGCAGGATTACCGCGCCAGCGAGCGCCTGTTCGCCCAGCTGATGCAGGTGGCGGGGCGCGCCGGCCGCGCCGGCGCGGCTTCCGAGGTGCTGGTGCAGACGCGCTACGCCAGCCACCCGCTGTATGGCGCCGTCATGCGCCATGACTACGACCGCTTCGCCGCCAGCCTGTTGCAGGAGCGCCGCCAGGCCGGGCTACCGCCCTTCATGTACCAGGCGCTGCTGCGCGCCGAGGCGCCGGAACTGGCCAGCGCCATCGCCTTCCTCGAAGCGGCGCGCGACAGCCTGCCGTCCGAGGCGGTGATGATCAACGACCCGATCCCGATGACGATGACCCGCGTGCACAACGTGGACCGCGCCCAGCTGCTGGTGGAGTCGGCGTCGCGTCCGGCGCTGCAGGCGTTCCTGCGCGAGTGGGTCGAGGTCCTGCGCGCCATGAAGTCGCGCGTGCGCTGGTCGCTCGAGGTCGATCCGCTCGACATCTGACGGGATGTGGCGATCGGAGAGAATCCAGCTCCCCGTGCACGTCGGATTAGCCGGCACGCGCTTGTCGACTTAGCACTTCCCTGGCGGGGCCGCGAGCCGCCGGGCGGCCTGCACCGGCGGGGTGTCGCCCAGCGGCAGCAGCGCACTGGCGCGCGCGAGCGCACGCACCAGCGCCGCCTCGCCGGGGCGCAGGCCGCGGCCGTGCAACTGCGGCAAGGAGCGCACCGGCTCGGGGCTGATCTGCACGGCGGCGCGCACCAGGAGCCGCTGGAGGCTGCGCAGCGGCGCGGGCAACAGCGGCGCGGCGCCCATGATGCGCATGAAGTCGGCCAGGATGCCGGAGCCTTCGAGCCCGGGTGCGGTTGCCGCGAACAGCGCTTCCCATTCTGCCCACGAGCGCGGCGCACCGAGCGCGCCGTACAGCCGGGCGGAGACCCGGCCTTCGGCGAAGGCGGCATCCTTCTCGGCCGCGGACAGGGGCCGGACATAATGGTGGTAGGCCTGCGTGAAGGCGAAGGCGGCGGTCGCATGCACCCAGTCGAGCAGGCGCGGGTCGTTGGCGCGATACGGCAGCCCGTCGGGCGTGCTGCCTTGTACATGGTCGTGCATGCGCACCACGCGCGCAATCAGCTTCTCGGCCGCCGAGCGCGGGCCGTAGACGGTCATCATGGCCGCGAAGCCGGTGCGCCGCAGGCGCATGGCCGGATCGCGCTGGAAGCCGCCGTGGTCCCACACGCCCGAGCGCACCGAAGGCTCGGCCAGTTCGAGCAGCACCGCCGCCATCCCGCCGACGAACAGGGACACCGGATTGGCGAACACTTGCCAGGAAACGCCGTCCGCCGGCGCCAGGGCCGGCTCGCCGGGAGGCTGGCTGAAGTCGAAGGCCATGCCGGCAGGCGGGCGCATCAGGTCTTGTATCGTCTCGAGCATCGTCGTCCTCCGCGACGCCCAGTATATACAGGTACAAGGCCCCGCGGCCGCGCCGTCCGGCTGGCCCGGTCAGGCGGCCTTGCTGCGGCGCCGCAGCACCGTCATGCCCGCCAGTGCAAGGCCGATCAATCCCAGCGATCCCGGCTCCGGCAGGTCGACCGGCGCCGCCGCCGGCGGGGTGACGTTCAGGATGTCGAGCGCCCACATGCCGTTGCGCTTGACGTCCATTTCATCGACGAAGCCGTTGCGGAAGTTCCGGTATTGCGCGTCCTGGTAATAGAAGCCGTCGGCCAGGTTGGTGCTGACGTGGTAGTTGTTGTATTGCTGGATCGATGCCGTGTAGGTGCCGGGAGCGAGCTCGATGAGGAAGTTGATATCCCAGCATTGGCGGGTGACGGCATCGGCGGCCACCTTGCCGCACCCTGCGTCGTCCTGTTCGCCGACGAGTTGGCCCACCGAATTGAACAGCGCCACGATCGGATCGAAGCCACCCCGTGCGATCGTCTCGCCCGCGGCGTTCACGCCGCCGGCATACGACCAGGTGCGCAGCCCGACCGTCGATAGCTCGCCGACGGTGAAGTTGATCAATTGCACGTCGTTATCGTAAGTAAATTGTCCGGTGTATGACATATTTGCGGCGCCTGCCGAGGACATGGCGGCGCACAGGGCGAGGAGGGCGATCGGTTTCAGTTTCATGTCTGTTTGCTCATCAAGAAAGTAGTAATGGAAGTCGACGCGACGGCCGCCAAGGGCAGCCTGTCGTGTCATGTGCCAGTTTTTGCTTTGTATTGCGCCCGATGCCGGCCTCAGTTCAAGCCGCCGCCGATGACGGAGAGCTTGCTGAAGGTGGCGGTCTGGGTGGCGGTATTGCTGCCCGAGGAGACCGCCATGCCGACATACAGTGTCGGCGCCGTCACGTTGACGCTGGTGGCCTCGGTCCAGGTGAGGCCATCGCGCGAAGCTGCCGAGTACAGGGCATTGCCGCGCCGCTCGATGCGCACCCACACCGGCAGCGTGGTCGACGAATAGCCCGGCAGCACCGACTTGTTGTCGCCGTTGATGGCGCGGCGGATCTCACCCGTGTTGGCATAGCGTGCCGTCCAGGCAAAGGTGCCGGAGCCCGACAGCGAATCGGTCGCCAGCAGGCCCGCGCGGGCCCCACTGGTGCTGCCGCCCTGCGACAGCATCCTTGCCGTCATGACGAAATTGCCGGTCAGCGGCATGTACTTGAAGTAGTGGTGGTAGCTGGTGGAGGTCGAGATGTTGCCGGCACCCGTGATGGTATGCACGCCGTTCAGGAAGGAACTCGACACCGGCGCCGTCACCGCCGGATGCATCACCCCTTGGCCGACCCCGGTATTGCAGGTGAACAAAGCGGTGCAGACCGGCGCCGTACCCGACGGTGGCGTGGTCGGATCGGTCGGGGGCGGATCGGTCGGCGTCGGGTCGGTCGGCGTCGGCGTCGTGGTGCTGGCCGCGGTGCAGGTCGCGCCGCTGCCCGGATTATTCACGCGTCCGGCGCCCGCATTGTTCTTCACGAACACGCATGCCTGGTCGGCCGGCAGGGCAGTGTAGCTGTACGGCGGCGTCCAGTTGGCCAGGCGCGGCAGGCCGGTCGCCGTCATGAGCGTGTTCGAGATATCGATCGCGCCGCCCACCCATGGCTTGGTGTCGTCGCCCTTGTCGTTGATGAACAGTTCACCCGAAGCACGGTAGCTGATCGCATCCTTGCCGCTGGAAACCTTGCCGCCAACGGAGGCCGGCTTCAGGTTCTTGAACAGGTAGTAGTTGTTCTCGGACAGCACGTCGGACCGGTAGCGCACATCGAGGCCGCCGGCGAACTTCATGTCCGGGTCGGCGGGGCTGGTGTCGCCCTCGACCAGGTTATTGAAGGTATGCAGCTGGCCGAAGCGGACCAGCGGCAGGCGGCTCGCGGTGCCATGCCAGTACAGGCCGTGGAAGGTGACGTGCAGGCGTCCCTCGTCGCTCCAGGCGCGGCCGCTGTCGCCATTGCCGACCAAGGTCGTCTTGCCATGCTTGAAGAAATAGCTGTTCGACAGGGTCACATAGTCGGAACCGCGCACGATATCGAGCGCGCCATCGTGGCGCGTGTCGCTGGCCAGCCGGTCCGGCGTGTCGCCGTCGCTGATGGTGACATGGTCGACCCAGATGTTCTGCGAGCGCGAGATGGTGACGCCGTCCGCATACGCGTTGGCCGAGTCCTCGGGGTTCACGTCCCACGGGGTATCGAGGGCGATGTTGCGGATGATGACGTTGCGGGTCCAGGTGGGGAACAGGTCGCCATCCTTGCCGGCGGCAATCCATGCCTTGAAGTCCGCCTCGGCATTGCCGCCCGGCGCCGCCGGGAGCTCGCCGCCAACCAGGAGCGTGGTGCCGGTGATGCGCGCCGCGCGGCCTTGCGCATCGTTGATGCCGACCAGCGTAGTGTTGGACGGGATGCTGATGGAGCCGCCGAACTTCTGGTCGGTGTAGCTTTCGTATTCCTTGAAGACCGTATTGTTGGCGCTCATGCGCATGTCGATGTGCCCGACGACGCGGATGATCTTGGGCGCCAGTCCGGCCTCGTGCAGCGCGGCCACCAGTTGCTGGCCGTTGTACACGGTATAAACGTGCTGGGGCGCGGCGTTGCGCCCACCGGTGACGACGACTTTCTGGTGCGCGCTGCCGTTGCGCTTGTAGCTGTGCCAGCCAACGTTCGGCGCCACGTCGCATTCGAAGGTCAGCACGCCGTTGGTGGGATCGGAGGTGGCGAACTGCCACGTCGGCAGCACCGGGGCGGCGCGATAATTGGTCGGCGAGTGCTTGCCACCGATCAGGACCGGTGCGCCGGGCCTGCGGGTACCGTAGGTGCCGAGCTGGAGTGGCGTAGACTCGCCGGTGAGGGTTTGGGCGTCGATTCCGTCGAGCGCCAGTGCGGGGCAGGCGCCGGCCGAGGTCACCGAAGCGCGGGTTGCTCCCATCGACGCGACGGTCGTAGGCGATTCGGGCGCGCCGGGGCCGCAGGCGCTGAGTGTGAGAGCAATTGAAGCGGCAAGGCAACTGCGATGCAAACTGGCATTCATTGACGTCTCCTATTTATTTTTTAAGAGGTGAATTGATCAGGCCAATTTTCCATCTGCTCCGACCGAAAGAATTTTGGTCCGACCAATCGAGTTAATGTAACTACAATTTTTCTCTCCGTCCAGTGCTTTATGTAAAGACGTTGCAGCGCTGTTTTTACGCAACTGAACGTGCATGGAAGATCGGCCTGGCGCATGCTGGCGGCGCGCGGCTCCCTGGCAGGGGCCAACCTGCTTTGCCAAAATCGCGTATCGTTCCGGCATGGCTTTGCGGAGAGAACGATGAACAAACTGGACGTGGATGTCGCCGTCATCGGCACCGGCACCGCCGGCATGACGGCTTATCGCGCCGCCAAGGCGCAGGGTGCGCGGGTCGTGGTGATCGAAAGCGGCCACTACGGCACCACCTGTGCCCGCGTCGGCTGCATGCCGAGCAAGCTCCTGATCGCCGCGGCCGAGGCGGCGCATGCGATGCGGCATGCCGCGCCCTTCGGCGTGCATGCCGGCGAGGTCCGCATCGACGGGCCGGCCGTGATGGCGCGCGTGCGCAGCGAGCGCGACCGTTTCGTGGGCTTCGTGCTGGAAGGCGTCGAGGCCATGCCGGAGGAGGACAGGTTGCGCGGCCACGCGCGCTTCACCGGCCCGCACACGCTGGTGGTCGACGATCACACCGAGGTCCAGGCTGCCCGCATCGTGATCGCCACCGGTTCGGCGCCGCTGCGCCTGCCCGAGCTCGAGAACGTCGGCCCCGGCATCGTCACCAGCGACGATGTGTTTTATTGGGACGACCTGCCCAGGTCGGTGGCCATCATCGGCACCGGCGTCATCGGGCTGGAGCTGGGCCAGGCCCTGCACCGCCTCGGCGTGCGCGTCAAGCTGTTCGCGCGCGGCGGCAGCATCGCCCACATCACCGATCCGGAAGTGCTGCGCGCGGCCGGGCGTGTGCTCAACGAGGAGCTGGACATCCAGTTCCAGTCGAAGGTCGTGGGCGCAGTCCAGGAAGGGAACGAGGTGGCCTTGCGCGTCAGCGACGCCCTCGGCAAGGAAAACACCGAGCGTTTCCAGTATGTGCTGATGGCCGCGGGCCGCATCCCCAATGTGCATGACATCGGGCTGGAACACAGCGGCCTCGAGCGAAGTGAAGACGGCATCCCGCTATTCGATACCCGTACCATGCAGTGCGGGACCAGTCACATCTTCATCGCGGGCGACGCCAACAACGAGCGCCCGCTGCTGCACGACGCGGCCGACCACGGCAAGATCGCCGGCGACAACGCGGGCCGCTACCCGGACGTGCGTCCCGGCCTGCGCCGCGCGCCGATCGCGGTGGCCTTCACCGAACCGAACATCGCCACCCTCGGCGCCAGTTACCGCAGCCTGTGCGAAGGCGGCCAGCGCAAGTTCGCGGTCGGCTCGGTATCGTTCGCGAACCAGGGACGCAGCCGGGTGATGTTGCAGAACAAGGGGGTGCTACGGGTGTATGCGGAATACGGCTCGCGGCGCTTCCTGGGCGCCGAGATGATCGCGCCGCGCGGCGAGCACCTGGCGCACACACTGTCATGGGCCTGCCAGATGCGCATGACGGTGGACCAGATGCTGGAGATGCCGTTCTATCACCCGGTGATCGAGGAGGGCGTGCGCACCGCCCTGCGCGACCTGGCGGCGTGCCTGGCAAAGGGGGAAAGCGAGATCGATGCGGCCGATAGCGAACCGGGTACCTAGGCGTCTCCGGTTTTATCAACCGTTAGCTTGAAGACCGTCGCCCCGGCGCAGGCCGGGGCCCAAGTTCGGTGCGCAGCCGGAGCGTACGCAAACGTCGGTGAGGCTCAGTTCAGGCGGGTGGCATCGAGCTTGCCGTCCTGCGCCAGCTGGCGCACGATGCGTACGGTATCGATGTCGGCTTCCTGGTAGGCCGAGCGCTTGAAGTCGTCGTACATTTCGTTGGCCGGGTCGGTATGCTCGCCCTGGCCGTCGTCGTAGCAGAAACGCACCAGCAGCATGGCGCTGGTCGGCGCCTCGATGATCATGCGCAGGCTCGATGCCGCGATCTCGCCCTGGGCCGGCACCTCGAAGCGCACTTCCTTCAGCGGTGTCAGGTGCACGACGTCGTCGATCACCAGGTCGCCGTAGCGCAGGCGGCGTGCGAAGCTGCCGCTGGTGCGCTCGCCGATCGTGCATTCGTCCAGGTGCGGCACGAACATCATGGGCGATTCGGCGCGCATGACCAGCCCGCGCCACAGCTGTTCGATCGTGATGGTATCGATCAGCGGGTTGAGCGGATCGTTGATCTGGATGAGATGTTCAAATTTCATGGTGCAGGATATCCGAAATGAGGCTTGGCGCGCGGCGCCACAAGGGTGCGATGGTACCCGATTGCGACCCGTTCCGTCGCGCCGCTGCCTGCTGATTGCCCAGGTCAGTTGTCAGTTATTACCCAAAAACAGTGCATGCTGCTTGCGCTGGAAGAATGCGATCGCCACCAGGATCGCGAACGAGATCGCCAGCAGCACCAGGGCATAGGCGTGGGCGGCCGCGTAGTTGAGCTTTTGCGCCTCGTCGTAGAGCGCAATCGAGGCCACCCGGGTCTGGCCCGGGATGTTCCCGCCCAACATGAGCACGACGCCGAATTCGCCCATCGTGTGGGCAAAGCTGAGCGACAGGCCGGTCAGGATGCCGTTGCGCGACAGCGGCAGCACGATCGAGAAGAAGACCTGGCGCCGGGTCAGGCCCAGGGCCAGGGCCGACTGCACCAGGTCATGGCTGACGTTGCGGAAGGCCGACTGGATCGGCTGCACCGCGAACGGCAGGCTGTATACGACAGAACCGGCCACCAGGCCGGCGAAGGAGAAGGGCAGCGGGTGCCCGAACACCGACAGCCAGGCCGCGCCCAGCGGGCGCTGCGGCGCCATCAGCATCAGGAGATAAAAGCCGATGACCGTCGGCGGCAGCACGATCGGCAGGCTGACCAGGGTTTCGATGAACAGGATGCCGCGCATCCGGCTGTTGTTGAGCCAATTGGCGAGCGGAATCGAGATCGCCAGCAGCACCAGCGAGGTGACCAGGGACAGCCGCAGCGTCAGTTCGAGCGCGGCCCAGAGCTCGGGGGAAAAGACGGCCGAGGTGAAAGACGCCGCTTCAATCATTCGCAGCAGCCGGCAGGCTGAAGCCGTTGCGCTCGAGGATGGCGCGTGCCGCCGGTGAACCCAGGAAGCGCACGAAGCGCGCCGCCAGCGCTTCACGGCTGCCGGCACGGGTAACGATGGCGCCCTGTTCGATCGGCGCCACCCCCTTGTCATCGATCAGGTGATAGCGGCCCACGCCCGCCATCCTCGGCGCGCGCACGGTGGCCAGCGAGACGATGCCCAGCTGGGCGTTGCCGGTCTGGACGAACTGGGCCGCCTGCGCGATGTTCTCGCCGATCACGAGGCGCGGCTGCACCGCTTCCCACAGCTTGTCGCGCTCCAGCACCGCCCTGGCGGCACGGCCGTAGGGCGCCGTGTCCGGGTTGCCGATGGCCACGCGCGCCACGCGCGGGTCGCGCAGCAGCGCCAGGCCCTGTCCCACGTCCAAGCGCGGGTCCAGTGTCCACAGTACGATCCGGCCGACGGCATATGGGCGCAAGGTGGCGCCGTCGGCGGCGCCCAGCTTCGCCAGCTCGGTCGGATACATCATGTCGGCCGAGAGGAACACGTGGAAGGGCGCGCCGTTGCGGATCTGGGCAAAAAAATTGCCGGAAGCGCCAGTCGACACCTTGACCACCGCCCCGGGCACCTCCTTGCGAAAGGCTGCCGCCAGGTCATCGATGCAATACGCCAGGTCGCTGGCCGCCGCCACCAGCAAGGTGGCGGCGCTGGCGGGCAGCGACAGCAGTGTTGCAAACAGGATGACAAGTAATTTTTTCATTGGATCATTTTAGCGCGCTCGCGAACTCATCGTTACAATACCCGCCCACCCTGCAGAAATCTTTCCCATGTCCAACGCACCGAAATTCGGCCTCAACGGGCCGCAGAGCGAAGCCGTGCTCTATCTCGACGGCCCCTGCCTGGTGCTGGCCGGCGCCGGCTCGGGCAAGACGCGTGTCATTACGCAGAAGATCGCCTACATGATCGAAGACCGCGGCTACGACCCGCGCACGATTGCGGCGCTCACCTTCACCAACAAGGCGGCGCTCGAGATGCAGGAGCGTATCGGCAAGCTGCTCAAGCAGCCGAAGCAGGCCAAGCAGCTGACTGTCTCCACTTTCCACTCGCTGGGGGTCAAGATCCTGCGCCAGGAAGCGGCCGGGGTCGGCCTGAAGGACAAGTTCTCGATCATGGACAGCGACGACTGCTACACCGTCGTGTCCGACCTGGCGCTGACCACGGACAAGCAGGAGATCCGCCGCATCCAGAACGCGATCTCGCTGTGGAAGAACGGGCTGGTCGACCCCGAAGACGCGATCCGCAACGCGAAAGACGAGGACGAGGCGATGTCCGCGCGCGTCTACCGCAGCTACCTGGCCACGCTGCAGGCCTACCAGGCGGTCGACTTCGACGACCTGATCCGCCTGCCGGTGGAGCTGTTCCGCAACAATGAATCGATCCGCGACCGCTGGCAGCGCCGCCTGCGCTACCTGCTCATGGACGAATACCAGGACACCAACACCTGCCAGTACGAGCTGGTGAAACTGCTGGTGACGGGGCTCGGCAAGAAGCCGATGTTCACCGCCGTGGGTGACGATGACCAGGCGATCTACGCCTGGCGCGGCGCCTCGGTGGAAAACCTGAAAACCCTGCAGGTCGACTTTCCCGACCTGCAAGTCATCAAGCTCGAACAGAACTACCGCTCGACCACGCGCATCCTGCAGGCCGCCAATGCAGTCATCGGCAACAACCCGAAGCTGTTCGAGAAGTCGCTCTGGTCCGAACACGGCCTGGGCGAGCCGATCGAGGTGCTCGGCATGCAGAGCGACGAACAGGAAGCCGAGCAGGTTGCCATCATGATCTCGGCCGACCATTTCCAGCGCAAGAACAAATGGGCCGACTACGCGATCCTGTACCGCGGCAACCATCAGGCGCGCGTGATCGAACAGTCCCTGCGCAAGGAGCGCATCCCCTACACGATGTCCGGCGGCCAGAGCTTCTTCGATAAAGCCGAGATCAAGGACATCATCGCCTACCTGCGCCTGATCGCGAACCAGGACGATGACCCGGCCTTCATCCGCGCCGTCACGACGCCGAAGCGCGGGGTCGGCATGGCTACCCTGGAGACGCTCGGCGAATTCTCCAAGCAGTGGAACTGCTCGCTGTTCGAGGCGGCGCGCAAGGGCGGGCTGGAAGCCAAGCTGGCCGAGCGCCAGCTGGCGCCGCTGCGCGACTTCTGCCGCTTCATCCTGGAGCTGGAAGACCGCGCCACGCGCCCCGGCCCCTCGGGCAGCGGCGACAATGCCGCCGAGGTGCTCGACGACATGATGAAGGAGATGAACTACGAGCACTACTTGTACGAGAACTTCGACGACCGCGCGGCCCAGGCCAAGTGGCAGAACGTACTGGAATTCACCAACTGGCTCAAGGAACGCGGCCGGGGCGGGCGCGAGCGCGACGGCGAGGAAAAGAACCTGCTCGAACTGACCCAGATGGTGGCCCTGATGTCGATGCTGGAGGGCTCGGACGAGGAACAGGACGCGGTGCGCATGTCGACCCTGCATGCCTCCAAGGGTCTGGAGTACCCGCACGTGTTCCTGGTCGGGGTGGAAGAAGGCATCCTGCCGCACAAGGGCGACCCGGACGCGCCGGTGGAAGTCATCGCCGCGCGCATCCAGGAAGAGCGGCGCCTGATGTACGTGGGCATCACCCGTGCCCAGCGCACCCTGCGCCTGACCTGGTGCAAGAAGCGCAAGCGCGCAGGCGAGCTGGTGCATTGCGAGCCTTCGCGCTTCATCAAGGAAATGGCACTCGACGTGGGCGATGCGCCGCCGAAGGAAACCGAAGTGCTGACACCCAAGGAAAGGCTGGCCAACCTGAAAGCCTTGCTGGCCACGCCAAAAAGCGCCTGACGACGCCTGCAGGGGGCCCGCCCTTGGTGCTGCCATATTGTCTTCGAGGACGCGACTGCCCTGATGCCGGCACGTTTCCGCCCTGCTTATGCGTTGCGCATAAGCCTTGAAAAGGTGGCAAGGGTGCGCACGATTGAAATTCTTATTTGACTTCAATTGTGTCGCAGGAAATACTTTCCGGAAAGCGAGCTCATCCGCACAATCTTCTGCTTATTTCCTTTGTCATGGCAACCGTTTCGAACATCACTGTCACTCCCCATTCCGGTCTGAACCATATCGATGCGCTGCTCGATGTCGGCCCCGACTGGAATTACCTGACTTCGGCAACACCGAACACGATCTACTACACGTTTTCGATTACTTCCGGTATCGAAATCGATTCAAAAACCAAACAACCGGTGACCGGGCAGGAAACCTTCACCCTGGAACAGCAGGTGGCGACGCGTACCGCGTTCAGTTACCTGGCCGAGATTACCGGCATCCAGTTCGTTGAAACGGCGGTCGGCAGCAATGCCCAGATCCACCTTGCCAATCTCGACATCAAGGATAGCCAGACCGTCGGCCTGGCCAGCTGGCAAAGCAGCTATTCGTACGTCGGTGACCAGCTGAAAAGCTATTCGGCGAATGCCTGGGTGTACCTGGACAACGTCGAATGGCGGTTCCAGAACCGCGACCTGACGCCAGGCGGCCCCGGTTACCAGACCCTGCTGCATGAACTGGGGCACGCACTCGGCTTGCGCCATCCGTTCCATGAAGCCGATGAACACGACCACATCCACCTGCCGGCGGCACAGGACAACACTGCCAATACGCTGATGTCCTACAAGGACGTTGGCGGACCCTACAGCACTTTCGGCCCTTATGACATCGCTGCCCTGAATTGGCTCTATGGCCGTGATGGCCTGGGCGGCCGGCTCGGCGTTGGCGCCGAAGGGTCGTACTTCACCGGCACCGATGGCGACGATATTTTCTATAGCACGAAAGGAAACGACATGTTTGATGGCCGGGGTGGCAATGACACGGTGGTTTACACGGGTCCACGAAGCAATTACACGATTACCAATAATGTCGACGGCAGCCTGCGCGTTGCCAGCGTCGCGGACGGTATCGATACCCTGCTGTCGATCGAGGAATTGCGTTTTACCGACATGAGCGTGTCGCGCGCGAACGTGGCCGACACGGTAGCACCGGCTGCCCCGACTTTTACGGTGACTAAGAATGCCGCCGGCTACGCCACCGGGAGCGATGCGATCATCAACGGCGCCGCGGAAGCGAATTCGACGGTGACGATTTACGTCAACCAGACCGCAGTGGGCACGGCCACGGTGGGGGCGAACGGCCTGTGGAAATTTGTCGCCAAGGGATTGCCGGATGGCCTGAACTACCGGGTCCATGCAACCGCAACGGATGCTGCCGGCAATACCTCGGCCAGCAGCGCGATTGCCACCTTCAACATCGACGGCAAGGCGCCGACGACGCCCACCAATACCTTTACGCTCGATGCCGGCGGCAACCGGCCCGTCTTCAGCGGCACCGGCGAGGCCGGTACCACGATTTCCCTGATCCACGTGACCGAGAAGTTCGAAATCGCCCGTACCACCGTCGGTGCAGACGGTAAATGGAGTATCGCGTCTGCACCACTGCCGAACGGTACGTATTCGGTCAACGCCGTCTCCATCGACATCGGCGACAACGTCTCGGCTGCCAACAGCAACATGAACTTCGTCATCGCCAGCAGCGCCAACCAGAACGGCACGCCGGGCAACGACCGTTTTACCGCGGGTGCGGGTGACAACGCCATCAACGGCGGCGCCGGCATCGACACCGTCGTGTATGCCGGAAGCATGGCCGATTACACGATCGCCCGCGGCGTCTGGGGCAGCACGGTCACCGCCAAGTCGGGTAACGGCGGTACCGACGGCCTGTACAACGTCGAACGGGTCCAGTTCAGCGACGGCTACAAAGCCCTCGATATCGAGGGCGTCGGCGGCCAGGTGTACCGCCTGTACGAAGCCGTTCTCGGCCGCCCGGCGGAAGCTGCGGGCCAGGGGTACTGGATGTGGCGCATGGAGAGCACCGGCACGTCGCTGCTGCAGGTTGCAAACGAGTTCATGAAGCAGAAGGAATTCGACGCGTTGTACGGCATCAACCCGACCGAGGCGCAGTTCGTGCGCCAGCTGTACCTGAACATCCTCGACCGCGAGCCCGACGCTGCCGGCTATGAGTACTGGATCAACGTCATCAACGACGACAATCGCGCGCAAATCATCGTCGATTTCAGCGAAGGCTTCGAAAACAAGGCGCAGGTCATCGAGATCATCGGGAGCGGCATCGAATTCACGCCGTGGAACCAGCCATAATCACCGGCAGGCACCGGGGCAAGACTGGCATAATGCCGGTTTTGCACCGGCGTTTGCCAGGGGTTGCCAATGAGTCAGGAAGACCGCTTCACAGATCGCTTTGTCGATATCGAGATCAAGCTCGCGCACCAGGAAGACCTGGTCGAGACGCTGAACCAGACCATCTACCGCCAGGGACGCCGCATCGACCAGCTCGAGGCGATGGTCGCTGCGCTGGCCGACCACGTCCGCACCCTGCAATCCACGCGCCAGGGCCCGGTCAACGAGAAACCGCCGCACTACTGAGCAGTACTGAGCAGCGCGCCCAGCCGCTTGCCCAGGCACAGCAGGGTCAGGGTCGGCGGCAGTCCCCATGCCTGCGGGATCACCGAGGCGTCGCACACGTGCAGCCCGGGTGCGGCGCGCAATTCGCTGTCGACGCCCGCGCCCGCCTTTGCTCCGATGGGAATGCTGCCGCCCGGGTGCGCGGCGAAATGGTGGGTCGCGAAGATGTGGTGCGCGCCCGCCTGTTCCAGGATCGCGCGCGCCATCCCGATGCCTTTGTCGAAACGCGCGCGGTCGCCCGGCGTCAGCCGCTTGTCCACCCAGCGCGGCCCGATCCTGCCGCCGATGTCGTCGCGGATCTTGACCATGATGCTCAGGGACTGCGCATGCGCGCCGAGGCGGTCGACGCGGCCCGCCTGCAAGGCGAAGGCCGTATACATCGGGCGCGGCAGCGTGAGGTCGGCCAGCGCGATGCCCTCATGCGGAAAGCCGGCGCCGGCCGCCATCGGCACCTCGGCGCCGCCCTTGCCCTCATCCATGTCGTCGACACTGCCCATGACCGCGACCACCGGATCGCTGAAGAACGGGGCGTGGCGCGGCGCCAGGCCGGATGCATGCAGCAGGCGCGGGCTCCCGACACCGCCGGCCGCCAGCACCACCAGCGGCGCGCGCACGATGTGGTTTCGGCCGGCGTGCACCAGTTCCACGCCGGCCGCGCGTCCGCCTTCCATCAGCACGCGCAGCACGCGCGTACGGTCGCCCAGCACCGCGCCGTGGCGGCAGGCTTCATCGACGAAGTCGCGCGCGCTCCACTTGGCACCGTAAGGGCAGCCGTACACGCAGCGCCAGCAGCCGCTGCGGCAGGCCTGGGGCCGGATCATCTTGTCGAGTTTTTGCCAGTCGAAACCGGCGGCACGCGCGGCTGCCGTGATGCGCCCGGCCATCGGGCCGACCAGGCTGTCGGGCAGGGGCGCCAGCGGCAGTTCGGCGCGCAGCGCGGCCAGGGCCGGGGCCAGGTCGATGCCGTGGGCCGCGAACATGCCGAGGGGAGGCGGCGCGGCGGTGGCGAAGTTCAGCGCCGAGCTGCCGCCGAGCGTGGTCCCCGCCACCAGCAGCGAGGCGTCGCGGTGCAGCCAGCTTCCCTTGCCCGGCAGCGCCATCGTGGCCATCTGGCCCAGGGTGCCGCGCAGGGGCGCGGCGCTGCCCTGCTCGAGAATCAGCACGCGCAGGCCGGCACGCGCCAGTTCGCGCGCGGTGCTGGCGCCGCCGGGGCCGGTGCCGGCGACGATCGCGTCATAGGGATGGGAAGGAAAATCCATGTCGAAGAAGGCGGTGGAAGCGGATGCTAACACGCTTCATCGACTCATTCCTGATACATGCGGATACATGACGGATACAAGGCGGATACATGTGCCATACATACCTTTTTTATTGTGACGGCATGCGTATAAGCCTGCTATGATCTCCGCGCACAGGCTGTCGAGCCCGCCCGGCAGCTCCTTTCAAGAGTCCCTGAAAGATCTCATGAACCGACCACATCTGCTCATCGTTGCCGCCAGCCTTGCGCTCGCGCACGCAGCCGCAGTTGCCGCGCCTTCGGCGTCGCTCGTGTCCGCTGCGCCTGCTGCCATCGACGCTTCCAATCCGTTCGCCCAGCCGAGCAGCCTGCCGCTGAACTACCCGGCCTTCGACAAGATCAAGGACGAGCATTTCCTGCCCGCCTATGCCGCCGGCATGGCCGAGCACCTGAAGGAAATCGACGCGATCGCGACCAGCCGCGCCGCGCCGACCTTCGACAACACGATCGTCGCCATGGAGCGTGCCGGCCAGATGCTGGCGCGCGTGGCCGCCGTGTTCTCGAACCTGCAGACCGCCAATACCAACGACCGCCTGGACGCGATCGACCGCGAGATGTCGCCCAGGCTGGCGGCGCACAACGACGCAATCTACCTGAACCCGGCCCTGTTCAAGCGCATCAAGACGCTGCACGACAAGCGCGCCAGCCTGGGCCTGGATGCGGAATCGCACTTCCTGCTCGAGCGCGTGTACAAGGAATTCGTGCGCGCGGGCGCCAACCTGTCGAACGCCGACAAGGACAAGCTCAAGAAGTACAACGGCGAGATCGCCTCGCTGCAGTCCGACTTCTCGCAACGCGTGCTGAAGGAAGCCAACGCGTCGGCGCTGATCGTCGACACCCGCGCAGAGCTGGCCGGTTTCTCGGACGCCGAGGTCAATGCCGCCTCGCTTGAGGCGGAAAAGCGTGGCCTGAAAGGCAAGTACGCCATCGCCCTGGTCAACACCAGCAGCCAGCCCGCGCTGGCCAGCCTCACCAACCGCAAGACGCGCGAGCGCCTGATGGCGGCATCCTTGAATCGCGGCAGCCGCGGCGGCGAGTTCGACACCCGCCAGATCGTGCTGCGCCTTGCCAAGCTGCGCGCCGAACGTGCCGCGCTGCTGGGCTACCCGAACTACGCCGCTTATTCGCAGGAGCTGGAAACCGCCAGGAACCCGGCGGCCGTCAACCAGCTGCTGGCCGAACTGGCCAAGCCGGCGGTGAACAATGCGCGCAAGGAAGCGGCCGAGATCCAGAAAGTGATCGACCAGGAAAAAGGTGGCTTCAAGGTCGCTGCCTACGACTGGCCGCTGTACCAGGACAAGGTGCGCGCCGCGAAGTACAACTTCGACGAGAACCAGCTCAAGCCCTACTTCGAATTGAACCGCGTGCTGGTCGATGGCGTGTTCTTCGCCGCGACCAAGGAATTCGGCATCACCTTCAAGGAGCGCAAGGACCTGCCGGTATACGACCCGGACGTGCGCGTGTTCGACGTGTTCGACCACGACGGCAAGCAGCTGGCGATCTTCCTGTTCGACCCCTATGCCAGAGGCAACAAGCAGGGCGGCGCCTGGATGAACGAATACGTGTCGCAGTCGCACCTGCTGGGCCGCCGCCCGGTGGTCGGCAACCACCAGAACATCCCGAAGCCGCCGAAGGGCCAGCCGACGCTGCTGACCTACGATGAAGTGCGCACCATGTTCCACGAGTTCGGCCATGCCCTGCACGGCATCTTCTCGGACGTGAAGTACCCGCACTTCTCGGGCACCAACGTGCCGCGCGACTTCGTCGAGTATCCGTCGCAGGTCAACGAAATGTGGGCGACCTGGCCCGAAGTGCTGGCCAATTACGCCAAGCACCACCAGACCGGCGCGCCGATGCCGAAAGAACTGCTGGACAAGGTGATCGCGGCCAGGAAGTTCAACCAGGGCTACATGACGACCGAATACCTGGCCGCCTCGCTGATCGACCAGCGCTGGCACCAGCTCAAGCCGAACCAGATTCCGACGGACGTGCTGGCGTTTGAAGCCAGGGCGCTGAAGGATGCCGGCGTGGACTTCGCGCCGGTGCCGCCGCGCTACCGCACGACCTACTTCTCGCACTCGATGAACGGCGGCTACTCGGCCGGCTACTACGCCTACCTGTGGAGCGAAAAGCTCGACGCCGACACCGTCAGGTGGTTCGAGGAGAACGGCGGCCTGACCCGCAAGAACGGTGACCACTTCCGCAAGACCCTGCTCTCGCGCGGCGGCACCACCGAGGCCATGAACCTGTTCCGCAATTTCCGTGGCCGCGATCCGGTCATCGAACCGCTGCTGGAGCGCCGCGGCCTGGTTGGCAACTGAGTTGGCAACCAGGTCAGCAACTGAGCTGGCAACTGCGCCGGCAACTGCGCCGGTAATTGATCCCTTCCCCGCGCCCGACCCTTCTTCGCCGAGCCACAAGCCCGGCGGAGGGCAGGGCAGGCGTGTTCCATCGCTGTATATCAACACCAGAGACACCATGAATCGTCCTCGTATGCTCCTGATCGCGGCTGCCGTCGCGATGGCCAACCTGGCCTATGCCGCACCAGCCTCGCAGCTCGATGCGTCCAACCCGTTCGCCAAGCCGAGCACCTTGCAGTACGGCTATCCGGCCTTCGACAAGATCAAGAACGAGCACTTCGCGCCGGCGTTCGCCGAGGCGATGCGCCAGCAGGCGCTCGAAGTCGAGGCGATCGCCAACAACAAGGCCGCGCCGACTTTCGAGAACACCATCGTCGCGATGGAGCGTTCGGGCCAACTCCTGAGCCGTGTGTCGCCGGTGTTCTACACCCTGGTCGGTTCCTACACCAACGACACCCTGCAAGCCCTGGACAAGGAACTGGCGCCGAAGATGGCCGCGCACGGCGACGCCATCCGCCTGAATCCGAAGCTGTTCCAGCGCATCCAGACCCTGTACGCCAAGCGCGACAAGCTGGGCCTGGACGCCGAATCGAAATACCTGCTCGAGCGCTACCATAAGGACTTCGTGCGCGCCGGCGCCAAGCTCTCCAACGCCGACAAGCAGAAGCTGCGCGAGTACAACGCCAAGCTGGCTGCCCTGCAGACCCAGTTCAGCCAGAACGTGCTGAAAGAAGTCAACGCGTCGGCCTTCGTGGTCGATACCCGCGAAGAGCTGGCCGGCCTGCCGGAGAAGGTCATCGACGCCGCCGCCGCGGAAGCGAAGAAGCGCGGCCTGGACGGCAAGTTCGTGATCCCGGTCGTGAACACCACCCAGCAGGGCCCGCTGTCGATGCTGACCAACCGCGCTACCCGCGAGAAGCTGCTGTCGGTATCGATGGCGCGCGGCTCGCGCGGCGGCGAATTCGACAACCGCGAAGCCGTGCTGCAACTGGCCAAGCTGCGCGCCGAGCGCGCCGAGCTGCTGGGCTACGCCAGCCACGCCGCCTATTCGCTGGAAGACCAGACCGCCAAGAACACCACCGCCGTCAACAAGCTGCTGTCCGACCTGGCGACGCCGGCAGTGCGCAACGCGAAGAAGGAAGCAGCCGAGATCCAGCAGGTGATCGATGCCGAAAAGGGTAACTTCAAGGTCGCGGCCTACGACTGGAACTTCTACAGCGACAAGGTGCGCGCCGCCAAGTATGCCTTCGACGCCAACCAGCTCAAGCCCTACTTCGAACTGAACCGCGTGCTCGAAGACGGCGCCTTCTTCGCTGCCACCAAGCTGTGGGGCATCACCTTCAAGGAACGCAAGGACCTGCCGACCTACGACGCCGACGTGCGCGTCTACGACATCTTCGAAGAGAACGGCGAGCACCTGGCGATCTTCGTGCTCGACCCGTATGCGCGCCCGAACAAGCGCGGCGGCGCATGGATGAGCTCGCTGGTCAGCCAGAGCACCCTGCTGGACAAGAAGCCGGTCATCACCAACAACCTGAACCTGGTCAAGCCGGCGCCGGGCGAACCGACCCTGCTGAGCTGGGACGAAGTGCGCACCACCTTCCACGAACTCGGCCACGGCACCCACGGCTGGTTCTCGAAAGTGAAGTACCCGCGCTTCTCGGGCACCAGCGTGCCGCGCGACTACGTCGAGCTGCCGTCGCAGGTCTACGAGATGTGGATGGCCTGGCCGGAAGTGCTGGCCAACTACGCCAAGCACTACCAGACCGGCGAGCCGATGCCATCGGCCCTGCTGGACAAGCTGCAGGCGTCGCAGCGCTTCAATGAAGGCTACCGCACCACCGAGTACCTGGCGGCGGCGGTGATCGACCAGCGCTGGCACCAGCTGGGCTCGAAGGCAATCCCGGCCGACGTGAAGAGCTTCGAGGAGCAGGCACTGCGTGACGCCGGCCTCGACTTCGCGCCGGTCCCGCCGCGCTACAGCTCTACCTACTTCTCGCACGCGTTCTCGGGCGGCTACTCGGCCGGCTACTACAGCTACCTGTGGGCCGAGCGCCTGGACGCCGACGCGGGCGAATGGTTCAAGGAAAACGGTGGCCTGAACCGCAAGGCCGGCGAGCGCTTCCGCCAGATGGTCCTGTCCAAGGGCGGCACCATGGACGCGGTGCAGATGTACCGCAACTTCCGTGGCCGTGATCCGGTCATCGAGCCGCTGCTGGAACGCCGCGGCCTGAACTAACCGGGAAGGGCCGCTTCGGCGGCCCTTTTCGCTTGCCGTCTTATTTTCATACCAACCACAACGAGGACACCATGCACCGTCCACACATCATGCTGGTCGCCGCCGCAAGCGTCGCGGTCGCCAACCTGGCCTTTGCCGCCCCACAGGCTGCACCCGCCCCGGCTGCGGCTGCGGCTGCGCAGTTCGACGCATCGAACCCGTTCGCCGCACCGAGCACCCTGCCGTTCCAGTACCCGGCCTGGGACAAGATCCGGAACGAGCACTTCGCGCCGGCCTTCGCCGAAGCCATGCGCCAGGAAGCTGCCGAGATCGAAGCGATCGCCAATAACAAGGCTGCGCCGACGTTCGAGAACACCATCGTCGCGATGGAGCGTTCGGGCCTGCTGATGAACCGTGTCGGTGCGGCGTTCAACACCCTCAAGGGTTCGTACACCAACGACACCCTGCAGGCGCTGGACAAGGAGCTGGCCCCGCAACTGGCCGCCCACAACGACGCGATCCGCCTGAATCCGAGGCTGTACGCGCGCATCAAGGCGCTGTACGACAAGCGCACCAAGCTGGGCCTGGACGCCGAGTCGCAGTACCTGGTCGAGCGCTACCACACCGACTTCGTGCGCGCCGGCGCCAAGCTGTCGGAGGCCAACAAGCAGAAGCTCAAGGCAATGAACGGCCAGCTGGCCGGGCTGTCGACCCAGTTCGCCCAGAACGTGCTGAAGGAAGCCAACGCCTCGGCGCTGGTGGTCGACACCCGCGCCGAGCTGGCCGGCATGCCGGAAAAGGCGATCGATGCCGCCGCGCTCGAGGCGAAAAAGCGCGGCCTGGACGGCAAGTTCGTGATCCCGGTCGTGAACACGACCCAGCAGGCGGCCTTGTCGGTGCTGACCAACCGCGCCACCCGCGAAAAGCTGCTGGCGGCGTCAATGGCGCGCGGTTCGCGCGGCGGCGAATTCGACAACCGCGACGTGGTCCTGAAGATCGCCAAGCTGCGCGCCGAGCGCGCCGCGCTGCTGGGCTATCCGAACCACGCGGCCTACCACCTGGAAGACCAGACCGCCAAGAATACCAAGGCCGTCAACCAGCTGCTGGCCGAATTCGCCAAGCCGGCCGTGAGCAACGCGCGCAAGGAAGCGGCGGAAATCCAGAAAGTCATCGACCAGGAATCGGCCGGCACCGGAGGCGGCTTCCAGGCTGCCGCCCATGATTGGGCCTTCTACAGCGACAAGGTGCGCGCCGCCAAGTACGCCTTCGACGGCAACCAGCTGCGTCCCTACTTCGAGCTGAACCGCGTGCTGGTCGATGGCGTGTTCTTCGCCGCCAACAAGCAATTCGGCCTGAGCTTCAAGGAACGCAAGGACCTGCCGACCTATGTCGAGGACGTGCGCGTGTTCGACGTGTTCGACCACGACGGCAAGCAGCTCGCGATCTTCACCTTCGACCCGTACGCGCGCGCCAACAAGCGCGGCGGCGCCTGGGCCAACGCCTGGGTCCCGCAGAGCCACCTGCTGGGCACGAAGCCGGTCATTGCCAACAACCTGAACGTCGCCAAGCCGGCCGCGGGCGAGCCGACCCTGCTCACCTACGATGAAGTGCGCACCACTTTCCACGAGTTCGGCCACGCCCTGCACGGCATGTTCTCGGACGTGAAGTATCCGCGCTTTGCGGGCTCGCGCGTGCCGCGCGACTACGTCGAGTTCCCGTCGCAGGTGAACGAGATGTGGATGACCTGGCCGGAAGTGCTGGCCAATTATGCCAAGCACTACCAGACCGGTGCGCCGATGCCGAAGGAGCTCCTCGACAAGGTGCAGGCCGCGCAGCAGTTCAACGAAGGCTTCCGCACCACCGAGTACCTGGCGGCCGCGCTGCTGGACCAGGCCTGGCACCAGCTGTCGCCGAAGCAGATTCCGACCGACGTGCTGGCGTTTGAAGCCGCCGCGCTGAAGAAGGCCGGCGTCGACTTCGCCCTGGTGCCGCCGCGCTACCGCACCACCTACTTCTCGCACACCTTCTCGGGCGGCTACTCGGCCGGCTACTACGGCTACCTGTGGGCCGAGAAGCTGGACGCGGACACCGTCAACTGGTTCAAGGAAAACGGCGGCCTGACCCGCAAGAACGGCGACCACTTCCGCAAGACCCTGCTGTCGCGCGGCGGTACGCTGGATGCGATGCAGATGTACCGCAACTTCAGCGGCCGCGATGCGCAGGTGGAGCCGCTGCTGGAGCGCCGCGGCCTGACCGGCCAGTAAGCTGGTCTGACGCGCCGGCTGTGCAATGCGGCTGGCGTTCATGACTGCTTATGCAAACTTGGGCTCCCGCCTGCGCGGGAGCGACGGCTTTACGGGTACTGGCTGAAGTGTCAGCCAACGATGGTCCGGTACACAAAGCAACGTCGTTCCCGCGAAGGCGGGAACCCAAGTTGGCCCGCAACCACGCAGCGCTCGATTTCCCAGTCCAGTGTACAACTACCCGCTCACCCCTTCGTCACCACAAACCAGCGATGAGTGTTCAATCCCTCCACGGTATTACTTTAGAATCCCTGTTAACCCGCCTCGTCGAACACTATGGCTGGGCAGAGCTCGGCCGCCGGGTCGACATCAATTGCTTCCAGAAAGACCCTAGCATCAAGTCGAGCCTGAAGTTTTTGCGCCGCACGCCATGGGCGCGCCAGCAAGTCGAGGCGCTGTACCTCGAGACCCGCTTTACCAACTAGTGAGAACGACATGCTGAGTGACAACCCTAGCGAGAACGGTACTGACCTGAAACTGCGCCTCAAGGCCTTGCACCGGCAACTGCAGGAGACCGGCGAGATCGATCCGGAACTGGAAACCCTGCTGCGCCAGCTCGACGGCGACATCGAAAAGGTCCTCGAGCGCCGTGCCGAACAGGAGCTCGACAACAACACCTACGGCCTGTCCTCGCGCACCCAGGAACTGGCGGCCCGCTTCAATGTCCGCCATCCGACCGTCTCCACCGGCCTGCGCGAGCTCGGCAATATCCTCGCCAACATGGGTATCTAGGCGCTGCTCAGCCACAAGTCATTGATAAGTAAGCCATTTTTCGGTCGGTGGGGCGACCGGAAAACGGTTTTCCGGTACAATACCGGCCAATGAACTCCCCAGTAAATCTCTTTGCGAGCGTCCCGAAGCGCTCCAGCCGCGCCCCCGTCGCGCCTTTCCTCCCGATGTCCCGCGCCGAAATGGACAAGCTCGGGTGGGATTCGTGCGACATCATCCTGATCACCGGCGACGCCTACATCGACCACCCGAGCTTCGGGATGGCGCTGGTCGGCCGCCTGCTGGAAGCGCAGGGCTACCGCGTCGGCATCATCAGCCAGCCGGACTGGACTTCGGTCGAGCCCTTCCGCGCGCTCGGCAAGCCGAACCTCTACTGGGGCATTACCGCCGGCAACATGGACTCGATGGTCAACCGCTACACGGCCGACCGCAAGATCCGTTCCGACGACGCCTACACCCCCAACGCCGAGCCGAACAAGCGTCCCGACCGCGCCGTCACGGTGTACTGCCAGCGTGCCCGCGAAGCCTTCCCGGGCGTGCCGGTGATCGCCGGCAGCATCGAGGCCTCGTTGCGCCGCATTGCGCACTACGACTACTGGTCGGACAAGGTGCGCCGCTCGGTGCTGTTCGAGTCAAAAGCCGACCTGGTCATCTTCGGCAACGCCGAACGCGCGCTGGTCGACGTCACGCGCCGCATCGCCGCCGGCGAGAACATCAAGACCATCCGCGACCTGCGCGGCACCGCCTTCCTGGTGCCGCATGGCTGGCTGCCGGACGAAGAGTGGTCGGTGCACAACTCGACCCGCGTCGACGTGCCGGGCCGCGTCGACCCGCACCCGAACCCCTACGCGATGGCGCAGGAAGACACCAAGGCCTGCGCCACCGAGAACGCGAAGCCCGAGCCGGAAGTGAAACCGGTGGTGATCATGACGCGCGAGGAGCGCCAGGCCGCCGCCCGCGAAAAGGCGAGAAAGACCGTGGTGCGCCTGCCGTCGTTCGAGACCGTCAGCGAAGACCCGGTGATGTACGCGCACGCTTCGCGCGTGTTCCACCTCGAGTCGAACCCGGGCAACGCGCGCGCGCTGGTGCAGCAGCACGCCGACCGTGACGTCTGGCTGAACCCGCCGCCGCTGCCCCTCGCCATGGACGAGATGGACAATGTGTACGACCTGCCGTACGCGCGCGCCCCGCACCCCAGCTACGGCAAGGCCCATATCCCGGCCTGGGAAATGATCCGTTATTCGGTGAACATCATGCGCGGCTGCTTCGGGGGCTGCACCTTCTGCTCGATCACCGAGCACGAAGGGCGCATCATCCAGAGCCGCTCGGAGCCGTCGATCCTGCGCGAGATCGAGCTGATCCGCGACACGACCAAGAACTTTGCAGGCACGATCACCGACCTGGGCGGGCCCACCGCCAACATGTACCGCCTGGCCTGCAAGGATAAAAAAATCGAGGAATCCTGCCGCCGCCTGTCGTGCGTGTACCCGACCATCTGCAGCAACCTGGGGACCGACCACAGCAAGCTGATCTCGCTGTACCGCAAGGCGCGCGCGATCCCCGGCATCAAGAAGATCCTGATCGGTTCCGGCCTGCGCTACGACCTCGCCGTGCGCTCGCCCGAGTACGTCAAGGAGCTGGTCACCCACCACGTGGGCGGCCTCTTGAAAATCGCGCCGGAGCACACCGAGCAGGGCACGCTCTCAAAAATGATGAAGCCGGGCATCGGCGCCTACGACGAGTTCAAGCGCCTGTTCGACAAGTACTCGATCGAGGCCGGCAAGAAGCAGTACCTGATCCCGTACTTCATCGCGGCCCACCCGGGCTCGACCGACGAGGACATGCTGAACCTGGCGCTGTGGCTGAAGAAGAACAATTTCAAGCTGGACCAGGTACAGACTTTCACGCCGACGCCGATGGCAATGGCCACCACCATGTACCACTCGGGCAAGAACCCGCTGGCGAAGGTGACCGAGGATTCGGAAGTCGTCGAGACCGCCAAGAGCGGCAAGACGCGCAAGCTGCACAAGGCTTTCCTGCGCTACTACGATCCGGAGAACTGGCCGGTCATCCGCGAGGGCCTGCGTCGCATGGGCCGGGGCGACCTGATCGGCAATGGCGAGCGCCATCTGGTGCCGGCCTCCGACGAGGGCGCCTCGATGGTGCGGGAAGACCGGCGCGTTCCGGGCGGTATGCCGAAGGGACGTACCATCGAGGTGGCGCCGAAGCGCAATGCGCGTGCAGGCGAGCGCAGCGAGCGCAAGCCGGCAAGCACGCCGTTCATGGCGCCGCCGAGCAAGGTCAAGCCGTCGATCCTGTCGACCATCAAGGCCAAGCCGAAAGCAGGCAGAAAATAACGCAGGGTGCTCGGCTCTGCCGGGCGCGCGTTCAAACCGTGTTTGCATGAACGCGACGGTGGCCATTCAACCGTTGAGTCGAACGCGCGATCGGCGAAGCCGACCACGCTACAGTCCTGCGTTGGGGGTAGGCGCGCCGCGCCGCTCGCGAGAAATATCGAGGTCCACGCTGGCCTGGCGCGTGCGCAGCGCGCGCGCATAGCGGTGCCGCGCGCGCAGCCGCGGATTGGTCACCAGGCGCCCCAGCGTCTCGCCGATCACCATCACCACCCCCAGCAGCGGCAGCACCAGCATCAGCCCCACCACCCCGGCCAGCGCGCCGCCGATGAAGATCATCAGGACCGTCACCATCGGATGCACGCGGATGCTGCGCCCCAGCGTCAGCGGCATGAACACGAAGTCGTCCAGCAGGCGCACCAGCACGAACACGCCGAACGCGCCGTAGGCGATGAAGGGATTGCTCGGCGCATCGGTCGAGGCCACGATCACCACCAGCACGCAACCGACGATGGAGCCGACGAACGGCACCCAGGCCAGCACGGCGGAGATCATCCCCAGCAGCAGGGGCGAGGACACGCCGATCGCCCACAGTCCCAGCGCCAGCACGGCCGTGTCGAGCACGGTAAGCTTGAGCAATCCATCGAAGTAGCGGCGCGCGGTCTGGTCGACTTCGTGCAGCAGGTACAGGGCGCGCTCAAAATAGGCGTTCGGCACCGCGCGCGCCAGGAATTTCTTGAAACGCAGGCCGTCGCGCAGGAAGAAGAACGCCAGGAAGGGCGCCAGCAGCAGCGACGGCACCCAGGTCGCGAGCGCAACCAGGATTTCGCCCAGGTGTTTTTCGGCGAAGTTGTCGGTATGGGTGCGGAAGATCGCGTTGACGGTCGCGGTCAGGTGCATCTCGGCCAGCAATGGGAATTTCTGCTCGAGCAGGGTCATCGTGTTGTGCACGAAGGCGACGCCGCCGTCGAGGTAGAGGCCGACCGTCTTTTCCCATGAATCTTCTTCCGGGCCGCGGCTCCAGGAGAAGGCGGCGCTCAAGGCCAGCGTCAGGAAGGCGAAGAACAGCAGGCACACCATCATCGTGGCGGCGTTGCGGCTGTAGCCGGCGCGTACCAGGCGTTGCATCGGGCCCACCAGGATGTAGTGCAGCACGCCGCCGAAGAGGAAGGGCAGGGCAAGCCACAGCATCTGCTGGACCACCAGCAGCAGCAGGCAGGTGGCGGCAATGATCCCGGTCCAGACGAACGGTCCGGCGCGCTCGGCGCCGTTCATAAGGCTTCGAGCTGGGGCCGGCCGGTGCCCATCCATTCGCGCAGGCGCAGGCCGATGTGGCGCGCCAGCGCCAGCGAGATCTTGTAGCCGATCACGGCGTCGGTTTCCAGCAGGCCGAGGAAGTCGGCGCGGAAGAATACCGCCATCTCGCATGGTTCCATGGCGCGTGCCTGGGCATTGCGCGGCGAGTTGTCGAGCAGGGCAAGGTCGCCGAAAAAGCTGCCCGGCTCCAGTTGCGCGACGACCTGGTTGACGCCGGCGTGCGCCTTGCTGATCAGGACTTTTCCGCTCATCAGGAGGTACAGCGCCTGGCCTTCCTCGCCTTCGTCGAACACGATCTCGTCGGTGAGGTAACGGCGCTCATGCAGCAGGCCATCGACGATTTTCAGTTCCAGCGGGCTCAGCGTCGAGAATAGCGCCGAGTTCTTCAAGCGATGCAGGCGCGGGGACATGGTGGGCGGCTTGAGGAAACCGAGAATCACGGGTGCTCCGGAGTGGTGCGTTAGGTGTTGTCTGATAATTATCCGCTATCAAGTGCTGCTGTGCATCAAAAAATCTGCTTCATAGCAGTATCCTCAGTGGATGTGTTGCACTTTGCTCATGCTGTCGACATAGCTGTTCAATTGTCCGAGCTAGTCTCGCAAAACCATGTAGAATAATTCTCTTGGGAAACATGTATTAATACAAATATATCGTTGAGGTGCAGTCGATCCAAGGACGCACTTACAAGGGATTGCAGTGATCGATATCCATTCATTCATGCTTGCACTCGGCGTCGGCAATGTCGCCTTCGCCGTGCTGATGGCAGGCTATACCCACGGCGCCGCGCCCAGTCCCGCCTTGCGTTTATGGATGTGGGCGCGCATGGGCATCGGCTTGTGCCAGTTGCTGGGTTGGTCGCGCACGTATTTCGCCATACCGGACCTGCATGGCATCGAGGGTGCCGGCTGGGTCCTCGCCGTGTCGCTCGAGGTGGCGGCGTACTGCATCTTCTTCGGTTTCCAGCGCTGGCAGCGCGTGCTGGTGCCGGTGTCGGCCCTGGTGCTGGCCGTGATCCTTGCCGCCGGCAGCGCCGACGCTTCGGTTTCCCTGATGACCGCGCTGGTCGCCGCGGCCGTCGCGCTGTCTGCCGCCGCGATGGCGTGGATCCTGCTGCGACCGGGCCGCCGTGCGTCCCTGCTGCAGAAGATCATCGGCGCGAACGATGCGCTGTTCGCGCTGGCGGTGGCGTCGTGGACGCTCCGTGCGCTCGCGAGCGACACGCCGCTAGACCAGCACGCCGCGCAGGGAACGGCTTACCTGGCCGGTTACCTCCTGATGATCATGAACGGCTTTGGCTTCCTGTTGCTGTGCAAGCAGAAGGACGACGCCGAGATGGCGCGCCTGGCCGCCACCGACAGCCTCACCGGTCTGCCCAATCGCCATGCTTTCCTCGAACGCGCCGAGCAGGCCCGGCAGGTCACGCTCCGCCAGCGCCAGCCGCTGGCGCTGGTGATGATCGACATCGACCACTTCAAGCAGATCAATGACCGCTTCGGCCATGCCGCCGGAGACGAGGCGCTGGCCGTGTTCGCACGCACCGCGCGCTGCGTCCTGCGTGCGCATGAAACCATGGGCCGCCTCGGCGGCGAGGAATTCGCAATGGTCCTGCCCGGCACCGACCTGGCCGGCGCGACCCGTGCGGCAGAACGGCTGCGTCTGGCCGTGCGCGAGGCGGCGGTGATCACCAGCGGCACGCCGTACACGATGACGGTCAGTATCGGGGTGGTGGTGCTCGATGCGAACGAAAGCCTGGGCGCGGGGCTGGCGCGCGCCGACCATGCGCTGTATGCGGCCAAGCACGGGGGGCGTGACCGGGTCGAGGCAGGGCATCCGCAGCAGCGAAGGGCGTAGGGTGGCCGGCTTGCCGGCCGCGCGTCCACATCACGGTGACGCTGCCTGCGCAGCCATTCGCGCCCTGCTTGAACTCCTATCGCTGAAAAGAAAAAAGGTCCGACGAATCGGACCTTTCCTTACTACTGGCGGAGCGGACGGGGCTCGCCCACGTGCCGCGGGCCGCGGATTGCCTTGCAAGGCAATCCCTTCGAGCCCGTGGCCCGTGTTCGTCCGCAGGGACGAACACTCCTATCGCTGAAAAGAAAAAAGGTCCGACGAATCGGACCTTTCCTTACTACTGGCGGAGCGGACGGGGCTCGAACCCGCGACCCCCGGCGTGACAGGCCGGTATTCTAACCAACTGAACTACCGCTCCATTTACCCTGCGTTGCTTGAACGCGTGGCCGGCGAAACCGACCATTTCACTTAACTGCAAAGAAAAAGGTCCGACGGATCGGACCTTTTCCCTTTGATGCTGGCGGAGCGGACGGGGCTCGAACCCGCGACCCCCGGCGTGACAGGCCGGTATTCTAACCAACTGAACTACCGCTCCGTTTACTCTGATCGTTACTTCGATCAACCATCCGAACCAGACTGGTGGTGGGCGCTGAGAGGCTCGAACTCCCGACCTAATCCTTGTAAGGGATCCGCTCTACCAACTGAGCTAAGCGCCCGCTGTCTCTATTCAGAGGTTTCTGTCTGACGCTTGTCATTGCGTCCGAAGAGGCCCGAATTATAGAGGTTGGAATTCAGGGTATGCAAGGGTTTTTCGAAAAAATTTCAGAATCCGCTTGGGAACCATCGAGGCCATCCGACGGCGCTCCCGCACCGGCCATGCGCTTTTGTGCGAGGATCGTGCTTCCACTGCAACCAGGGCCAGCCCATGCGCACTCCCCATCCGCTGCTGCACCGCCTGTTCGATGCCGCCATGGAGGCGGCCGATCCCTACGGCCTGATTGCGCCGCACCTGCCCCCGCCACCGAAGGGACGCACGCTGGTGCTTGGCGCCGGCAAGGCGGCCGCGCGCATGGCCGAGGCGGTCGAGCGCCATTGGCAGGGGGAGCTGGGCGGTCTGGTGGTGACGCGCTACGGCCATGGCGCGCCGACCCGGCATATCGAGGTGATCGAGGCCGGCCACCCCGTGCCCGACGCCGCCAGCGAAGACGCGGCACGGCGCATGCTGGCGCTGGCCAGCGGACTGGGGCCGGATGACCTGGTGCTGTGCCTGGTGTCCGGTGGCGGGTCGGCGCTGATGTCCTTGCCGGCGCCCGGCATCTCCTTCGACGAAAAGCGCGCGCTCAACCGTGCGTTGCTGCGTTGCGGTGCGCCGATCGCCGACATGAATTGCGTACGGCGCCACCTCTCCAGCATCAAGGGCGGGCGGCTGGCGCTGGCCTGCCATCCGGCGCGCGTGCTCACGCTGGTGGTGTCGGACGTGCCGGGTGACGATCCGGCCGTGGTCGCGTCCGGGCCGACCGTGCCGGACGGCAGTAGTGGCGCGGATGCGCTCGCCATCCTCGGCAAGTACGGCATCGCCATCTCGGATACGGTGCGTGCTGTCCTGGCCGACCCGGCGCTCGCGGCCCCGATGCCGGACGATCCGCGCCTGGCGCGCAACGAGGTGCGCGTCATCGTCACCGCCCAGCAGTCGCTCGATGCCGCCGCCGGTGCGGCACGCGCCGCCGGTTACGCCCCCTTGATCCTGTCCGCCAGCATGGAGGGCGAGGCGCGCGACGTCGCACTGGTACACGCCAGCATCGCGCGTCAGGTCGCCGGCCACAAGCAGCCCTTGCCGGCACCCTGCGTCATCCTGTCCGGGGGAGAAACCAGCGTCACCGTGCGTGGCCGCGGCCGGGGCGGGCGCAACGCCGAGTTCCTGCTGGCGCTGGCGGTGGCGCTCGACGGCCTGCCGGGTGTGCATGCGATCGCCTGCGACACCGACGGCATCGACGGCACCGAGGACAATGCCGGTGCCTGGCTCTGCCCCGCTACCTTGCGCGCTGCAGCCGCTGCGGGCATCGATGCCAGGACGTGCCTGCTCGACAACGACGGCTACGGCTTCTTCGCTGCGCTCGGCCAGCTGGTCATGACCGGTCCGACCCGTACCAACGTGAACGACTTTCGCGCCATCCTGATCGATCCCTGACCGTGGGTGATCGATCCAGGCGCGTTGCATGAGCGACAGCCGAGCAATACCTGGTCATCTGACCGGCTTCGCCAACGAGCCGCGTCGGTGGAATGCAGTTCCAGGGCGATTTCCCAGCCCTTGTATGGCTGTCATTGAGCTGTCATGTAACTGAACAGCAAGGCCGCGCAGATGCACGGCCTTTTTCTTTAGGCAACACATTTTCTGATGTGTCAACACAACTGTGGCATACGTTATTTGCCTGTTTTAACTTTTCGCCGAAGAAAAAATGTTTTTGAAGTAATGGTTCGTTCGCGTGTTGTTAATACACCGAAATTGTATCGAATTGTCGTACGCGGCCTCTTCCTTTCAGGTTACGCTCATTTCGCCGCATTAGACGGCCCGGGTTTGACCCGGCTACAACGACACAGGCGAGGGTCATTTCGCTTGACGGAAAAACTAATCAATAAGGAAGAAACATGAAGCAATCGCATTCGATTCATCCTGCAATGTTGAAGATGTGTGCTGCGGTATCGCTGGCCCTTGCCTCCGTTACCGCTGTCGCGGGCGTCGGCAACGGCGTGCAGCCGGCAAGCAAGCAGCAGTTCGTCATGGAAACCGACCGCATCATCGTGAAATACAAGGACGCCATGCCGGCCGCCAAGGGCCTGGCCCGGGCTGCCGCGATGACCGCCGACCGCAAGGCCAAACTGGACCGCGCCGGCCAGGAATTCGGCATGACCGTGAGCGAAAGCCACGCCATCTCGACCGGCGCCCGCGTGTTCAAGCTCAACGGCAAAAAGCACCTGAAGGATGTCGAAAAGCTGGCCGCCGAAATGATGGCGCGTGACCCGAGCATCGAATACGCCGAGCCGGACCGCATCATGACCCACATGGCGACGGCGAATGACCCGTATTACGCCCAGCAGTGGCACTACACCGACACCACCGGCGGCCTGCGCCTGCCTACCGCCTGGGACAAGTCGACCGGCACCGGCGTGGTCGTGGCCGTGATCGACACCGGCTACCGCCCGCACGCCGACCTGAGCGGCCAGCACCTGCCGGGCTATGATTTCATCAGCACCGCCACCGTCGGCAACGACGGCAACGGCCGCGACAGCGACCCGAGCGATCCGGGCGACGCCGTCGTTGCCGGCGAATGCTATGCCGGTTCGCCGGCATCGTCGTCGAGCTGGCACGGCACCCACGTGGCCGGCACCATTGCGGCGCGCACCAACAACAGCCTGGGCGTGGCCGGCGTGGCGTACAACGCCAAGATGATCCCGGTGCGCGTGCTCGGCAAGTGCGGCGGCTACACCTCGGACATCGCCGATGCGATCACCTGGTCGTCGGGCGGCACCGTGAGCGGCGTGCCGGCCAACGCCAACAAGGCGCAGGTGCTGAACCTGTCGCTGGGCGGCAGCGGCGCCTGCGACGCCACCACCCAGACCGCGATCAATGGCGCCCGTTCGCGCGGTTCGGTCGTCGTCGTGGCAGCCGGTAACGACAACATGAACGTCAGCAATGCCAGCCCGGCGAACTGCTCGGGCGTCATCGCCGTGGCGGCAACCGGCAAGACCGGCGGCCGTGCGTCCTACTCGAACTACGGCACCCTGGTCGACGTGGCCGCGCCTGGCGGCGACGGCAGCTATAGCGTGATCTCGACCTTGAACACGGGCACGACCGCGCCGGGCGCGGACAACTATGCAGGCTACCAGGGCACCTCGATGGCGACCCCGCACGTGGCCGGCGTGGCCGCGCTGATGTTGGCCGCCAAGCCGACGCTGACCCCGGACCAGGTGGAAAGCATCCTGAAGTCGACCGCGCGCGCCTTCCCGGCGACCTGCTCGGGTTGCGGCACCGGCATCGTGGACGCGACCGCGGCGGTGAACGCAGCGATCGGCGGCACCACCACCCCGACCGCCCCGACCGTCAACGAAGCCGAGTCGAACAACACGCTGAGCAGCGCCAACCTGGTCTCGACCAGTGGCACCACCGTGAACGGCGTCATGGGCAGCACGACCGATACCGATTACTTCCGTGTCGATCTGCCGGCAGGCAAGACCCTGAGCGCAGTCATGACGCCGAACAGCACCTCGGACTACGACCTGTACGTGTACAACAGCTCGGGTACCTTGCTGAGCCGCAGCGAGAACGGCACCGGTTCGGTGGACAGCGTGAGCTCGGCCAACACCGGCACCACCACCCAGTCCCGCTACGTGCGCGTCGTGTACTACAGCGGCGGCACCGGCTCGACCAGCGGCAAGTACACGCTGAAGCTGAGCTGGTAAGGTCAGGACGAAGCGGCGCGGCTCCCCTGCGCCGTCTTCATCCGGAACGCGCGGCATGCCGCGCGTTTTTTTTGGTGCGCCCAGCATGGGCGCACTCCTGCGGGTGAAAGTCCGGCCGCAAGCTGACCACAGCGAGCGAAGTGAAGCGCAACTGCGGAAGAGTAATCGACCGTGGGGAGGAAGCGCGGAGCGTAAATCAC